>CAIYPP010000134.1 GCA_903928115.1 uncultured Planctomycetota bacterium
CGTGTACGACGGCCCCGCGCGCTCGAACTCCAAGGTCGAGATCCACGCGTCGCTCCAGCCTTCGAGCGCGAGTTCGAGCATCGCGAGGCGATCTGCTTCGCTCGCGAGCTGCTTCTTCGGCTTGTGCGGCGGTCGCGCGGCCGGCACGAAGATGACTCCGTCGAGCGCGAATCGCTCGCGCGCCGCGCGCACGACGTGCAAGTGCCCGTTGTGCACGGGATCGAACGAGCCGCCGTACACGCCGACGCGGCGCAGGTGCGCGAGCGAGCGGGCTTCGCGGCGCGACTCCATCGACCTCAGCGCGCGAGCAGCGCCCGCGCGCGCGCCGCGAGCTCGGCCTGCGGCACGACGTCCTGAGTTCCGTTGCGCATGTCCTTGAGCTGCGCATTGCCCGCGGCAGCTTCCGCGTCGCCGAGCACGACGACCAACGGATGTCCGCCCGAGTTCGCGGCCTTGAACTGCGACTTCACGCTGCGCGACTCGACGTCGTAGATCGCGCTCAAGCCCGCGTTGCGCAGGAGCTGCGCCAGCGCGAGCACGCGCGCCTCGAGCCCCGCGCCCGCGGCGATGACGTACACGTCGATCGGCGCCGGAGTCACGGCCTTCGCAAGCCCGAGCTCCTGCATCAGGATCAGCGTGCCCGTGAAGCCGATGGCGAAGCCGATCGCCGGCAGGTCGCTGCCGCCGAGGTCGCGCAGGAGGTGGTCGTAGCGACCGCCGCCGCACATGGCGCTGCGTGCGCCAAACCGCGGATAGTGCAGCTCGAAGATCGTGCGCGTGTAGTAGTCGAGGCCGCGCACGATGCCGGTGTCGACCTCCGACTTGCGGCCGAGCGCGGTCAAGCTCGCGCGCACGGCGTCGAAGTGCGCGCGGTTGTGCTCCGTCAAGAAGTCGAGCAGCACGGGCGCCTTCTTGTTCAGCTCGACACACGCGGGCGACTTGCAGTCGAGCACGCGCAGCACGTTGCGCTCGAAGCGCGAGCGGCACAGCTCGCAGCGCTCGGCGAGCTGGCCCGCCACGAACGCCTTGACCGCCTCGCGGAAGCGCTCGCGATCGTCGCCGTCCCCCATCGAGTTCAGGCGCACCTCGATCCCTTCGATGCCGAGCGCCTCGAAGAAGCTCGCGGCCATGTGGACGCACTCGGCGTCGAGGCGCGGGTCGAGGCTGCCCAAGCACTCGACGTCGAACTGCGTGAACTGCCGCTCGCGGCCCTTGGTCGGGCGCTCGCCGCGGAACATCGGCCCGATCGTGAAGAGCCGCTGCAGGGGCGCGTTCTTGTCGAAGCCCGCCTCGAGGTAGGCGCGCGCGATGCCCGCCGTGGCCTCGGGGCGCAGCGAGAGGAAGTTGTCCCCCTTCTGGAGGCTGAACATCTCTTTCTCGACGATGTCCGTAACCTCGCCGACCGAGCGGATAAAAAGAGCCGTCTCCTCGACCAAGGGCGGCCGGATCTCCCGGAAGCCGTGGGCTCGGGCGAGACGCCGGGCCTCGTGCTCCAGCCGCTCCCACAGCGGGATCTCGGCCGGGAGGACGTCGCGCATGCCGCGCACGGCTTGGTACTGCATCTTTGAGGCTCTCTTCCTTCGCTCGCTCGCGCCCCGCCGGATTCTTGGCTGGGCCCCCGCCGCCGGCCGATTCCGGCCCCGTCGGGGGTCCCAACTTGACGGGCGGGAGCGGGCCTGTCCATACTGCGTCCCCTCGACGGCCCCTCTTGGGCCCGCTCGAGACCCCCTCAGGGGGCCCCCCCGGGCCTCCGCGACCCCCACCTCATCGCCCCATGAAGCGTCTGTCCCTCGGCGCCCTCGCGCTCCTCGGTCTGCTTGCCGCCGGCTGCTCGTCGCCCGCCTACGAGAACAACCACTGGCACATCAACAGCGTGCCGGCGCGCATGAGCTACCAGTTCTTCGGCTACAGCCAGAGCAAGGACGGCCCGTACCTCTCCAAGCTCTCGAACGACATGGGTGACATCGGCACGACGATGCGTCGCCACCTGATCAACGCCAACGAGAGCAACCCGCTCCTTCCGCAGGCACCGCTCAAGCCCTACCGCCCGGAAGCGCCCAAGGTCGAGTTCAAGGTCGGTCAGTAGCGACCGCCAGAGCTCGCCGCTCGGGCGCTCGGCGCCCAAGGGCCGCTAGCTCCAATCGAACGCTCGCAGGACCTCGCCGACACGTTCGGCGAGGTCCTGTGTGGTTTCCGGCGCCCGCACGCGCACGGCCTCGTGAAACTTGCGGAACCACGTGCGCTGTCGGCGGGCGAACTGACGAGTTCCGAGGGCGATCTCCGCGCAGGCGGCGTCGCGGTCGAGCTCTCCGTCGTGCAAGCGGAGCGCAGTGCGGTATCCGAGCGCCTGAGACGAGGTGGCGCTGAACCCGCCGCTCGCTCGCACGCGCGCGGCCTCGTCGGCCCAGCCCGCGTCCAGCATCTCGCGCGTGCGCAGGACGATGCGCCGCTCCAACTCGGCCTCCTCGCGCACGAGCTCGACGACTCGCCGCTCGCGCTCGCGCGCCCCCGTGCCGTCCCAGCCCCACTCGCGCTGCCAGTCACTCAGGCTGCGGCCGCTCTGGTGCCAGACCTCCAGCGCGCGAACGACGCGCTTGCGGTCGTGGGCGTGGATGCGCGCCGCGGCCGGAGCATCGACGCGGGCTAGCTCGGCATGGAGCGAACTCGAGCCCTCGGCGTCATAGCGTTGCTCCAGCGAGGCTCGCAGCGCCGGGTCGACATCGGGTCCTTCGAAGAGGCCGTGCACCAGCGCCTTGTAGTAGAACGCGGTGCCGCCGACGACGAGCGCGCGCCGACCGCGCGCGGCGATCTCCGTGAGCGCGGCCTCCGCGCAAGCGAGCCAGTCCTGCACCGTGAACACCGCGCTCGGCTCGACCACGTCCATCGCATGGTGCACGACGCGTGCGCGCTCCTCACGGCTCGGCTTCGCAGTGCCGATGTCCATGCCGCGGTAGACGAGCATCGAGTCCATCGAAACGACCTCGGCCCCAGCGCGCTCGGCGACCGCGAGCGCGAGCGCGCTCTTGCCGCTGGCCGTGACCCCGAGCAGCACACGCAAATCCGCTTTTCTCTCCACGCAGCGCCATCTTCGCACGTAGGGAGCTCCATGGAAGAGCCCCGCGGCCGCCGCTCGTGCTAGCCTCCCCATCGCCCATGCTTTCCCCCGCCCACGTCCTCCTCGCCCTGCTCGCCCTCGGCCTCGCTCAAGATCCGGCCCCGACGCCCGCTCCGGTGCCGGCGCCGACTCCGGAAACAGCGACGCCCGCCGAGCTCGTCCCCGGTGCACTTCCCGAGACCACGAGCGCGCGAGCGCGCGAGGTCTGGAGCGCGCTGCGCACCGCGACCACCGGCACGGCGCCGCAGGCCAAGGTGACCGCGTTCGAGCTCTCCTTCGACGCGCGAGGCTGGGAAGCCGGCGGGCGCGGCGAGGCCGATTTCAACGACGGTCGCATCCGCTTCCTCGCACCGGGCTACATCGACTCGTCGCTCGAGGTGAAGGGGCGACGCCGCCTGCGCGGACCGCAAGGCGACTGGATGGTCGACGCCGAGGGTCGCAAGCTTCGACTGCAGGGCATCGACTACGAGCAAGACCGCGCCGAGCTCGACCAGATCGTGCACGTCGCGCGCACCTTCGCGAGCCTCGTCGATGCGGGCAACCTGCGCGTGCGCTCCCTCGCGGTGCTCGAAGCACCGCCGTTCCCGTTGCCCAAGTCGATGCTCGAGCGCGCCCAGGGCTTCGCGTGGCTCGACATCGTCAGCCCCGACTTCGCCATCGCTCGCAAGGACAAGGTGCAGAGCACGCGCGAGGTGCGCGCGTGGATCGGCCTCGATGCGACGACCAAGCTGCCGCGCATGGCGGTCGTCGCGGAGGACGACAAGGGCACGCTCGTGCACGAGAGCGCGTCGCTGCTCCTGTTCGACAAGTACAAGCCCGTGGACGGCTTCCAAGTGCCGTTCGACGTGCAGACCTTCGCGCCCGATCTCACGCGCTCGCCGTGGCAGTTCGCGGAGAAGGCCAAGCTGCGCCTCTACGTGAAGAGCGCGAGCCTGCGCGCACCGCTCGAGCCGACCGCGTTCGTGCCCTGAGCCGCACGCCGGCGTTCAACGCCGATAGAAGGCCTTCTCCAAGTCCGCGAGCGTGAAGCGCACGCGTGTCGGTCGGCCGTGGGCGCAGGTCTGCGAGTTGTCGTTGTCGCGCGCGCGCGCGAGCAGCGCGCGCATCTCGAGCTCCGAGAGCTCATCCCCCGCCATCACCGACGAGCGACACGCCGTGCGGTGCAGGATCTCCTCGAGCAGGTCCTCCGCGCCGGGCGCGGAGCCGGTGCGCTCGATCGCAGCGACGACCTCGTGCACGAGGGCCGCGGGGTCCGGCCGCCGCAGGCGCGCCGGAACGCCGTTCACCGCGATCGTGCCCGCGCCAAAGCGCGAGAGATGGAGCCCGATCTTGCCGAGCGCCTCGAGGTGCGGCTCGAGCAGCTCCGCCTGCGCGCCGCCGACCTCGACGAGCTCGGGGACGAGCCGACGCTGGACCTCGACCGTGCCGCGCGCGAGCTCCGCCTTCAGGTCCTCGAGTGTCAGGCGCTCGTGCAGCGCGTGTTGATCGACGATCTCGAAGCCATCGTCCGTGCCGCGCAGGATGTACGTGCGCCCGACCTGCAGGAGCGGCCCGCGGATCGGCTCGGCGCGAACCGGCACTTCCGCACTCCGCGGGAGCTCGTCGCTGCGCGGGCCGAGCAGGGTCGAGCTCGGCTCCGGCGCGAAGCTCTCCACCGGCGTCTCGCGCACGAGCACCGGCAGCTCGCGCGCCGTGCGCTCCGGCGCGGGCGTCCACGCGGGTGCGGGCAGCGTGAACTGCCTCGGTGCCGCCGGAGCACCCTCGCGCCGCGAGAGCGCGTCGACCATGCGCTCGCCGGGCGTGGCCATGTCGAGCGCCGACACCGCGGCGCGCAGCTGGGCCACGAGGAATCCGAACATGCGGCGCTCGTCGCGGAAGCGCACCTCCGCCTTCGCCGGATGCACGTTCACATCGACCTTGGCCGGATCCATCGTGAGCGAGAGGAACGCCACCGATTGGCGCCCGTCGACGATGAAGCCGCGGTACGCGTCTTTCAGGACGCGCGAGAGGATCTTGTCGCGCAACGGACGGCCGTTGAGGAACCACATCTGGCGCGTCGTATCGTTGCGCGCAAAGCGCGGCGGCGCGACGAAGCCCGCGAGCACCGTGTCGCCGTCGTGCGCCTCTACTGGCGCGAGCGCGTCCGCGAGCTCCGCGCCGAACGTGCGTCGCACGCGCGCTCGCAAGTCCATCGCAGGCTCGACCTCGAACGCGCGGCGACCGTCGTGGGTCACGACGAAGCCGACGCCCGGCTGGGCCAGCGCGAGCCGCTGCACGACGTCGAGCACGCGGCCGAGCTCCGTCGCCGTCGCCTTGAGGAAGCGACGCCGCGCCGGAGTGTTGAAGAAGAGGTCGCGCACTTCGATGCGCGTGCCCTCGGGGCCGCCGCTCTCGCGGATCTCCCCCATGCGGCCGCCCTCGATCTCGACCGCCGCGCCGAGCGGCGAGCCGCGCACGCGCGAGAACATGCGACAACGAGCGACCGAAGCGATCGAGGCGAGCGCCTCACCGCGGAACCCCAGCGTCGCGATGTGGTCCAAGTCGGCGACGTCCGAGAGCTTGCTGGTCGCGTGCGATGCGAACGCCAGAGGAATCTCGTCGGGCGCGATCCCGCAGCCATCGTCGACGATACGGACGAGCGCGACGCCGCCCTCTTCGAGATCGAGCTGGATGCGCGACGCGCCCGCATCGAGCGCGTTCTCCAACAACTCCTTGACGACCGACGCCGGGCGCTCGATCACCTCGCCTGCGGCGATCTGGTTCTTCACGAGCTCCGGGAGGAGCGCGATCGCGGGGCGCCTTGAGTTCGTCATCGCCGCAGATCTTAGCGGACCTCGCGCGGTGCGCCGCACTCAGCGCGCGCGAGCCGGCGCGCGGCGCGACCAGCGCAGCGCGAGGCGGACGAAATCCGCCGCGTCGACCTCGCCACCGCGTCGCGAGCGGCGCTCGATCTCGAGCAGGTCGTCGAGCATGCCGCGCCACTGCTCCGGGGGCCGCGTGCCGATCGCGGCGCGCAGGGTCTTGTCGAAAGCCGTGACGCCGACCTCCCCCGCCGCGTCCTCGGGCTGCATCCCGCCCTTGACCAGCTCGGCGGCCGCAAGCCCGGAGCGAACCTTGGGGCGCAGGTAGCCGAGCAAGATCGCGACGAGCGCGTTCTGGTCCGTCTCTCGACCGCCGTCCTTTTCGCGTCGCATGCCGCCCGAAAAGAGCGTCTCGACCGCCTGCAGCGTCCGGGGCGTCTCGCCGGCGAGGAGCGCGTCACAGACATCTCCCGGCGAGCCCGCTGCCGTCGCCGATAGGCGCGCGAAGAGCTCGGCAGCCCCGCCAGCCGACAGCGCGGCGAGCTGATCGTCGAGCGCCGCGAGGTCGTTGCCCTGCGCGTGCGCGAGCACGACGGCCTGATCCGACGAGAGCTTCACTTCGCGCTCGCGCGCCCGCGCGAGCAGCCACTCGACGAGCTCCGTGCTGCGCGGATCCGCGTTGCGCGCCCACGGCGGCGGACGCTCGTACAGCTTGCGGAACGAGCGCAGCTCGCCGCCCTGCGAGACGAGCTCTTTCACGATCGCCAAGTCCGCGCGGAGTCCATCCGCTACGAGCACCACGCTGCCGCCCTTTCGAGCCACGAAGCCGCGGATCGCCCGCGTGAGCGCCGATTCGTTGCTCCCAGACTTTTTCAGCAGCGACTCAGGCTCGCTCACGACCACGAGCCGCAGACTCGCGAACATCGCACTGCTCGTGAGGTCGTCGAGCAGGCGCTGCGCGCGAAACTCGGGGTCCTTGGTGTCGTGGCGGCAAATCTCGTAGTCGAGCGCCTTGGCTCGCTCGATCACACGGTCGACCGCGCGATCTCGGAACCAACGCTCCGCCCCGCGCAGCAGGTACGCCGACGCGAGGCTCTTCGAGCCGCGCAGCGCCGTCTCGAAGCCGCTCCACTCCGCGCGCGGATCCGCTTCCTTCGCCATGCGCGCACTCTACGACAAGAGCCCGCGATCGAGCGCGAGCCCCGTGAACAATCCCACGCCGATCCAGCCGTTGAGCGTGAAAAACGCCATGTCGACGCGGCTCAGATCGTGGGGCGAGACGAGTCGATGCTCCCACAGAAGGAGCGCCGCCGAGAGCACGATCGCCGCGAGATAGATCCAGCCCAAGTCCGCGCGCTGCCAGACGACGAGGAGCAGGAGCACCGTCACGACGTGCAGACTGCGCGACACGAAGAGAGCGCGAGCAGCTCCAAACCGCGCTGGGATCGAATGCAGCCCCGCCGCAGCGTCAAACTCGCGATCTTGGCACGCATAGATCAAGTCGAAACCCGCGACCCAGCACAGCACGGCCCCGCCGAGCACGAGCGGCGTACGCCAGTCGCCCGTGAAGTCCCCCGCGATCGCAAGCCACGCAGCGGGCGGCGCGATGCCGAGTGCTAGGCCGAGGAATCCGTGCGCGAGCCACGTGAAGCGCTTGGTGAAGCTATAGAAGAACAGCACCGCGAGGACGGGGAACGCGAGAGCCGCGCACAAGGGCGACAGCATCCACGCTGCGCCGATGAAGACCGCGCTGGACACTGCGATCAGCGCGAGCACCGCGCTCGGCGAGAGCACGCCCGCGGGCAGCTCTCGCTGTGCCGTGCGCGGATTGCGTGCGTCGATCCGTCGATCGAGCCAGCGATTGAAGCCCATGGCCGCCGTGCGCGCCGCGACCGCTGCGACGACGATCCACAGCACGCTGCGCCACGGCGGAACGCCACCGGCCGCGAGCCATGCGCCTTGGAGCGCGAACGGCAGCGCGAACACGGAGTGCCGAAACGCGACGAGGCGTCCGTAGGCCGCGAGCGATCCGCTCACCGCGGGCGGTCCTCCGCGAGCGGATCGCGCGGCGGCGGAACGCCGGTCCCCGCGTCTTCATCGGGAGGCGGCAGCCCCTTCCAGCGCGCGCCGACGGCGTTCGGCACGCGCAGCGTGTCGAGCACCTTGCCGACCACGTGGTCGACCAAGTCCTCCATCGTGCGCGGACGATGGTAGAAGCCCGGACTCGCCGGCAGGATCACGGCGCCGAGGCGCGCGAGGCGCAGCATGTTCTCGAGGTGAATCTGTGAGTACGGCGCTTCGCGCGGGACGAGCACGAGCGTGCGGCGCTCCTTGAGCGCGACGTCGACCGCGCGCTCCACCAAGTTCGAACTGAACCCGACCGACACGCGCGCCAGCGTGCCCATGCTGCACGGACACACGATGACACCGCCGGTGAGCGCGGTGCCCGATGACGGCGGAGCCTCGATCGCCTTCGAGGGAAACGCGCGCAGCCGCTCGCCCCAGTGATCCCCGAGACGCGCGCGCAACGCCGAACCGAGGTTCACGCCCTCGGGGCCTGCGTCGATGCCGACCTCGTGCTTGAGCACCTTCACCCCGGCTTCCGTGACCGAGGTGTCGACCTCCTGACCGTTCTCCAAGAGCGCTCGGATCAGCGCGAGCGCATAGGGGTGGCCACTGCCCCCCGTGATGCCGACGAAGTAACGACTCACCAGATCACGTCCGGATCGATCCCGATCCACAAGGCGACATTGAAGAGCCCATGGGCCCAGGCAGCGACGCCCGGTCCGCGCAGGCGGAAGCACAGCCCCATCAGCGCACCTCCGAGCGTGAGCCACGTGAAGAGCGCAGGGTCGAACGTCCGACCGCCCGACCCAAAGTGACGCAGCAAGGGCTCGAAGTGCGCAGCGGCGAAGAGGAGCGACGAGAGCGCCAGTCCGACGACGTCCGCGGCGAAGCGCGCCGGGCGCTCCGCGACGTCGAACGCAGCGAAGAAACGCAACGCAAGCCAGTACACGAACGAATACAGGCCGACGCGGAAGAAGAGCTCTTCCCACGCGCCTGCGCCGAAGACGAGCGCGGTCTCCGCCAGCCCCGGTCCCGGCTGGCCCGGATCCCACGACGCGTCGAGCACCGGAATCCAACCGGAAGCGGAGCGCAGAGCGATCACCATCAAGGGCCCGAGCACGCACGCGGCGAGCACGCCCTCGATGAACACGCGCGCGACGTCCGAGCCCAAGCTCTCGCGGCTACGCCGTGCCGCGACGAGGAAGGCTCCTAGCCCCGCCAGCAACAGGAGCGACACGCGCACGGCGTCGGCGTGCGTCCCGAACGGCCGCAGCACGAGCCCGAGGCACAGCTCGCCGAAGTTGCGCGCAGAGCCAGGCTCGGCGAGGAGCGCGAGCTCATAGGCCGCGAACAAGGGCACCATCGCGACGAACCCGACCGAGAGGCTCCGCGTCGGCGCGAGCGTCGGAGCTTTGCGCTCCGCTACGGCCTTGCGCGCGCTCACGGCCGCGGCCCTCACGCGCGCGTTCCCCAGTGCAGGCTGGCGATGCCGAACGTCAGCCGCTCGTAGCCGCAGTCGCGCAGCCCGGCGGCCTCGAGCTGACGGCGGAATGCCTCCGGCTCGGGCCATGCCGAGACGGTCCTCGGCAGGTAGCGGTATGCCTCGCGATCGCCCGAGATGAAGCCGCCGATCCACGGCAGCACGCGCAGGAAGTAGAAGCGATACAGGGCGCCGAGCAGCCCCGGCGGCGGCGGACTGAACTCGAGCACGAACAATCGGCCACCCGGCTTGAGCACCCTCGCGAGCTCGCGCAGCCCGAGGTCGGGATCCGCCAGATTGCGAACTCCGAAAGCCACGCTACAGAAGTCCGCGCAGCCCGACGCGATCGGAAGCCTCATCGCGTCGCCGTGGACGAACAGTCCGGCGAGCTGCCGCTCCGTCGCCTTGGGTCCGGCGTGCTGCAGCATCTCGGGCGTGAAGTCGACGCCGACGACGCTCGCCCCCTCGGCCGCGAAGGCGAGCGAGAGATCCCCCGTGCCACAGCAGGCATCGACGACGCGCTTGCCCTTGAGCAAACCCGCTCGACGCACGGTGAGCTCCCGCCAGCGGCGGTCGATCCCGGCCGACAGCAGGCGGTTCAGGAGGTCGTAGCGACCGGCGATCCGGCCAAACATGGAGCGCACTTCGCGCGGGTCGGGCATGACGAAGAGGAGGCTAGCGCATCCTCTCGCCCGACTCACGCTCCGAAGGCAAGGTGCGGAAAGCACCGCGCCCGCCCGGCGGGTCGCCGGACGGGCGCGGAAGGACTCGATCGGCCGAGGACGCCGGAATCGACTGTTAGTGGCGGAAGTACGAGCCGAGGAAGCGCGCGCCCGCGCAGGGGATCGACTGCGTGCCGGGCAGGTACTTGTCCGTGTCGAAACGGGTGAAGCCACTCGTCAGAGAGATCACATCGACGACGCCCGGTCCCTCGCTCGAAGTCGGGATCGCCGCGAACATGAAGTCCGGGAACACGGTCTGCGTCGCGCCGCCACCGCCCGTGCGCACCGCCGCCTTGCCGTTGATCAGGATCGGCGAGCCGACGCCGTAGGGCGTCGTGAAGTTGGCCGACGCGCCGAGGTTGTTGAGCTCGTCGAAGACGATGTCCACCGGCACGCCGGTGAGCTGGGTGGGCCCGATCGAGGTCTTGACCTTGAGGCTCAAGTCGCGGAACTGCGGGTTGATGAAGCCCGCGAAGCCCCCGAGGGGCTGGACGCCAAACGAGCCGCTGGCGGCATCGATGCGCGTGATCGCGCCGCCGACCTGACCGTTGGGGGTGCCGTCGATCGTCAGCGGGTTCTCGTGCACGATCCACACGGAGCCGCCGAGGTAGTCGTAGTTCAACGCGATCTTCTTCGGGTTGGCAAAGAAGAACGGCGAGACCCCGATCGTGTCGTCGTAGCCCCAGCCGTTGACCCCGTTGGGACCCGACTCGAACAGCGTCAAGTCACCGTTGCGGTTGAGGATCCAGCCGAAGTACACGTTGCGCTGGAAGCCGAAGCCCTGCTGGCGCTGCGAGATCACGACGTCGAAGGGCGCGCTCAGGTTGCCGAAGACCGTCTTGCGCACGTTGAACGTGAACGCCGAGATGACCGAGAGCGAGCTGTCTTCCTCGTTGCAGACGAGGATGTCCTCGTTGCCCGGATCCCACTCGAGACCGCGCGGACCGCGGCCGACCGGCGTGACCTTGACGACCTGATGGAAGGTCGACGAGGACGGGTCGATGTCGATGAAGGTGACCGTGTCCGCGTTCTGGTTGGAGATCGCGATGTAGTCGAGGTTCGGTGCCATCGTCATGTCCGTCGGGTCGGCGCAGGGGATGCGGTCGATGACGGTCATACGGTTGGAGTTGAACACCACCACCTCGCGGCGCGCGCGGTCGAGCATGTAGAGGAAGTGCCCGATCTGCTGGCGGTACATGTACGAGAGGCAGTTGCCCGAGGTCAGCTCGATCGGGCGGTCCGGTCCCTCGAAGAACGCGTTCTGGAACTGCGCCGGGATGCCCGACGGCGGGTTCGCGAACTCGCGCAGGGCGTCACCGGGCACGAGCAGGTTCGTGAAGCCCAGACCCTTGCCGGCGGGCGGCGGCGGGTCGATGGTGAACTTCGACGTCGGCTCTTCGCCGCCGATGAACGGCTGGAGGCACAGCGGCGGGAAACGCAGCGCCGGCGGGTTCGGGTGCGGCGCAAACGAGACCGGGTTCGCACCACCGGGCACCTGCGCGGCAGGCAGCTGGTTGCCGGTCGGCGGGCCGAGCGTCTGGTTGGTCTGGAAGGCCGTCTGGACGAGCTTCTTACCCGTGACGGCGCAGAAGCTGCCGCCGCCGGAGCGGCAGCCCGTCGAGTCCTTGCCGTTGTGGTAGACGGTGTCGAGCGGGTTGCCGAGCGCCATCTCGCCGATCGAGGTGATCAAGGGCGCGCGGACGAGCATGTCGTTGAGCGAGCTGTCCTTGGTCAGCGTAAACGCACCCGCCGAGCCACCGTCCACCGTGCAGGTGCCGGGGAACAGCGGCGGGAACATGGTCGGACCGTACTGGATCAGGTTGGGGTTGTTCGGGAAGTTCGACCAGCCCTTGGGGAAGGTCTGGTAGCTGAAGTCGAACTGCGGGTCGCCGGTCGACTGACCGAATCCGTTGAGGTCGATCACCGAGATGCTCGGAACCGCGCCGACGCGGCCGACGAGGATCGCGTCCGGCACGACCGGCGCGTTGACGAGGCCGGGACCCTCACCGGTGGTGAAGTCGCTGCTCGCGCCGAGCGTGTTCACGTTGGCCGGCTGCGACAGGTCGCGCACCTGCGAAGGGATGAAGCTCATCGTCACGCGGTTGAACGTGCCGCAGGCCTGCGAGGCCGGGCCGTTGCCGGGGAAGCCGAACTGCGTGGTCAGCGTCCACTTGGAGAGGTCGTACACCGAGGGCGGCATGCAGGTGTAGGGCACCTGCGTCTGCTGGTTTGCCGGTCCGAACACGAGCGTGATCGCCGGGCTGATGATCGGCAGCTTGACCGTGGGGAACGAGCCGACGCTCGCAGGCTGGACGGGCTCGGTGAACTCGACCGTGATCGTGGTCAGCGGGTCGACGTCCACGTCGCCAAAGCTCGGGCTCGTCAGCGGGATCGAGTTGGGCGGAGGCGTCGTCGCAACTTCCGGCGGGATGTCGTCGGTGCCGACCGTGGAGCTCGCCACGACCTGACGCAGGAGCTGGTTTTGATTCACCGCGCGCAGCGCCGTGGTGGCGCGCAGGCGCACCTGACGATTGACCGGGAAGCGCTCATGGGTCGCGAGGTTGCCGTCGGTGTCGACAACGAACACGAAGACGTTGTCCGCGACGAGCTTGGAAGCGCCAGGGAAGCCCTGCACGCTCTCGGTGCCCGGGAAACCCTTGCCATCCGGCACACCGTCGCCGTTGAGGTCGACAGCCCCGACGATCGGCTTGCCGTTGACGTCGACGTCGACCCAGCGCTCGAAGCGCAGCACACCGGGAACGTTCGGGTCGATGCCCGCGTAGGTGCGGCCGCCGATGAAGGCACGGCCGGGGACCGGCGCAGCCGCGCCCGTCGACGGATCGATGGCGAGCACCGTGATGGGACCGATCAGACCCGAGTTCGCCTGCCCGGCGGGCGAGGGATCGAGCACCGACGCGATGTCGAGCGGCTGGGAGAACTCGGCGTAGATGAAGTGGTTGCCCGCGTCCCCGTTGGGCAGCGTCGCGGTCGTGGGCCACTCGGTCACCGGAAGGATCGGGTTCTGCGGGCCGACGTTGCCCGTCAGGTCATCGAAGCTGCGGATCAGGACGCGCTCCGCCGTGGGCTGCCCGTTGGCATCTGCCTTCTGCACTTGGTGCGGAAGCATCAGGCCAAACCCGTTGGAGACCTCCAAGAGGTCCATCTGGGACGCAGAACCCGAAGACCCGTCGTCGCCGCCGCCGCACGCGGCGAGGAGCGCCATGGGAGAGAGGGCCACGAGCCATGCCAGCTGTCGCTTCATGGGGGTGAGATTCACTCGCTGTCGATGAGGGGGGCCGTTGCGGCCGCGCACGAAAAGGGGTGCGTAGTCTAGTCAGCCGACCCTCGGTGGATGCACGCATTTTTTTCCTTCCCCGAGCAGCTTGGCCGCCCCCGGAGCCGGTCCCCCCTCCGGCGCGCTCGGCCTGAGGGTTCCCCATCCTCCACAACTCCCATGCCGTCTTGGCCTCGCAACAGGACGGCGCCGCGGGACGCCAGCAGCCGTTCGAGGAAGGGCCCGCCCCTCGCGGCGCGGCAGCCGGAAATGCAGCGCGGGCGTCCCGCCCCCACGAGGGAGGCGCGACGCCCGCTCAGGGAGGCTCGGCGTGAAGGCGTGCGCTTTCGCGCCCCGCCTGTGCGCTTTGCTAGTGCCGGAAGAACGTGCAGAGGAAGCGCGCGCCCGAGCAGGGCACGGACTGCACACCCGGCAGGTACTTGTCGGTGTCGAAGCGGGCGTAGCCGCTGGTCATCGAGATGACGTCGATGACGCCCGGACCTTCGCTCGACGTCGGCACCGCGAGGAACATGTAGTCCGGGAAGACCGCCGCGGTGGTGCCGTTGCGGATCACGGACTTGCCGTTGATCAGGATGCCCTGACCGACCCCGAAGTTCGACTGGGTGTTCTGCGACGCGCCGAGGTTGTTCAGCTCGTCGAAGGCGAGGTCCACCGGCACGCCCGTCAGCTCGTTGGGGCCGATCGACGTGCGCACCTTGAGGCTCATGTTGCGGAACTGCGGGTTGATCTGCCCTTGGAATCCGTTGAGCGGCAGGAGGCCGAAGGCGCCGCTGTCGATGTCGACACGGGTCACCGCACCGCCGATCTGGCCCGTGGGCTGACCATTCTCCCCGAGCGGATCCTCGTGCACGATCCACACCGAGCCGCCGACGAACTCGTAGTTCAGCGCCAGCTTCTTCGGGTTGTTGAACGTGAACGGAGCGACGCCGACCGTGTCGTCATAGCCCCAGCCGTTCACACCGTTGGGACCCGACTCGAAGATCGTGAGGTCGCCATTGCGGTTGAGGATCCACGCGAAGTAGACGGCGCGGTTGTAGCCGAAGCCAATCTGGCGCTGCAGGATCACCACGTCGAACGGGCGCTCGAGGTTGCCGAAGATCGTCTTGCGCACGTCGAAGGTGAACGCGGAGAGAATCGAGACCGAGCCATCCTCCTCGTTGCACACGAGGATGTCCTCGTTGCCCGGATCCCACTCGAGGCCGCGCGGACCGCGGCCGACCGGGGTCACCTTCACAACCTTGTGGAAGGTCGCCGAAGCGGGGTTGGTGTCGATGAACGTCACCGTGTCGGCGTTCTGGTTCGAAACCGCGATGAAGTCGAGGTTCGGAGCCATCGTGATGTCGGTCGGATCCGCGCAGGCGATGCGGTCGAGCACCGTCATGCGGTTGGAGTTGAACACCACGACCTCGCGGCGCGCGCGGTCGAGCATGTACAGGAAGTGACCGATCTGCTGGCGGTACTGGTGTTCGAGGCACGGACCCGAGCTGGTGAGCGTCACTCGGTCGGGGCCCTCGAAGAAGGCGTTTTGGAACTGGGCCGCGATGCCCGTCGGCGGACCGTCGAACTCGCGCAGCGGGTTGCCCGGAACGAGTAGGTTCGCGAAGCCCAAGCCCGCGGGGGGCGGCGTCGAAGTGAAGATCGACGTGGGCTCTTCCCCGCCGATGAAGGGCTGCAAGCACAGGGGCGGGAAGCGCAGCGGCGGCGGGTTGGGGTGCGGCGCGAAGGAGATCGGGTTCGCGCCGCCGGGCACGATCGCCGCCGGAGCCTGGTTCGGCAGCGGCGGTCCGATCGTCTGGCTCGTCTGGAACGACGTGCGGATGACCTTCTTGCCGTTGATCGCGCAGAAGTTGCCGCCGTTGAAACGACAACCCGTCGAGTCCTTGCCGTTGTGGAACACGTAGTCGAGCGACTGGCCGAGCGCCATCTCGCCCACCGACGTGATCAGCGGCGGACGCACGAGCAGGTCCTCGAGCGACGTATCCTTGGTCAGCGTGAACGCACCCGCCGAGCCACCGTCCACCGTGCAGGTGCCGGGGAAGAGGGGCGGATACATCGTCGGACCGTACTGGATCAGGTTGGGGTTGTTCGGGAAGTTCGACCAGCCCTTGGGGAAGGTCTGGTAGCTGAAGTCGAACTGCGGGTCGCCCGTCGATTGGCCGAAGCCGTTGAGGTCGAGCACCGACAGGCCCGGCGACGCGCCGACGCGCGCGACGACCACGGCTTCCGGAGCCACGGGAGCGTTGGCGATGCCGGGGCCCTCACCCGTGGTGAAGTCCGTCGTCGCGCCGAGGCCGTTCGTGTTGCCCGACAGGTCGAGCACCTGCGCGGCGACGAAGGTGACCGTCACGCGATTGAAAGTGCCGCAAGCCTGAGTCGCGGGACCGTTGCCGGGGAAGGCGAAGTCGGGCGTCAGGACCCACTTCGACAGGTCGTACACCGACTCGGGCAAGCAGGTGTAGGGCACCTGCGTCTGTTGGTTGGCGGGTCCGAAGACGAGCGTGATCGACGGGCTCACCACCGGCGGCACGACGGTGGGGAACGAGCCGATGCTCGTCGGCTGCAGCGGCTCCGTGAACTCGACGGTGATCGTCGTCAACGGATCGATCTGGTCGTCGCCGAGGCTCGGGCTCGTCACCGGAATCGCGTTGGGCGGCGGCGTGGTCGCCACCTCGGGCGCAATCGTGTCCGCACCGACGGTGCAGCTCGCGACGACCTGCTGGGCGAGCAGCTTGCCGCTCTGCGACTTCACCGCGCGCGTCGCGCGCAGCTTGATCTGGCGGTTGGCCGGGAACTGCTCATGGGTCGACAGGTCGTTGTCGCTGTCGACCACGAAGACGAAGGTGTTGGGGCTCAGGAGCTTCGAGGCGCCAGCAAAACCCGTGGCGGACTGCGTTCCGGGGAATCCGAGGCCGTCGAGCTTGCCGTCCCCGTTGCCATCGATCGGAGTCGCGCGCGGCGTGCCCTGCGCGTCGGGCGCGACCCAGCTCTCGAGCACGAGCTGCGACGGATTCAGCGGGTCCGGGCGCGCGTAGGTCTGACCGTTGATGAACGCGCGGCCGGGGACGGGGACCGAAAGTCCCGTCGCAGGATCGAGCGCGAGGACGGTCAGCGTGCCGACCAATCCATAGTTCGACTGGCCCGCCGAAGACGAGTCGAGGATCGTCGCGATGTCGAGCGGCTGGCTGAACTCGGCGTAGATGTAGTGGTTGCCCGCGTCGTTGTTGGGGAGCCGCGCCTCCGTCGGCCACTGCGTCACCGGCAGGATCGGGTTGAGCGGCGTGACGTTGTTCGTCAGGTCCGACATCGACTTGATCAAGATCAGCTCGGTGCCGGGGTTGCCGAGCGGGTCGGCCTTGCGGACCTGATAGGGCAGCAGCAGACCGAAGCCATGGGAGACCTCGCGCAGCTCCAGTTGGCCTCCGGTACCGGAGCTGGAGCCGCCACCGCCGCAAGCGGCGAGGACGAACGGAGCGAGGGCAATCGACCAGTGAAGGGGGCGACGCATCGAGGTTCGAGAGGGCTGGAGAGGGATCGCGCGGACCGCGCGCCGCGGCGCCCGTGGTGCACGGGAAGCGAGACGCACGCCCCGCTCCGCAGCGCGCAGGGGAGTCCGCAGCCGTCGCGCGCATCCGCTCCACCGGACACGCGGCCGCGGCGGGAGGGACGTCGCGTGCGCCGCCGACCCGGCGCGCGGGGGCGGAGCAGACGACCATCGGACCCCCTCCGGACAGGGAGGGGGAGCTTGGAGGGTGCAGGTTGTACCGAAGCTCGGCCCATCGGACACCCTCCGAGGCCGAGAATCTGCTCGAACCTCACCCCCGAGGGCGCCGCAAGCCCCCGCTCGAGCCCCCCCGTACCCCGTCTCCGGGCCCACTGACCGACGAGGTGGCAGTAGAAACGGGCGAGAAGCTCGGGCTAGGCTCTCCCCCATGAGCGATGAGGGGCGCGCGGGGGGCGGCTCCGCCTCGATCTTCCATGGCATGCGCACGGCCTCGCTCGATGCGCTGCTTGGGAGCGCGGCGGGCAGCACCGAGGTCGAGTTCGAGAACACGCTGCGCCCGCAGCGCTTCGACGAGTTCGTGGGCCAGCGCCAGACGCTCGAAAACCTGCGCGTGGCGATCGCCGCCGCCAAGGCCCGCAAGGACACCCCCGACCACGTCCTCCTCTCGGGCCCGCCGGGTCTGGGCAAGACCAGCCTCGCGAAGCTCGTCGCGATCGAGCTCGGCACGACGCTGCACTCGACGACCGGTCCCGCGCTCGAGCGCGCGCGCGACCTCGTCGGCATCCTGACGCAGCTCAAGCGCGGAGACGTGCTCTTCATCGACGAGATCCACCGCGTGCCCGCAGCCGTCGAGGAGTACCTCTACTCCGCGATGGAAGACTACGCGGTCGACCTCACGCTCGACCAAGGCCCGAACGCCCGCGTGCTGCCGCTCAAGCTCGAGCGTTTCGTGCTCGTCGGCGCGACGACGCGCGAAGGCCTGCTCTCCGCGCCATTCCGCGGCCGCTTCGGCTTGCTCGAGCGCCTCTCGCCGTACCCTGCGGAAGATCTCATCGCGATTCTCGAGCGTTCCGCGCGCATCCTCGAAGTTCCGCTCTCCTCGGCGGCCGCGCGCGCCATCGCGGAGCGCAGCCGCGGCACGCCGCGCATCGCGAACCGCTTCCTGCGCCGCGTGCGCGACCTCGTGCAGGTCTCCGGTGCCGAGCGCGCCGAGCCGGTGCACGCCATCGAGGCGCTGCGCCGCATGGGCGTCGACGAGTTCGGGCTCGAAGAAGTCGACCGCAGGATCCTCGCGGTGCTCGCGCGCAGCGGTGCACGGCCGATCGGGCTCAAGACGCTCGCCGCCGCCATCGGCGAGGCGGAAGACACCGTCGAAGAGGTCTTCGAGCCGCACCTCTTGCGCTGCGGATTCCTCGAACGAACGAGCCGTGGGCGTCGCATCACGCCCGAGGGTTGCTCCGCGATCGGCATCGACGCGGCGATCCTGAGGACCGAGGACGAGAGCGACGCGTGAGCGCGCACCGTCGGGTCATGGCAGCGCTCGCGTTGGCAGCGCTCGCGGGTGCTTGTGCGCTGCCGGCTGCGCACGGCCCCCGACTCGAGCCCGTCGCGGCCAGCGCTCCGCCGCGGCGCACCCTGCGTCGCGCGAGCGGAGACGTGCACGTGCGCATCGCAGCCCTGACGTCGGCGAAGGTCCTCGACGTTCGCGACTCGAACGGCGCGGGCACGCGCGTCGAGCGGCGCGGAGCCGAGCTCGCGGTCGATGGGATCGTGCGCAAGGAACTCACGCTCGGCGAGCGCGGGCCGTGGCAGATCGCGGGGCGAAGCTATCGCGGCTCGCTCGTGATCCGCGCGGCGAACACAGCGAGCGGCTTCGAGGTCACCAACGTTCTCGACCTCGAAGACTACGTGGCGGGCGTCGTCGCCGCCGAGCTCGTGCTGTGGAACTCCGGCCTCGAGACGATGCGCGCACAGGCCGTCGCAGCGCGCAGCTACGCGGTGTGCGCGCTCGATGACCGCGGCGCGCGTCGCGTGGATCCGTACCTCGTATCCGACACGCGTGACATGGCCTACGCCGGTGCGTTCCAACCGAAGAATGCGCGCGAACGCGAGTTGGAGGCGCGGCTTCTGCGCGCGATCGAGAGCACGCGCGGCCGTGTCCTGATGGAGGGCGAGCGCGTCGTCGATGCTCGCTTCCACGCCGCGTGCGGCGGCCACACCGCCGATGCGCGCGATATCTCGCCCGAGGCGCGCTTCGAGTGTCTGCGCAGCGTCGACTGCCCGGCGTGTCTCGGCAAGCTCGCCGGAACGAACGCGAGCGAGCCGTGGAGCGCGACGTTCGAGCGCCCGCAGCTCGACGCGCTCGCGGCCCGCTTCAAGCTGGGCGCGAAGCTCGAGCGGATCTCCCCCATCGCGACCGACTCGTGTGGGCGCTGGCTCGAAGTCGAGCTCACGGGCTCCAGCGGAACGGTGCGCGTGCGCTTCGAAGAGCTGCGCCGCGCGCTCGGCGCGGACAAGCTGCCCTCGTCGGCGATCGAGGCCACGGTCCCGCGCGCCGGCGACAAGCTCGCGGGCTCGCTGCGCTTCGAGGGCCGCGGACGCGGTCACGGCGTGGGCCTGTGCCAGAATGCGGCGAGCGACTGCGCCAAGGCGGGCTGGACCGCCGAGCGCATCCTCGCCCACTACTATCCGGGCTCGAAGCTCGTCGACTGGCGCTAGAGCATGCAACGCGATGGATTTTCGTTCGAGCTGCGCGCCGTCGCGCGCGACAGCCGCGCGCGCAGCGGCATCTTCCGCACCCCCCACGGCGCTGTCGCGACGCCAGCCTTCATGCCCGTCGGTACGAAGGGCACCGTCAAGGGCTGCACCGTGCGCGACCTGCGCGAGCTCGGCACGACGATGCTGCTCGGCAACACGTACCACCTGCACCTGCGGCCTGGCGAGGAGCTCGTGCGGGACCTCGGCGGCCTGCACGGCTTCATGCGCTGGGACGGCCCGATTCTCACGGACTCCGGCGGCTATCAGGTCTTCAGTCTCGAAGACACGCGCAAGCTCGACGAAGACGGCGTCACGTTCCGCTCGGTGGTCGACGGCGCGAGCGTGCGCTTCACGCCCGAGCGCGTGATCGAGATCGAGGCCGCGCTCGGCGCCGATGTCGCGATGGCGTTCGACCACTGTCCGCCGCGGCCGTCCGACCGCGCCTGCGTCGAGGACGCGACCGAGCGCACGCACCGCTGGCTCGAGCGCTGCGTACGTCGCCATCGCGAGCTCGGCGGCGAGTCGCGCGGACAGGCGCTGTTCGGAATCGTGCAGGGCGGAGCCTTTCCGGACCTGCGCGCGCGCTCCGTCGATGCGATCACCTCGCACGACCTCGTGGGCTACGCCATCGGCGGCGTCAGCGTCGGCGAGACGCGCGACGAAGTGCTCGTCGCCATCGACTCCGCCGCACCGCTCTTGCCTGCGGATCGCCCGCGCTACTTGATGGGCGTCGGCACACCGCGCGACTTCTTCGACGCGATCGAGCGCGGCATCGACCTCTTCGACTGCGTGACGCCGACGCGCCACGGCCGGACCGCGCAGGCTTTCACGAGCGAAGGCGCGCTCAATCTGCGCAACGCGAAGCACGCCCGCGACGAACGGCCCCTCGACGCGCGCTGCGACTGCCCCACGTGCACCACGGGGTACAGCCGCGCCTACTTGCGCCACTTGGTGAAGAGCGAGGAGATGCTCGGCGCGATCCTGCTCACACACCACAACATCCGCTGGTTCCACCGGCTGATGTCCGAGATTCGCGCGGGCATCGAGCGCGGCGACCTCGCTAGCGTCCGCGCGCAGTGGCTGCCGCAGACCGAGTCGCCGGAGAGCGCTCAGGCCTAGACGAGGCGGGCCCGACCGCGAGCCCGACTCGGCAGCGAGCGCGCCTCAGCGCTTCTCGTAGTCAGGGCAACGCGTTGCGTTGGGACGCTCGGGGCGCTTGCACGCGCTCCCGTAGTCCCACTTGCACGAGTCGCACAGGGGCGCCGCGGGTCCGAGCGCCGCGAGCCGCCGGAAGAAATCGACGATGGCGCGCCACATGTTGGAGCTCCGAGCGAGCGGGAGCGCACGCGGCGCGCCCGCTCGCGGGGAGATGGAAGCACCTAGCGCGTCGTCTTCGCGGGAGCCGCGATGATCTCGAGGCGCGTCACGTCGTAGAGCTGCGGCCGGTTCAGCGCGGCGGTCGTGCTCTTGATCGCGGGCCGAGTCTCGGTCCCGTTGAATCCGATCTCGCAGCCGAGGTAATCGGCGAAGTCGATGCGACCGCTCGTGCAGCCGAGCTCGGCGACGAGCTCGCCGCCGAAGCGCACGAAGTAGACCGGCTTGGTCTCGCCGGGAATCGTCGCCTTCTCGACGCGGCCGCGGGCGGTGAAGCGTCCGTCGAACGGCTGGCTGCGCGCAGCCTTCGCCATCTCTTCTTGACGCTTGCGCATCGCCGCGTCGATCGACTGCTTCTGGCGCTCGAGCTCGACCGAGAGCTTCGCGCCGTCGGCGTAGGCGGCGCACAGCTCGATGCGATCCTGCACGAGCTTCGCCGTGGTTTCACCCGGCCCCATGGCCAGAATCGCCTCGTAGGCCTGCTTGACCGCGTCGTAGTCCGCCGTGCCTCCTTGCTCCTGCGCCGAACGCGCGGCGGCGAGCTGCTTGTCGGCGTCCGCGAGTGCGGCGGAGATCTTCTTCGAGTCGGTGGCGACCGTCGCGTTCGCCGGCGTGGTCGAGCCGCCTTGCTGCGTCGAGGCGGTCGTGATCGGCGTGCCGTTCATCGGCTTGCGCGCGGCCGTGACCGCGGCGCCCCACAAGGCCGTCCCGTCGCTGCCCTCGGGCAGCGCCTCGGTCTGCGCGGTCGCAACCCAGCCCCGCGTGCCGACGGGCGAGCCGACGTTGACCCAGTCTTCGGCGAGCGGCTTGGACATGTCCTTGCGGCCGAGCATGCGCAGCTTCTGGCCCTTCTGCAGCTGCTGGCGCAGCGGCAAGCTCTCCGCGCCCGACGACGGGAGCGGACGCATGCGCACATCGTTGCCGTTGACCGAGAGCACGCCGGACTCGGTGGTCGGAGTGAGGTACTCACCGAACACCCAGACGGAGAAGCCCGCGGCGGACTCGACCTCGAGCCAACCGGAGCGCTCGCCGTGGACCGCGAGCACATTGCCCGCTTCCACATCGCCGATCACGACACCCTGCGCGTCGTAGATGTTGCGCACCTTCGCGCCGCCCTCGGCTGCGCGCACATAGCGCAAGAACTTCGGCGCATCCTGCGTGGTGGCAGTGCCCGAAGTCGCGCCCGAAGTCGCGCCCGAAGTCGCGCCCGAAGTCGCGCCCGAAGTCGCGCCCGAAGTCGCGCTCGAGCCCTGCGTGCTCGCGGGAGTTCCCGTGCCCGTGTTTCCGGGCGTGGGGAGCGGAGAGTTCGACTGCGCGAGCGCGAGGCTCGAAGCGCAGACGAGGAACGTGAACGACGAGGACCAGCCTCGGACCTGCGATCCGTGGATCTTCATGTGGTGCGAATCCCAAGTGCTGACGTGCTGCAAGCGTGGACGGTCAAAGCCGCGAGTTCTCCGCGCGGGAGCCTCTGCGGACGGCGGCGAGGCGAGCGTGGCCGCGGCGCGCGCGACTCGTTCATCCCCGTGCTCTGCGCACGCTCGCAAACGCGGCGAACGTGCTAGAACGAGCGCGATCCTAGCCATCCGAGAGGGTGGGTTCCACAGCGCATTCACGCACTTTTTCGGCACGTTCTCGGCGAGGTTCGGAGCATCTTGAGCGCACCCCACACTCCGCGGCGACCCGGCTTCCCCTACATGCGCTTCGCGCGCGGACCCGCGGTCGCGCACGCCGCGAGCCTCTCGCAGTCGGGCATGCCCGCCGCCGATCCGATGCTCCTCGGAGCACCGCGGCCGCTCGACACCGAGTGGGCCGGAGCGACCGCGCTCCCGGAGTTCACGGCGGCACTGGCCCAGCGCTTGCGCGTCGCGCCCGAGCAGCTGCTCATCACGCCCGGCACCACCGGCGCACTCAGCATCACCGCCGCCGCGCTCTTCCTCGCCGGCAGCACCGTCGCTGTCGAGACTCCGTCCTACGAGCCACTCCGCGTACTCCCGCTGCGCGAAGGCGCCCGGGTGGTCGAGGTACTCCGCGAGCGCTCCCGCGGCTGGCGCCTCGATCCCGACGCGGTCGGGAAGGCCCTGAGAGGCGCCGCGCGCGGCCACGTGCTGCTGACCAGCCCCCACAACCCCAGCGGCGCCCGCAGCTCGCGCGCCGACCTCGAAGCCCTCGCCTCGGTCGCTGCGGGGGCGGGAGGCTACCTGGTCTGCAACGAGATCTACGAGGAGTTCGTCGACCCCGCGGAGCGCTTCCACGCCGCCGTCCACCTGCCTAACGCGATCTCCCTCGGAAGCCTGACCAAGGCCTACGGGCTCGGCTGCCTGCGGATCGGCTGGGTACTCCTCGGAAGCGCCGCCATGGCCGAGCGCGAGGTCTTCGAGGACGCGAGCTTCCTCCAGTACGTCGACCTTCCGACCCCCGCCTTGCGCGCCGCAACCCGGGCGCTGGGCCTCGAAAGAGAGCTGCTCGCTCCCTATGGCACCGTGCGAACCGAGAGCCGGCCGCTCCTTGCGCGCTGGCTCGCCTCCGAGCGCCGCGTCGAGGCCCAGCTGCCCGAGCACGGAATCATCGCCTTCGCCGCAGTCCCATCCGCACCCGACACCCGCGCGCTCGCGGAGCACCTCGCCGCCCGCGAGCAGCTCGCCGTGGTCCCCGGCGAGCACTTCGGGGCACCGGGCCACCTCCGAATCGGCTTCGGCAGCCCCGCTCCGGCGCTCGCGGACGCCCTGACACGGCTCTCCCGCGGTCTGGACAGCTTCGCCGGGGCGTAGGGGCCTCGTCCCGAAGCGCCTCCTTTACCGATCTGCCCGGATGTCGTATCCCTTTCGCGCCGCGATGCGCTTTTTCCTCCGCTCCAAGCTCCACAAGGCCACGGTCACCGAGGCACGCCTCGACTACGTGGGCTCGATCACGATCGACCGCGACCTGATGGATCAGGCCGACATCCTGCCCTTCGAGAAGGTGCTGATCGTCGACAACACCAACGGCGCGCGGCTCGAGACCTACACCATCCCCGGCGAGCGCGGCTCGGGCTGCATCTGCATCAACGGCGCCGCCGCCCACCTCGTCCGCCCAGGCGACGAGGTCATCATCATGACCTTCGAGGCCACCGACCGGCCCCGCACCCCCACCGTGCTGCTGATCGGCGAAGGCAATCGGGTCGTGCGCAAGCTCGACGACCCCGAAGAGCAAGAGCGCGCCCTCGAAGGCGAGCTCTACCTCTGAGAATTCGGCCACACTGCGGCGGGAGAACGCTCCCGGGCTACAGCCCCTGCGAGAGCGCGGCTCGACGCACGCGCGATTCCGCCTCGCGCAGCGAGATCCCGCGCGCCAGCGCCAGCGCTGCGAGATCGTCGTACTCGAACGCGAGATCCCGCTCGTCGGCGGCGCCTTCGTCCGCGCCGGGCCGGACGCGACGCTGACCGCGCACTCGCTGACCCTCGACCTCGACCGAGATGTCGCGCCGCGCGCACTCGGTCCGTTCGCTGCGGGTCCAGCGCACCCCCAGAGCGGTCGAGTGGTCGAACAGGACCTGCTCGAGCTCTGCCCGCGCCGCGTCGCGGCACAGCGCCGACACGATCACCGCCGGTCGGTCCTTCTTCATCGACACCGGCGAGCTCCACGCTTCGAGCGCACCCGCTTCACGCACGCGCTGCAGCAAGAAGCCGAGCTCCTCGCCCGTCATATCGTCGAGGTTGCACTCCAAGGTCCACACTTCAGGGCGTGCGCGCACCGCGGACGCGCGCCCGAGCTGCACCCGCAGGACGTTGGGCGGACCTTCGCGGGGATCGCGATGCCCCGCGCCGTAGCCGACCGCGTCCGTCACGAAGTCGCCGGGCGAGCCGAACTGCTCGACGAGCTCGACGAGCAGCGCCGCGCCCGTCGGAGTGAGACGCTCACCGCCGCCGCCGAGGTGATGGGGATGACCGCGCAGGAGTTCCGCCACCGCAGGGACCGGAACCGGCATCTCGCCGTGAGCGCAGCGCACCGTCCCCGAGCCCACGAGCGGCGGCGTCGAGAGCACGCGCCGCACGCCGAGCCGCTCCAGCCCGTACACCGCTCCGCAGACGTCGATCAGCGAGTCGACGGCGCCGAGCTCGTGGAAGTGGATCTCCTCGGGGCGACAGCCGTGCACGCGCCCCTCGGCGACCGCGATGCGCCAAAGCACCGCGCGAGCGCGAGCGCGAGCGGCGTCGGAGAGCTGCGGAACGCGCGCCATCAGCCCTTCGAGCTCGGCGATTCCGCGGTGCGGCATCGTGCCGCTGTCCGGCGTGCGCACATCGAGCTGCAACCCCGAGAGTGAGCCGCGCCAGACTGTCTCGGTCTCGAGCTGCGCCTCGCCCGGCACGAGCGCCGTCGCGAGCTCCCGCAGATGCGCCAGCGTGAAGCGCTCGTCCTTGAGGTCGAGCAGAGCTGCGAGGAACATGTCGCCCGCCATTCCGGCGAAGGGCTCGACGAACAGGGTGTCGGAGAGCGCGTGGGAGCTCATTCGCGCACAGGGTACCCGCTTTCCACCGCGCCCGAAGCGACTTCGCTTTCTCGTCCGCTCTCGACGGGCGCGCCACGCTCCGAGGCACGGGCGATGGCGAGCGCCGCCACGCGCCGCGCCCCCATGCGTCGCAACGCCCGCGCACACTCGCGCAGCGTGGCACCCGACGTCACCACATCGTCCACGATCCACGCGCACTCGGAGCGTGCCACGGCACGCTGCGCGAGAAATGACCATCGACGTGGCCCGAAGGCACCGCGCACGTTGGCATCCCGCGAGCGCGCGCCGGCCGCGCCCTGCACGACGGTCGCCCGCACGCGCGCGAGCGGGGCGGTCGTCGGCCAGCCGAGCTCGCCCGAAAGGGCCCCCGCGAGCGCGCGCGACTGATCGAAGCCGCGCTCGATCCGTCGCCAGAGATGCAGCGGCACGGGAACGAGGACATCGCCGCCCCTCGCACCTCCATCGGCACTCCGCACGGTACGCCGCACCACCGCAGCGAGCGCCGAGGCCAGCGGCCGCGCGAGTTCCTTGCGTCCTCCGTGCTTGAACGCCAGCACCCAGTCCCGCACCTCGGGCTGCGCCCGATAGTCCGCGAGCACGATCAGGCGCTCGACCCCGAAGCTCGCGCCATGCTCGGTCGCGCGACGGCACGCCGCGCAGCGCGAGGCGCCCGCGAGCATGTCGGGCATCCATCCCGCGCACACCGGACAGCGCTGCCCCACGGGACCGTCGGGAAGCATGTGCTCGTCGCAGCCGCTCGCCCAGCGTCCGCCCTCCCACGCCGCGTCGCTGCCGCAGAGCCAGCACAGCGGCGGATACACCCAGTCCCACGCCGAACCCCGTCGTCCTTGCGCCACGTCGCATGCGTCCCCGCTTGCATCCGTCGCTTCCCGTGCCGTTTCGTCGCGCGAAATCTCGAAAAGAATCGCCACGCCGCACGAACCGCCGCCCCCCGTCGAGCGAGGGCGCCGCGCGAACCTAGCTCTCGTCGTCCGAGTCGTCGCCGAAGGGCGAGCCGACGCGCGCGCGCGGATCCGAGCGCGCGGGCCCTGCTGCGCGAGCTGTCGTCGAGATTCCGAGCGACTGACGCAGTCGAGCGGCGTAGGACTGCACGGTCTCATCCGCGCGCGACTCGATGCCGAAGAGCTCGCCGATCTCGCGCGCGAGCGTCGGATCGGTCTCGAAGTCCGGCGGAGCCTCGCGCAGAACGCCGCGCACGTGAGCGCGCAGCGAGTGGGCCGACCAGAGCCAGCCTGCGACCTCGAGCACCGCGGTGGCGACGAGCACGAGCCCCACCCACGTCATCGCGCTGCCCCCCGCCTGCGTCGGCGGCGTATGGTGCGCGTACAGAAGGCTCGCGAACGCGGCGATCAGGTACGAGAAACCGAGCCCGAGCTGGACGCGGTGAAAGACAAAGGCGCGGATGCGGCGCAGCGGCTGAGGCCCGCGCCCGAGACGCTCGGCGACGAGAGCGCGCGGATTGCGGAACAACCAGCCGTTGCCGAGCAGAACGCAGCCCACGATCGCGAGCACGTAGCCCAGCGTGGTCCAGTCCGGAGCGAAGGGCTCCGCGGAGATCGAGGCGCACAGCATGGCCTGCACGGTAGCGCACCGCGCGGCGCGAGCAAGACGCTACCGCGGCGCTGCGGCCTTCGTCGGGCGGCTGCTACCCTGCTCGCGTCGAACCCATGACCGCACCGCAGGATCCTGCCACCGAACGCGCGCGCCGCGCGGCCGCCCTCGTGCGCATCGCGATCGACGCACACGAATTGCCGGGCCTCGCAGCGGAGCTCGACTCCGCGTTGGAGGCGGCGAAATCCCTGCTCGCGGTGCCCGTCGAGGGCGTCGAGCCGCTCTGGACCCTGAACGAGGACGCCGCGTCGGAGCGCCTCGACGAAGTCCGTCCCTCCCTGGCGCGCGACCTCGTCCTCGCGAACGCGCCGGAACAGCGCGATGGAATGGTGCGCGTACCGGATGGCCCCGGAGGCGCGCGTTGAAGGCCCGCGCGGCGGTCGAAGGCGCGCTGGCTCGCATCGAGGCGCTCGAAGCGGAGATCGGCGCGCTCCTCGATGTCGATGAAGAGGGCGCGCGAACTCTGGCGGACAAGCTCGACCGCGAGCCCGCGCCCCGCGGCCCACTCCACGGCGTCCCCTTCGCGCTCAAGGCCAACCTCTGCTGGCGCGGACACCTCACGGGCGCCGCGAGTCGC
Source organism: uncultured Planctomycetota bacterium (assembly GCA_903928115.1). Taxonomy (GTDB): domain Bacteria; phylum Planctomycetota; class UBA1135; order UBA1135; genus F1-120-MAGs118. The sequence goes on from CAIYPP010000134.1 coordinate 27,809, forward strand.
ATCCTCGACGGCTATCGCCCGCCCTACAGCGCGACCGCAATCGAGCGCTTGATCGCCGCCGGGGCCATCCCCCTCGCGATCACGAACATGGACGAGTTCGCGTTCGGTTCTTCCGGCGAGAACTCGAGCTTCGGCGCGACGCGCAACCCGTGGGATCTCTCGCGCACCGCGGGCGGCTCGTCGAGCGGCTCCGCGGCCGCCGTCGCCGCTGGCTTCGTACCTTTCGCTCTCGGCTCGGACACCGGCGGCTCCGCACGCCAGCCCGCGGCGCTCTGCGGCGTCAGCGGCTTCAAACCGAGCTACGGACGCATCTCGCGCCGCGGCCTGATCGCCTTCGCCCCTTCGCTGGACACGGTCGGGGTCTTGGGCGACTCCATCGAACGAATCGAGCAGGTGCTCGCGTGCGTGAGCGGACACGACGAGCGCGACGCGACCTCGCTCGCGCTCCCGCCGCTCGCCCTCGAAGCCCCGCGCGAGCACCTGCGAGGACTGCGGATCGGTGTGCCCAAGGAGTGGGACGCGGAGCTGTGCGACCAAGGGGCGCGAGATCGAATTCGAGCGGCGCTCGAAGCTATGCACGCACTCGGCGCCGAGCTCGTGAGCGTGTCACTCCCGCTCACGCTGCACGCCAACGCGACGTATCAAGTGGTGTCCGCGTGCGAGGCCGCAAGCCAGCTCGCGCGCTACGACGGAGTGCGATACGGCTCGCGTGAAAGCTGCGACGGAACCCTGCAAGGCATGATCGCGCAGACGCGCGGGAGCTCCTTCGGCCCTGAGTCGCGAAGGCGCATCCTGCTGGGCACGGCGCTGACATCCGACGAGGGATCCCCGAGCTACGAGCACGCCGCACGCGTCCGTCGCCGCATCGTCGACGAGCTGCGTGCGATCTTCGAGCGCGTCGACCTCCTCGCTAGCGCCACGGCACCGGAGGTCGCATTTCGACTCGGCGAGCGCAGCGGCGATTCCGCGCGCATGCATCACAGCGACCTACTCGCCGTGCCCGCCAGCCTCGCGGGACTCCCGGCGGCGAGCGTGCCCTGCGGCACATGCACGACGGACGGCGTCGAGCTCCCCGTCGGGCTGCAGCTCTGCGGCGCACCGCGCGCCGACGCGCGCGTACTCTCCACGGCGCGCTGCTTTCAAGCAGCGACGCGTCATCACCTCGCGCGTGCACCGCTCACGGGAGCTCTCCCGTGACGCGCTTCACTCCGGTGATCGGCCTCGAAGTCCACTGCCAGCTCGCGACGCTCTCGAAGCTCTTCTGCGCCTGCGCGAACCGCTTCGGTGCGGCACCAAACACGCTCGCCTGCGAGGCCTGCTCGGGCCAGCCCGGCGCATTGCCCGTGCTCAATCGGGAAGCAGTGGACCTCGCGCTGCGCGCAGCCGCCGCGTTTGGCTGCGACCTCGCTCCGCATCTCGTGTTCGATCGCAAGCACTACTGGTACTGCGACCTGCCCAAGGGATACCAGATCACACAGTCGCGCGAGCCGCTCGGCTGCGGCGGCGAGGTCGAGCTCGCAGACGGAAAGCGTGTACGGCTCGAGCGCATCCACATCGAGGAAGATGCCGCCAAGATCCTGCGCACGTCGAACTCCGAGTCGCTCGTGGATCTCAATCGCGCGGGCGTGCCGCTGCTCGAATGCGTCACCGCTCCCCTCCTCGCGAGCGCGGACGAAGCCGCGGAGTGCCTCGCACGCATGCGCGAGATTCTCGTTTTTTCCGGCGTCGGCGAGTGCGACATGGAGCGCGGCTCGCTGCGTTGCGACGTCAACATCAGCCTCGCGTGCGACGAGCCGAGCGCGCGGGTCGAGCTCAAGAACCTCAACTCGTTCGTGCACGTGCGCGACGCCGTGCAGTTCGAGATCCGTCGTCAATCCGAGCTGCTCGCGAGCGGCCGACCGGTCGAGCGAGAGACGCGGACGTGGGATCCTGAGCGCCGCGAGACACGCTCGCTGCGCGAGAAGGAGCGCGCGAGCGACTACCGCTACCTGCCGGAAGCGGACTTGCCGCCGGTACCGCTGGAGCGCGCACGCATCGCGCGCGCCGCCGCGTGCGTGCCGGAACTGCCGATGCCTCGACGTCGGCGCTACACGAGCGAGCTCGGCCTCGATGCGACGCTCGTCGAAGTCTTGCTCGAGAGCCGTGCGAGCGCGGAGTTCTTCGAGGCGACCCTTCGGCACGCACGCGACGCGCGCGAGGTCGCACGCTGGCTCGCCAACGACGTGCGCGCGCTCTTCGCCGAGCCGGAGCTCGACGTGCACTCGATCGCAGAGCTCTCCTTCAAGCCCTTCGATCTCGCGGAGCTGATCGAGCTCGCCGCGAACGGCCGCGCGAGCCGTCCGGCCGCGCGTCAGGTCCTGCGCGCGATGTGCCGCACGCCACGCGCGCCGCGCGAGCTCCTGCGCGAACTCGGGCTCGAGTCGCTCGACGGCGGGGCGGAGCTCGACGAGCTCTGCCGCACGGCGATCGCCGCGCACGCGGACGCCTCGGAAGCCGTGCGCTCCGGCCACGCACGCGCGCTCGACGTGCTCGTCGGCGCCGTGATGGCCGCGAGCAAGTCCCGCGCGAATCCCGTCGCCGTGCGCGCTAGGATTCGAGAGCTGCTTCAGGCCGCCCCATGAGCGAACATCGCGTCCGCGTCGACAGCTTGGTCGACCTCTCCAAGATCCGCCGCGACGGCCGACCCCCGACCCCGGCGGAGCTGCGCGCGGCTCTCCCCAACGGCTGGAAGCTCGACGACGACGGCGAGCACGCGGTGCGCGACCTGCGCCTCTTCTTCAGCCAGAGCTGGGTGCTCGTGCTCGGCCTCGTCATGTTCGGCGCCGCCGGCATCGGCCTCTTCATCACGACCTTTCCGCGCGGCGAACGCGCCCTCTGGCGCGTCGCGATCTTGATCGGCGTGATGGTCGTGATCGGCGGCGTGATCGGTCCGCTCATCACGCGCGCGCTGAATCGCCGCCGGTAACGACAGCGGCCGCGGAGCAGCCGCGGCCGCCGGAAGTCTCTGCTCGGAGCGCGCTACTTGGCGGCTTCGAACTTGCCGCTCGCGCGCATCTCACCCACGAGCGTCATGCGCTGGCTCATGTCGATCGACTGGCCGTCGAACTCGAGCGTCGCGTCTTCCGTGATCTTCGCCTGAACCTTTGCGGTCAGTTGGTAGGAGTGCGCGCGCCCGGCCTTCGAGTCCCAGAGCACCTCGCCCTCGACGTCCGCGAACTCGAGTTCGTAGCTGTTCTTCCCCGCGTGGCCTTCGCCTTCGCTGCCGTCCTTCGAGGCGTGCGTCTTGGCGCTGCCTTCGATCACGATCACCGCCACGCGCAGCCCTTCGACTTCGCGCACTTCCTTGAAGGTCGCCTTGAGCTCGCCCTCGGTGTTGTCGCGGAACTGCTCGTCGAGGTCGCTGTCGTCCTCTTCTTCGTCGTTGGGGTCGACGAGGCCGACGTCTCCGCCGGGCCCCGTGAGCAGGTCGAACACCTCAGGATCGAGCTCCCAGCTCTCGCCCTCCGCGACATCGTCCGCAGGGAGCAGCCCGCGCAGATCGCAGTCCTCGATCAGACCCTCGAGCAGCGCCTCGTCCGCCCCATCGCCCTCGTAGCGCTTCGTGTACTCGCTGGCCTCGGCGTCCCACGCAAACGCGACGGTGCGCCCCTCGAGGTCGCTCTTCTCCGTCTTGGTCTCCGACTCCGACTCGCCGTCTCCGCCCATCGTCTGGCGCTCTTCATTGGCAAGCGAGACGAACTTGCGGTGCAGGAGCTTGGGCTGCCCCTCGGCACCCTCGGGGTAGGTGTCGAGGAACACGAGCTTGGAGCCCTGCTTCATGCTCATCTCCGGCGCGCCGAGCTCCTCCGCGGGGACTTCCTCGCCGCCGACCGAGATCGCGAGCTCGTCGAGATCGAGCGTGAGGCCCATCTCGTAGGTCTTCTCGATCGCAGCGCCCTTCTCGGCCCGGAATGCGAACGTCTGGGCGGCGGGGAACGACGCGCACAGGGGCAAGCAGGCGAGGGCGGTGGCGAGGGCGAGGGTACGGCGCATGGCGGGCCTTGGGAGTCGGGGCTTCGGGCGGAGTCTGGGAGTGGAGAGGTTAGCAGCCGTCGCCCGCGCCTCCCGCGACAGGCCCGCACTTTCGCGGCTCAGATCCCTGAAAGCCGACCCCGATATCCATTTTTAGGATGAGGCCCCTTCCCACCCGGGTGTGCCGGTGTAGGGTTCCAAGGTATCGGCGGATTCGTCTCTCTCAGGCCCGCCGGCCGCGTGCACGCGGCGCTTCACCTCTTCGTCCGGACAACTCAGGAGTCCTCCACCACCATGCGTACCCTCGCATTTGCCTTCGCGACCGTGGCTGCGGTCGCCTTCGCGCCCACGGGCGCCTTCGCCCAGCAGCTCGGCTGCACCACCGGCGGCGCCGGCGGTCTCTTCCCGACCTCGGGCACCGGCAACGGCACGTACCAGACCGTGCTGCCGACGTTCCCGATGACGAGCACGCTGAACGTGCCGTCGATTCCGCCGGGCGCGACCTGCGTGACCGAGGTCAAGCTCAACGGCATGACGCACACGTACACCGGCGACGTCCAGTACGTGCTGACGAGCCCGTCGGGACAGAAAATCAACCTGTTCAACCGCCAAGGCGGAGCGAACGACTGGGGCGGCGACTACGTCATCAACAGCGTCGAGCAGGGCGCGCCTCTTCCGACTGCGGTCGGCGGGATCTATCCGACCGGCTCGACCTTCTCGCAGAGCTTCGGCACGTGGACGGGCGGCAACTTCGCGATCGACAACGTCGCGCTCTCGGCCGTTCCTGCGGCGACCGGCGACTGGACGCTCACGATCTATGACTGGGTCAGCGGCGACATCGGCACGCTGACCTCGTGGGATATCTGCTTCGGCACGCCTCCGCCGATCCCGCCGCCGACGCTCGCGCCCACGCTCACCGCTCCGGCCGCGAACGCGAACGTGACCGGCCTCTTCGTGGCGCTCTCTTGGGGCTCCGTGCTCGGCGCCACCAGCTACGAAGTCGACGTCGACGGCACGATCGTGGCGGTCCCCGGCACGAGCTACAGCTTCCAGTCGACGGTCGGAACGCACACGTGGACCGCGCGCGGCGTCAACAACTCCGGCGCGGGTCCGTGGGCGCTCTCGCGCAGCTTCACGGACACGGGACTCGCGACGCCCGCACTGACCACTCCTGCCGCGAATGCTGCGGTCTTCGGGCCTAGCGTGAACTTGGTCTGGGGCGCGGTGTCGGGCGCATCGGGTTACGACGTCGACGTCGACGGCACGGTGTTCTCCGTTGCCGCGTCGCCGTTCGCGTACACCTCGGCCCCGGGCGTGCACAACTGGAAGGTGCGCGCGAAGTGGCTGAACAACACCGTGGTCGGCCCGTACTCGGTCGCACGCACGTTCACCGACCTCGGTGCTCCGCCGACGCCGTGCAACGGCTCGACGCTCACGACGGTTCCGTTCACGGGCGGCAACGGCCTCGGCACCAACAGCGGCGTCTACTTCGACATCAACGTCCTGAACCCGGCAGGCATCACGCTCTCGCAGCTCGCGACGAACGCCAACGCGACGGCGGGCACGGCCTTCACTCTGGAGATCTACACGAAGTCGGGCACGTACGTCGGCTTCGAGACCACGGCCGCGGCGTGGACGCTCCGCGCCACGGGCGGCGGTGTCGCGGTCGGCAACAACACGGCGCCTGGTGCGCTCGTCGAGTTCCCCGACTTCACGCTCCCCACGGGCGTCACGGGCTTCTGCCTCAAGATCATCGGCGCGGGCCACAGCTACACCAACGGCAACGGCGGCAACCAGACCTACACCAACGCCGACATGACGATCACGCTCGGCAAGGCGCAGGCTGCGGTGTTCACGGGCGCGCTCAACAACCCGCGCGTTTGGAACGGCACGGTGATCTACAACTGCAATGTCGCTCCGCCGGTCATCAACTACTGCACCGCCGGCACCTCGACCAACGGCTGCACGCCGGCGATCTCCGCGGCGAACCAGCCCAAGGTCACGCTCGCGGGTACCTGCACGATCAGCGTGTCGGGTCTCGAAGGCCAGAAGCAGGGTCTGATCTTCTACGGCATCAACAACTCGGGCTTCACCCCGACGCCGTGGGCCTCGGGCAGCTCCAGCTTCCTGTGCGTCAAGGCCCCGACCCAGCGCCTGCCCGCGTCCACGACGGGCGGCACCACGGGTCAGTGCGACGGCAACATCTCGGCGGACCTGCACGCTTACCTCGCCGGAAACCCCACCGCCATCGGCCTGCCGCTGGTCGCGGGGAACAAGGTGTACGCGCAGACGTGGTACCGCGACCCGCCGGCCGTGAAGACCACGAACCTGACGAACGCGCTCGAGCTCACGGTCATCCCGTGATTTCGTAGCGGGATTCGATTCCCCCACGAGCCGCGCCGCAGGGCTCGGCAGACACGCTCGGGAGCCGCTGGACGGCTCCCGAGCTGTTTTTCTGCGGACGAGCCGCGAGGCAGGAGGGGCCGAGGGAGCGCGGAATCCATCAAAATTCGGCGCAGGGGGCCCCAATCTCCGCGGGACGAGTATGCTCGGAAGGAGAGTGGCCGCGGGGTCGTCGAAGCGACGGCACCGGCGCCAGCCCCCATCTTCTGTCTCAGGAGCAGGAGTCCCTCCCGATGCGTTCCCTACTTCTCGGTCTCGCCACTGCGGCGACCTTTGTTTTCGGCGCGAGCCACGCGCAAACGATCTCCCCCTGCACCACGGGTGGCGGCGGCGGTCTGATTCCGACCTCCGGAACCGGCGGCGGTGGTACCTACCCCGGAACGTTCCCGCCGTTCGCGTTCTCGTCGACGCTCAACGTGCCCTCGATCCCCGCGGGCGCGACCTGCGTCACGGAGATCAAGCTGAACGGCATGTCGCACACGTGGGCCGGAGACATCCACTTCGTGCTCACGACGCCCTCGGGCACGCGCATCAACCTGCTCAATCAAGCGGGCGACGCGTGCGACTTCGGCGGCGACTACGGCATCACGAGCTTCGAGCTCTACCAAGCGCCCGGAGCCTGCGTGAACGGGATTCTGACCCCGGGGCAGATCTCGCAGGTGTACGGCAACTGGCCGACGGGCACGAACAACATCTTCAACACGCCGCTTTCCCAAGTGGCTCCGGCGACCGGCGACTGGACGCTGACGGTGTACGACTGGTTCGCGCAGGACGCGGGTGGTCTCTCTTCGTGGGACATCTGCTTCGGCACGCCGCCTCCGGTCCCCGCGCCGACCTATCGGCCCACGCTCGTCTCGCCGACCAACAACCAATCGCTCTACGGTCCGGCCGTGACGCTGACGTGGAATGCCGTCCCTGGAGCCACCGGCTACGACGTCGACGTCGACGGCTTCGTCTATCCGGTGCCCACGGGCACGAGCTACATCTACAACTCGACGGTGGGCCAGCACACTTGGTCCGTCCGAGCGAAGAACGCGGCCGGGGTCGGCCCCTTCTCGCTGCCGTTCCTCTTCAACGACATCGGCGCGCCGCCGGCGACGTGCAATGGACCGCGGCTCGCGAGCATCTTCACGGGCACCGGCGGCCTGGTGACGGGCAATCAGATGTTCGTCGACCTCAACGTGCTCAAGCCGGGCGGTATCAGCATCTCGCAGCTGCAGACCCACTGCAGCGCGGTGTTCGGCACGCCCTTCACGATGCAGGTCTACACGAAGAACGGAACCTTCGTGGGTTCTGAGACGAACGCGGGTTTGTGGACGCTTCGTGCGACGGGCTCGGGTATCGCCGCAGGGGCGAACCAAGCCTCGCTGGTGGAGTTCCCCGACTTCACCCTGCCCCAAGGGGTGAGCGGCATGGCCGTGGTCATGGGTGCCGGTGTGGGCCACAAGTACTCGGGCTTCGGCTCCACGCAGACCTACTCGGATCCCAACCTCGTGATCAGCGGCGGCAAGACTCTGAACGTGCCGTTCAGCGGAATCGCGAACAACAACAAGATGTGGAACGGAGCGGTGATCTACGACTGCTTCTACGCGCCGCCGCCGGTGACCTACTGCACGGCGGGCACTTCGACGAACGGCTGCACGCCGTCGATCGCGGCCGCGAACCAGCCGCGCGTCAGCCTGACGGGCACGGCGATCGTGAGCGTCAGCAACGTCGAAGGCCAGAAGCAGGGACTGCTGTTCTACGGCATCAACAACTCGGGCTTCATCCTCACGCCGTGGAGCACGACCAGCACGAGCTACCTGTGTGTCAAGGCGCCGACGCAGCGCCTGCCCGCGCAGAGCTCCGGCGGCTCCACCGGCTTCTGCAACGGCGGCATCTCGGCAGACTTCCACGCCTTCTTCGCAGCCAACCCGACCGCGCTCGGTCTGCCGCTGACGGTGGGACAGAAGGTGTATACGCAGGCGTGGTACCGCGACCCGCCGGCCCCGAAGACCACCAACCTCTCGAACGCGATCGAACTCACCGTCGGTCCGTGAGCGGGAGGCCGGTCGCGGTACCACCTCAGCCGCGCTGCGCCTAGGGGCGCAGCTTGGGGGATCCCTCGCCGAAGACGCCAAGGCGTCTTCGGCGCCGCCGCGCGCGAGCGCGCGGCGGACGGGCTTACCTACCGCGACCCGCCGGCCCCGAAGACCACCAACCTCTCGAACGCGATCGAACTCACCGTCGGTCCGTGAGCGGGAGGCCGGTCGCGGTACCACC
>CAIYPP010000135.1 GCA_903928115.1 uncultured Planctomycetota bacterium
CGGCCTGCAGTTCCGCACCTGCCCGTGAGAGCGACGGCCGGGACACCGGCCGAGAAACCCGAGCGCGCCCCGCGCGATGGCCCGAGCGGCTGTCGCGCGGGGCGCGCGGCTCTTCCGTCGGGACAACGCAGCCTGTGGTAGCCCTGCGCCGACCATCGTAGGCTCCATCTCACCCCTACCCCGTGGCGACGCACGGCCGTGCGCGCGCCTCCAAAGCGAGAGCCCCCGCGATGACTGAACCGAACCTCGGCACTCCTCCGATCACACTGCGCTCGATCGTGATGGGTCTCCTTTTTTCGGTGGCCCTGTGCGCGATGAACTCGTACCTGACGCTCTCGTTCGGCGTCATCGAAGAGGGGCCGACGATCGCAGCGCTGTTCTTCTTCGCGCTCATGCTGCCCTTCGGCGCCAAGCGCATCACCACGACCGAGATGGTCATCGTGGCGACGATGGGCTCGGCGGGTGGCAGCCTCGGGTTCATCTCGAACTTCTACGCAGCCAAGGCGATGACGGGCGAACCCTACTCGCTGCTCGACATGACGCTGTTCGGGATCGTGTCGAGCTTGGTCGGCCTCGCGATGGCGATCCCGCTGCGGCAGCTCTTGATCCTGAAGGAAGACCTGCCTTGGCCGGGCGCGAAGGCCGTCGAGACCGTCGTGCGCACGCTCGTCGACAAGGGTGACCCGCGTCAGGCTGTGATCCTGCTGGGGTCGTTCGTGGCACTGTGTGCCTACGTGGTGCTGAACGACGAGGACGGCTATGCGCTCGTGCCGTCGGGGCTCGCGCTCGGCGGTCTCGCCGCGTTCGGGGGCGCGATCGCCCTCTCGCCCTTCGCGATCGGAAGTGCCTACCTCATGGGCCTTCGGACCGGAGTCGGCTTTCTCGTCGGCGCTGCGTTCCTGATGTTCGGCGCGCGCTTCCTCGACTTCGCGCCGACCGACGCGCCGCACAAGTTCTACTGGCCGGGCTTGGGCTTCCTCGTCGCGTCCGGGCTCACGTCGCTGGCGCTCAACTGGAAGACCATCGCAGGCGCGCTGCGCTCGATGATCGCCATCGGCGGCAAGAGCGAGGACCCCGATCCGCCGCTCAGCCCCAAGCTCCTGCTCGCCTTCGGAACGATCGCTTTCGTGAGTTGCGCGCTGGTGCTCAACCTGCGCTTTGCGCTCAATCTCGTGCTCGTGGTGATGCTCGTGGTGGTCGCAGGTCTGATTCAGAACATCATCGCGACGCGCGCAGCCGCGCAGACCAACTTCAATCCCGCGCGCGTCATGGGCATCCTGCTGCAGGGCATCACGGCGCTCTTCGGAGGCAAGTCGGCCGCCGTCAACCTGACGGGCGCGGGCTTCGTGTCAGGCTCCGGCGCGCAGGCGAGCCTGCTCACCGCCGACATGGTGTACGGCCGCTCGTTCAAGGTTCCGTCGCGATGGCAGTTCTGGACGCAGACCCTGACGGTCGTTCCGTGCGCGATCGCGTCGGCGTGGATGTTCGAGTGGATCCTGTCGGACAAGGCGCGCTTCGAGAAAATGCCGTCGCCGGTCGCGCGCGTGTGGGCCGAGAGTGCCAACATCTTCGACAAGGGCTTCGAGGCGCTGCCCGCGGGGGCGACGAGCTGGCTCTTGGGGGGCGCGGTCGTCGGCGTGCTCTACACCCTGCTCGAGCAGGCACCCGGGCTGCGCAAGTGGGCCCCGGAATCGACCGGAATCGGGCTCGGACTCGTGCTCTCGCCCGCGCTGAGCCTCGGCTTCTTCGTCGGCAGCTTCCTGATGTGGATCGTGCTCGGGAAGTGGCTGCGCTGGAGCGATGCGACGCTGACCACCATCGCAGTGGCATCGATCGTGGCCGAAGGCATCGGCGGCGTGCTCAAGCCGATGCTGCACGCCTTCGGCATGCTTGGCCACGGCTGAGGCGCGGGCCTCAGGCCTGCGCGCGAATCTGCGGCGAGAGGTCCGATGGCTGGATCGTTCCGTCGGAGAGCGCGACGGTCCGCCGGATCTCGTTCTCGAGCTCGCGCACATTGCCGGGCCAGCGCCACCGATCGAGCAGCTCGAGCGCCGCGGGCGTCATCGAGCAGCGGCGCCCCATCTCCTTCTCCATCATGTCGAGGAAGAAGCGCACGAGGTGGGGCACGTCGCCCCTGCGCTCGCGCAGCGGCGGCAGCTGCACGGTGAGGACCGCGAGGCGAAAGTAGAGGTCCTCGCGGAACGTGCCGCCTTGCACATGGCACGCAGATCCTTGTTGGTCGCCGCGACGATGCGCACGTCGACCTTGACGACCTTGTTCGCACCGACGGGCCGCACCTCGCCCTCTTGGAGCACGCGCAGGAGCTTGGGCTGCATCGCGAGCGGCATGTCGCCGATCTCGTCGAGGAAGACCGTGCCCTTGTCCGCCGCCACGAAGTGGCCCGGGCGATCGGTGTACGCACCGGTGAACGAGCCCTTCTTGTGGCCGAAGAGCTCGCTTTCGAGGAGCTCCGCCGGCACGGCGGCGCAGTTCTCCGCGAGGAACGGCTTGCCCTTGCGCGCGCCGTACTGGTGCAGCGCGCGGGCGACGAGCTCCTTGCCGGTGCCGGTCTCGCCGAGCACCAGCACCGGGACGTCGCTCGCGATGACCTTGTCGAGCAACGCGGCAACCTCGCGCATGGGCTTCGAGTCCCCCACCATGCCATAGCGCATCGGGATCGGGGCCTCGTCTCCGACGCTTGCAGCGATGGGGCTTTCGAGCGCCGCGGCGAGCAGCGGTCGCAGGTCCTCGAACACGCCCGATTCGCGCGCCTCCGCGAGCAGGCGCGCGAGTCGCTCGCGCAGCTCCGCCGAGCTCACCGACGCCCTCCGCCACCGAGCCGCTTCAGCTTTGCGTACGCGAGCATGAGCTGCTTGCGACCGTGGCGGTCGAACCAGATCGTCGCGCGCGCGTTGGTGCCGGTGCCGGCGAGCTGCTCGACCTTGCCGCGGCCAAAGAAGTCGTGCTCGACCTGATCGCCGACGGCGAGCTCCGGAGCGCGCGAAACCTCGGGTTCGAACACGTACTCACCGAGCGCGCCCGCGTCGTCGGCCTCGCCCACGACAAGCTGCGTCGGGATTTCGTCGAGGAAGCGCGATGGACGGCACCATACTTCCCCGTCGTACTGGCGCCGCGTCGCGGAGTGCGTGAGAACCAAGCGCTCCTGCGCGCGCGTCATGCCGACGTAGAAGAGCCGCCGCTCCTCTTCGAGGCCGTGCTCGGACTCGGAGACGGCGCGCTTGTGCGGCAGGAGGTCCTCTTCGACGCCGGCGATGAAGACGAACGGGAACTCGAGGCCCTTCGCGGCGTGGAGCGTCATCAGCGCGACCTTGGGGGCGCGATCGTCGAGGCCGTCGGAATCGCTGACGAGCGCGATGTCCTGCAGGAAGCCGCGCAGGTGTCCCTCGGGCATCTGCTCGTCGTAGGTCGACGCGTGGCCCATGAGCTCCTGCACGTTGGCCTCGCGGTCGACGTCGTCGCGCTCGGCCGAGCGCGCGAGCCAGTCGAAGTAGCGCGTCTCCTCGATCACGGCCTCGAGCGCGACAGCTGCGGGGCCGTCGGCGTGCAGGGCGAGTCGGTCGAGCGCGCCGCCGAAGGCCTCGAGTGCGGCGCGGGCGCGGCCGCGGATCAGCGCACGAGCCTCTTCGCTGCGCACGGCGCGCGAGAGCGGTACGCGGCGATCGAGCGCCCACTCGCGCAGATCTTGGATCGACTTGTCGCCGATGCCCCGCGTCGGCACGCCGAGCGCGCGCACGCAGGCCTCGTCATCGGCAGGGTTTACCATGACGCTCAGGTACGCGATCAGGTCCTTGATCTCGCGGCGCTGGTAGAACTCCGTACCCGCGACGATCTGGTAGGGAATCGAAGCGAGGCGCAAGGCTCGCTCCAGCGCGCGCTGCAGGAAGTTGGCGCGATAGAAGATCGCGAACTCGTCGTGGCGTCGGCCTTGGTCGGCGAGCGCACGGATCGACAGCGCGATCTCGCGCGCTTCGTCGTCCTCGCTCGCGCACTGCAACACGGTGAGCTTCTCGCCGGGCCCCTTGTCGGAGTACAGCGCCTTCTCCTTGCGCTGCGTGTTGTTGCGGATCACCGCCTGCGCGGCGTCGAGGATGTTCTGCGACGAGCGGTAGTTGCGCTCGAGCTTCACCACGCGCGCGCCGGGAAAGTCGGCCTCGAAGCGCAGAATGTTGCGCACATCCGCGCCGCGCCAACCGTAGATCGACTGATCGGGATCGCCGCACACGGCGATGTCCTGACGGAAGGTGGTCAAGTGGCGCAGCAGGCGGTACTGCACGCCGTTCGTGTCTTGATACTCGTCGACGAGCACGTGCCGGAAGCGGTCCGCGTACATGTCGCGTACCCCGGGGTGACGGTCGAAGAGCTCGATCACCTTGCCCAGCAGGTCGTCGAAGTCGAGGGCGTTGTTGCGCGCGAGCGCCGCCTCGTACTCCTTGTGGACGCGCAGGAAGAGCTCGTCCGAGAAGCTCCCTTCCTCGACCTCGCCGGCGGGGACGCCGCGATTCTTGCGCTCGCTGATCCACGCTCCGACCTCGGCGGGACGGTAGGCCGTGGTGTCGTAGCCCGAGTTCTTGATCAGGTCGCGGATGAGCTTCGCGCGGTCGTCCGTGTCGAAGATCGTGAAGTCGCGCGTGTAGTTGCCGAGGTGCTCGATGTCGCGGCGCAGGATCCGCGCGCACGTCGCGTGGAAGGTGCCGATCCATGCGCCCGGAGGAACACCGAGCGAGGCGCAGCGCTCGCGCATCTCTCCTGCGGCCTTGTTCGTGAACGTGATCGCGAGCACGTCGCTGGGGTGGGCGCCGCGCACCGCCATCAGGTAGGCGATGCGGCGCGTGATGACGCGGGTCTTGCCCGAGCCTGCGCCCGCGAGGATCAGCATCGGGCCGGAGCCGTGCTCGACGGCCTCGCGCTGCTCGGGGTTGAGGCCGTCGAGCAGGTTCGCATGGGGCGCCGCAGAGGGTGGCGCAGAGGACGCCGACGCGGAAGCCGGGGACGAATCGGCGGGAGCCGGCGCGGGCGTCGGATCGGGGAAGAGGGAGCGCGCGGGGGCTCCGCGAGGGCGCGGCGGCAGAGGCATGCGAGCCCGATTCTACTGCGCGGAGGAGGCAGCGCGCGCGTGGATCCGCTGCGTCGGAGGATTAGGATGGCGACGATGCCCCGTCTGGTCCTCTCTGCGCTCGGCGCGACCGTGCTCGCACTCGCATCCGCATGCGGCGAGCCAGAGCCCGCGCGACCGAACATCGTGCTCGTGTCGATCGACAGCCTGCGGCCGGACCACCTCGGCTGCTACGGCTACGGTCGCGCGACGAGCCCGCGCATCGACCAGCTCGCCGCGGAGGGCGTACGGTTCGAGAGCGCGTTGAGCACGTCTTCTTGGACGCTGCCCGCGCACGCTGCGATGTTCACCGGTCTCTACGACTCGACGCACGGTCTGTCCGACAACGGACTGCGGCTCGCGCCCGAGCACCGCACGCTGGCGGAGGAGCTGAAGTCGCAGGGCTACCACACGGCCGGGTTCTTCGGCGGGCCGTACCTGCACCCGACGTTCGGGCTCGGCGACGGTTTCGACGTGTACCGAAGCTGCATGACCACCGTCGCGGCGAACCTGAGCGAGGAAGACCTCCGCCGCGAGTCGCGTTCCCCCACCGGACGCTCGCACGACGACATCACAGGGCCGCGAACCGCCGAAGAAGTCGCGACGTGGAGCGCGAGCCGTCCCCCGGATCGACCGTACTTCCTGTTCGTGCACCTGTGGGACGTCCACTACGACTTCATTCCGCCCGCGCCCTACGACCGCATGTTCGACCCCGACTACTCGGGATCGATCGACGGACGCAACTTCATGGGTCGGCCCGAGGTCCACGCGCGCATGGAAAAACGCGACCTCGACCACGTGCTCGCGCTCTACGACGGCGAGATCCGCTTCACGGACGACATCCTCGGGCAAATCCTCGACGGGCTGCGCGCGAAGGGCATGCTGGACAACACCTTGGTCATCGTGACGGCCGACCACGGAGAGGAGTTCTTCGAGCACGGCTCGAAGGGCCATCAGAAGACGCTGTTCGACGAGGTCGTGAAGGTTCCGCTCGTGATGCACTGGCCCGGCGTGCTGCCCGCGGGGCGCACCGTGGCGGATCAGGTGCGATTGGTCGACATCTTGCCGAGCGCGCTGGCGGCTTCGGGTGCGCGCAAGCGGCCGACGACGGCGGGGCGTGACATCCTGCCGCTCGCGCGCGGCGAGACGTTGGCGCCGACGAGCGCGCTGCTCGAGCTGCACGCCGACAAGCGCGAGTTTCGTGCGCTGCGCACGCGAGAGCTCAAAGTGATTCGCTACGGTCGTCGGCCCGATGGGCGCGAGCTGCCGAATCAGGCTTATGCACTCGCGGGAGACCCGCGCGAGCTCACTCCGCTTCAAGAGACATCGACCGAGCGCATCGGCGCGGCCTTCGGACAGCTCGACACGGCGCTCGAATCGGCGCGCGCGCTCCGCAACTACCTCGGCGCACGGGCGACCTCCGCCGACATCGACCCGGAGCTCGAACGCAAGCTGAGGGAAACGGGCTACCTGATGGACAGCAGCGAGAAGCGATGAACGACTCGCCGCGTTCGATCCACGGTGCGTGGCACGCAGCGGCGATCGCGCTCGCCTTCGCGGCCGCGATGGCGTGGACTTGGGGCACGTGGCCCGACTCGATCGTAGATTTCGGCCGCGAGCTGTACGTGCCTTGGCGCATGAGCGAAGGCGAAGCGCTCCACCGCGATCTCGCATGGTTCAACGGGCCACTCTCGCCCCACTGGAACGCGCGGATCTTCGCCTGGTTCGGCACGGGGGTGTGGACCCTCGTGTGGGTCAACGCCGCGATCTTCGCGGGCTCGCTGGCACTGCTGCACTTCGTCCTGCGACGCGCGACGAGCGCGGCCGCCGCCACGTTTGCGTGCCTCATCGTGATCGCGACGTGCGGTTTCGGTCAGCAAGTCGGCATCGGGAACTACAACCAGCTCGCGCCCTACTCGCACGAGGCGACGCACGGCCTGTTTCTCGGGCTCGCATCGCTCGCGTTGCTCGTCGCGTGGGGTGGACGCGGCTCGATCCTCCTCGTCCTCGCGAGCGGCTTCGCCACGGGGCTCGCGTTCCTCACGAAGCCCGAGACCTTCGTCGCGGCCGTCGTCGGGGCGAGCGCGCTGCTGGCGCTGACGAGCTGGACGGCGCGCTTTCGCGTGCTCCGCGCCTTCGTCGCCTTCGCACTCGGCGGCGTCACGGCCGTCCTGCTCGCGTGGAGCCTTCAAATCCCGGCGCTCGGCAGCGACCTCGCATGGCGCTCCACGCTCGGCGCTTGGCCGCAGCTCTTCGAGAGCTCGGTGAGTGAGCTGGCGTTCTACCGCTCCGGCATGGGCGTTGATGCACCGCTCGAAAACCTCGGCCGTTTGGCGCTCTGGGCTGGTGGTGGAGCGACACTCGCAGCGCTCGCGATCGCGTTGGGAACATGGATCGCGCGTCGCACGAGTGAGCGCGCAGGCGGCGGCGCTGCGGCATTGTTCGTTGCCCTCGCGCTCGGCGCGGCATGGACGTCCCTTCCATGGAGTCAGGTCGCACGTCCGTGGCCATTTTTCGCGCTCCTGGCGCTCGTCGCCGCGACGCGCGCGACAGTCCTCCACCGAGGCGTGGCGCGCTGGCCGATCCTCGCGGGGTTCGCGGCGTTCGGACTCGCGTTCCTCGCGAAGATGGTGCTCAACGCACGTCTCGTGCAGTACGGGTTCACGCTCGCGCTGCCGTCCACCGCGCTGCTCTGCGCGCTCGCGTGGCACACGCTGCCCCAAAGCCTCGCGTCGAGAGGCGTCCCTGCTGCGGTCGTGCGCGGCACACTCATCGTGCTGCTTTTCTCCGTCGCAGCATCGAGCGTCGCCGCGACGTGGCGCTACCACTCCCGCAAGGAGGTCGAGCTCGCAAGCGGCATCGACGCGATCCGCGCCGACGTGCGCGGAGCCGTGCTCAACGCCACGCTGGAATGGCTGGGACGCCAGACGACGCCGAGCGGCGCAGCCCCGACCGTGGTCGCGCTTCCCGAGGGTGTGATGGTCAACTACCTCGCGCGGCTTCGAAATCCGACGCCCTACGTCAACTTCATGCCGCCGGAGCTGCTGTTCTACGGCGAGGAGTCGATTCTGCGCGCGTTCGATGCGAGTCCTCCGGACATCGTGCTGCTCACCCACAAAAACACCTCCGAATACGGGCTGCCGTGGTTCGGTCGTGACTACGGCCAGAACCTGATGCGCTGGGTGATGGAGAACTATCGAGCCGTGGCGCTGTTCGGGGATCCGCCGCTCGGGCTCACGCTGCCCGGAGAAGCGCCCCTCCAGCGCGCGCCGGTCTTCGGAATCCGCGCCTTCGTTCGCAAGAGTCCATGATGGACGCGCAGGGGATCGACCCCGTGTGCGGGATGAAGGTCGCGGCCAACGCGCCGCTCTCGCACGTCCACGACGGCATGACCTATCGCTTTTGCGCCGCTTCATGCCTGCAGAAGTTCCGCGCAGATCCCGACAGGTTCCTCGGCGGCGCTCGCGAGGCCATGGCGAAAGAACCTGGGCTCGCGAACGTGCTCCACGTATGCCCCATGTGCCCGGGTGTCGAGCAGCGCGGACCAGGAACATGCCCCAGCTGCGGCATGGCGCTCGAACCGGTCGAGATCACGCGCGAAGACCCGTTCGAGCACGAGCAGCGCGACTTCGCCCGCCGTCTCCGCGTCGCCGCGCTGCTGACCGTACCGCTCTTCGTGATTTCGATGGGCGGCATGCTGCTCGGGCACCACGAATCGCTGCTGCCGCAGAGCTTGGATGCGGCCGCTCAGTTCGCGCTCTCGTCCCCGGTCGTGTTCTGGTGCGGCCGTCCGATCCTCGAACGCGCCTGGACCTCGCTGAGAGCTGGGTCGCCCAACATGTTCACGCTGCTCGGCCTAGGAACGACTGCAGCTTGGGCCACGAGCATCCCAGCGGCCATCCTTGGCGATTCTGACGGCTTGTACTTCGAGTCGGCGACCGTCATCACGACGCTCGCACTGCTCGGACAGGTCCTGGAGCTGCGCGCGCGACGCAAGACGGGCGAGGCGTTGCGAGAGCTCCTCGACCTCGCCCCCAAGACGGCGCTGCTCGTCGATCCTCTGGGGAACGAGCGCGAAGTCCCGCTGGCGAGCGTGGAACCGGGCTATGTGCTGCGCGTGAAGCCCGGAATGCGCGTGCCGGTCGACGGGGTGGTACTCGAAGGTGAGGCGCACGTCGACGAGTCGATGCTCACGGGCGAGAGCGTGCCTGTGCGCAAGACGAACGGTGACGGTGTGATCGGCGCAACCCTCGCGCAAGGTGGATCCTTCACGATGATTGCCGAGCGCGTTGGGCGCGAAACGGCGCTCGCGCAGATCCTCGCACTCGTCGCAGCCGCCCAGCGCAGCCGCGCGCCGATCCAGTCGCTCGCGGACAAGATCTCACGCTGGTTCGTGCCCGCGGTGTTTGCCGTTGCACTCGCAGCTGCAGCGATGTGGGGACTCGCAACCGACGAAGGCTGGACTCGCGGACTGACCGCAGCGGTCTCGGTGCTCGTCATCGCGTGCCCGTGCGCGCTCGGCCTCGCAACGCCGATGTCCGTCGTCGTCGGAACCTCGCGCGGCGCGCGGGAGGGCGTTCTCTTCCGCGATGCGGCCTCGCTGCAGGCCCTCGGGGAGGCCGAGGTGCTCGTGCTCGACAAGACCGGCACGCTGACCGAAGGACGGCCGACGCTGCTCGAAGTCGTCCCGGCGAGCCAATTCCGGCGCGCGGACCTGCTGAGTGTCGCAGCCGCCGTCGAAGCGGGAAGTGAACATCCCATCGCACGCGCCATCCTGACGGCCGCGCAGCGCGAGTCCCTCGCGGTGCCGACGGTGACGCGCTTCGAAAGCGTCGCAGGCGAGGGGGTTCGCGCCCTCGTGGAAGGCCGCACGGTCTCGCTGGGAACGGCGCGCTGGCTCGCGCGCAACGGAGTGCCGACGGAAGCGCTGGAGTCGGAGGCGCTGCGACACGCCGAGCGCGGCGCCACTGCGGTCTTCGTCGCGATCGACGAATCTCTGGCCGGCCTGCTCGTTGTTGCGGATCCTCTGCGCTCGGGAGCGCGAGAGGCGCTGCGCGCGCTGCGGTCGCTCGGCCTCGAGCTTCACATGGCGACAGGAGACCGACGCGCGACCGCGGAGAGCATCGCCGCCCAAGCGGAACTCGGAACCGTGTTTGCCGAGGCGAGTCCCGCTGCGAAGGCGGAGTACGTGCGCAAGCTGCGGGCGGGCGGACGCCGCATCGCCATGGTGGGCGACGGCGTCAACGATGCACCCGCCCTCGCGCTCGCGGACGTTGGCATCGCGATGGGTACGGGGACGGACGTCGCAAAGCAGACCGCGGCGGTGACGCTCGTGCGCGACGACCTCGAGGCCTTGGTGAAAGCGGTCGCGCTGTCGCGCGCAACCATGGCCAACGTCCGCCAAAACCTCGCGTTTGCCCTGGGATACAACGCGCTGTGCATCCCGGTCGCGGCCGGAGCGCTCGCGCCGTTCACCGGCCTCGTCCTCTCCCCCATGCTCGCCGCGCTCGCGATGACGTTCAGCTCGCTGTCGGTCATCGCCAACGCGCTCCGCCTCCGCACCCAGCCGCTGCGATAGGGGAACGCTCGCGGCCGGAGCGAGGAAAAGCGTACATTGGGGACTTCATGATCGTCCTCGACAAGGTTTCGAAGCACTACGGCCGTCGGCTCCTGCTCGTCGAAGCGAGCTTCCAGCTCAACCCCGGCGACAAGGTCGGCCTCGTCGGCCCGAACGGGTCCGGCAAGTCCACGTTGTTCCGCCTGATCGTCGGCGACGAGAAGCCCGACGACGGAACGGTGCAGGTGCCCAAGCGCGTCTCGATCGGATACTTCCGGCAGGACGCAGGCGAGATGAGCGGCCGCAGCGTGCTCGATGAGGCGATCGCGGGCTCCGGCCGGCTCGGTGATCTACACCACGAGCTTGCGGACCTCGAGCGCGCGATGAGCGATCCCGAGCGTCTCGACGAGATGGACGCGATCCTCGCGCGCTTCGGCGAGGTGCAGGGCGAGTACCAGCAGCTCGGCGGCTACGACCTCGAGGCGCGGGCGCGCGAAGTGCTCCACGGCCTCGGCTTTCACGACTCGCAGATCGAGGGCGACGTCGGTGCGCTGTCGGGCGGCTGGCGCATGCGCGTGTCCATCGCGAAGGTCCTGATCGGCAAGCCCGACGTCCTGCTCCTCGACGAGCCCACGAACCACCTCGACATCGAGTCGATCCTGTGGCTCGAAGGCTTCCTGAGGGCAACGGACGCGGCCGTGCTGATGACCTGCCACGACCGCGACTTCATGAACCGCGTCGTCGGAAGGCTCGTCGAGATCTCCGACGGCGAGCTCGTCGAGTACGGCGGCAACTACGACTACTACGACCGTGAGCGCGCGATCCGGGCTCGCGAGCAAGAGGCAGCGTTCGCGCGCCAGCAGGCGATGCTCAAGAAAGAAGAGCGCTTCATCGAGCGCTTCGAGCGGCACGCCGCGAAGGCGGCGCAGGTCCAGTCGCGCATCAAGAAGCTCGACAAGATCGAGAAGCTCGAGCCGCCGCGCCGCCGCGAGCTCGTGCCGTTCGAGTTTCGCATCCCGCCGCGCTCCGGCAACGACGTGGTCACGCTGCAGGGCATCAGCAAGCGCTACGGCGCGCGCGTGATCTACGATGGCTTCGACTTCGAGGTCAAGCGCGGCGAGCGTTGGTGCATCATGGGCGTCAACGGCGCGGGCAAGACCACGCTGCTCAAGATGGTCGCGGGCGTCACGCAGCCCGACAGCGGCAACGTCAAGCTCGGCGCGAGCCTGAAGCTCGGGTACTTCGCGCAGTCGTCGCTCGAGATCCTCGATCCGTCGCTCACCGTGTACGAGCAGATCGACCGCGCGTTTCCGCTGGCAACGACCCCGTCCAAGCGCAGCCTGCTCGGCGCGTTCGACTTCCCCGGCGATGAGATCGACAAGCGCATCGGCGTGCTCTCCGGTGGCGAGCGCTCACGGCTCGTGCTGGCGCAGATGCTGTTCGATCCGCCGAACTTCCTCGTGCTCGACGAGCCCACGAACCACCTCGACCTCGACACGAAGGAGATGCTGGTCAAGACCCTCGCCGGATTCGACGGCACGATGCTGTTCGTGAGCCACGACCGCACCTTCCTGAAGGGCCTCGCGACCAAGGTGCTCGACCTCTCCGGCGGCGGCGACGCGACGGCGCGCAAGCCGCTCGTGTTCCACTCGAGCTATGACAAGTGGGTCGAGAAGACGGGCCACGAAGCGCCCGGCGTGCACCGCTAGCGCAGCTTCGCGTCGCAGGCAGCCTCGAACGAGGCCACGATCGGACGCACGAGCTTGCTCTCGAAGAGCTCGTGCAGCAGCTCGCGCTCGTCTTGCAGCACGCTCTCGCAGTGCGGCAGCTTCGCAGCGGCGGACGGCATGGTCGAGCGATCGATGGCCTGCGCCTCGAGCTTGCGAAGGTTGCTTGCGAGGAGCTCGCTCTCCTTGGCGCGCGTCGCGGCCACTTCCTCGACGGACTTGCCAGAGTCGCGCAGCTGCATGAGACGCTTCACGACGCCTTCGTTCATCTTGGCGGAGCGCTCGAGCATGGATGTGACAACGGGGGCAAGCGTGCGCTCGTGCAGCGCCGCGAAGACGCGGCGACACGCGTCCCGGCCCCTCGCGCGCGCGTCGTCCGCACCGGCGTACGGCCCCGACTCGCCGGCGAGGCTCACGTAGATCCGCGAGCGCAGCTCGAGCTCCGCAGTGCGGGCCGCCTTGCGCTCGAGCTCGAGCGTGATGTCCTTCGAACCCTCGAGCGGGGCGGGAACCGCAAAGCGCTCTGCAAGCGGAGCCACCGCGAAGTCGACGGATTGCAACGCGACCGTCATCTCGCCCTTGGGGCTGCGGCCCTTGAACTCCGAGAGCATTCCCGTGCCGCGGACGACCGCGATGTCGAAGTGCCCATCGGTCGCAAAGCGCAACAGGTCGCCCTCTTCACGAGGTTCGCCGCCCTTGCGGCGCAGCACGCCCAGCCAGCCGAGCGGAGACGTCGAGTCGGTGACCACCTGAGCCTCGATCACGAAGTTGGCCTTGGCGGCGGCCTCGTCGAACGACCAGTCCATGCCGACCACCGAGCGCATCGGGCCGCGCGTCTTCGCGCTCGGAACGACTTCGAGCAGGAGCTTCTGCACGGGCTCCAGCTCGGCTTGCGTGGCACCGAAGTCCATGCGGCCGTGGAACGGCGTCGCCCCTTCGTTCGAGCGCACCGAGAGCACCCCCTCGACGCTCCACATCGAAGTGGTCTTGCCCGCGCTGGTGCGATCAAAGCGCAGTCGATCGGGCGCGACGTAGTCGATCTCGAGCAATGTCGGCTCCGAGTTGGCCGTGGTGACCAAGGTGTAGCGAGCGCGGAACGAGCCGATGCCCGCGCTCGAGCGCTCCAAGTCTGCGAGCACGTCGCCCGACGCGCCCAATGCGAGGATCCACGCCAGCATTATCGCCGCGCCCCCTAGCGCTCGAAGACGCTCGTCACAGGGATCACGCGGACCCGCGTCGCGTCGAGGCCGAACTTGCGACCGCCGATGCGCGCGTCTTCGTCGAGGAGCTCCTTCGGCTTCTGCGCGTCGTACTGGATCGTCGACGCGCCGTCCGCGGCGAGCTTCTCCGCCAGCCCCTTCGCGTCCGCGGTCACGCACACGATGTGCATGTCCTTCGGCTTGAAGTGGCGACGCATCGCGTCGTTGACCTGCTCGACGGTCAGCTTCGAGAGCGCATCGCGCATGTATTTCGTGTACTCGCCGATGCCATAGAAGTGGCTGTCGAGAGCGTAGCCGAGCTGGGCCGACTGGCTCGCGGTCATGACGAACACGTTCTTCGTCAGGTACTCGCGCACGCGCTCGAAGTCCTCCGTGGGGAGCCCTTCGGCGACAAGCCGCTCGTACTCGTGCAGCGCGATCTTAATCGCGTGGTGAGCGTTCTCCGGTGCGACGGGGCGGATCCAGATCTCGAAGAGCTGCGAGCGACGCGCTTGGTTCGGGCCGGGGAAGAAGCTCGACCCGCCGTTGCGGAAGGCTTCGATGTACGCGTAGTCGCCGTAGTTCATGCCGCGTACCTCGCGGATGCGCTGGTAGAGGTGGCTCATCGACGAGCGGTGCTCGCCGAGCCACGTGCGCGCGAGGTACAGCGCCGCGAAGTCCGGGTGACCCCGGAACACCTCGATGCCGTGCCCCATCGAGATCGCGGTGGCGCGCGTCGACTTCTCGATCACGTCGACCGTGAGACCGGAGAGTGCGCGCGGCATGGGGCGCGACGCGAGCGACGCCTCACCCTGCGGGAGCCCGCCCAGCGCGGAAAGGAGACGCTGCTTTCCGGCGGCCGGAAGATCCCCCGCGATCCCGACGACGAGGTGCGCCTGAGTGAAGTGCGTCGCCGCAAATCGCTTGCAATCGTCGAGCGTGATCGAGTCGATGCCCGCCACGGTGCCCTGCGCGGGATGACCGTAGCCCGTGCCCGCGAAGAGCGACGCCTGAAGCGCTTCCTTGCCGAGCTCTTCGTCGTTGTTGGTGCGCAGATCTTGAACGAGCCCGTTGCGCACCTGCTGCTGGATGCGCGCGAAGTCCTCCTCGCGCCAACCCGGGGTCAGGAGCTGCGGGAGCACCATGTCGAAGTAGCGCTCGAGGTTGTCAGCGTGGATCGAGCCATTGAACGTCGTCATCTCACGATCGACGAACGCGCCGAAGCTGCCCGCGATCGGGAACAGGGCCTCCTCGATCTCCTCGATCTTGCGCTCGGCACTGCCGCCGCCCGCCATCAGAGCCGCCGTGAGCGCGGCAAGGCCTTCCTTGCCCGCGGGATCGTCCGACGAGCCCGACACGAACTGCAGCTTGAACGTCAGTTGGCGGCTCGGGTTGGCGAGCTCGACCACCTTCGCCTTCGTCGGCGCAGGTGCGCTCGGGGCGAGCGAAGCGAGCGTCGGGGCTCGGTCGATGCCCTTCGGCATGTCACCGTTGCAGAGCGTGGCGACCACGAGGCGGTTGTCGCGGAAGTAGCGCCCGCCCGCGGCCTGCGCGTCGGCGGGCGTCACCGCATCGTAGAGGCGGAAGAGGTTGTTGAACGTGTCGAACGAGCGGCGGAACCGCACGAAGCGCGCGAGGATCGACCCGACGGCCTCGGTGTTGTCGAGGGCGCGCGAAGTGCCGTAGCGGTTGTTCGCCTTGGCCGCGGCGAGCCGCGCGGGATCGACCGCTGTCGCGCGCGCGCGTGCGCACGTCGCGAGGATTTGGTCGCGCACGTACAGCGCGTCCTTCGCGTCGCGTAGCTGCGCCGAGATCTGCGTCAGCGACGAGTCGACCGTGCCGGGGACGTAGTACGAAAGTTCGTCGACTTTCTGCTCTTCGAGCACCAGCTTTCGGTAGAGCTCGGAGGTGCCGCCGAAGTAGAGCTCGCACAAGAGATCGAGCGCGACTTGATCCTTGTCCGACTCGCTGAAGCGCGGGCCGTGAAATGCGACCGTGACGAGCGGCGCCGTCGGCGACGGCCACGGCACGTGGGTGTACTTCGGCCCCTGCGGCTCGGGCTCCTGCGGAATCTCGACCTTGTAGCTGCCGGGCTTCCAAGAGCCGAAGTGCTTCTCGACGAGCGGAATCGCCGTCGCAGGATCGACGTCGCCGACGAGCATCACCGCGGCGTATTCCGGGCGATACCAACGGTCAAAGAACTCCTTGGCGTACTCGCCCTGCTCGGGCATCGCCTGAATGTCGGCGAGGAAGCCCATCGTCGTGTGCTTGTACGTGTGCGTCGTGTACGCGGCGTCGCACAGCACTTCGTCGAGCTTCACCGCCGGGTTCGCGAAGTTCTTGTTGTACTCGCCGAGCACCGCGCGCGCCTCGGTGCGGAACTGCTCGTCGGAGTACTTCAGCCGCTGAAAGCGATCGCCCTCGATCTCGAGGATCCGGTCGAGGTCCTCCTTCGCGAAGGTGATGTGGTAGTTCGTGTAGTCGTCGGTCGTATAGGCGTTCTGCCGTGCACCGGCGCGCGTGATGATCGCCTCGTACTCGGCGGGCGGGAACTTGTCCGTGCCGCGGAACATCATGTGCTCGAAGAAGTGCGCGAAGCCGGTCTTCCCGGGCTCGACTTCGTTGCGCGAGCCCGTCTGGACCGGGATCTGCAGGCTGACGAGGTTCGGCATGCCCGTCGGCACGATGATGACCTTGAGGCCGTTCTCGAGCGTCGTCTCGGTGGCCTTGTAGGGCAGGATGTCGTTGCCCTCCGCCTTGGGCCTCGTGGCGGTCGCGGCCGGGGCGTCACTGGACTTCGTCATGGGGAGCTTGGGCTGGGATTCGACCTCGGCGTAGACGACGCACGAGGAGAGGAGGAGCGTGAGACCGAGGACGGCGAGAGTGCGCATGGGCGGTTCCCTTGGGGGCCTTTCGAGCCGCGGATTGTAGCGGCACCGAGCGGGCCGTTCAGCGCGGGCGGGCGAGTGCGTAGCATGGGGCCACGATGGAGCGCGGGGCACGGCGACGATGGCTGGGACTGTTGCTCTGCATCGCGCTGCTCGCGGTCGTCGTGCGCGAGACGTGCGACCTGCGCCACGCCCGCGTCCAGGGCGCTTCCGAGCAGGGCTGGTTCACGCTCGACCCCGACTCGCTCTACCACATGCGGCGCGTGGAGCGCGTGTTCGACGAAGGGCTGCCCCCCGCCGAGCGCGATCCGCGCATGAATGCGCCCCACGGCGCATCCATTCCTTGGCCGCCCTACTACACCTACGTCACCTGGGCGGCGTGCGTGCCGTTCGTCCCGAGCGAGCCGCTGGCCCGGGCTCGACACATCGAAGAGCGCGTCGCGACCTTGCCGTGCGTCTTCGCGGCGCTGGCGAGCTTGCTGCTCGCGATGACGGCTTGGCGTCTCACGCGTGAGCGGATCGAAAGTGAGCGACTGACCGCGGCGGCCATCGCGGGCGGCACCTACGCGCTCCTCGGCGCCTCGCTGCAGTACAGCGCGATTGGAAACGGCGACCACCACGCCTGGGTCGTGATGCTCCTCGCGGCGATCGCATGCGTCGCAAGCGATGCGCTTCGGAGCGACACGCTCGGCGATCCACGGCTTGGCTTGCGCAACGGCGCGCTGCTCGGCGTCTTGAGCGGGGTCCTCGTCGGATCGTGGGTCGGCGGCTTGGTGTACGCCGTCTTGCTGGAGCTCGCGCTAGGGCTGGCGCTCTTCGCTCACGCCAAGGAGGCGCGACGCGGTCTCGCATCGCTCGGACTGGCACTGCACCTCGCGTGGGCGATCACGATCGCGCCCGCTGTGTTGAGCAGCCCTTGGAAAGACGAACAGCCTTGGATGCTGGTGAACGCCTCATGGCTGCACCTCGTGCATCCCCTGCTCGGCGCGTGCGTGTTCGTCCCGTTGCTGGGCGGGAGCGCGGAGCGGCTGCGGTCGCGCTGGCCGTGGATCGTCACCGCGACACTCGCGGTCCTCAGCGCCGCGCTTGCGTTCGGAGAGTTCGGGCTCGCAAGGGGCGTCCGCGAAGGCTTCGCGTGGGCTTCGCGCTCGAACGAGTTCATGGCGTTCATCACAGAGTCGCAGCCGCTTCTGTGGGGACCGATCGGCGGCTTCGGTCCGCTGACCGAGCTGCTCGGATTCGGAGTGCTGCTGTCGCCGATCGCGCTGGGGTGGCTCGTGCTCGTCGCATGGCGTGAGCGTCGGCTCGAGCTCGCGTTCACGGCGATCCTGTTTGCCGCACTGCTCGCGCAGGCGCTCACCCAGCGGCGCTTCGCGGACGCGTTCGGCGTGCCGCTGTCGCTCACTCTTGCGCTGTTCTGCTCGCACTTCGTCCAGCGCCTCGTCGCGCCTTCGCACGGAATGGCCTCCGCGCTGGGTCTCCTGCTTGCGCTCGCGGCGGGGTTCCCCACCCTTCGGCTGGCGCAAGCGCGCGCCGAGACCTCGTGGTACGAAGTCGAGCGGGATCCCGCGCGCGAGCGCCGCGAGCTGTACGACCGGCTCCGCGAGCTGCCGGGGAACGACGAGCCGGTGCTCGCGTCATGGGACCACGGCCACGCGATCGAGTGGATCGCGCGCCGCCCCTCGATCGCGACGAACTTCGGAAGCTACCTCGGGCGCGATAGCTACCTCGATCCTTGGCGCTTCTTTCTCGAAGCCGAGCCGCGCGCGGCCGAGGAGCTCCTCCAGCGTCGCGGTGCGCGCTATGTGCTGATGCCGGGCAACTTCACCAAGGATCTGGAAGTGATGCTGCGCCTGCTCAAGCCCGATGAGCGCCGCACCTACCTCATCGTTCCGCGCGCGGGCGTAGCCTTCACGTCCCAGCGTTTTCTCGACACGCTCGCGGGGCGCCTGATGACGGGCGGACGCATCGCCAATCTCGACGAGCGCGGCCTCGTCGGCGACTCGCTCGACTTCTTGCGGCTCGTCCACATCTCCCCCAGCGTGCTGCCCGCGCCTCCGCCGGTGCGCCACACCAACGGCCCGGTTCGAACCGGCTGGATCTGGGAGCGAGTCGAGGGCGCGCGAGTTCTAGTGCGCGGAGAGCCCGGCACCCGTGCGAAGATCGAACTCGACTTGGAGTGCTCGGCCAGCAAGGAACGCTGGTCGTTCGTCGCGAGCGCGACCCTCGGTGCGGACGGCACGGCCGAGCTGCGCGTGCCGTACAGCACGGATGCGCCGAATGGCGATACGCACGCGCGGGGTGAGGCTCGCCTCTCGGTGGGCGAGCGGACGCTGTCGCTCGCGATCCGCGAGGCCGACGTGCTCCGAGGCGGAGTGGTCTCGGCCCCCTGAGCTTCGTAGGAGCCTCCGCCGCGGCTCGATAGCATGGGGTCGCGCATGAGCCCCCGCCTCCGCCGTCTCAGCCTGCTCGCGATCTTCGCCTTCGTCGCGGCGCTCGCGTGGCTGCCGCGGAGCGTCGAGGGCTTGAAGCACCCCTATGCGCCCGACGGAAGCGCTTGGTTTTCCCGCGATCCCGACGGGCTGTATCACGCGCGCCGAGTCGAGCGAGCGATGCGCGAGGGCGACGTCGCGGAGACCGACGCGCGTATGAACTTCCCCGACGGCGCGCCGATCCCTTGGCCGCCGTACTACGACGGCGTGCTCGCGACCGTACTGCAGCCATTCGCGCCCGACGAACCGGAAGCGCGTTGGCGTTGGATCGAGCGTGCGACGGCCTCGGCGCCGCGCATCTTCGGAGTGCTCGCAGCGATGCTCGCAGCTTGGGCTGCGTGGCGCCTCGCGGGCTGGAGCGCGGCCCTCGTCGCGGGCGTGGGCGTGGCGCTCTGTCGCGGGACCGTGAACTACGGCGTGATCGGGACGGGCGACCACCACGCGTGGATCTCCTTGCTCGCGGCGGCGTCGCTGCTCGTGCTCTCCCATGCACTGCGGCCCGACGAACTTGGCAATCGGCGGCGCTCGCTGGGATGGGGCCTGCTGCTCGGCGTGCTCTGCGGACTCATGCTCG
The DNA here is from genome assembly GCA_903928115.1 of uncultured Planctomycetota bacterium. Classification (GTDB taxonomy): domain Bacteria; phylum Planctomycetota; class UBA1135; order UBA1135; genus F1-120-MAGs118. The sequence continues at coordinate 19,551 of CAIYPP010000135.1, forward strand.
GCTCGTGGGTCGCGTCGCTGCTCTACGTGCTCGAGCTGCAGCTCGTTCTCGGCTGGATGCTGTGGCGCCGATCGAACCATGCCGCGCCGGGGCTCGCGCCGCTCGGACTCGCGCTGCACATGGGCGCGGCATCCGTTCTCCTCCCCGCGGTTCTTTCCAGCCCTTGGCGCACCGAGTTTCCGTGGATGGTCGTGAACCTCTCGTGGTTCCACCTCGCGGAGCTGGGGCTCGGCGCACTCGTTTTTCTGCCGCTCGGAATGCAAGCCTTCGCGAGCGGACGCCCTCTCGCCCGCGCGTACCCGGGCCTCGTCGCAGGGTCGCTCGCCGTGCTCGCCTTGGCAGCGTGGAGCCTCGACCTCGCGCCCGCGCGAGGCATCGCCGCGGGCTTCGAGTGGGTCTCGCGCGTCGATCGCTTCATGGACAGCGTGCAAGAGTCCATGCCGCTCGTCGGAGCGCGCGCGGAGAGCGGCGTCCTGTTCCTCGCGCTCGGGTACAGCGTGCTCCTCGTGCCGCTCGCGCTCGCGTGGGCGCTGTGGCGCCTGCTGCGCTATGGCGAAGACGAGCTCGCGCCGTGGGTGATCGCCGTGCTCGCGCTGCTGCCGCAGGCGCTGCTCCAGCGTCGCTTTGCAGATCCGCTCGCGGTGCCGATGTCCGTGCTGCTCGGAGTCGCCGCAGCTCGCGGCGTGGCTCGCGTTCGCTCGCGAGCCCTGCCTTGGCTGGCCGTTCTGCTCGCGCTCGCAGCCCAATGGCCGAGCGCAGCTTCGGCCTGGAAGCGGCTCCGCACGCCGCGCGATGCGCAGACCGCGGGCCCCGCAGACCCCGTGCTCGGCGAGCGCAAGGCACTCGAGTGGATCCGCACGCGCTCGCGCCGAGATGACGAATGGAGCGTGCTCGCACACTGGGATCGCGGGCACGTGATCGAGTGGGCCGCCGATGCTCCGAGCGTCGCGACGAACTTCGGAAGCTACATCGGGATCGACAGCTACCGCGACCCGGCGCGCTTCTTCCTCGAAGAAGATCCAACGCGCGCGAGAGCGATGCTCGAGCGTCGCCGTGTCCGCTACGTGTACGCACCAGCTTCGTTGATCCAGCTCGTGCCTTCCCTGTGCCGCATCGCCGACCCGGAGCTTCAGCAGAGGTTCCTGCGCGAAGGCCCGAAGGGCGGTCTCGTCCTCACCGAGCGCTGGTACGCGACCTTCGCAGCGCGCCTGCTCTTCAATGGCGCCTCCTACTTGCCCAACGGCACGCCCGCGCATTCCGAGCCGACGCCGCCGACGTTTTTACGCCTCGTCCACGTCACGCCGGAGCGCGACCCGCGCTATGCGGATCCTGTGACGAACCTGCGCTTTCCAGTGGGCTTCGTCTGGGAGCACGTCCTCGGCGCTCCCGTCGAGCTACGCGGTGCTCCGCGCGAGCAGGTCGAGCTCGAGATCGAGCTCGTGTTCGAGGCCGGTCGCTATCGCCTGCCATGGCGAGCCCGCGCGGAGCTCGACAGCGAGGGTCGCGCCACGATCGTCGTCCCCTACTCGACCGACGACACCGGCGGCGAAGCGACCGTCGCGACGGCACGTTGGCGAATCGGCTCGCGCACGGGCGCGCTTGTCGTTCCGCAAGTCCACGTCCTCGGCGGAGTGCCGCTCCAACTGCCGTGACCGAGCGGACGGACAAGTGGAGCGCGCCGGGGAGCGGTGAGCACTACGCGGGTCCGCGTTTCTCCGACGCGCGCGCCGCCGGGCGCGATCCGCGGACCGTGGCGAAGCTTCTGAGACGCCACGGCGCTCGCGGGCGAGTCCTCGATGCGCCCTGCGGCACCGGACGTCTGACGCAGGCTCTCGCGCAACACGAAAGGCCGCTCGTCTCGCTCGACCTCTCGGCATCCATGCTTGCGGAGCTGCGCGCGGCGCACGAACACGCCGCCCTTCGCGGGAGTATCACGGCGCTGCCGTTCCGCGCCCGCTCCTTCGACGTCGTCGTGAGCTGTCGATTTCTGCACCACCTGCACACGAGCGAGGAGCGTGCAATCGCGATCCGCGAGCTCCTGCGCGTCGCGGATCGACTTCTGGTCGCGTCATTTTGGGATAGCGCTTCATGGACCGCGCTGAGAGTGAGGCTGGGACTCCGACGCAGTGAGGGACCGAGAGGCCGCGTCGCGTTCTCGCGCGCCGAGCTGGAGTGCCACGTGGCCGCTGCAGGCGGTCGGATCGTCGAATATTCGACGCCCGTGCGTTTTTTCACCCAACAGACGTTCTTCGTCGCGGAGCGCGTGACATGAAGCGAGTGCGCGTGCGCACGTCGTCTGGCACGCTCTCGGGCCACGAAGAGTGGTCGGGGCTACTCGCCGAGCTCGCGCACGTCGTCATCGAGGCGGAGCGATCCCAGCGCGTGCTCGGGGAGCTACGCGTGATCGCGCAGCGTTCGCTTTGGCTCAAGGGCGACCACCTGCCCGGCTCGGCGCGCTGGCGCTATTCGTTGAGGCGCGCCCTCTCCGCTCCGACGCCGCGCGAGCGAGAAGCGAGGAATCTGGAATGGCTTCGCCAGCGCCTGTTCCGTGCCCCCAAGCCTCTCGCGGCCGGCGTGCTGCTTCGCAACGGTGTCGTGCGCTACCAGCTGCTCGCGCTCGAACCGCTCCCCGCCCATCGCACGCTCGCCGACGCTCTTGCACAGGCACGGCCAGACGAGCGTCGCGCCTGGCTCGACGAGCTCGCGCGCGAGGTGGCCCGACTGCATTCCCTGCACTTCGTTCATCGTGACCTCTTCCTGCGCAACGTGCTCGTCTCTCCCGACGCGCGTGATGCGGATCCACGCAAGCTCGTCTTCATCGATGCTTGGCACGGACCGCTCCCCGCGCCGGGTCGCGGCGTCAGCTACGACCTCGCGTGCCTCATGCTCGACGGCGCCTCACTGCTCTCGCTCGAAGAGCAGTCTCGCTGGTTCGCGGCGTATTCCGCCGAGTGCGCAGCCCAAGGCCGCGCCATCGATCTTCGCGGCGCGCTACCTTCGATCGGAGCGCACCGTCGCGCGCTGGTGCGCAAGCGAAACGCGCGGCCCGGTCCGCAAGTGCCGCTGGAATGGCGCTGGAACGAGCTCAGTCCTTGAAGGGGCTCTCGCGCTCCGCGCAAGCCTGCCGCAGACGCTCCCGAAGCGCCGTGTGATGCTCGGGTGCGATCCGGCATGCGACCCACTCCCCCCCGAGCTTCCAACGTAGGTGCTCGCCGGTGAGTCGCCACTCCTCGAGATCCGCAAGTGCGCGTGCCATCCAGCCGTGGCGGACACCGCGCTCCCCGATGTCCGCGTCGTGAGCGAGCGGGCTGAGCGCGAGCAGCAGACTCCCCAAGGCGAGCAGCGTCAGCGCCGCGATCGAGGGGAGCGACTCCCAATTCACAACGATCGCAGCCAGTGCCGCCGCATGCACGGTCCACGCAACGCGCAGCCATGTCCTCGAAGCACGCTGCCTCGCGAGCGGCTCGCCCACGGTCCGCGCATGGCCGCGACGCAACCCCACCACGGCCAGCACGGCGCACACCAACGGCACAGAGACGAGCACGAGCAGCGCTCCGAACACCACCTCTTGGGAAGAAGTTTCCATGCTGCTGCGACAGCCCGGATTCTAGCGGTCACAGCGCGGGATCCGCTCAGTTCGTCACGTTCCAAGGTCGAAAGGAGACAGCATCCCCGCGACCATGACGACAGCGACGCCCCAAGCGCTCGCGGTCGGCCAGCGACTCCGTGAGAGACTCGCCGACCGACTCGCCCGCAGCGAGCTCGACCTCCCGCTGCTGCCGGAGGCCGCTGCGAGAGTCGTCGCGCTCTGCCGGGGAGGCGAGGCGGATCCGCGCGAGCTGGCTTCGACGCTGCAGCGCGATGCGTCGCTCGCGGCCCACGTCCTGCGCATTGCGAACTCCGCGGCGTACGCGCCGGTGGAGCCCATCGTGTCGCTGCAGCAGGCTGCCAGTCGACTCGGGCTTCAAATGCTCGGGCAGGTGGCGCTCGCGGCAGCGCTACAAGGCCGAGTCTTCGACGTCCGCGGCCACGAGAGCTGGGCACAAGCGTTGTGGCGGCATTCGGCTCTCACAGCAGCTTGGGCGCGCGAGATCTGTCGCGTGCGACGAAGCAACGGCGAAACCGCCTACCTCTGCGCGCTGCTTCACGACGCAGGCATCCCCATTCTCTTGCAAGCCGCCACGGAAGAGCTCCGCCGCAGCGCCGGCGTGCTCGCGCGTGAGCATCTGGAGCCGATCCTCATCGAGCTGCACGGCGAGGCGGGCTCTCGACTCGCCGAACGCTGGAGCATGCCGCCGTGCGTTCGCGAGGCGATGCAATGCCACCACGACATCGAGCGTGCGCTCGGCTTCGGGGACGACGTGCGCATCACGGCGCTCGCGGACCAGCTCTCGCACCTGCTGGAGGACCGCGGCGACTCCGCTCTGAGCGTCGAGCGTGTCCGCGCCGCGTGCGGGTTGCTGCTCGATACGCTCGGTATTTACGACGACGATCTCGAGCGCTTGCTTGCACGCGAGGGGTCCGTCCGACAGCAAGCAGAGGCCTTCGCTTGAGCACGCTGAACCAGTTCGACGTCGTCGTCATCGGCGGCGGCCCGGGCGGTCAAAAGGCCGCGGTCCAAGCGTGCAAGGCCGGTGCGAGCGTGCTCCTGATCGAGCGCGAAGCCGCGGTCGGCGGTGAGTGCGTGCACCGCGGGACCATCCCCTCGAAGACGCTGCGCAACAGCGCGATGACGTATCTGCGCTGGATGAGCGAGTTCGAGCGGGAGAAGCGCGGAGCGCGCTGCTCGTCGGCACTGTCGGCCTTGATCGCGCGCAAAAATCGCGTCACGCGCGCGCACGAGGAGTACATGACGCGCCAGATGCAGCGCAACGGCATCGTCACTTGGCGCGGTCACGCGAGCTTCGTCTCCGCGCGGGAACTCTTGGTCAAGGGCATCGATGGATCCCAGCGCAACGTGCGCGGGAGCCACATCGTGATCGCAACCGGCTCGCGGCCGCGAACTCCGCCGAACGTGGCGGTGGACCACGAGAATGTGCTCGACAGCGACTCGGTTCTAGCGCTCCCCTACCTGCCCGAGTCGCTCGTCGTGCTCGGCGGCGGCGTGATCGCCACCGAGTTCGCGACGTTCTTTGCAGCGCTCGGCGTGCAGGTCACGATGGTCGACAAGGCGGAGCGCCCGCTCTCGTTCTTGGACCCGGAGCTGACCGAGCGGTTGATTTGCGAGTTCGAGCGCATGGGCGGACGCTACCTTGGCCGCCGCGCGCTTCGTCACGTCGAGTTCGACGGCGTGTCGCGCGTGCGCACAGAGCTCGAAGACGGTGAGGTTCTGTGGAGCGAGAAGGCATTCTGCGCGCTCGGCCGCACGGCCCAAGTCTCCGGCCTCGACCTTTCCAAAGCTGGGCTTCAATTGAGTCCGCGCGGCACGATCGAAGTCGATGCTCAGTGTCGGACCGCCGTGGAGTCCATCTACGCCGTGGGTGACGTCATCGGACCGCCCGCACTCGCGGCGACCTCCATGGAGCAAGGACGAAGGGCGATCCGTCACGCACTCGGGCTTCCGGGGCTCGATGCGCGCGGCGCGGTTCCCGTCGGGATCTACTCGATTCCGGAGATCGCGACGGTTGGAATGTCCGAGGCCGAGGCTCGCGCGAGCTACGGGGCGTGCGTCGTCGGTCGCGCGCGGTTCGAAGAGCTCGCCCGCGGCATCATCAATGGCGACGAACGCGGGCTTCTGAAGCTCGTCTGCGCGCCCGACGGGCGCAAGCTGCTCGGCGCACACATCGTGGGCGACGGCGCGACGGAGCTCGTCCATGTGGCGCAAGTCGCGATCGCTTCGAACGCCGACGTCGACCTGTTCTTGGAGTCGATCTTCAACTTCCCGACGTTCGCCGAGGCGTACCTCGTCGCAGCGCTCGACGTGCTCGAACAGCGCAGCGCGGCCTCGCGCGCAGCGTAGTTCGCCCTTGGCTCAGCGCATCAGTGCCATCGGCGCGCTGGAGACACCCATCTGCAGCCGAGCGCGAGCGCGCGCCGCGGCTTCCTGCGGTGCGACGCGCCCTGCGAGCAAGTCGGCATAGGCTGCAATCGCCGCACGAGCCTCGGCGCGGGTCTCGCGCACGAACTCCACGCGGAAGCGTTGTACGCCGAGCTGGAGCAACTCCGGCACCAGCGCCGCGGAAGACTGCAGGTTCGCGTCGAACACCGTGTTGCGGCAGCCGACGTCGACGATCACGGGATGTTCGTGCCCCTTGTGATCGCGAAGGGCGACGCGGTGCGCCTCGCACGGACGACCGCACGTGCGGTGGTCGCGCCCGCGCGAGAGCAGGTGCGAGTACACGCAGTGCTCGGTGTGGAACGTCGCGATGCGGTGGTGGAGCGTGACGGCGAAGCGCGAAGCGTCGCTCGCCGTGAGCAGCGCACGCAGCTGCTCCTCGTCGAGGTCGTGAGACGCCGTGAGCGTGTCGAGTCCGCGGTCGAAGAGCTCGCGCGCGGTGATCGAGTTCGTCACGTTGAGCGAGAAATCGCCGTGCAGAAGCGGACGCTCGCCGACGCGGCGCTGGCGCTGGAAGTGGACCAGCGCACCCCAGTGCCGCACGAGCACGGAGTCCGGCGCGAGCGCCTCGATGCGGCGGTCGAAGCCTTCTTCACCGGGCTTTTGGACGCGCACTGTCGCAATGCCCACGCGCAAACCCGCGCTGCGCGCCCGCTCGACCGCGCGCGCGAGGCCGACCATCTCCATCCAGTCGAGTTCGACCTCGTCGAGCCCGCACTCGATCGCCGCCTCGAGCTGCTCCAGCTCGCGGCAGAGCGGGATCACGCGCGCTTCGCGCACGAGCGCAGGGCTCGGTGACCTCGCCGCAGTGAGCAGCTTGGGGAGCACAGCCTCGCTCTCTAGCTCGCGCGCCGGTCCACGCTCGATTTGCATCTGGAGCGCCGAGACAAGCTCGCGCCGCAGCGCCTTCAGCTCCGAAACCGGCAGGTGCAGGCCGCGCCCGAGGCCGCCGAACTGCAGCTTGTCGAGGCGGAATGGCGTCCCACCGAAGGCCGCGAGCTTGGAGCGCAGAAGTGCCTCGTCGAGCCCCGCGCCCGAAGACGTCGCAAGCGGCGAGTCACTGGTCGCGAAGGCCGTCGCGTGCCCCGCGCGCGCGTGCACACGCAGCGGCTCGCCATCGCGGCCCTCGACCGTGAGCGCAAGGCCGATGCGCCCCGTGGGCTCGCCGAGCCCGAGCGCGCGCTCGACTTCGCGACCGATCGACGGATCGCCGCTCACCCACACGAGCTGCCCCGGCTCGACGCGCGAGAGATCCGGCCCGGGCACGCCGAACCACAGCCGCCAACCCTCTTCCGTGCGCTCGCTGCGGAAGATCGGCCCGCCGGGCTCGTGCTTGTCCTCGGGCTCTCCGGCGTCGAAGACGACGCCCATGCCCGGCCGAACCTCGAGCTCCTCCGGCGCGGGACCGTCGCTCGCGACATCGCTTCCGCCGAAACCCGCGCGCGCCGCGCTCGGCCTGCCGTCGGGTCCGCCCACGCGCGTCGGAGCCGCGAGCGCGCCGGTCCACGGCCGCCCCGCGAGGTCGCGCTCGACCCGCACGCTGGCGCCTTCGACGCGCTCGACCACGCCGAGGTACAGCCCGCGGTGCTTAGGGAAACGCCCTTCGACGAGCGTCTGGTGATCGCTGCCGCCCAAGAAGCCGTCGCTGAAGCCGCGCGTGTACGCCAGCGACGCCCGCAAGAGGTCCCTGCGCGCGCGCGCGGTCGCTGCTTCGCCTGCCGCGAGCGCGTCGACGTAGTGCCGGTACGTCTCCGTCGCCGTCGCGACGTAGGTCGCGTTCTTCTGGCGTCCTTCGATCTTGAGACCGTGAACGCCGAGCTTCGCGAGCTCCTCGACCGCGCGCAGACCCGCGAGGTCCTTCGGGCTCAGGAGGTACTTCACGTCGCCGAGCTCGCGCGTCTCACCGTCGACCACGAGGTCGTAGGGCATGCGACAGGACTGCGCGCACTCGCCGCGGTTCGCCGAGCGCCCGCCCCACGCTTCGCTCGTGAGGCACTGCCCGCTCCACGAGACGCACAACGCACCGTGGATGAACACCTCGAGCTCGAGGTCGGTCCCCTTCCGCAGGAGCGCGATCTCCTCGACGGACAGTTCGCGCGGCACGACCACGCGCGTCGCGCCGAGCGAGCGCGCGAACTCTGCGCCTTCCGCGCTCGAGATCGTCATCTGCGTGCTCGCGTGCACCTCCAGCGCCGGACAAAGGGCCTGCGCGATGCGCGCGACCGCCGGATCCTGCACGATGAGCGCGTCGACGCCGGAGGCGGCCGCGAGGCGCACGATGCGCTCGACCACGGGCAACTCGGGCTCGAAGACGAGCGTGTTGAGCGCGAGGTACGCCCGGGCTCCGGCGCGGTGAATCCGCGCGACGGTCTCGGGCAAGCGCTCCGCGGTGAAGTTGCCCGCGCGCGCTCGCGCGTTGAAGCCCTCGGACAACCCGAAGTAGACGCTGTCGGCGCCCGCAGAGAGCGCTGCGGCGAGCGCGGACTCGTCGCCCGCGGGCGCGAGCACCTCCGGCATGCGTTCCTTGCGGCCTTCCATGGTGCGCGACGGTAGCATCCCGCGCATGTCCCGTCAGCGCGCCGCCTCCCCGCCCACGCCGCGCGAGCTCACGCACGCGCGCCGCAAGATGGACCGCGTGAACGCGCGGCTCCTGCGCGTCCTCGCCGACCGTGCCCGACTCGCGGCGCAGATCGGTGTGCTCAAGCGCCGCCTCGAACTGCCCGCTGCCGACCCACGTCGGGAGCGCGAGATGCTCGACGAGCTCCTTCGCGTTGCCCCGCGCGGCTTCTCGCGCGCGGCGCTCACGCGCATCCTGCGCAGCGTGTTCCGCGAGTCCCGCGCGCTGGTGCGCGCGCGAACGAAGCGCTAGCTCGCGACGAAAGGATCGGGATGTCCTGCCGCGATGCAGGCGTCCCGCGTGTCCTGCGCGAGCTTGAGGTAGCGCCCGCTCGTGCGACGCACGATCTCCAGCTCGCGCTCGTTGAGCTCACGCTTCACGACGCCGGGCACCCCGACGACGAGGGAGCGCGGCGGCACCACCGTGCCTTCGCGCACGAGAGCACCCGCTGCGACGAGAGACTCCGCGCCGATCCTCGCGCCGTCGAGCACGCGCGCGCCGATCCCGATGAGCGCACCGTCCTCGACCACGCATCCGTGCAGCGTCGCCTGATGACCGATCGAGACGCGCTCTCCGACCACGACCGGCCACTCGCCGAGCGTGCCGTGCAGCACCGCCCCGTCTTGCACGTTCGACTCCGCGCCGATGCGGACCGCGTTCACGTCGCCGCGCACGACCGCCGCGTACCAAATCGACGCGCGCGCGCCGAGCTCGACCTCCCCGATCACCGACGCCGTCGGCGCGACGAATACCCCGGGACCGAAGCGGGGCCGGCGACCGGCGTACGGCAGAATCAAGGCGCGCATCGGGGAACTCTCCAAGAGAAGGGCTGCGAATCGGTCGAATTCGGGAGGGGGCAGGGTAGCGCACCGGAGCGCGCGCCCCACGTGGGATGTCGCCGCGTCCTTGTTGCGACAAGTTCGCAACGGCATAGTGTTGCGCCGATGACGTCCGAAGGTGCGCATTCCTCCGAGCTGCTCGAGCGCGCGGCGACCGCGCTGCGCTCGCGCGGCCTGCCGCTCACGCTTCAGCGTCGCGCGATCCTCGAGCGCTTCCTCGGCTGCACCGACCATCCGGCCGCGGACACGCTGCATGCCGACGTCGCGGCGCAGATGCCCGCGCTCTCGCGCGCCACGGTCTACCGCACGCTCGAGACGCTGGTCGAGCTCGGCCTCGCCGTGCGCATCGCTCACCCCGGCTCCGAGCAGCGCTACGACCCGCGCACCGACCTGCACCACCACCTCGTGTGCGATCGTTGCGGCGCGGTGCGCGATCACGAGGCCACGGAGCTCGCCGCGCTGACCCTCCCGCGGCGCTCGCGCGACTTCGTGGCGCGGAGCTACAGCGTGCAGTTTCGCGGCCTGTGTGCCGCGTGCGCACGCACCACCGACCGGCGACGCCCCGCGTCGCGCAGGAACGGGGCGTGAGTCCCTCGCGTCCCCCACGAACCCCTTCCCACCAACCCCCAAACCAGAGAGAAAGTGACCATGTCGAACCTCAAGGGCTCGAAGACCCACGCCAACCTCAAGGCCGCCTTTGCCGGCGAAAGCCAGGCCAACCGCCGCTACCTGTACTTCGCGAAGATCGCCGACGTCGAGGGCTACCCCGAGGTCGCCGGCAACTTCCGCGACACCGCCGAGGGCGAGACCGGCCACGCGCACGGCCACCTCGACTTCCTGAAGAAGGCCGGCGACCCGGCGACGGACCTGCCGATCGGCGACACGATGCTCAACCTCAAGGCCTCGGTGGCCGGCGAGACGCACGAGTACACCGACATGTACCCGGGCATGGCGAAGACCGCGCGCGAAGAGGGCTTCGCCGAGATCGCCGACTGGTTCGAGACGCTGGCCAAGGCCGAGAAGGCCCACGCCGGCAAGTTCGCCGCGATGCTGAAGTCGATCTCCTGATCGAAGACGCAGCCTTTGCGTGAACGGCCGACGTCGGAGCGCAGCTCGGGCGTCGGCCGCGTGCATTTCCTCGCCCTGCGCCGCACACTCCCGCCATGTCCGAGCACGAGCACAACCACGACGACCTCGCCGCCTCCGCGCACCCGCCGATCTCGTACAAGCCGACCGACGGCCTGTCGTACGACCCGAGCGAGGAGACGTACTGGGACGCGGGCTTGCTGCGCAAGGAGATCGAGCGCGCCTTCGACCTGTGCCATGGCTGCCGCATGTGCTTCAAGTACTGCGACAGCTTCCCCGTGATGTTCGATCTGATCGACAAGAACCACGCGGGCGACGTGCGCAAGCTCTCCGAGCCGGAGGTGAACCGCGTAGCCGACGCGTGCTTCCAGTGCAAGCTCTGCGACGTTCAGTGCCCCTACACACCGCGCGACAAGCACGAGTTCCAGCTCGACTTCCCCAAGCTCATCCACCGCCATCAGGCCGTGCGCGCGAAGAAGGACGGGATCAAGCTGCGCGATCGCGTGCTCGGCGATCCCGACCTCGCAGGGACCGCGGCGCGCGCGAGCTTCGGCCTCGCGAACACGATGAATCGCGTCGGGATCCACCGCTGGTTCATGGAGAAGACGCTCGGGATCCACCGCGACAAGCTGCTGCCCGACTTCGCCGCGACGACGTTCGAGCGCTGGGCCGCCGAAGCGGGCAAGCTCGTCGAGCAGCCGGGCAGCGAGACGGTGCTCTTCCAGACCTGCTACGTGCAGAACAACGAGCCGCAGATCGGGCGAGACACGCTCGAGGTCCTAGAGCGCAACAAGGTCGGCTGCGGCTGCGTGAAAGGCCTTGCCTGCTGCGGCATGCCCGCGTGGGAGCACGGCGACCTCGAGACGCTGCGCAAGAATGCGCGCCACAACCTCGACCTCCTCATGCCCCATGTCGAAGCGGGCGCGAAGGTGCTGGCGATCAATCCGACCTGTTCGATGATGATGCGGCGCGAGTATCCCGAGCTGCTCGAAGGCGAGGACCGCGAGCGGGCGAAGAAGCTCGCAGAGGCGGTGCGCGACCCGAGCGAGTACCTCTGGTCGATCCGCGAGGAAGAGCGCTTCAACACGAACTTCCAGTCGAGCCCCGGCGACAGCGTGGCCTACCACGCGCCCTGCCACCTGCGCGCGCAGGCGATCGGCTTCCGCGGCCGCGACCTCCTGCGCAAGATCCCCGGCGTCGTCCCGCGCATGGTGATGGAGTGCTGCGGCCACGACGGCACCTACGCGATGAAGGTCGAGGGCTTCGAGCCCTCGCAGCGCTACGGCAAGAACTCCTTCGAGGGCATGCAAGCCGCCGAGAGCGAGGTCTGGGCCACCGACTGCCCCCTCGCCGCGATCCAGTTCGCCCAGCACGCCGGCAAGAAGCCCATGCACCCCATGTCGATCCTCGCCCGCGCCTACCGCACCGACGGCTTCGCCCAGCGCGTCCCGCCGCGCGACTGACTCGGCCGCAGCGGCAGAGCTGCACCAGCCGGGAACGCTCCGCTCATGTGGAGCACATCAAGAAGCACACAGGAACTGCCCCCGAGAGCCATTCCAGGCCGCCGATCCATCAAGAAGTGACCAAGAATCGCCGCACAGCACCCGTCTCTTGATCCTGTCTTGATCTTGCGGCGGGTTGGACGCCATCCTGACGGCCCCTCAACCCCGCGAGGAGCCCCCGCATGGCCTTCCGTCTCTTTCCCCGCAACGAGGAGTTCTTCGATCTCTTCGACGAGTCCGGCGCCCGGATCGTCGAGGTGGCGAAAGCGTTCCAGAACCTGCTCAAGGACCCGCCGCACTTCCGCGAGAACGCGCGGGCGGTGAAGGAGATCGAGAACCAGACCGACCGGGTGACGCACCGCGGACTGGAGATGCTGTACCAAACGTACATCACCCCGATCGACCGCGAGGACATCCACGCGCTGGTGACGCGACTCGACGACGTCGTGGACTACATCGACGCATGCGCGCAGCGCTTCGTGATGTTCGGGATCGAGCGGGTGCCCGAGGAACTGCACGCGCAGGCGCAGGTGCTGGTGCTGATGACCGAGCGCCTCCAAGTGACCATCCGCGGCCTGCGGGACATGAAGAAGATCCCGCAGATGAAGGAGTCGCTGCTCGAACTCTCCAAGTTGGAGAACGAAGGCGATCTGATCTTCCGCGGCGTGCTCGCAAAGCTCATCGCCGAGGAGCGCGCGGCGCAGCAGAAGGACCCGGTCAAGCTCATCGTGATGAAAGAGCTGCACGAGATCACCGAGTCGGCCCTCGACAAGTGCTCCAGCGTCGGCCACGTCATCGAAGCGATCATCCTCAAGAATGGCTGATCCGACCTTCCTGATCATCGCCGTGGTGATCGCGGCGTTGCTCTTCGACTACACCAACGGCTGGAACGACTCCGCGAACGCCATCGCGACGGTCGTTTCGACCCGCGTGCTGAGCCCCTCGTCGGCGGTGCTGCTCGCGGCGGCGCTCAACTTCGGTGGCGCGCTCGTCTCGACCAAGGTCGCCAAGACGATCGGCGGCGGCCTCGTCGACCCGCAGTTCGTCACCCAGACCGTCGTTCTGGCCTCGATGCTCGCCGCGGCGCTCTGGGTCGGCGGCATGACGTGGCTCGGGATGCCGATCTCCGGCTCCCACTCCCTGATCGGCTCGCTCGTCGGCGCGGCCGCCATGGCGAAGGGCTCGGACATCGTCAACTTCGCGGGTGTGCAGAAGACGCTCGTAGCGATGCTCGTCTCCCCCATCGCAGGCCTGCTCTTCGGCTTCCTTCTCATGTGGGGCCTCCTGTGGCTGGTGCGACGTTGGTCGCCACGGCGCGTGCAAGGCAACTTCGGCAAGGCGCAGCTCTTGAGCGTGTCGTGGATGGCGTGGGAGCACGGCAACAACGACGCTCAGAAGGTCATGGGCGTGATCACGCTGGCGCTCGTCGCCGGCGGGTTCCAGTCGGAGATCGAGGTCCCGCTGTGGGTGAAGCTCGCCTGCGCGACCGTGATGGCACTGGGCACGGCCGCGGGCGGCTGGAAGGTCATCAAGACCCTCGGCTCGGGCCTGATCAAGATCCAGCCGATCCATGGCTTCGCCGCGGAGACGGCTGCGAGCGCGACACTGGGAGTCGCGGCCTACATGGGCGTGCCCGTCTCGACGACCCACACGATCACCGGCTCCATCATGGGCGTAGGTGCGACGAGACGACTCTCTGCCGTTCGCTGGGGCCTCGGCAGCAAGATCCTGATGGCTTGGGTCTTCACCCTGCCTGCTACGGCGCTCCTCGCCGCGCTCACCTACCGGTTGCTCAACGTCGTCTTCGGACTCGTCTGACCGCGCGCGAGCTCACGCTGCGATCTCACGCTGCGACGGCGACGCGTCGCAGGAGCGAGAGCGTGACGGAGAAGAAGCGATCCTTGGCGTCCGTGAGCGGCAGGTTCGAGAGCTCGAAGTCGACGGACACGACGTGCATGCCACGCGCGAAGTGCACCGAGTAGCTCGCACCCATGATCACGCTGGGCACCGAGATGTTCTCCATCTCGAAGGGCGTGCCGACTAGGAGTTCCTTGACGCGGCCCGCGATCATGTTCGCGACCTCGCCGATCGCATCCACCGTCTCGACGTCGATCTCGCGCCGCTCCTCGCCCATCAGCTGGCTTGCGATGTGGAGCATGGCCTTCTCCGAGAGGGAGATGGCGCACGTGCCGTTGGTCTTGCCCACCATGCCGACCATCACGGAGATCGGGCGCGAGACCGTGTGGAAGCGCGAGGCACCCACGGGCGGCGGCGTGAGGCCGGTCATCGTGAGCCCTTCGGCCGTGCCGCGGATGACGGCTTCGAGCAGGATGGGGTCGAGCTGCAGGCTGGACATCGTGAGCGGGGTGGCGGGGTTCTGCGCGGGCGCCGCTCCCTTCCGCGGGAGCCACGACGCCGGGCGCACCCCTGCTATCGCACGTCCAAAACGTTCAGCTTGACCACAGCCCAAAACTATCGCGTTTCAGAACTGGAAACGGTCTCGTCCGCGCAGCACTCCGGAAGGACTTTCGCACTCGACTCGGGCGCAAGCGGCTGGAGCCCTCGCGCCAAGGTCCAAGTGCCGTAGCCGAGGAGCGCCAAGGCCGCGAGCCGGGCACCGCGCGCGCGCCACGTTGCAGGAATGCGACCTGCGCCGAGTGCGAGCGCCCCGAGGACGGGCCCGGTGGCGAGGCCGAAGACGAACGGACCCGCCAGAGCGAGCGACGGCTCCGACGATGCAGCACCGAGCGCGACGGCCGACCACGAGAGTCCGCAGGGCAAGAGCCCGTTCGCCGCGCCGAAGGCGAGCCCGCGCATGGCTCCGGGGAGCTCGTCGGTCCCGCGCAGCGCGCCGCGCAGGGCCTTCTCGAGCGAGCCAAACCAGCGCCAGCGTGGCGTGCGAAGCCAACCGAGCGCCGTGAGTGCGACCGAGAGCATCACGAGCGCTGCCACGACCGCGAGCGCCGCACGCAATCCCGCAAGCCAGCTCGGCTGACGCGCGCCCAACTCCGCGATCGTGCGTGCTGCGAGCAGAGCGAGCACCGAGTACATCGCGGCCTTGCCTACGACGTAGGCCGCGACGTCGCTCGGCCTCGGCGCGCCGCGCCCCAGCGCAAAGGTGAGCGCGAGCGGGCCACACATGCCCGCGCAGTGCAGCGAGCCCGCGAAGCCGAGCGCCAGAAACGGCAGCAGCTCGAGCCCGCTCACGTCCCGCTCTCGACGTGGCCCGGTGCGCCGCTCTCGCGGGCCCCCTTGGGCAAGAAGCCCATGCGCAGCGGCACAGGCTCGGTGGAGCGCTGGTTCGTGCCCTCGCAGGCCGAAATGCAGTCGCCGCAGCGGATGCAGAGCGAGAAATTCGACAGACCGTCCGGATAGAAGCCGTCGCCCGTGCGATAGGCGCCTCCCGACATCTCGCGCGGCTTCAAGTCCATCGGACAGGCCTTGTCGCACGCGCCGCAGTCCGTGCAGCTCGCAGCCTGCGCGAACTGTACGCCGTTCAGCGTGTCGTGGCCGAGCAGTGCGAAGTACACGCCCGAAGGGCACCAGTTGCGGCAGAAGCCCAAGCCGATGCGCTGCACGAAGAAGTAGAAGCTCGTGACCATCGCGAACACAAAGCTCCCCGAGAGCGCGATCGCGAGGGCCGAGCCGTCCCGGAAGACGCGCCAGTCGACCCAGAAGCTGAACGTGATCGCCGAGAGCAGCGCGCAGATCGAGAGCAGGAGCGCGATGCCGAGCGCGCGATCCCGGCGCGTCTTGGCGCGGAACCGCAGCCACTCGCCGAGGCGGGCGACGGCGCCGTACGGGCACACGAAACCGCACAGATAGCGCCCGAGGAATCGGCTGGTGAGGACGATCGCGATGTTGATTCCGAGGAACGGAAAGGCAAAGCGCTTGGCCGTCGACACGAGGTCCAAGCGCTCGCCCAGATAGTGGTGGTCGCCGCCCCACAGATCGAAGCGCAGCAGGTCGAAGGCCGGGAGCGCTGCGATCAGCGCGGTGAAGAGCACCGCCACGGCGATTCGGATCCGGTTGTAGCGGTGCAGGCGGCCGCGGGCCTTGCCCAGCCCCTGCACCACCCTGTCGCGCGTCTTCCCCAGCGGCATCGAACGTCCTCCGCGGACGCCATCGGCCGCGTACGCAGCGAACTTAGGTGGGACTACGCACACCCGCCGTAGGCCCGAGTGCGGAGAGCTCGTCCGAACTGGTGCGTAGCGCAGGCCCTGCGACCTCGCCGTCGCGGCGACGCCGAATCAAGCGTCCGGAGTTGAGCACGGAGAACACGCTGGAGACCACCATCGAGGACGCCGCGAAGATCGGCGTCAGCTTGCCGGTCGCGGCGAGGTAGAGACCGACGCCGTTGTAGAGAAACGCCCACGCAAGGTTGAGCTGAGCCGCGAGCACCGCCGAGCGCGCGAGCGAGAGGAGCTCGGGCAGCTCCGCGAGACCCGGTCGCAAGAGGTTCACCTGCGCTGCCGCGAGGCTCGTCGCCGATCCGCCGGCCATCGAGATTCCGACCTCCGCTGCCGCGAGCGCGGCCGCGTCGTTGAGTCCGTCGCCGACGAACGCCGAAGAGCGGCCGCGAGCGCGGATGCGCGCGACCTTGTCGGCCGGCGAGAGCCGAGACTCGACCTCGACGCCGAGCTCGCGCGCGAGCGCGCGAGCCGGACCCTCGGAGTCGCCGGTGAGCACCGCGACCTCGCACTGAAGTCCGCGGAGCCCGCGCAAGACCTCGCGCGCCTCCGGGCGCGCCGGAGAGCGCAAGACGAGCCTCGCGAGCCTGCGCGAGCCCCCATCGCTGCGCTCGACGAGCTGCACGACCGTCGCCCCGTCGACATCGGCCTCGCGATCGCTGACGAGCGCGAGTGCCCGCTCCTCGACGAGGCCTTCGACGCCGACGCCGGGGAGCGCGCGGAACTCGCGCACACAAGGCAGCTCCCCGCCGCTCTGCAAGCGCCATGCATGGCGGATCGAGCGCGCGATCGGGTGTTCGCTTCCGAGCTCGAGCGCCGCGGCGAGACGCAACAAGGCGCCAGCGTCCCCGCCGTGCTCGGGCTCGATGCGCTCGAGCTCGAACTCCCCCGATGTGAGCGTCCCAGTCTTGTCGAGCAGCACCGAGCGCACGCGCGCGAGCCGCTCGAGGGCTTCGCCACCGCGCACGAGGATGCCACGTCGCCACGCCTCGCCGATGGCCGTCCAAAATGCCAGCGGCGTCGCGATTCCGAGTGCGCAGGGGCACGAGATCAACACCACGGAGAGACCGTCGAGCCATGCCTGCTCGGGTCCGTGCGAATGCCAGCGCAGCGCCACGACGCACGCCGCGAGAACGAACACGAACGGCATCAGCACTCCGGCGATGCGATCGGCGATGCGAACCCAGCGCGAGCGCTGCGTCAGGGCCTCGTGCAGAAGCCGCTCGATTTCGTCGCGCAAGCGCGAGCCGACGCCCGCGGCCGTGCGGACGACGAGTACGCCGTCGGTAAGAACGATGCCCGCGTGCACCGTGTCTCCGACGCCGACGCTGCGCGGCTGCGACTCGCCCGTGAGCGCGGAGGTGTCCGCGAACGAGCGCCCCGACTCGACGATCCCGTCGACGGGCACGATCTCGCCGGGACGGACGCGGACGAGGTCGCCGGGGCGCAGGGACTCCGCGCGCACCTCGCGCTCGTCGTGGCCTACGAGCAAGGCGACGGGCGTCTCGCGCTCGGGCACGATGCGTCGCAGCTCTTCCGTGGCTTTCTCTCGCGCACGAACGTCGAGCCAGCGCCCCACCGAGTACAGGAGCAGCACCATCGTCGCGGTGTCGAAGTACACGTCGCCACCGCCACGGAACGTGTTCCACACGCTCACGGCCCACGCGGAGAGCGTGCCGAGGAGGATCAACGCCTCCGCCGACAGCCAGCGACGCAGGGAGATCACCGCGTCGGCGAGCGGCATCCCGAGCAGCAGGATCACCGGCGTCGAGAACGCGAGCGCGCCGAGGCGATAGATCCCGGCGAGCGCCTGCGCGCCCGCGAGCTCGCCTTGCTCGTGCAGCATGCCGCCGTACAGCGAGAGCGAGAACACCATCACGCCCATCGCGAGGAACGCGGAGAGGGCCACGCGCGCGAACAAGCGGTCGGTGCGCGCTTCGAGACCGCGGTGGCCGAGACGATGCGCGAGGAAGCAGCCGCTGCAGCAGTAGGCCTCGCCGCCTTCGCTGTCACGACTCGCGCCCGGCGCGAGCGGCAGCCCGCAGTGGGCGCAGCTCGCGTCGGGCGCGTGGTTCGTCGGCTCGATCGGCGGAGTCATCGCTGTCGACGTGGCGCGGGGCGCGATCGGCCCCGCGTCGCGCCTACTTCGCGGCCTCGGTCTGCGTTCCGACCGGCGGCTTCTTGAGATAGTCGGGCAACTGGTACTCGAGCACGTACCACGTGAAGAACACGAGGAACGCCACGTACAGGAGCATCAGGTACCAAGGCACTCCGCCATGGCCGAAGCCCGGGTCGTGCTGACGGCTGTCGGTGTCGAGCTCGCTCACTGGAAGTCCTCCCCGAAGTCGAGACCCTCTTCGCGCTCTTGGCGCCAGACTCGCTCGAGCATCTCGTGCTTGGTCTTTTCGACGTCTTTGAACTGCCCCGTCAGGAAAGCCCACACGAGCAACATGAAGAAGCCGATCGCGACGAAGCCGTAGGTCAGGATCGGATCGAAGGCGAAGCCCGCGAGCTCGTCCTTCTTGATCGTGCGCAGGAACTCGTGGAGCTTGAACACGAACATGCAGCCCGCGCCGAGGCACACCAGCGTGAAGACCACGTGGATCGTGCGCCAGCGGCGGCGCGAGAGCGGAATCTCGTTCTTCTGGGCGCTCACGGCGTGACCCTCTCCGCGACCGGGATGCCCGCTTGCACGGTGCCCAGCCACTGCAGGTAGGTGATCAGCGCGAAGCCGTCCTCATTCGGCACGCCCTTCTCGTCGAAGTAGAAGGGATAGGGCGGCATCACCGAGTGCGGTACGACGCTCTTGGGGTTGATGAAGTGCGCGATGTGCCAATCGTTCGACTTCTTGCCGCCCTCGCGCGCGAGGTCGGGGCCGACGCGGCGCGTGCCCCAGAGGTGCGGCTGGTTCAGCGCGTTTTGGTACTCCTGCGCCGAGGACGGCGGTCCCCAGCGGACGTGCTCGTTGCTCACGACGCGCACGTACTGGCTGTGGCAGTGCCAGCACGCTTGGCCGACGTAGACGTCGCGGCCGCGCTGCAACGCCTTGGCGTAGCTCGCGGGCGAGACCTCGCCGTAGTGCTCCTTGAACGCCGCGGGGAAGCGCTGCTCGAGCTGCACGAACTCGACGCTCGGCTTCTCCGCGAGCTGCTCGAGGGTGTGGTAGTCCATGCCGTGGAAGCTCTCGAGGCTCATCCACGGGAAGATCATGGACAGGAGGAAGGCGATGGCGAAGCAGCCGACGCCCCCGATGAACACCAGCGTGTAGAAACGTTCCATGGTTGCAGGTTTCCTTGGGGATCAGTCCGCGTTCGCGGGGACGTAGTGCTTGTCTTCTTGGTACGCCGCGCCGGCCTTGGCCGTCATGTACATGTTGTAGAGCTGGCAGAAGAGGCCGATCAGGATCATCACGCCGGAGAAGGCGCGCACCCACCAGAACGGCTCGCTCATGCGCAGGATGTCGGACCAGTCGTTCAAGTCGCGCTGCATGTAGCCGTGCACGAGGCCCGCGATCATCAGGTCGAAGAACATGATCAAGACGCCGACAGACCACATCCAGAACTGCCAGCCGCGCAGCGTGTTCGAGTACCACTCGCGCCGACACACGCGTGGCCACAGCCAGTCGATCACGCCGAACAGCCAGAACGTGAACACGCCGAACATGATGAGGTGCGCGTGGCCGACGACCCAGTCGGTGAAGTGGATCACCTTCTGGAACATCCACGTCACCTGGAACGCGCACTGCAGGCAGGTGATGAAGTAGAAGACCGCGCCGACGTAGAACCAGCGGATCGCCATGCTCGTGCGCAGCGCGCTCCACTTGCTGCGAAGCGTCATGAAGAAGTTCACGACGACGGTCGTCACCACGACCTCGATCGCGATCGTGGTCGTGATCGCGCCGAACTCGACGTAGTCGGGAATCGGCGAGATCAGGAAGTGGTGCACACCGCCGAGCGGATAGAAGAAGGCGAGCGCCCAGAATCCGATCACCGAGAGCGAGTGGCTCCAGATTGGCTTCTTCAGGATCAGAGGAACGAAGAAGTACATCATCCCCCAGCCCATCGGCGTGACGTACAGGCCGACGAGGTCGTGGATGAAGAGGCCCGTCGTCGCGGCACCGGCCGCGCCGGGCAGCATCCACTCGGGCATGATGTTCCCCATCAAATACGTGAGCGCGAGCCACACGAGTCCGGTGGTGAAGTACCACAGCGTCACGTAGAACTTCTGGTCGCGCGCGTGGTAGATCGGCGTCATGAACTGCACGATCACGAGCACCGCGCCGATCACGACCAAGAGGTCGACCGGCACGTAGTTCAGCTCCCACGTGCCCGGGCGGAAGCCCGTCGGCGTCTCGCCCCACTCGATCGCTTGGGCCTTGTCGGTCAGGTATCCGAAGAGGGCGAGCGCGAGGATCAGCTGCCAGACCCAGAAGATCAGCTCTCCGAGCTTGTCGGAGAGCACCTTCTTGCCGGTCAAGCGCGGCACGACGTAGTACAGCATCGCCGTGAACCCGTTCACGAGCCAGCCGTAGGCGGCCATGTTCGTGTGCAGGAAGCGCATGTGCCCCGGCGTGAGCATCCAGTTGTCGTGGCCGAGCGGGTAATAGCCGACGTACTGCAGCGCGTAGAGGAAGCCCGCGATCATGCTGATCGAGAGCGCGATCGCGCCCGCCGTGAGGTGGGCCTTGATGAGGCGGTAGTTGACGAGCGGCTCGCCGTGCGTGCCGAGTGCGGTGGTTGCGTTCACTGGGCGAGCTCCTTCTTCGAGAGCGACTGGATGAAGTGGACGAGGTCCCAGATCTCCTCCGGCTTGAGCGCGCCCTCGAACGAGCCCATCGGCGTGCCTTTGATGCCCGCGGCGATCGTGCGATAGAGGTCGACGCTCTCGGCGCCTGCGCGGAACGTGCCCGCGGTCAGGTCGCGCGGACGGATCGGATAGCCCCAGTCGTCCTCGTAGTCGCCGGCGGTCGGGCCGTCGCCCTTGCCGCTCGAGCCGTGGCACGAATAGCAGCTGCCCTTGGCGACGTCGTTGAAGTACTTCTTGCCGCGCTCGACCGAGGCCGCATCGTTCGGCGTCTCGTTGACGCCTGGGAAGATCGAACGCAGGTTCGCCGGGTGCCAGCGCTTGATAACGATGCCTGCGATATCCGCGGCGTCCGGCAGCTCTTCATTCTCGTAGGCGTCGTCGAGCATCATCTGCTCGAACTCGCCCTTCATCGAGAGCCAGCGCACGTACTCGACCAAGTCCCAGCGCTTCTCCTCGTTCACGAGCCGGAACTCGGGCATCGAAGAGCCCGCGAGGCCGCGCGTGATGGTCTGGAAGAGGTCGCGGCGCTGCGGGCGCGATGCGGCGTCCGTCGAGGTGAACTTGAAGAGCCCGCGGCGGAAGTTGCGCGGACGCGGCTCGAGGTAGCGCGCAGCAGGACCGCCGCCGTCGCCGGTCGCGCCGTGACAGCCGACGCAGTGGATCTCGAAGTTCTGCTTGCCGGACGGGATGCGCAGGAACTCGACCGCGCCCGTGTCGCGCAGCCAGGGCGATTCGAGCCCGAAGTACTGCTCGCTCGCCGCCGCGATGTGCGCCCCGAGACCCGGAGCGATGTCCTTCTCGTAGTTCGCGACGTCGACCTCGAAGGGCAGGTCGATCTTGTCCGTCTCGCTATCGGCCACCACGTCGCGCCCGAAGTCGCCCTCGTAGCTCCCGATGTTGTCGCGCTCTCGCAGGAAGGGCGCCACGAAGAGCGCCAGCGCCAAGAGCCAGAACAAGCCGCCCAGCGCGGCCGACCCGCGGCGGCTGCCGCGTCCGGCTTGGGCGGTCGAAGTCTTCGATGCCATTCCCTTGCAACTCCTGTGGCAATTTCGCCGAGAAATCTTGCGAGCGCGGCTGAGATTAGGTGCGCCTACGCACAGGCGGCGAAGGGCCGTCCTCCGTAGCGCGGGTCGGGACAAGTGCGTAGACGGAGAAAGCGCTGGCACCGGGTGCGCGCTATCTTCTGCGCGTCGACACGCACGAAACTCGAGCACTCCCACGTGGCCAAGAAGCAAGCACCGACCGATACGAAGAAGCCGCGCAAGCGCGACGAAGCCGAGCCGCTCCGCGCCTCGAGCGCGAAGTCCGGCGACGCGCCGAAGCCCAAGGCGCGCTCCAAGAAATCCGAGGCCGAGGAGCCGACGGAGCCGCAGCCGGAGGTGCTCGAGAGCTCCACACCTCGCAAGGGACGCGGGAAGGCGCCCTTCGACGTCGGAGCCGCGCTCGTCGCGGCGTGGGCGACGCATGAGCGGATCCACCAGTTTCTGCTCGAGAGCCTCGACCCCAGCGCGTGGTCCGCGCTCGCGCCGATCGGAAAGGGTCGCACGGTCCGCGGGGTGGTCGCGCACATGCACAACGTTCGGCTCCTGTGGCTCGCGCACCACGCGCCCGAGCTGGCGCTGCCCCCGAAGCTCGACCGAGAGCAGGCGACGCTCGAAGAGGCGCGTACCGCACTCGCGGCGAGCGGGACGGCGATCGGCGAGCTGCTGAAAAAGGCGCTCGCGGACAACGGCAAGCTCGCAGGCTTCAAGCCCGACGTCGTCGGGTTCTTCACCTACGCGACCGCCCACGAGGCGCACCACCGCGGGCAGATCTGCCTGCTCGCGCGCGCCGTCGGAAAACCGCTCGAACAGGCGCAGGGCTACGGGCTCTGGGAGTGGCGCAAGCGCCACGACGAAGCCCACCCCGAACCCGAAGCCTGAGCGAGCGCGGCGCGCTCAGGGTGCCGCGTCGCCGTCCTCCGCGGACGCGCTCGCTGAAGCACCCGGACCTTCGTCTTGCGCGTCGTCCGCCGCCTCGGCGTCGTCGAGGAGCAGCTCGCGAAGCACGCCAGTCGCATAGCAGCCGGGCGGCAGGGTGAATGCGAGCTCTAGGAACTCGCCGTGCTCGTCCGTCCCCGCTTCGCTCGCGACCTCGCCGAGCGGAAAGCGCAGCGGACGACGCCCCCCCTGCCACTGCAGCGGTCCGTGACGCGAGAACGCCTCGACCGCATGTCCTTCCTCGGCGAGCACGGAGGCTTCGACCTCCGCGGGGTGCCCCGTCGGAGTGCTCATTCGCGTGCCGTAGAGCGGCCCGCTGGCGGAGATCTCGAGCGCTGCGGCGCGCGGCGCATCGACCGCGAGGTCCTTGACCAAGAACACCGCGCCGTTGCGGTGCAGCCACGCGAGGTCGCCGAGCTCGACCTCGTCGATGCGCTCGAGTCGCAGCGCGACGACGCGGTTGAAGAGCCACGACTGGTAGGCGGACGTGTAGAAGCGCAGGAACTCCCGGTCGAGCGAGTACAGCGCACGACGCGCGTTGCCGCCGCTCTTGCCCATCGCGCGACACAGACGGATGCACGGCCGGAAGTTGCCCGGCCAAGCCTCCGCTGCGCCCATGTAGTCGCCGCGGTCGTAGCGCTCGCGCGCCTCGCGAATGCGACCGCGGTCGTGGGGACCGGCGCGCCCAGCGATCCACGCCACGGCCTCCTCGTGCTCACCGAGCAGCAACGCGCGCCCGACCTTCCACGTGTCGCCGCGCAAGCCGAAGCGCTGCTCGCCGAAGTAGTTCGGCACGCCGCGGCGCGCGAGCACCTCGAGCAGGGCCCGCGCGGAGTCGAGCTCCGCGGCTCCCACTCCGCGCAGACGGATCACGAAGCGATTGCCCCGCAGGTGACCGACGCGGAGCTTGTTGCGATGGCGACGCGCGGAGAGCACCGCGAGCCCCTTCACCTCGAGGGCGAGCAGCCGCTCGGGGTCGAGGCCGGAGCCGGGGAGCGCCTGCACGCTCAGCCATTGACGCGTCACCCCCTGCGCGTCTTTGAGGCCCGCGATGCCGATCGCCCGGGGTTCGAGGCCGAGGACACGGCCAAGGCGCGCGAGAGCCTCGTGCGTCGAGATGCCCCGTTTCTCGATCTCGAAGAGCACGTGCTCCCCCTCGCCGCAGGGTTCGTAGGCCGGGATCTCGATGACTCGGAAGTCATCCGGCCGCGCCTTGTAGCGCGCGGACAAGCGAGGCTGCTCGCCGCAGATCAGCGGCCACGGAAACGGGAGGGCCATGGGAGCGGAGTGTAGGCCGTGGAGCCAGCGGACCCGCCCACATATCTTGGACTCGGCCCCGCACCGAGCGTTATCCTCCTTCGCCGCGCGTCGCGCCCCAACCTCCGCAGCTCTGCCGCCCCTCCCAGCCATGAGTCCGCTCGCTCTCGCCGCCCTGTTCCTCGCGTGCCCTCAGGAACCCGAGGCCAAGTCGGTACCCGTGACATCTCCTGCGCCACAAGCGCCGAAGGCACCGCAGCGCGAGCCTAACGTCGGCATCGACCCGACCGAGGCCATCGTGCCGTGGAACTCGCCCGCGCGTACGCGGGCTACAACGAACGATGGGACCGATGAAGCTGCCAGCCTCGAGGAGCTAAGCCGCGCTGTGAGCTCGGGCTGGACCGCCGAGGTGCACGGCTACCTGCGCACGTCGTACCTCGTGGCGGACGATCCGACCGCCGCCACGGATGTCGATGGCTTCTCCTTCGACGCGCTGCGTCTGTTCGTGAGGGCGCAGGCCGGCGACTGGCGCTTCCACGCGGCGATCCGTGGCGACCGCGGCCCCGACCTGCAGCCGTACGGCGAGGCGAACAGCTCCGCGATTCTGCGCATGCCCGAGATGTGGGCCATGCACGACTTCGCCGAAGACTTCCAGTTTCGCGTCGGCCGTTTCCGCACTCCGCTGCTCAGCTCTTCGATGATGGAAGAGAACGGGATGGTCCTCTACAGCCGCAGCTTCATGGGGCGACTGTGGGAGCGCGACCGCTATCAGGCTGGCGTGCAGATCGACGGCCAGATCGGCGAGTTCCGCGGCTGGGCCGCGATCCAAAACGGCGAGGACCAGATCGGCGAGAACCTCGCGTTCACGCTGAAGGGCCAGTGGGACATCGTCGGCGGCGGGACGTCGCAGCAGCTTCAAGGCGCGCGCAACGCGCCCGAGCACCTCGCCGTGACGATCGGCGGCGCGATGCACTACGACGCCCTCGACGACAACTACTCGGCTCAAGTGGTCGAGGCGCGCATGACGCTCGACCGCTGGTATCTCGGCTACGAAGGTGTCGATCTCGGCCAAGGACTCTTCGACTCGCTCTCCAACTCGTTGATCACGTCCTACATGGTGACGGACGATCTCGAGCTCGCGCTCGGCTTCGAGAGCGTCGACCGCGTAGGGAGCGGCAATATGTGGCGCGCCGGTGCCACCTACTATCTCGAGGGCGAGTTCGCCAAGGTACAGGCGGTTTACAACGACTCCCACCTCGACGGCCCCGTGTTCGACGGGGACTCGTTCCTCATCGGCGTGACGGTCGCCTTCTGAGGCTCGCCGACCCGCAGGAGCTGCCATGGACGCGCTCCTCATGCCGCCGCTCTCCTGCCTGCTGCTCGCGGGCTGGGGAGTGCTCTTGTGGCGACGTCGCCCCAACTGGGCGCGCGTGGTTCTCGCTGTCGCCGCGCTGTCCCTTGCGCTCCTGTCGCTGCCGCTCGTCTCGGGCTACCTCCTCCGGAGCCTGCAGCCCGCCCGCGCGCTCGACCTCGGCGCTCTGGAACCGCCGGCGCAGGCAATCCTCGTGCTCGCGGGCGACACCCAGTTCGAGGCGCCAGAATACGGTGGAGCTACCTGCGGGCCGCTGACGTTGGAGCGCCTGCGCTACGCGGCGCGGCTCTCTCGAGAAACGGGACTGCCCTTGTGCGCGTCGGGCGGGCCGCCGCGGCGCGGAGAGATCCCCCACGCGGAGATGATGAAGGTCGCGCTCGAGCAGGACTTCGGAGTCGAGCTGCGCTGGATGGAGCCTTGGTCGGGCACCACGCGCGAGAATCTGCGTCTGTCGAAGGTGGTCCTCGCCGAACACGGCATCGCGCGCGTCCTGCTCGTCACGCACGCGTGGCACATGCCGCGCGCGCTCGAAGAGGCGCGTCGCCACGGGCTCGACGCGGTGGCCGCGCCCACCGGCTTTCGCTCGCGGCCGGGCCTGTTCGAGGGTTCGAGCTGGGTCCCGAGCGCCAAGGCCCTGCGCGAGAGCGCGTGGGCCTTCCACGAGTGGATCGGGCGCGCGTGGTACGCGCTCGGTTGATCCGACCGGACTTCTAGCGCGGCAACATCGGCACGTCGACGCCGCGCTCGCGAGCGCAACGCACCGCCTCGTCGTAGCCGGCATCCACGTGGCGGATCACGCCCATGCCCGGATCGGCGGTGAGAACCGCGCGGATCGCCTCCGCCGCCTCGGCGCTTCCGTCGGCGACGGTGACCTGGCCCGCGTGCAGCGAGTAGCCGATGCCGACACCCCCACCGTGGTGGAAGCTCACCCACGATGCACCGCTCGCGATGTTGACCATCGCGTTCAAGATGGCCCAGTCCGCAACCGCGTCCGTGCCGTCCTTCATCGCTTCGGTTTCGCGGTTGGGGCTCGCGACCGAGCCGCAGTCCAAGTGGTCGCGGCCGATCACGATCGGCGCCGAGAGGCGGCCCGAGCGCACCGCGTCGTTGAAGGCGAGGCCCGCCTTGGCGCGCTCGCCGTAGCCGAGCCAGCAGATGCGTGCCGGGAGCCCTTGGAACTTGACCCGCTCCCCGGCGAGCCGGAGCCAGCGGGCGAGCGAGCGCTTCTCGGGGAAGAGCTCGAGCAGCATCTGGTCGGTGGTCGCGATGTCCTTGGGGTCGCCGGAGAGCGCGACCCAGCGGAAAGGCCCGAGACCCTCGCAGAACAGCGGGCGGATGTACTTCGGCACGAAGCCCTCGAAGTCGAAGGCATTGGCGAGGCCCGCCTCCTTCGCGTGGCCGCGCAGGTTGTTGCCGTAGTCGAACGTGTCGGCGCCGCGGCGCTGCAGCTCGATCATGAGTTCGCAGTGGCGCACCATCGTGCGGAAGGACTCGCGCTGGTACCGCGCGGAGTCGCTCTTGCGCAGCTCGAGCGCCGCGGCGTAGCTCATTCCGTCCGGCACGTAGCCGCCGAGCGGATCGTGCGCGCTGGTCTGGTCCGTGAGCACGTCGGGCACGATGTTGCGCTCCACCAGGCGAGCGAGGAGCTCGGTCGCGTTGCAGAGGACGCCGATCGACTTCGCGACGCCCTCGGCCTTCCACGCGAGCGCTTGGTCGATCGCGCGATCGAGGTTGTCGATGCGCACGTCGAGGTAGCGCGTGTCGAGCCGCTTCTGAATGCGGCCCGCGTCCACCTCGGCGATCAGCGCGGTCGCCTCGTTCATGGTCGCCGCCAGCGGTTGGGCGCCGCCCATGCCGCCGAGACCACCGGTGACCACGAGGCGGTGCTTGAGCGTGCCGCCGAACAGCCGGTTCGCGGCCGCTGCGAAGGTCTCGTACGTCCCCTGAAGGATCCCCTGCGTGCCGATGTAGATCCACGAGCCAGCGGTCATCTGGCCGTACATCATCTTGTTCTCGGCCTCGAGGCGCCGGAAGTGCTCCCACGTCGCCCACTTGCCGACGAGGTTGGAGTTCGCGATCAGCACGCGCGGCGCGCGAGCATGAGTCTTGAAGACGCCGACCGGCTTGCCCGACTGCACGAGCAGAGTCTCGTCCGGCTCGAGCCGACGCAGCGTCGCCACGATCGCTTGGAAGCTCGGCCAATCGCGCGCGGCCTTGCCGCTGCCTCCGTACACCACGAGGTTCGCGGGATCCTCGGCCACCTCGGGGTCGAGGTTGTTCATCAGCATGCGCAGCGCAGCCTCCGCACCCCAGCTCTTGCACGACATGGAGAGCCCGCGCGGCGCGCGCTGCGGACCGATCGGGATCGTCTTGGACGAGGAAGCCGCCGCGGATGAGAGCGTAGTCATGACGATTCGAGCATAGCAGCTTCGCAAGGCGGGGAGTTCGAGCCGCGAATCTTCGAAACGCACTCCGGAGGCTTGGCGAATACGTCGGAACGGTCGAAATGCCAGGGGTCGCATGAGGCATTGCGACACGCTCGTAGAAAAATCCCGTCGGAAACGAGGCGCCCCACGCGAGTGCGTTCGGGCGACGGCTCCCCCACGACCTTCGTCACATCGAGCCCGACCTTGCTCCACCGTAGCTGCGCTCGCTCACCGACGATGCGGCTACGGTGTGCGGAACGGCGCACGTGCTGTGCCCGAGCTCACCGCTCAACCTGCCCTCAGAAGAGTCACCGGCCCCACGGGCGATCGAGGATCGGCCGACGAGCTAGGCCGCTGCGCCGATAGCGCCCTGCTCTTCGATGCGACACAGAACAAGCTCGTGGAGCACCACAAGGACGAGCCAACAGACCTGCGCAATCGTGAGAATCTGGCTCAGGAAATGAGCAAGCAGAAGCGTGCGAACCTAACGCAGAGTCGAGCCGCAGTTGAGCCCCAGCCGGAGCATTGGACGTGCTAGGCGTCGATCGCACGAACACAGGCCGGGGTCGAGTTCGGCGAATCACCGCCTTGCATCGCGAGGCAAGGGCCGTGCTCGTGGACGACGCCGTTCCAGCCGCGCGGCGCAGCGGGACCAAGCCCGTCGACAGAGAACGGACGAAGCAGGATCCCACCACGTGCGCCATCGCGCGGAGAGAAACGAGGTGACCAACGACAAGAAGATCCCGAATCCGAATAGGAGCACCGACAGCTTGCCGGCATCGTGCACCACGGCCTGCAAGAGGAAGCGGCTCCTCGTTTGAAACGTGCATGTCTCCGGATCGAAGAAGCCATTCTCGATCTCGGGGTCGATCGACTTGAACTTGAGGAGCGGCACGAGCACGGCATCCGCGCGAACGGCAGGCCCCGTGCAAGGCCCGCCACGTTGCGCGACTCAGGCGTGCAAACTTCCCACCGCGCGCTCGACTGCGGCGACGAGTGCCCCGGAGCGCAGGAGTTCGCGGGCCGCGGCCATGTCGACGTGCAAGTAGCGGTCCTGATCGAGCTTCGGCACCCGAGTGCGCAGCGCGTCGAAGGCGGCCCGCGCGCCGACGCCGGGCTCGAGCTCGATGTTGAACTCGCGCGCCTGCGCCGCGCACATCCACTCGATCGCGAGCACGTGCTCGGTGTTGTCGAGGATCGCACGCGCCTTGCGGGCCGCCGTCACGCCCATCGAGACGTGATCCTCTTGGTTGGCGCTCGTCGGGACGGTGTCGACGCTCGCGGGGTGCGCGAGCGACTTGTTTTCGCTCGCCAGCGAAGCCGCGGAGACCTGCGCGATCATCAGGCCCGAGTTCAGGCCCGGCTTGGGCGTGAGGAACGCCGGAAGGTGCGAGAGATCCGGGTTGACGAGCTGCTCGACGCGGCGCTCGCTGATGTTGGCGAGCGTGGCCGTCGCAAGGGCGAGGTAGTCGAGCACCATCGAGATCGGCTGGCCGTGAAACTGGCCCGCGCTCACGACTTCGCCGGTGTCGGGGAAGAGCACCGGATTGTCGGTCACCGCGTTGAGTTCGTGCGCGAGCACGCTCTCGACGTGCGCGAGTGCCGTCTTGAATGCACCGTGCACCTGCGGGACGCAGCGCAGCGAGTACGGATCTTGCACGCGATCGCAGTTTGCGTGGTGCTCCAGAACCTTCGAGTTCGCGAGACAGCGGCGAACGTTCTCCGCGCAGCGCGCGTGCCCCGGATGGCCCTTCAAGACCGCGAAGCGCTCGTCGAACGGCTTGAGCGAGCCCTGCAGAGCCTCGATCGAGAGCGACGCGATCGCATCCGCGGCCTTCGAGACGTTGCGCGCGCGCAGCAGCACCAAGGCTCCGATCGCCTTCATGATCTCGGTGCCGTTGATCAGCGCGAGCCCTTCCTTGGCCTGCAGCTCCACCGGTTTCAGTCCGAGCGAAGCGAGCACCTCCGCCGCGCTCTTGCGCGTGCGAGCACCAGCAGGTCCGCCCCACGCTTCTCCGTGTCCCATCGCGGCGGCCGCCATGTGAGACAGCGGCGCGAGGTCGCCGCTCGCGCCGACCGATCCCTGCTGGGGCACGACGGGCACGAAGCCCGCGTTGAACTGCGCGATCAGCGCGTCCATGAGCTCGACGCGCACGCCCGAGTGCCCGCGCGCGAGACCATTGAGGCGCAAGACCTGCGCGGCACGCACCTCGGCCTCCGGCATCGGCTCCCCCACGCCGCAGCAGTGCGACAAGACGAGGTTGCGTTGCAGCGTCACGAGGTCCGCGCGAGGGATCGCGATGCTCTTGAGCTTCCCGAAGCCCGTGGTGAGCCCGTAGACGATGTTCCCGGCCTCGACATGGCGGTCGACCAGCGCGCGCGCCGCGGCCACCGCACCGCGCGCACTCGGCGCGAGCTCGACGCGCAGCGCCTCGCCGCGCAGGAGCGGCGCCAAGTCTTCGAGGAGCAGGGACCGACCGTCGAGTTGGAGCGTCTTCAAGCGGCGCGGATTCTAGCGGTCCGCGGCCCCGGCGCGCCTCAACGCTGCCCGCCCGAGGGCCCCGTCATGCTCGAGGGCAGCGAGCGGCCCGCGCGCAGCAGCGTGTCCGCGTCCTGTCCGACGATCGCGCCCTCTGGCAGCGTGATGTCGAGCGTGCGGTCCTGCGAGAGCTCGAAGTCCTCCGCTCCCCCGCGCGCGAGCGGACGCCCGTTCCACGAAGCGCGCATGCGCCACGTCCCGGTCGCGAGCCCCTCCACGGCGAGCGGCTCGTCCGGCGGCACGACGACCTCTTCGCGAGGCCGCCCACCGACGCTCACCACCACCGGCAGCCCCTGCTTTCGGCCAGGAAACACGAGGCTCACCGCCGCGCGGCCCGACTCCAGCGGAACGAGCACGAGCTGCAACTCGGTCGCATCGGTGCGCACGGCCTTCGCCCCCCACAGCTTGCCGTCCGCGCTTTCGCCCCAGACGTAGCGAGTGTCGCCGAGCGCGGGCCACGTCGCCAGCGTGAACTCGCCGTTGAAGTTGGTCCGCGCTTCGCTCGCGCCCGGCGGGAAGCTCGGCACGATCTCCTCCTCGAGGATGCGCGGCATCTGCTGGAGGTACTGCAGCGTCGCGCCGATGCGATCGGGCGCCTCGCACACGATGCGCGCGTTTTCGAGCCGCCGTCCCGCGCCATCGACCGCGATCCCTGCGAGCGCGGGCGCAGGCTCGAAGTCGAACGCGACGCGCTCGACGGTCCCCGGATCGAGGAACGCGATCGTCGACTCCGGCTTGGCCACGGCGCCGTCGTGGAAGACGCGCACCGCGACGCGAATCGGCGGCAGATCGTCGAGCCGCAGTGTCGTACCCGGCGCGACTCTCGCGGGGCTCACTCGATGCCACGGGTACGAGCGGTTCATGCCGCTGACTTCGGGCAACAGGATCACCGTCGCGTCGTGCCGAGCACCGGCGCGAGCACCGAGCGTGACCTCGAGCGACGCCGCCGGCTGCAGCGTGAAGGCGTAGCGCCCGAGCTCGGTCACGCGGCCGGCTGCGACAGAGACGCGCGAACACTGCGTCGCGTAGCCGTCTTTGCGCAACACGAGCTGCACGATGTCACCACCCGGCGTCGAGCCGAAGTGCGCGATGCCCTGCTCGTCGGTGCGCACGTGCGAGCCGTCGAGCTCGACGTCGACACCTTGGATGCCCTTGCCTTCGCGGTCGAAGACCTGACAGTAGAACTGCCCGGGCAGGTCGTAGCTGATGTTGAGCTCCGCGAGCTGGTTGGAGCGCAGCTGCAGCTCGCGCACGGACTCGAAGCCGCTCGCCGTGACCCGCAGCTCCGCGAGCCCCGGGTAGAGATCGAGCGCGCCGAACTCACCGCGCTCATTGGTCGCGAGAACCCGTCCCGCGTTCGGTCCGCCGCTGAACGCGACACGGCCTTGCACGCCGCCCTCGCCGCGCAGGAGCCTCCCGCGCAGCTTGGCCGTCGCGCCGCTGCCCATCGGCTGCGCGCCCTTCGCCGTCGGCAGGTGCGCCCCGCGAAGAAGCTCCAGCTCGACCCGCACCGGCCAGGCCACCGAGGTCTCCGCGTCACGCCCGATGGTGCGCGTCGGCTGCGACGTCGAAGCATCGAGAGGCGACGAGAGCTCGGTGGGGATCGGCGGTGCGGGCGATGCCGCGCCGAGATCGACCGGCGCCTCTGCGACCTCGCCGGCTTGCGTCGCCGCGGGCTGGCGGCGCACAACGAGCACGACGGCTCCGAGTACGACGAACGCCACGCCGAGCGCAGCGAGCAGGAGCTTGGAATGGGACTTCGCCATCGCTTTCCACCGCGGCGCAAGAGGATAAGGTCCCCGCGTACCCCGCGCCGTGTTCTTTCGACGCCGCTCCAGGGCTTCTTCTTCCGTCCGGAATCCGCCCCGCTTGCAGGTCCTCGACGGATCCCTATCCTCCTTGGCCGAAAATCGCGCGCATCGGCCGCTCCGGCCGCTCTCGGCGACTCTCTTGCCCCACGACAGGCACGCCATGAAGACCTACAAGGTCGTCGAGCTCCTCGGCGACGGCATCTCCGCCGAGCTCTC
This sequence comes from uncultured Planctomycetota bacterium, assembly GCA_903928115.1. Classification (GTDB taxonomy): domain Bacteria; phylum Planctomycetota; class UBA1135; order UBA1135; genus F1-120-MAGs118. The sequence goes on from CAIYPP010000135.1 coordinate 52,246, forward strand.
TGCCTCCGTTCACGCCCTCGCCGCGACGCTGCCGTGTCGGCTCGAGTTCGTCGCCGTCGACCTCTCCGAAGCCGCCCGCGCCAAGCGCGGTCACGCCGTGTACGACGAGGCCGAAGCGGCCATGCGCGCGCACAAGGTCGCGCTCAAGTACCCGACGACCACCACGAGCGAGGATCTCTCCCCCAACAAGATCCTGCGCGACCGCTGCCAGTTCTCGGTGATCCACCGCCCGGTCGTGACGATCCCCGGCATCACCACCAACTTCACGCGCTCGATCGACATCGACGTCGTGCGCATCGGAACCGGCGGAACCTACGACGACGCGGGCCGCCGCATCGGACCCGACACCGCGGTCAGCCTGCGCGTGATCGAGCGTAACCCGTCGCGACACGCCGCCCGCTTCGCCTTCAAGCTCGCGATGTTGAAGAAGTGCGGCGTGGTCTCGAGCTCCAAGTACACGATCCAGAAAGGCACCGACGGCTTGTTCGAAGAAGCGTGCGGCGCGGTGGCGCAGGACTACCCCGGCATCCCGTACCGTCGCGAGCTCTTCGACTCGATGCTCGCGAGCATCATCATGAAGCCGGAGCGCTATCAGGTCATCGTGACGCCCAACGAGTACGGCGACTTTCTCTCCGACATGCTGTGCGGCTTGATCGGCTCGGTTGGGCTCGGCGACAGCGCGAGCTATGCATTCCACGACAACGGCGCGATCAGCCTCGCCATGTTCGATCCCGCGGGCGGCACGGCGCCGGACATCGCAGGCAAGGGCCTGTGCAACCCGACGGCCGCGCTGTTCGCGCTGGCCTCGCTCCTTCGACACCTCGGCGAGCTCGACGCGAGCAAGGCGCTGCGCAGTGCCGTCCTCGACGCCATCGAGCAGGGCGAGAAGACTGCCGACATCGGCGGCCAGCTCTCGACGGAGAAGTTCACGCAGGTGATCGCACGCCGCATGGCCGCGCACTTCGCGCCCGCCTGAAACTCGCGCCGCTACAGCAAGGCAGCTCCTCGCGAGACCACGATCACGCACGCAACCACAGGAGCCAACCCGTGCCGAGCGCCGTCGTCATGACGGCGAGCGGGAGGCCGACGCGCAGGTACGCGAGAAACCCGATCCCGCCGACCTCGCGGCCGCGCTCGGCGACGATCACGTTGGCGACGCTTCCGAGCAGCGTGAGGTTCCCTGCGAAGGTCGAGGCCATCGCGAGCAGCTCCCACGCGAGCTCTCGGTCCGAAAAACGCGCGATCTCGTCTTGCACCACCAAGATGAACGGCACGTTCGAGACCAGATTCGAGCCGAGCAAGAACACGCCGCTCGCACGCCAGAGGTCCGCACTCGAACCGGCATCCGCCGCGAGCGGGAAGCGCGCAAAGAACCATTCGGTCGCGCCGCTGTGCGAGAGACCCTCCACGGCCACGAAGAGCCCTGCGAAGAACAGCAGGATCGCCCAGTCGATGCGTGCCCAGAGCGTCGACGTCTCCGCACGATGCACGAACATCAGCAGCGTAAAGCCACCCGCCGCGGTCCAAGCGAGATCGGTGCCCGCAAGGTAGGCGGCAACGGTCGCGAACAGCACACCCAGCGTCACGGTGCTGCGCCTGTTCAGAACGCGTGGAGCCGAGACGGCGGGCAGCTTCTGCGCCAGTTCGCGCCGGAACATCCACGCGATCAGCGCGTGATTGAGCGCGAGCCCGCCGAGCGCGATGGGCCCGACGTGCAGCAGGTAGCGTCCGTAGTCGAGTCCGCCGAGCTGTCCGCACAGCATGTTCTGGGGATTGCCGACTAGCGTCGCGACGGAGCCGGTGTTCGCAGCCGTCGCCAGCGCGAGCAAGAACGGCAGCGCGGGAACGCGCAGTCGCCGAACCCACGCCACGACGAGCGGAGCGACGAGAACGCACACCGCGTCGTTCGTGATCACAGCCGAAAGCGCGCCCGCGCCCCACACGAGCGCGCCGAGCAGCCCGGCCGCGCTCCCGCAACGTGCTGCCAGCGCATCCGCAGCGCGGTCGAGAAACCCATCCGCCGCGAGGAACGCGCCGATCCCCATCAGTCCAAGCAGGAGTAACAGCGTCTCCCCGTGGACGGCCTCGATCGCCTCGCGCGGCGTGAGCACGCCCAACGCGACCATCGCGACCGCACCCGCGAGCGCACCGGCCGGTCGGTCGATGGGGAGCCAGCTCGGGCGTCGGCCTGCGATGAGCAGGTACGTGACGGCGAAGATCGCGACTCCGAGGGCCATGGGCAGGATCTCAGCGCGTGGCGAGCGCAGCTCGTACCAGTGCGACGATCAAGGCCAGTGCGCCCACAGGAACAAGGACGATCCCGAGCGAAGGATCTCCCTCGGAGTTGAGGACGCCGCCGAGGAAGAAGCCGAGCGGCATCGCGATGGAGCCGAAGCGCAAGTCGCGCGAGATCGCGGCGTGGCGCTCGCTCGCAAGGTGGCGCTCTGCGACCGCTGCGAAGCCCAAGAGCAAGAGCGCGAGCAGTGTCCCGTGCGCATGGGCGAGTCTCCACAGCTCCCGGCGCGTCTCGCTCTCGAGGAAGCCTCGCACTCTCCAAGCGTGCAGCGCCTCCAGCGTGAGGCCGAGCGGCAGGCTCGTCGCGAGCAGGACCCAGCCCGTGCGCAGCGCCTTCGCAATCGAGGTGTCGTTCATTCGCCGATCGAGATCACGTGGTTGGACTGAAGATCGAGAAGTTGAAGCACACGGGCGAGTTCGACCTCGTAGTGGGCGTCGACGAGCTGGGCCGCGCTCGGCGTATCGAAGCGTCCCGCCGCGCGCTCGCGCAAGCGGGAGAGCAACATCGTCAGCTTCTCTCTCCGCTCGTCCATATCGGAGAAGGTATCGAACGACGCCAGCTCGACCGAGATCCCGAGCTGAAGCTCGCGGTCGAGGCGACGCAGGGAGCGGAGGGCCAGCGTACGGATCGCCGGATAGCCGTCGCCGAGCGCGACGAGGAGCTGCGCGGCAGCGAAGTAGCGCATCCGCGCGGGCTCCGCGGCATCGTCGCGACCGAGCTGCCGCGCCGCGACCGCGCGCTGCACCACGTCGCCCGAGTGAAGCGACGCGAGCACCTCCGCAACGTCGAGCGGCGCGCCATCCGGGCGAGAGACCGGCGCGCCGTAGCGCTCACCCCACCACGCGCGCATCGCTTCCGCAGCCCAGCCCGCCGTCTCGCTCAGGTGACAGCTCGTGCACGCGTTCGGGCGACCTGCCTCGACATCGCGCTTCACATCCGGGATCTCGATGCGGTGGCTGCGATGGATGTCGAGCACCCCGTAGACGATGCGCGGCATGTGGCACTCCATGCAGCGCGAGCCGCTGGAGTCCGGTGCATGGTGCGTGTGTGCGGAAAGATCCGCCGCGATTTCCGCATGGCACTGCGTGCACGCAGCGTCGCCACGCATCGGCGGTTCGAGCTGCCCGTGGGGATCTCCGCCGTGCATCTCATGGCACGAGAGGCACGTCAGCTCCCCTCCGAGCGCGCATGCCGACTGAGTGATTCCGAGGTACTCGTACGCCGTGAGGCGTGCGGTGCCGTCGTTCCAAAATCGCTCGCGAAAGAGCTCAGGGCGCGTCGCGACGACGCTCGGCGTCTCGCGCGTGATCGGCGTCACGTGGCGAGCGAGCACCTCACCGGGTCGGAAGCTCGGGCCGCGGTGCAGGAACTCGCCGATGCGCGAGAGCGGCTCGGGCAGACGCTGCGAGTGACACTGTCCGCAGAGCGCGAGCGACTCCGCCTGCGGCAGGGACTCGGGGTTCACGATGGCCTCATCGGTCCCCTCGGCGCCCCGAGGGCCAAACAGACGAGTCCACGGCGAAGCCATGGCCTCCACGTGACGCTCGCCCGGCCCATGGCACGCCTCGCAAGCGATCCCGAGGTCCGCGACGCGCGACTCGAAGCGGCGCTCGCGCTCGGCCATCCGCGGCTCGACGCCAGTGTTGTGGCAGAAGATGCAGTTGTCGTTCCAGCTCGCTGCATGCGCATCGAAGCGCGTGTCGTCGGGCTCCAGAAACGCGCCGTTCATGTGCATCCAGCGCGCCTCCCCCACGTGCCAGAGAAGTGGCAGGCGCCGCAGCTCGCCGCCCTCGACCTCGTCGACTTGCTCGAAGTACTGCTGGTAGCGATTCGAGCCGACGCACAAGGCGACCTTGGCTTCGCGCTCCGACGCGCCGTCGGGAATGCGCATCCAGTACGCGCCGTCTCGCTCGAAGGGCACGGCACATCGTCCGTAGAACTCGCGCGCACCGCCGTCGAAAGCCCCGAGGACGCGTCCGTGCTCGGGGAGCTGCGTCATCGTGGAGTGAAAGGTCCGCGCCCAGCTCGCGTGGTGGTCCGGGTGGCAGGAAGCGCAGGACGCGGCGCCTACGTAGTCCCGACCGCGCTCCCGCAGCGGCTCGCGCGCGGCGAGCGCAACGGGATCGGGTCCGAACGCGAGCACCGCGCCGACGGCGAGCGGAACGGCCGCGAGCGCGGCCCATGCGAAGAATTTGCGCACCCACGAATCCTAGGGATTTCGCAGGTCTGCGACAGCGACGACCTGCCCGAGCGGCGCGGGATAGGGTTCGGATGGAGAGATCTCGCACTGGGGGAGCTCTCCGCTTGCACATGCGTCCCGCGTCCCACCACCGCGCGCTCCGCGCAGCCACGCTGATCCTTGCGACAGCGTTGTCCGCCGTCGCCCAGACCGCGGCCCCGCGGACGCCCCGTCGCATCGACGGTACGCCCTCCCCGCGCGCGGAAGCCCCGCGCTATGCGGCGACAGCACCGACGCCGCGCACGAGCGACGTCCCGTTCCTCCCCAAGCCGGGCGAACCTCGCTCGACAGCCGCAGCCACGCGGCTCGAGCGCGACCGTGAATCGGTCCGTGTTCAGGAACATGGCGAAGAGCTCTGGGCGCGCGGCGCGAACTGGAAAATGAGCTTCGCGGACGGCCGTGCGAGCTTCTATCCGTTTCTCTCGTCGGCCGCCCCGCGCAGCGAAGCGATCACATTCGACCTGCGCAGCATCCACATCGGTGCAGAGACGCTCCCCTTCGACACGCTGGCCGACGGAAGCGGGGACAGCGCGCGCATCGAGTTCGCGCGCGGCGGCGTGGTTGAGCGCTACGACCTTGCGCCGCGAACCGTCGAGCAGTCGTTCCACTTCGCGACGCTCCCCGCGCGCGGCGAGCTCGTTCTGCGCATGGATGTGACGACGTCGCTCGCTGCACGACGCGCCGACGACGGTTGGCGTTTCCACTCGGAATATGGCTACGCGCTCTATGGTCACGCCGTGGCGCTCGATTCGAGCGGTCGTGAACTCGCACTCGAGACAACGCTCGACGACGGCGTGCTCGAGCTGCGCGTCCCGGAGTCCTTCGTGCGCGCGGCGCAGCTCCCACTCGTGATCGACCCCGTGCTTGCCTCGTTCGGAGTCGAAGCGAGCCCCGTCGACGCGCTCGCGCCGGACGTCACTTTCGACGTCTCCGGAAACGGCGTGCTGCACTGCTGGGAAGAGATCTTCAGCGCTACCGATCACGACGTGTGGGCCGACATGTACGACGCGAGCGGCTCTCCGCTCTATCGCGGTGAATGGATCGACGCGACCGCGGCGTATTGGGGGCATCCGCGCTCGGCGAGCAACGGCGCGACGGACCGCTTCCTCATCGTGGCCCACGTCGTCAACGCGACCACGGGGCGAGTCGAGATCTGGGGACGCACGCGCTCGCCGCAGACCGCGCTCCTCTCGGCTCCGTTCAAGATCACGGGAGGTTCGACGTTCGACGTGCTCTATCCCGACGTCGGCGGCGACCCGTACCCCACGGGACCGAGTCACTTCCTCGTCGTGTACGAGCGCGTGTGGAACCTTGGTAGCGACCACGACGTCCACGCACGGCTCGTGACGGCCAGCGCGACTCTCGCGAGCGGCCCCCTCCAAGTCGATGCCTCGCTGCACACGCTCGACGAAGCGCTGTCGATTTCGAAGAGCAACGCGGGCGACGAGTGGAACGTCGCATGGCAACGGGCGAGTCCCTCGGGGGGCCACGACATCTTCGGCGCGCGCGTCGCGTGGGACGGCGTGGTCGTCGCGCCGACCTTCCCGATCGCCGTGGGACCTCTCGATCACACAGCGCCGTCGGCGAGCTCGTGCGCGGAGGGCTGCGATCGCTGGCTGTGCGTCTACGAGGAGGACTTCGGGACGGACCGCGACATCGTCGCGAGCGGCCTCGACGGCGCGAGCGTGGCGCGCAGCGCGAATCTCAGCGTCTACGACGGAAACTTCGTCGGTCAGGACCAGTGCCAGCCCTGCGTCGACAGCGATGGAACGCACTTCGCGCTCTCCTACTCCGAGCTCTACGGTAACTCGACGTCGGACTACGACGTGTACGTGAGCGAGGTGCTCTTCAACGGCGGCTCGCTCGCCGTTCTCGCCGCTCACCAGCCCGTCTTCCAAACCGATGGAAGCGAATACGAATCTGCGATCGCGAGCAAGGAATCGAGCCGACAGGCGCAGACCTCGCACGACTATGCGCTCGCGTGGCACCGCGCGCCCGACGGCGTGAACTTCGCGAGCGACGACGTGCTCGGCGCGAGCTACCGCGGCACGAACGGCGGACTCGTGGCGAGCTACTGCGACGGGAGCACGGTGACCTGTCCCTGCGGCAACGGCACGTCGACCGTCGGGGGCTGTCCCAACTCGCTCACGCCCTCGGGCGCGCGACTCACGTGGATTGGAACGCCATCCACGACGCAGGACACGCTGCAGCTCTTCGTCGCGGGAATGCCGGCGGGCACGACGTGCCTCTTCTTCCAAGGAACGGCGATGAACGGCGTGCTCGGCTCGGTGACGGGCGACGGCGTTCGCTGCGTGAGCGCCCCCGCGACGCGGCTTTCGGTGCGCACGTCGAGCATCGCCGGCGGGGCCTTGTTCCCCGCGGTCGGCGATCCTCGCATCTCCCTCGCGGGTGCGGTTCCCGCAAGCGGCGCGACGCTCGTGTATCAGGTTTGGTATCGCGACCCAGCGGCGAACTGCGGCCCGAGCACGACGAACTTGTCGAACGCGCTCGTCGTCGCGTGGACGCCCTGAGCGTCGCTCACATCGGCAGCGCGCCCGAGACCTTGAGCGCGATCACCGCCACGCCCATCAGACTCTCGCCGGCGATCAGACCCGATGCGACGGGAACGATCAGCCCTTCGAGCGTGCGCCACTTGCGGCGGAGCAGCTCCGCGAACGCGCCGCCGAGGAACATGGCGATGCCGTTGCTGCCCGGGATCACCATCGCGATCCCGAGTCCCGAGGGAGACGGCACGTAGGGCTTGACGGCCTTCGGAGCGAGCTTTTCGAGCAACGCCAGCGCGAGGCCGAGCAGCGCACCGAGGGCGATGCCGACGCGCGCGGCCGGACCGAGCGCACCGAAGCCGTTGACAAAAATCTCCGAGACACCCGCCCAAACCAAGCATCCCGGCGCGGGCCACTCGTCGCTGCCGAGCACCGCCGGATCGGGAATCAGCAAGTTGAAGGCCGGCACGATCAGCGCCGCGCCCGCGGCGACGCCGAAGAGCTGCGCATAAAACTGCACGCGCGGATTGCCGCCGAGCAGCCAGCCCGTCTTGAGCGTCGTCAGAAGGTCGGCGGCGTGCAGTCCGATGCCACCGGTGACGTTGGCGCTCATGATGTTGCCGGCGAGGTTGCCCGGCGTGAGCGCGCCGAAGATGCCCTGCGTCACGGGCCCGAGCGCCTTCGTCGGCGTGACGTCCGTGTCGCCTGTGACGCGCGCGGCGATGAAGCCCATGACGACCGCGAGCGGCACAGCGATGGCGCCCGCCCACCACGGGATCTGGAACAGGTAGCCCATCAAGAACACCACGATGGGCGCGAGCACGAGGAAGCCCGCGGGGAACCACCACGCCGGGCACTCGACCTCGTCGAGCGGATCCTTCTCGGCGCTGCCCCGCCCAAAGATGCGGGCGAGACCGCTGAAGGAGCGCACCACGCTGCGCCAATCGAACAGGAACGACGCGAGGCCCGAAGCGACGAGCATCGACGCGCCGGGCCAGACGGTCCACTCGACGATCTTCTTGTAGCTCACCTCCTTGATGACGCCCTCTTCGAAGAGCGACGGCGCGAGTACGCCGTAGGTCAGCACGCTGCCGAGCAGCAACGACCACGCGGTGCGGAAGCTCATCAACGCGCCCGCACCGAGCAGCACGACCTCGCTCTTGAGCTCCAGCGTCCATTCCGCGGCCTTGCGTCCGGCGATGGTGAAGCCGAGCGGAATCTTCGCGGGAATGTTGAAGGGCATCCACGCGAGCTTCGCCTCGCGGAACCAAGTCAGCGCCGCCGCTCCGCCGGCTGCGATCGCGAGCGCGCGCGCCTTGGCGGCCCCGGCGCCCGCCGAACCTCCGTGCAGCGTCTCCAACGTCTCCGCCGTCGCGGTCCCCGTGGGGAACGCGAGCGCTTCGCGATTGATGAGCTGGCGCTTGATGGGAATCGCGGCGAACACGCCGAGCGCAGCGATCACGGCGAACCAGAGAATCATCGGCGCCGTCGCGGGCCGCTGCAGACCTTGATGCGTGACGATCATCATCAAGAGCGCGCCGTAGGCGGCCATGTTGCCGCCGCCCGTCATGTAGCCCGCACCGGATGCGACCGTGGTGAGCGCGTTGTTCTCCAGCGTGCCGAGCGGCTCGCGCACGATGCGCAAGGCCTGCAGACCGCGGAACAGCGAGAACGCGAGGATGCCCGCGGTGATCGTCACGCCCATCGACCAGCCCGTCTTGAAGAAGACGTACAGATTCGAGAGGCACATGACGCAGCCGAGCGCCATGCCGACGAGGACCGCGCGCGCCGTCAGCTGCGGAACTCCGCGGCGGTACGTGTTGCGGAGCCAGTCGAGCTGCGGGTCGGTGCTTTGGGGGGCTTCCATGGCGCGGCCGAGCCTACGAGAGCCCGCCCGAGCCCGCCACGTCGCGCCCCGCTCTCGGTTGCGACATGCTAGGATTTTCGCTTCCCAAGGGACGGAGTCAGCGTCCCCAAAGTCCCCCTCGAAATCGCACCATGAGCTTCCTGCGCACCGCCCTGCTCACCCTCCTCTGCCCCGTTCCCGCACTCGCCGGCGTTCGCTACGTCGACGCGGGACTGACCACCGGCCTCAACAACGGCACGAGCTGGGCCGATGCCCACCGCGGCGCGCAGGGACTCCAGACCGCGCTCCTCGCCTCGGTGTCGGGCGACGAGATCTGGGTCGCGGATGGGCTCTACCTGCCGAGCGCGGGAACTCGCACGGTGTCGTTCCAATTGAAGAACGGCGTGACGATCTACGGTGGCTTCGCCGGCGGGGAAGTGAGCGTGGCGGCGCGCAATCCGGCGCTGAACATCGCCATCCTGTCGGGGGACCTCGCGGGCAACGACGCGGCGCTCGTCTTCACCGACAACAGCTACCACGTGCTCAACGGCAACGGCACGAACTCGACCGCGGTGATCGACGGCTTCACGGTGACGGGCGGCAACGCCAACGGCGCGGCGAACGACGACCGCGGCGGCGGCATCCTGTGCACGAGCGGTACGGGCCCGACGGTGCGGCGCTGCCTCTTCATCGCCAACCGCTGCACCTTCGGCGGCGGCGCGGGCTACATCAACTCGTCGAGCCCGAGCTTCACGGAGTGCACCTTCGACTACAACGTCGGTGGCAGCTACGGCGGCGCCTTCGACATGGCGACGAGCGTCGGAGCGACCTTCGACCGCTGTATCTTCCGCAACAACCGCGCGGCGCGCGCCGGTGCAATCGAGATCTTCGGCTCGAGTCCGGTCAAGGTCTACAACTCGCTGTTCGTGGCGAACCAGTGCACGGGCACCGGCGGCGGCGGCGCGATCTACGTCTCGAGCTCGGCGGCGCAGATCCGCAACTGCACGGTGATCGGCAACAGCGCGACCACGACCACCTCGGGCGGCCTGCTCGTCAGCGGCGGCTCCCCCACGGTCATCAACTGCATCTTCGCGCAAAATACGGGCACGGGTGGCACGACCGCGGCCTCCCAGATCAGCCCGACGACCGGCGTGTCGGTGACGTACACGATGCTGCCCTTCGCCTACACGGGCACCGGCAACATCAACGCGACGCCGTCGTTCGCGCCCTGCGGAATCCCCCCGTACC
>CAIYPP010000136.1 GCA_903928115.1 uncultured Planctomycetota bacterium
CGCTGTGTCCGTGATCGGCCGCTGAGCGGCGGACGGATCGCTTCACCCTTCAGCCAGCGGGATCGCTGCGCGATCCCTCGGGGGATCCTCTACCGGAGAGCCCACTGGGCTCTCCGGTTTCGCATCGGCTTCGCCGCTGCGGACCGAGGCTTACCTTCCGCGATCCGTCCGCGATCGCGACCACGAACCTGTCGCAGGGGCTCGAGTGGACGCTGTGTCCTTGAGCGCGATCGCGTATCAAGAACGGTCCAGTCGCGGGCCGCGCTCCGAGACGGCTCGGAGTGCGGCCTGTGCGGTATGGTGGGAGGGCGTGAACGGCCTTCGCTACGCTTCGTTTGCGCTGCGTGGGTTTTTCCGGCGCGGCGCGCCGCTGCATCTGACCTTGTTCGTGACGGGGCGCTGCAATCTGCGCTGTCGGCATTGCTTTCACTGGCGCGAGGTGGCGGCGGGAGTCGAGGGGCCGAGCGCCGAAGAGGTCGAGCGGCTCGCGGGATCCTGTGCGCGCATGGGGCCGCTCCTGTGGGTGAGCTTCGGCGGCGGTGAGCCGTTTCTGCGGCGCGATCTAGCGGACTTGGCGCGCTCGTTCGGGAAGCGCGGCCTGCGGCACCTCGCGATTCCGACGAATGGTCTCGTGGAGGAGCGGCAACACGCGGCGATCGAGCGGATCCTCGTGGAGAATCCGAGCCTGTTCCTGTCGGTCGCGGTGTCGTTCGATGGGCCGGAGGCGGTCCATGACGCGATTCGGCAGGTTTCGGGGGGGCACGCGCGCTCGAAGGCCAGCGTGCGTGCGTTGAAGGAGCAGCGCGCGAAGCTGAAGCCGGAGCAGGCCCGCAGGCTGGGAGTCGGGGTGCTCGTGACGCTCACGCGCGAGAACCAAGACGTTCTCGCGACGCACGTGGAGGAGCTCGTCGACGAGCTCCAGCCGGACAACGTCACGCTGAACCTCGCTCGCGGCACGGCGCTCGACGAAACCCTGCTGCGGGTGGAACTCGACCGCTATCGCGAGCTGGTGGAGACCAAAGCGCGCCTTCAGCGCGAGGGCCGGCTGCCGTACTTCGACTTCCCGTTGGCGCGGCTCGCGGCGGCGAGGGATCGCGTGATGTACGAGCACATCGAGCGCGTGGCGCGCGGGGATCGCCGCGCGCACCTGCCGTGCACCGCGGGCACGCTCTCGGCGGTCGTGTTCGAGAACGGCGCCGTCCATCCCTGTGAAATCCTCGGGCGAGAGCTCGGAAACCTGCGCGACCACGACTGGGATCTCGAGCGGTTGTGGAACTCTCTGCAAGCCGAGTCGTTGCGAACAGAGATCGAACGCACGCGCTGCGCTTGCACATGGGAGTGCGCGCAGGCCGACAACGTGCTCTTCGGGAAGCGCACTTGGCCGACGCTCTTGAAGGAAGTGGTAGCGGGGCCATGACCGTCGTCGCGGTCTTGGTTCCGTGTCGCAACGAGGCGGACGTCCTCGCGCGCAAGCTGCGCAACCTGAGCGCGTGCCGTTGGCCGCGGGCGCGCATGCAGCATCGCGTGCTCGTGATCGACGACGGAAGTCAGGACGGGACGGCGGAAGTCGCGCAGCGCGAGCGGTTCGAGGGAGACGAAGTGCGCGTCGAGCTGCTCGCGAATGATGTACGACCGGGAAAGTCCGGAGCGATCGAGAAGGGCTTGCGCGCTCTCGGCCGCGAGGTCGACGTCGTCGTGCTCACCGATGCCGATGTCGTGGTCGAGCCCGGCGCGATCGAGGCGCTGGTTGCGACTCTGGAGCGAGACGCGCGCGTCGGCATGGTGAGCGGAGCGCAGACTTTCGTGGAGTCCCTCAGCGAGTCGGGACAGCTGCGTGCACGAGACGATGGCCCCCTGCGCTCGGAGGGGAGCTTCTACGACCATGCCGCGGCATGCATTCGAACGCTCGAGTCCCGCTGGGGGCTTGTCTACAGCGTTCAGGGGCAGTGGATGGCGTGGCGTGCGAGCCTTGGCCTTCGACCGACGCCGGGTTTCGCCGCGGACGACCTCGACTTGATGCTGCAAGCACGCGTCGCAGGCGTACGAATCGTGCGCGCGCCCGGGGCGCGCTTCTTCGAAGTGCGCGCGCCGCGCGGTGACGCGCGCCGTTCGCAGCAGGTGCGTCGTGCGCGTGCCTATCTGCAGTTCCTGCGACACCCCCGCATCGACGAGCTGCGTCGCGCGGGCTCGTGGTTCGCGCGAAGGCAGGCTGCGCTCTACTTGGGGGCGGGGCGCGTGCGAGGGCCGTGGACGATCGTCGCGCTCGGCAGCACCTTTCTCGCGGGTTGGTACCTCGGCCCGCACGCGGCCATCGCCGTGGCGGCGGCGAACGCGGCCCTCTTCTTGCCCGTGTGGGTTCTCTTGCGCATCGTGCGCTCCCGTATGGAGATCGCGGAAGCCCTAGAGGCGCACTCGAAGCTCGGGGAGCGCTGGGAGACGGCACGAAGATGAACGCGCCTCGGCTGGGTTGGGGCGCTGCGCTGCTGCTCTTCCTCCTCGCGTTTGCGTTGCGTGGCCTGAGTGTCGCCCAGTACGAAGCGGGGCATCCGCTCGCGCAGCGGCCTGCCATCGACGAAGCGAGCTACGACTCGTGGGCACGGGAAATCGCGCAGGGCGACTGGCTCGGAGACGAGGTCTTCTTTCAAGAGCCGCTCTATCCCTATGGACTCGGGCTGGTGTATGCGCTGGCGGGCGATGAGCCGGAAGAGCAGCGGCGCGCGGCCCGTTGGCTGCAGGTTGCGCTCGGCGCGGCGGTCGCTTGCGTGAGCGCGGCGATCGCGACGCGGTGCTTCGGCGTTCTCGCCGGTTGGATCGCGGGACTGCTCGTCGCGCTGCATCGACCGTCGCTTTGGTTTCCTGCGCTGCTCTTGAAGGAGAACGTCTTCGTGCTGGTGTTGAGCGCGCTGGCGCTCGGACTGGTGTGGACTTCGCGGGCGGAGCGAGCCGACGGGGAGCGACGCCGCGCGTGGCTCCCGTGGCTGGGACTCGGTGCTCTCAGCGGGGTGGGCGCACTGCTTCGCGGCAACATGCTGGTCATGCTGCCCGCTCTGGCGCTCTGGCCCGTCGCACGCGCGCGGTGGCATGGACTGTCGTTGCGTCGATCGCTCGGGTCTTGCGCTGCGTTCGGAGTTGGAGCGCTGCTCGCGCTCGCGCCGATCGCGCTTCGCAACCATCACGTCGGCGGTCGCTGGGTCCTGACTACGAGCGGTGCGGGCACCAACGTCTACGGCGGCAACAACCTCGACAATCCGTACGGACTCGCGAAGGAGTTCGACTGGGTTCGCGGCATCCCCGAGCACGAGGCGGACGACTGGCGCCGCGAGGCGAGCCGGCGTGCGGGGCGTGCGCTCGACTCTGCGGAAACCAGCGAGTTCTGGCTCGATGCGACCTGGAAGTCGGTGGCCGAGCGTCCCCGAGAGCATCTCGCCATCCTCTGGAACAAGCTGCGTTTGACGCTCGGCTCCTACGAGGTGCCCGACAACCATTTCCTCGAGTGGGACGCGAGCTATGTCCCCATCCTGCAGCTCGCCTGGCCGGGCTTTGCGGTCGTAGGCGCGCTCGGTCTCGCGGGAGTTCTGATGTGGATCGTCGCGCGACGCATCGCTCTCCCGCTGCAGGATTCTTCGGCGGCGGGCGAGGTCGCTCTGCTCGCCCTGCTCTACCTCGGCACCGTTGTGCTGACGGTGACCTCGGAGCGCATTCGCTGGCCGCTCGTGAGCCTGCTCGCGCCGTTTGCGGGTTGGTTCGTCGCGGGCGCCTTCGATCGCAGTGCGTCGGTGGGTTCGCGCTTCGCTCGGATGGTTGCGCTCGGACTCGCGGCGCCGATGGTCCTGCTCCCCGTGCTGCCCGCTGCGGAGCTGCGCGAAGACCTCGACGAGCGCGATCACAACTTGGCGGTCGCGTGGATCGAGTCCGGCGAGCTGGACGAGGCCGCGACGGTGGTCGACGGTCTCATGGAGCGACGGCCGAACTCGCCGCGCGTGAAGCTGCTCGCCGCCGACCTCGCGTATCGCTTCGCACGCCGCTCTCTCGACGTCCTGCCGACGCAGCGACGGGTTCCTGCGGAGGTGGGGGAGCGTATCGAGCGCGCGTTGCGGCTCCTCGAGGGCGTCTCGAAGCAAGGCAACGCGCAGGAGCGCTACCGTGCCAACCTGCTCGCGGGAGCGATCCGGCAATACCTCGGCCATTGGGAGCTTGCCGAGCAGGCCTACCGCGCGGCGCGAACCTTCGACGCGGAGGACCGCGACCTGCGCCGCCGACTCGCGGTCGTCCTCGCGGAGCGCGCCATGCAAGCCTCGGACCTGTCGCAGCGCGCGCGCGGGCTCGAAGAAGCCAACGCGCTGGTCGAAGCCCTGCTCGTGGAGCGAGACGAAGCCGAGCTCGTCCAGCTCCGCGAGAAGCTACGCGTGGCGATGCCGCGCGAGGCTCGCTAGGCGTTGGTGGCAGCGGACTGCTCGAACTGGAGCGTGTAGAGCCGCGCGTAGATGCCGCCGTGGCGTAAGAGCTCCTCGTGGGTTCCGCTCTCGCGCAGCTGGCCGCGGTGCATGACGAGGATTCGATCGGCGCGACGCACGGTGGACAGTCGGTGCGCGATGACGAGCGCGGAGCGACCTTGCAGAAGGTTGGATTTCGCCTCTTCGATGCGATGCTCGGTCTCGGAGTCGACGCTCGCGGTCGCTTCGTCGAGCACGACGAAGTGGGGCTCGCCGGCGAGCGCGCGCGCGATCGCGA
>CAIYPP010000137.1 GCA_903928115.1 uncultured Planctomycetota bacterium
CTGGATCTCGAGCAGCTCCTCCGCGCCGAGTTGCTTCTGCGGCTCCGCGCCCTCGCCGCCCGTCGTGCGGCGCAGGATCTCGCGTTCTTCGTCGAGCGTGGGGTAGTCGACCTTGATCATGAACATGAAGCGGTCGAGCTGCGCCTCGGGCAGGGGATAGGTGCCCTCCTGCTCGATCGGGTTCTGCGTGGCGAGCACGAAGAAGGGCTGGGGCAGCGCGTGGCGGCGGCCGCCGACGGTGACCTGACCTTCCATCATCGACTCGAGCAGCGCGGCCTGCGTCTTCGGCGGCGTGCGGTTGATCTCGTCGGCGAGCACGACGTTGGCGAACACCGGGCCGGGCGCGAAGCGGAACACGCGCTCGTTGGTCGCGGCGTCGATGTGCAGTAGGTCGGTGCCCGTGATGTCGCCGGGCATGAGGTCGGGCGTGAACTGGATGCGGTTGAAGCCGAGGTCGAGCGTCTTGGCGAGGCTCGAGATCAAGAGCGTCTTGGCGAGGCCGGGCACGCCGACCAAGAGGCAGTGGCCGCGCGAGAGGATCGCGAGCAGGAGCTGATCGATCACCTCGTCCTGTCCGACGATGACGCGGTGGAGCTCTTGCTTCATGCGCGCGTGCGCGGTGCGCAGGCGCTCGATGGACGCTTGGGACATGGTCTTCCTGAGTGCGGTCTTGGGGCCGGGGTGCGTCGTCCGCGGGGCCGGAGCGAGCGCAAGGCCCTATCGTCGGCTCTGGCAGGGCCCCGCGCGAGGGTTCGTCGGCGCACTTTGCGGCCCTTTTGCGCGCGCGGGAACCGTCCCGACCGTCCCGGCGGGCTCCGGAAGGGCTTTCCGAGGTCCGCGAGGCCCGAGGGACCCTCTCCGAGTTCGCTAGCGCTCGTCGGGCCGCGGACCGAACACCCACAGGGTGGCCGTGCCGAGGACGCAGATCCACTCACCCCTCGCGCGGACCGTGCCGCCGGCGGGCGGGAGACCTTGCAGCGGCGGCACCAGCGGCGCGTAGTCGAGCAGGTAGAGGTCGCGCGTGCGGTCGAGCAGATAGAGCCCGCGATCGGAGGCGAACAGGGCGCGCGTGGGGGACACGAGCCCTTCGCCCGCGAAGCGCTCCTTCGGCCCGAGCGCCGGCGCGAGCGCCAACCCGCCGCTCACGGCGTCCCACGCGGCCGCCGCTCGCCCCGCGCCCACGCGCGAGAGCACGACCGCCCCCTTCGCGTCGCCGCCGAGCAAGACCTCGGCCTCGCCGTGCGCGCGCGGCGCCGCCACGAAGAGCCCCGTGCCCTCGCGCGCCGCGTCGGCCCGCAGCCAGTACAAGTGGTCCGAATCGGCCGGGGCCCAAGCGAGCGCGCCGCCGCCGACGCTCGGCCGCGCACCGGTCCACGCGCGCTGGGCGGGGTCGCGGCGCCGGTACTTGAGCGACCATGCCAAGCGGCCGTCGACGCGCTCGACCATCGCCCCAAAGCCCGTGTGCGTGCCCGCGAACAGTAGCTCCCCGCACTCGGCGAGCGCCTGACCCGACGCGGTCGGCATGTCGGCGTTGAAGAAGCGACCCGCGCTGCGCTGCAGCTCGCCGCCCTTGCCGAGGAAGGTGCGCCAGCGCAGCCCGCCGCTGCCTAGGTCGAAGCACGCGAGCCACGAGCGGATCTCCGACGCCGAGCGCGCCTGCGTCTCGTCCTCGACGTCACCGCGGCCGCCGCCGGTGAACTCGCGCACGAGCACGTAGGCCGCGCCGTCGCGCACGACGAGCCCCGGTTGGAACTCGCACGCCTCCCAGTCGAGCGGCTCGCGGCCCGCGTCCTCGCCCGCGACGCACGAACCACCGTGCCAGGCCCAGCGCAGCGCGAGCTCCGGCGGAGCGGCCGCGCCCTTGTTGTCGACGAACTCGACGCACGCGAGCACGTTGTCGTTCTCGTAGCTGCGCCGCCCGAGCGTGAGCACGACCGCGCGGCCGTCGCTCGCGGGTTCGAGCAGCCAGCCCGGCGGCTCGACGGGCCGCTCGGTCGAGCCAGGCTGAACGCCGAACGGCTCGAGCAGACGCAGCGGCGTCGTCACCGCGATGCGCGCGCTCTGCGCGAGGTCGACGAGCACGAGTCGGTCCAAGCGCTCGCTGCCGATCGAGAGCGAGCTCGGCAGGTGCACCACCGCGCGGTCGTTCTCCAAGAAGGCGATGCCCGGCCGCACGCCCAAGCCTGGATCGAGCGTCGCACGCGGCACGCGCTGTCCGAGCTCGTCGACCGCGATCGAGCCGCGGAATAAGAGCCCGCGCGCGTCGCTCCAAGTCTCTGCGCGCTCGGTGCCGCGCAGCGTGGCGAGCTCGTCGCGCGCGAGCGTCTCTCGCGCGGAGAGCGCGGCGAGCTCGAGTCCGCCACCGCGAGCGTGATCTCTCGCACGCGCGAGCCAAGCGAGCGC
>CAIYPP010000138.1 GCA_903928115.1 uncultured Planctomycetota bacterium
CCTTCTCGGGAGACGCCAAGGCGTCTCCCGAGCTTTTCTGGCCGCAGGAGAAACAAGGCAGCGGCCAGAAAAGACAGGCTTACCTTCCGCGACCCCACGGCGTGCCGGACCACCAACCTCTCGAACGCTGTGGAGTTGACGTACCAGCCGTGAGCTAAGGCCGGTCGCGGAACCACCTTCAGCCAGCGCCGCGCCTCTTGGCGCGGCGAGGGGGGGTAAGCCCCGGTTCGGCTCGCGCAGCGAGCCGATGCAACGACGCTTTGGCGTCGTTGCAAGGGGATCCCCGAGCAGGCTCTGCCTGCGGAGGCCTTCTCGGGAGACGCCAAGGCGTCTCCCGAGCTTTTCTGGCCGCAGGAGAAACAAGGCAGCGGCCAGAAAAGACAGGCTTACCTTCCGCGACCCCACGGCGTGCCGGACCACCAACCTGTCGAATGCTGTGGAGTTGACGTACCAGCCGTGAGCTAAGGCCGGTCGCGGAACCACCTTCAGCCAGCGGGCT
This sequence comes from uncultured Planctomycetota bacterium, assembly GCA_903928115.1. Lineage (GTDB taxonomy): Bacteria > Planctomycetota > UBA1135 > UBA1135 > F1-120-MAGs118. Next base: position 500 of record CAIYPP010000138.1, read on the forward strand.
CGCTTCGCTCGCCCTCGGGGGATCCCTCGCCGAAGACGCCGAGGCGTCTTCGGCACCGACGCGCGCGTGCGCGCGCCGGACGGGCTTTCCTCCGCGACCCCACGGCGTGCCGGACCACCAACCTGTCGAATGCTGTGGAGTTGACGTACCAGCCGTGAGCTAAGGCCGGTCGCGGAACCACCCTCAGCCAGCGCCGCGCCTCTTGGCGCGGACGTAGGGCGAGTTCTTTGGGAGACGCTTCGCGGCGTCTCCCTTCGTTTTGGGTGGGCGAGGTGTCGCGCGGAGTCGGGACGCGCGGTTCGTCGGGGCTGGTGGCTCAGCGCGGGGTGAGGGCGCGCAGGGCGATGTCTTTCGCGCCGCGGAGGTCGACCTTGCCGGTGCCGAGCACGGGCAGGGCGTCCACCGTGACGAAGGCGTCGAGGCGGGGGAGAAAGAGGTTGGGGAGGCCGGAAGCGGAGAGGGCGGCGAGGATCGGGGGGAGGGACTCGCGAGGGAGGGTGGTGAGCACGGCGAGGCGCTCGCCCTTGGCTTCGTCGGGCACGGCGGTGACGAGGAAGACCTGCACCGAGGAGTTCGCGGCGGAGTGCAGCTCGTCCTCGACGCGACCGTGCGGGACCATCTCGCCGCCGATCTTCGAGAAGCGCGCGAGGCGGTCGGTGATCTTGAGGAAGCTGTCGTCGTCGAGCAGCGCGATGTCGCCGGTGACGTACCAGCCGTCGCGCAGCGCCTTCTGCGTCAGGTCGTCGCGGCCGAGGTAGCCCTTCATCACGTTGGGCCCGCGCACGAGCAGCATGCCGGGCGTGTTCGGCGGCAGGTCGGCGAAGGTGTCGGGATCGACGATGCGGCAGACGATGCCCGGCAGCGGCTGGCCCACGTAGCCGCGACGCCAGCCGGGCTGATAGAAGCCAGCGGCGCGGTAGTCCGCCTGACTCGCCGCAACGACGGGCGCGCACTCCGTCGTGCCGTAGCCTTCGAGCGGTCGGATGCCGAAGTGGTCTTGGAAGGCGTCGGCGAGGCGGTCGGTGAGCTTCTCTGCACCGGCGAGCACGAGGCGCAGCGAGCCGAACTGCTGCGGCGGGACGCGGCGCAGGTAGATCGAGAGCAGCGTGGGCGTTGCGAGCAGGAAGCTGATGCCGTGGCGCTCGACCTGATCGCCGATCGCGGGCGCGTCGATCGGACTTGGGTGGAAGACCGCGCCGAGGCCGCTCGTCGCGGGGAACCAGATCGTCGCGGTGTAGCCGAAGGAGTGGAAGAAGGGCAGGATCCCGAGCACCTTGTCCGTCGCGCGCACGTGGAAGGTCTGCTCCAGCGCGGCGCAGTTGGACGCGATGTTCGAGTGCGCGAGCATCACGCCCTTGGGCTCGCCGGTCGAGCCGCTCGAGAAGATCACGGTGACGATGTCCTCGGCGCGGACCGCGCGCGTCGCACCGCAGAGCCGCTCCAGCGTGCGGGTCGGCGCGATCCAAGCGAGCGCGAGCGACGAGAGGCGCGACAGCGTGCCGATCTCCTTCGCGAGTTCGTCGATCCAGATCGGCTCGACGCCCTCGGGCAGCTCGAGGTTGGCGCGCTCCAAGAACACGCGGCTCGTGACGACGGTGCGCAGCTGTGCCTGCTTCGCGGCCGAGCTCATGCCGACGCGGCCCGTCGTGTAGTTCAGGTTCACCGCGGCCCGCCCCGCGAACGACGCCGCGAGGTTGACGAGCGCGCCGCCGACCGAGGGCGGCAGCAGAATCCCGACGTGCGCTTGGTCGCGCCAGTGCGGGGCGAGGGCGCGCCCGAGTGCGATCGCGCCTGCGAGCGCGCGAATGCGCGTCACCCGCGGACGCGTGGCGTCAGCGAAGAGGAAGCGCATCGGTCGCGTGCGCGCGCGAGCGACGAACGTGTGATGGAGCGGTGGGGCGGCGACATAGCGCTCGTGCCACGCGTCTTGACCGAGCAGCTGCACGGCGCGTCGAACTTCGTGCACCGGCGTTCCCGAGGGCAGATGCTCGCCAAAGGAGACGCTCACGGGATAGGGCAGACGGCGTGGCAGCTTCCACACGAAGCGTCCGCCGTCGAAGCTGAAGATCGAGCCCCACACGCCTTCGAGGTAGACGGGGATCACCGGCGCTGCGCGGCCCTTGACGATGCGCTCGAGTCCGCGTCGGAACGGGAGCAGCATGCCGGTGCGCGAGATCTGGCCCTCCGCGAAGATGCAGACGAGGTGGCCTTGGTCGAGGTAGTCGCCCGCAGCGCGCAACCCGCGCAGGATCATGCGCGGGCCGCCGGTCGAGGAGATCGGGATCGCGTCGAGCCAGCGCAGCACCGTGCCGATGAAGCGCTGCTCGAAGAACGGCGCGTCGACGAGGAAGCGCACCGGACGATCGGTGCTCGCAATCAGGAACAGACCATCGACGAACGAGACGTGGTTGGGAACGAGCAGCGCTCCGCCCTTCTCGGGGATGTGCTCGAGGCCGCGGATGCGGAGGCGATAGATGCTGTGCGTGAGCAGCACGAGCGCAAGGCGGAGCAGCGCCTGCGGCACGAGCCACAGCGCCCATCCGGCGCCGAGCACGACGATGGCCGCGGAGACGAGAAACAGTGTCGTCGTGTCGGCTCCCGCATCCGCGAGCACCGCGCCGAGGGCTCCGCCGGCGAGCGATGCGGCGTAGACGAGAAAGTTCGAGGTCGCGACAACGGCGCCGCAGGTCTCCGCAGGCGCGCGCCACTGCACGAGCGCGTTGAGCGGCACGACGAGCAGACCGCCCGCGAGGCCCGTGAGCCCCATCAGCACGAGGGTGCCGCCCAGAGCCGGAAGCATCAGGCCGAACAAGACCGAGAAGAGCGCGAGCAGCAGCGCGCCGAGCGGCAGCAGGCCGAGCTCCACCTTGCGCCCAGAGATGCGACCGGCGAGCAGCGAGCCCACGCCGATACCGATCGAGAGCGTGGCGAGCGGCAGGCCGATCCTGTGCTCGGCGAGTCCGAGGTCCACCTTGGCGTAGACCTGCAGGTTCTGCATCAAGAGGCTCGCGACGCCCATGAAGAGTGCGTTGCCGAGGACCGCGAGTCGCAGCACGCGATCCGCGCGGATCGAGCCGAGCGCGGTACGCGCGATGGACAAGGCACTGCCGCCGGAGTTCGAGGCCGCGACCGACGGCACGGCGAGCGCGCCGAGGAGGCCGACGAGTGCGAGGCCCGAGAGCAGCGCCCCGACCCACCAGGTCGAATCACCGGCGGCATGAAGGAGCACGGGACCGCACGCCATTCCCGCGACGATCGCCACGAACGTAGCTAGCTCGATTGCGCCGTTGGCGCGCGAGAGCCGCTCGTGCGGAACCAGCTGCGGCAGGATGCCGTACTTTGCGGGCGAGAACAGCGCGCTCTGCAAGCCCATCGCGCCGACGATCACGAGCGCGGTCGTACCGCCCGCGGGCTCCGAGACGAGGCTCGCCGTGGCGGCGAGCATCAGCAGCAGCTCGAGCGCCTTCGTCGCCACGAGCACGCTGCGCTTGCTGAAGCGATCGACCAGCGGGATCGCGGGAAGCGCGCCCAACGTCAAGGGGAGTAGGAATGCCACGGTGACGAGACCCGCGACGCGCTGCGCGTCGGCGACGGCGCTCTCGCCGCGAAGTTCCCGCTGCAAGAGCAGCGTCACGACGATCTTCCACGCGTAGTCGTTGAATGCGCCGAGGAATTGCGCCACGAGCAGGCCAGCGAGCGGGCGGCGGGACGAGGACATGGCCCAAGGATCGCCATTGTCCGCACCCCTGCGCAACGAGTTCGCGCTGAGCCGGTCGATAGGCGCCGCCTATCGATGGCCCGCTTCGCGGGCTCCACGTAGGATCTCGTCCCATGCGACTCCTGTGGTTCCTGCTCTGCCTCGCCGCATGGGGGATTGCGCACGCGCAGGTCCCGGCGCAGACGGAGGCCGCTCCTGCCCGGGCGCTCGACGACGCGACGTTGCGCGCGGCGTGCATGGACTTGCTCGGGCGGCCGCCGCTGGAGGTTGAGCGCGCGGAGTGGCTCGGCCGCGGGCGGCACGAGTTCCTCGATCACTGGTTTGCGCGTCGCGAGGTGTGGGCCAACTGGGTCGAAGAGCAGCTCTACTACTTCCTGCTGATCGACAACTTTCGGCCCGAGAACGAGCGCGTGGGCGAGCTGCCGACGCTCCTCGCAGCGGGCAAGCTCGACGTGCGCACCGCGATCCATCGCATCGCGTTGAGCCCCAGCTTCGACCAGCGCAATCCGGGCGCGGACACGTTCGTGACGGTCGTGATGGAGCAGATGAACGGCTTGCGCGTGCAAAAGAACGTGCGCGAGCTCGAGGTCGCAAAGGGGATCTACGACGGCAAGCCCGGGATGTTCCTCGGAAAGAGCGGCTCGACGCAGGCGGACATCGTCCGCATCTCGATCGAAGATCGTTCGTTTGCGGCGCAGCTTCTTGCGCGTGAGTACGCGCGCATCGTGCGAGGAGAGCGCGACAAGAGCGTCGCAGCGGAGGAAGTGCGGCGCTTTCAGCGCGATCCGCGCGAGTTTTCCGCGATCTTGCGAGACTGGGTGCTGTCGAGCGCGTGGGATGAGCGCGTGCGCGTGCGGCGGAACACGCCGAACCGGATGTGGATCGCCGCGCTGCACGTCGACCTGCTCGGGCGCGCGCCGGAAGCGGAGGAAGCGCGGCGTCTGCGCACCGCGCTCGATGGACTGTCCGATACGGGACCGCTGCGGTCGGTGCTCGCGCGCGTGCTGATCGACTCGGGGCAGGTGAAGCTGCCGGAGAAGTCGGCAATCCCGGACCCGACGGTGTGGATCGGGGGGCTCTTTCAGCGGCTCCTCGGACGCGCGGCCAGTGCAGACGAGCTGCGCGAGTTCGTCCGCGCTTTCCACGAGCCCGAGTGTCGACCCGCCACGGTGCTCTACGCACTCGTGACGCACCCGGAGTACCAGACGTACTGACGCGCGGTATCGTGGGGCACGCATGAGCTCGCAGGACTGGACACGACCGGATCGGCGCACGTTCTTGCTCGGCGCGAGCGCGGGTGCCCTCGCTCTGCCTGCGGCGGCGCGCGCGACATGGTCGCCGACGATGGAGCGCAAGACGAAGCACGTCGTGCTCGTCGCGTTCGCGGGCGGCGTTCGCACGCGCGAGACGTTTGGCGCTCCGGCGAACATCCCGACGCTGGAGGCGATGGCGAAGGAGGGCGTGCTGTACAAGCGCGTGAAGTCCTCGAACCTCGGCCACTTCGGTGCGGCGCTCTCGATCTTCACGGGCATCAGCGAAGCGCGCGGCATCCGCGAGAATGCGCGCGGCGGCGATCCCACGCTGTTCGAGTACGTCCGCAAGGACGGCGGACTCGCCGCCAACGACGTGTGGATCAGCACGTCGGGCGGTGCGCAGCAGACGAACTACAGCTATGGACTGCACCCCGACTACGGCGCGCGCTACGGTGCGAACACGGTCGACGGTGACGGGCTCTTCAATGCTGAGTTCAAGTCGATCTTGGACGCGTGGGGCAGGCCGAAGGCGCTGCCTCCGCGCGAGGCCGAGCTGCTCAGTCGCATGCGCGGCGCGATCGGCGGTGGCTCGGGTGCGGGCGGCGATGACTCCGCGCGCGTCGAGAAGTACATCCTCGACGAACTCACGAGCGGAACGGCGGACATCCGCGGAGCGAACGCAGCGGACGCCAAGGCGATCCGCGTCGCTCGCAACTTGCTCGTGATCTTCAAGCCGAAGCTCGTATCGATCGTGTTGCAGCAGGCGGACGCCGCGCACGGCTCGTACAACGGCTACGTAGAGATCATCCGGCGCAACGACGAGGCACTGGGCGAGCTGTGGCGCGCGGTCAAGGCCGATCCGGAGCTGCGAGACTCGACGGCCTTCCTCGTCCTGCCGGAGTTTGGTCGCGACGCGGACCTCAACTCGCGACGCGGGCTGGACCACGGCGATGGCTCGAACGACCTCGAGTACGTCACCGCGACGTGCTGGGGACCGGACTTTGCGCGCAATCGCGTGATCGAGGACGACGTGCAGGCGATCGACGTGTGTCCGACCGTGTGCGAGCTCCTCGGCGCAAGCGCAGCCAAGGCGCGTGGCAAGCGGCTCCCGAAGCTCTACGCATGACATGAGCGCGGGCGAGGGGCGGCAGAATCTGGGCGCGAAGGCGCGCTCGCTCTTGGCAGCGCTCTCTGCGCTCGTTGCAGCGCAGATCGTCGTCGGTGCACTTTATGGGGGAGCGTCCGCGAGCGCGGCGTCGCACATCGCCAAGGACGAGGGCTGCAAGTCTTGCCACGAAGGCATCGAGGAGATGCATCCCGAAGCGGGACTCTCGTGCGTCGACTGCCATGGTGGCGATGGCGCGGCGCGTACGAAGCTCCAAGCTCACCCGCAGCGCACGCGGCGCGAATCGGGGGACGAGCGCGTCGCGGGGCTCACCGAGGATCTCGCGTGGCGCAGGTTCGCGAATCCGATGGACCTGCGCGTCGCCCCGAGCGTCTGCGGACCGTGCCACGAGTCCGAGGTGAGGCGCGTGCGCACGAGCTTGCATGCTACGACGGCGGGGCACCTCTCGGATGGCTACTACGAGAGCGGCGCCTCGAAGCGGAAAGGCTCGCTGTACGGCGTGTTCGCGGTGTCTTCGACTCAGGCGGAGCGCGGCGACATCGACGAGCTCCTTCAAGTGCCGCCGTTTCGCGAGGGCGGCGCGCGCGAGCAACTCAGCACGCACTTCGGCGACCTCGTCCGCAAGGAGTGCATGCAGTGCCACCTGTGGTCGGAAGGACGCGCCGTCGAGGGCCGCGTCGGCTTCGACGGGGACTATCGCGGCGAGGGCTGCGCGGCGTGTCACGTCCCGTACGCCCTCGATGGGCTCGGCGAGAGCGGCGATCGCACTGCGCCCAAGGCCGAGCCGGGGCATCCGCGTGCCCACGTGATGACGCGCGCGCCGACGACGGACACGTGCACGAGCTGTCACTATGGCGATGCGTCGATCGGGCTCAATTTCCGCGGGCTGTCGCAGCTCCCACCGGGCGCGCCGGGCGGTCCGGAGATCCCAGGGACGACGGACGTGCTGCGCAACCGCCAGTTCTATCTCGACGATCCCGCGCTCGTGCCGCCGGACGTGCATCACGAGAAGGGGATGCACTGCATCGACTGCCACACCGAGAACGACGTGATGGGCGACGGGCGGCTCTACGGTGCGATGGAGCACGCCGTCGAGATCTCGTGCATCGATTGCCACGGTACGTTCGACGCCGTCGCGACGCTGCGGACGCAGCGCGGGACGCCCCTCGCGCATGTGCGTCGCAAGGACAGCAAGGTCGTCCTGAAGAGCAAGGTGGACGGCCGCGAGCACGAGATCCCGCAGGTCGTGCACGTCCTCGATCCGAAGCGGCCGGAGTTCAACGAGAAGGCCGCGCGCGCGATGACCGGCGAACACGCGCGCCTCGCGTGTCATCTGTGTCACTCGGCGTGGAATCCCAACTTCATGGGCTTTCACTTCGACCGCAACGAGTCGCTCTCCCAGCTCGACCTCCTGTCGGGCCAGCGCACCTCGGGCCGCGTCACCACGCAGGAGAAGGTCTTCTCGTCGTGGAAGAGCTTCTACGCGGGGCTCGACGAGTCGGGACGCTTCGCGCCGTATCTGACGGGGTTTTCGTCGATGGGCACCGTGCGCGATGAAGCTGGGCGCGTGATCCTCGATCAAGAGCTGCCCGTGACTGCGGCGGGGTTGTCGGGGCTGACGCAGATTCACCATCAGATGCACACGATCCGCGGGACCTCGCGTGCGTGCGTCGAGTGCCACCGCAGCTCGGCCACGTGGGGGCTCGGCTCGGTGAACTTCCGGCTCGGTCGACAGCTGGCGTTCGTCGCGGACCGACGCGGGCTCGAAATCCTCGCGATCGATCGAGCGCAGGTGTCAGCCTCGGTTCCGATCGCGAAGTTCGTGCAGCCCGACATCGTCGACCTCGCTCTCGACTGCGATCCGTTGCAGGGCTTTGCGCGGCGCGTGTTCGTGGCCGAGGGCTATCGCGGGGTTCACGTGCTCGACGTCCGCGATCCGGCGTCGCCTGCGCGCATCCAGTTCCTCGCGACGGTGCAGCCGATGGGCCTCGCTTGGGCCGGGGAGCACCTCTACGTCGCGGACGGAGCCGGCGGCGTGCGCGTCCTGCGATCGGTCGACGGTGGACGATTGTCGGAGGTCGCGCGTGTGCCGACGTTCGACGCGCGAGACATTCACGTGCAGTGGCCCTACGCATACGTCGCGGACGGGATCGGCGGCGTGCTCGTCCTCGACGTGCGCAAGCCGGCGGAACCCAAGGTCGTGAGCGGTGCGCGCGTGTCGAGTGAATCCGCGCTTCCTGATGCGGCCGTGGCCGTCTCCGTCCTGTTCCAGAACTCTCGTCCGATCGCGGAAGACGGGCGAGTGACCGACAAGCGCACGATTGCGCGCGCGCTGCTGTGCGTACTCGACGAGCGCGAGGGGCTCGTGATGTTCAACGCGACGGAGCCAAGTGCGCTCGAGAAGCTCTGGCCTCCGGCGGAAGAGCGCAGCCGCGTGCGCCGCAACGCCGTGTACCGCGGAATGGTCGTGCGCAGCCATGTCGACCTCGCGGAGCAGCAGGGCGGTTCCAAGACACGCGAGGGAGACTTCGTGTACCTGCTCTCGGAGGTGGACGTCGAGAACGCGGACCCGCAGTCGCGCTTGAGCGTTGTCGAGGTCACGGAGCCGCGCCGCGTACGGAGCCTCGCGACCTTGCCGTCGGGTGATGCCACAGAGATGCTCGCGCTCGGCGCGTACTACAACCCGCCATTCCTCGCTTCGGTGGCGTTGGCGCCGGGAAGCGACGGGCTCTATGCGACGGACGTCTCCGTGTCGGCCGAGCCCAAGCAGCTCGGCGTCGTCGCGGGCCTGCGTGAGTGCTATGCCGTCGCGCTGGAGGAATTTCCGCTTGACCGGATGATCGACGAGGCGGGTCGACCTCTGAAGGACGTGAGCCACGTAGGCTCGCGTTGGCTGACGCTGCCTGAGATCGAGCGGCTGTTGCTCGTCCCGAGCGCGCTGATCGGCAACTCAGCGGAGCGGCCGAAGAGTGAGGTTCCCGGCGCCGGCGCGCGCGCACACTTCGCGGCCTGCGACGTGGATCGCTCGGGTGTACTCGAAGGAGACGAGGTGCGTCGCGCCGGGGCTGCACTCGATGCGGATGGCGACGGGCGCATCTTGTTGCGGGAGCTCGCGGCGCTGGCGCGGCTGAAGGAAGGGGATCGAACGGAGTCGGAGCCGGCGGTCCCCGTGTTCCTCGAGACGCGCGTGGACCGAGATGGAGACCTCGCCCGTCTGTTCGATGGGGTGAGTCCCTTGGAGTTCGATGTCGATGGGAATCGCCGCCTAGACCGAGCGGAGTTGTCGCGCATCCTGTTCGCCGCGCTCGACCTCGACGGGGATCGTGCGCTTGCCATCGACGAGCTGTCGCGTCACCCCGGAGATCTCCGCCAGCTGCGCTACGGGGGGCTGCTCGCCCGCGAGCGGCTTGCGCGGCTCGACGCCAACGGCGACGGCCGCATTCAGGCCAAGGAGCTGCGCATCTCCGACGAGGACTTCTTGGCGCTCGATGTCGACCGCAGCGGCTTCGTCGATTTGGGGCCGGAGGGGCGCACGTATTGGGAGACGCGCGGGCACTTCAGCGCGGGCTCCGAGTGGCCGTCGCGCCGCGCCGTGGCGCTCGCCCTGCCCCCGCGCGTCAGCGTGGAAGCGCTGCTCGCGACATTCGACTCCGATCGAGACGGCGCGCTCGGCGCGCGCGACTTGAAGGGTCGGTCCGAGCTGTTCACCGAGCTCGACACGGACCGCGACGGAAGCGCGGAGCCGGACGAGCTCGCCGCCCGCGTGCGGCTGATCGAGGCGCAGGGCGTCGAAGCCGCGCCGGATCGGTTCGTCGAGCGCTGGGATCTCGACGGCGACGGACAGGTGTCGGAGAAAGAGCTGCCCGAGGTCGCGTGGCGGGTGCTTGCGCGCCGCCGACGCTGACCTCGGGCAGAAGGCTGAGCCTGCGTGCTCAGTTGCCGAGCGTGAACTCGAGTCCGCCCGTGAGGTTCGTGTTGTTGGGCGCGCCCGGATCGCGCGACCAGAACTGCGTGTTGAGCGTCACGCCGGCGACCAGCGCCGTGTTGACGCCCGTCGCGATGTAGGCGTTGAAGTCGACCGAGAGCACGCCGGTGCAGTCGTCGCCGCTGGCGCTCCCGCCCGTGCCGAGTACGGGCGTGCGGCGGAGCGGAGCCTGCACGCACATCGTTCCGCCGAGGAACGGCGTGCTGTCGCGGCCGGTGGTTCCGTAGAAGAGCAAGCCCTGCTTCTGGTTGCGCATCGGTGCCGCGCGGATGAAGAAGCCCGAGCCGTGCGTCGCGCTCGGCGTGCCGAGCGAAGACATGGACGCGCTGCATCCGAGGGCGTTTTGCTGCGCGGTGCAGTAGGCGACCGACGGCTTGAGCCAGCGACCGTCGAGATTGAAGCCGCGCTGCTGGCCGATGACCGTGCCGAGCGTCGTGAGCTCGTCGTAGAGCGTCGTCACCTCGGACGGAACGTCGATCTGGCCGTTGTTGTTGGCGTCGACCATGCGGAGGAGACGCTCGTTGTTCTGCGTCTCACCGGCGTAGAGCGCGCCGTCCGTGCCACAGCGCACGTTCCAGATCAGGCTCGCGCCCGGGGACTGCCACCACATCTGGTACTCCCCGGCCTCGACGAGGCCGTTGCCGTTCGTGTCGCGGGCACGCCAGATGAGCTCGTTGGAGGTGTCCGCGATGTACCACGCGCCGCTCTCGTCCTGGTCCATGCCCCAGTGGAACGCCGTCGTGGCCTGCACCGGAGGCGTGAAGAAGGGGATCGACTCGCCCGCGGTGATGATCCCGTTGTTGTCGGCATCGACGAGGCGGTAGATGCCCTTGGCCCACACGCCGTTGGACGACTGCTCGAGGTAGTACACGTAGCCATCGCGGCCGACGCGGACGTCCTGCGGCAGGGAGTCCGAGGCCGAGCCGCCGCTCCCGAGGTTCGAGATGACGTAGTACTCGAGAGCCTCGTTGAGATCCGCGGCATCGCCGTCGGCGTTGAGGTCTTCGAGCCGCAGGATGTAGTCCTTGCCGCTGGAGCCGCTCTGGGACACCGCGACCCACAGGATGCCGTTGTGCTCGTGCATGCCCGCGGCCGAGAGCATCGGGATGTTCGCCGCGTTGTTGACGGACTCGAAGTACAGGTTCGACTCGTTGACGCCGTGGCAGTTGCCGTTGCCGTCGAGGTCGCGCAGGCGGAGGACGTAGTCGTTGCTCGAGTCGTTCACGAAGACCGTGCCGTCGCGCAGCGAGACGATGCCGATGTTGTTCGTCAGCGCGTAGCCGCCGAGCGTGTCGTCGTAGAAGACCGAGCTTTCACCTGCGTCGGCATAGTCGCCGTCCCCGTTCAGGTCGCGCAGGCGGACGATCTTGTCGTTGTTGGAGTCGTTGACGTACACGTCCGGGCGGGGGAAGTAGCCCGTCTGGGCGAGCGCGGGGGCCGCGAGGGACAGGGCGGCGAGGGCGATGGGGCAGAGGGTGCGGGGCATGGGGTGCTGCGGAGGTTCGGAGGACGGGTGAGGACGGATGGACCTATCGAGCCTAGCCCAACGTCTCGGGACGTGGGGCTTCGGCGGGGAAAGAGCTTAGTGCAATTGAGATTCAATCTCAAGTGGCCGGCCGGGAATTTGCGCCAGTTGGGCCAAGGGCCCAGTCGGGTCATGGGGGCACGGAAGGAGGCTGAGATCGGGGGATCGGCCCCTGCGCCCCTCCGCAGCGCTGTCTCTCGCTGCGTGGCGCTCCGCCTTCCCCTGGTCTCAGGGCTCGCTCCTCTCCAGGCTGGGGACGCTCTCACCTTCCGGCGAGGCAGCGCAGCGGCAGGTGGATGCGGAAGCAGGCTCCGCCCTCGGGAGCATCCTCCAGCGAGAGCCGACCTTCGTGCGCCGCAATGTTCTTCGCTGCGATCGGCAGTCCGAGCCCCGTGCCGCGGGTCTTGGTGGTCACGAACGGCTCGAAGATCTCTTCGCGCAAGTGCGGCGGAATGCCGGGTCCGTCGTCGCGCACTTCGAGCACCACCGCATCGTGTTCGACGCGCGCGGCGATGACGACGCAGGTGCCGCGACCGTCGACGGCCTGCAGGGCGTTGGCGACCAAGTTCTCGACCGCTTGGCTCAGCATGCGCTCGTCGACCGAGAGCAGCAGGTCCTCGGGAAGGTTCAGGCGGAGCTCGACGCGCGGATGCACGCGGTGGAGGGGCTCGACGACGTCGCGGACGATCGCCCGCAGCGAGTGGGGGGCGAGCTTCGGCGGCACGGGCCGTGAGAAGCGCAGGAGGTCGATCACGGTCTGGTCGACGCGCCGCACCTCGGCGCCGATCTCGTCGAAGATCGCACGGCGCGGGTCGTCGGTGGTGAGGTCGCGCGCGAGCACCTGCACAGCCGCGTAAATGCCCGCGAGCGGATTCTTGACCTCGTGCGCGAGCTTCGCGGCCATCTCGCCGACCGCAGCGAGCGCGCGGGAGCGTGCAAGCTCGGCCTCGGTACGGCGCTGATCGGTCACGTCCCGCAGGATCGCCGTCGAACCGACGACGCGGCCGTGCGCATCGTGGAGCGGGGTGCGCGTCACGCTGCACCAGCGCTCGACACCGTCCTTGCGCACGCGCCGAGTGAGCAGCTGCGTGACGGACTCGCCGCGGTCGAGGCGTGCCCGCATTTCGTCGAGTTCGCCCGAGGCCAGCACGTCGGCGGGAACGATGCGGCCGATGCGGCGTCCGACGACCTCGCCGGGCTGGAACTGGAAGATGCGCTCGGCCCCGCGGTTCCAGTAGCGGACCACATCGTCGTTGTCGATCAGGATCACGGCGCTGTCCGTGGACTCCAGCATGTCGTCGAGGGAGACCTCGCTGCCGCCGAGCGAGAAGCCGACGGCGCCGAGGAAAAACCGCGGACTCCCGGGCGGCGCAGGGCGTGGTCCCGAAAGCTCTCCGAAGCGGTGCGAAGGTCGGATCTCGAAGCTGCTGTGGTTCGGCTCGGAGCCGGAGGAGCACCCGATCGGCGTGCAGGCGAGGTCGAGTCCGGACAGTGCACTCGCGAGCGCGCCGAGCAAGCCCGAGGTGAAGCCGCTCGCGGCGATGGGGGGTAGCTGACCCGCCTTGCGATCGAGCGCCGCCTCGAACGCGTCGCGGATCTCGCCGACCAAGTGAAATTCCCCGGACGGCAGATCGAACGCAATCGAACGGAGGCCGATGCTCCCGAATCCCAGCGGCTCCAGCGTCGCGAGCGCGCCGCGGAAGCGCTCTTCGAGCGGGAGTTCCGCATTCCCCGAGGCGGCGCGCTCTCGCCCTGCGCGAGCGCCGACGTCGAACAGCACGCGATCGGCGTGCTCGATGTCGCCGCACGCGCGCAGCGCGCGATCGAGAGCGAGCAGATCTGCGCGACTCGGCAGGGACCGCGAGACGATGTGGCTCTGCACGGCGAGCATGCTCGGATCCTATGCGCCCTCTGGAAGCCCGCGGATGGGCAGGGGTGCGTAGGGCGTTGGTGCCGAGGGCGGGCATAGCTTGTGCATGGGCGATCCCTGCGCGCGCTCCGGAGCAGTTCCGGCGGGCCCAGCGGGGAAAGATCCCCGCCCTCCGCGAACTTCTTCCCACCGACGCCGCCATGAAAGCCATGACCTCCCGCATCCTCGTCGTCGACGACGAACGCATGGTGCGCTGGAGCCTGCGACAGGCTCTGGAGCGCGCGGGCTATCAGGTTGATGAGGCCGCCTCGGGAGCCGAGGCGATCGAGCACGCGGGGCGCGAGCTGCCGGATGTCGTCTTGCTCGACCATCGGCTCCCCGATCGCACGGGGCTCGAGGTGCTCCGCACGCTGCTCAAGAGCGCGCCGCGCTTGCCGGTCGTGATGATCACGGCCCACGCGAGCATCGACGGCGCGGTCGAGGCGATGAAGGAGGGCGCGTTCCACTACCTGTCCAAGCCGTTCGAGGTCGAGGACGTTCTGCAGTCTGTACAGCGCGCTCTGGAGATGGGGAAGCTACGCGAGCAGGTGGCGCGCGCCCACGAAGAAGGACAGCGCACGTTCGGCGTTCAGAACATCGTGGCCGAGAGCCCCGCGATGCGCGAGATCGCGCGGATGGTGCAGCGCGTCGCGCAGAGCGAGGCCAGCACGATCCTGTTGCTCGGCGAGAGCGGCGTGGGCAAGGGCCTCGTCGCTCATGCGCTCCACTACGGCAGCAGCGTCCGTGACAAGCCCTTCGTCGACATCACCTGCACGGCGCTGACCGAGACGCTGCTCGAATCCGAGCTCTTCGGGCACGAGCGCGGTGCGTTCACCGACGCACGCGCGCAGAAGAAAGGACTCTTGGAGCTCGCGGACGGCGGGACCGTGTTCCTCGACGAAATTGGAGACATCTCGCCGGCGATGCAGGCCAAGCTGCTGCGCTTCCTCGAGGAAAAGTCCTTCCGCAGAGTCGGCGGCACGCGCGACATCCACGTCGGCGTGCGCGTGATCGCGGCGACGAACAAGGACCTCGGAGTCGAGGTCGAGGCGGGCCGCTTCCGGCGCGATCTCTTCTTCCGCCTCAACGTCATCCCGATCCGCATTCCGGCGCTGCGCGAGCGGCGCGAGGACATCCTCCCGCTTGCGCGCGGCTTCGTGCGCCACTACGGCGTCGAGTTCCGCAAGCCTGTGCTCGGTCTGTCACCGGAGGTCGAGGCTCGACTCGTCGAGTACGACTGGCCGGGGAACGTGCGCGAGCTCCGCAACGCGATCGAGCGCGCGATGCTGCTCGCGGAGGGCACGGACCTGCGGGTCGAAGACCTGCCGCACGAGCTGCGCGTGCTCGGCGCGCCGACGGCGAGCGGCGCTGGAGCAGGCGAGCGCGCCTTGGGCGAGGCAAAGAGCGGCGGATTCACGCTGCCCGAAGGCGGACTCTCGTTCGAGGAGCTCGAGCGCGACCTCTTGTGCCAAGCGCTGGAGCGCTCCCACGGAAATCGCACGCGTGCCGCGCGCCTCCTCGGACTCAACCGCGACCGCATTCGCTACCGCATCCACAAGTTCGGGCTCGAAGAGCGCTTCGGGGAGGTCGAATGAGCCCGTCGTCGGCACGCCGCTTGCGGAACGAAGAGCGGATCCCACCCGCACGCGCGCTGGAGCGCCGTGCAACTCACCGAGCCAAGGAGCCGCGATGCGCCGACTAGCTCAAGCAACTGGAAACGAGCCTTGCCGCACTCGACAGGCGGCGGCGCTGGCTGCGCTCGCCTTGTGTGCCTGCGCAACGACACGACCGGCTCCGTCGGTCGCGAGCCAAGCGGGCCCTGAGCCGAGCTTGGTGCCGCAGGCTCCGCGCGCCGACGGATCGCTGGTCGTTCCGAGCGGTGGCGTGGAGCAGCGCGCCGGACCGGGCGCCGACACCGCGGCAGCGGACGACGCGCTCGCCTTCCATGGCAGCCTCGCGAGCCGCTACCGCGGCCGCTGGAGCGGCGATGCGACGGACCACGACCTCTACGAGACGCTGAGCCTCGACGTCGGTGACGCGCGCAAGGATCCAGTGACCGCTCACGTCCTCGGGCGGATGGCGGCGGACCTCGACGGGCAGACGGATCGCGACAACCAGTTCGTCTATCCGAGCCTCGCGGATACATGGAGCGATCCTGTCACGGGACTTCTGTACGAGGCGTACGTCGACATCAGTGCACCGCCGCGGCTCGCGGCGCTGCGCGCGGGACGACAGGTCGACACGCAGACGCCCGTGTTCGCGCACTTCGACGGCGTCAGCTTGGTGTCGAAGACGGCGGACACGTGGAAGTTGCGCGGCGGCACCTACGGTGGCGTCCCCGTGCGCCTGTACGAGTCCTCGACCACCGGTGATCAGATCTTTGGCGTGTGGGGCGAGGCGCAGCCTTGGAGCGGTGGCCGCGTGCGCATGGACTGGATGCACGTCGAGGACGAGGACCGCTTCAGCGCCAACTCGAGCGACCTCGTCGGTGCGAACGTGAGCCAGCGACTCGGCGAGCGAGCCCGCGTCGAGGCCAACTACACGCGCTTGGAGCAGCGGGACCGCGATCTGCGCGTGCGCGCGAACTGGAACGATCCGGCGAAGGACTTCACGCTCCAGTTCAGCTGGTACAAGCTCTTGGAGACGCAGCGCGACTACGCGCTGGAGTTCGACCCGTACTTCGCGTCGCTGCAGTCGTTCGAGCCCTTCGACCAGTTCCGGTTCCACGCCGCGAAGGGGCTCGGGGACGACCTCCGCGTCGAAGGCGGGCTCGACCTGCGTCGGCTCGAGAACCGCGGCGACGAGGGCTCCTTCAACCGCGACTACGACCGCGGCTGGATGTCGCTCGTGCTGCTCGACATCGCGCTCGAAGGTCTCGATGTCACGCTCACCGGCGACACTTGGCAGAGCGACGATCAGGACATCAACACCTGGGCTGTCGACCTCAGTCGGCGACTCGACGACGGGCTCGTCCTCTCCGCGGGCTCGAACTACTCGCTGTACCGTTACGACGTCTTTTTGGATCGCGAGCGCGACGACGTGCGCCTGTGGTATCTGCGGGTGCGCAAGAAGCTCGACAAGAGCTGGTCCTTGGAGGCCTCGTATGACTATCAGGACGACGACACCGACCAGTATCAGGTCCTAACACTGGGGGCCACATGGCGCTTCTGAGAATGCAAAGCCGCGCACGCGGCGCGAAGTGGGCGATGGGGGCAGTGCTGTTCTCCCTCGTCGCGAGTTGTGCGCTCTACGAGGCGCTTGCGCCCAAGGAGCCGCGCTACGCCTTCAGCCACGCGCGCCACGTCGTCGACGAGGGACTCGCGTGCGAGGATTGTCACGCGCTGCCGGAGGGCGGCGGATTGCCCGCGATGCCCGTCGCGGCGCAGTGCAACTTGTGCCACCAAGAGCTCGACTCGGAGAAGCCGCCCGAGAAGCGCATCGAGCAGCTCTTCGAGGGGAACAAGCTGCGCGCGGCGCGGCGCGGCGCGCTCAGTGGGGACGTGATCTTCGCGCACGATCGCCACGTGACCGCCGGGCTCGAGTGCGCTGCTTGCCACGTCGGCATGGACACCAATACGGACGTCCTATCGTTGCCGCGAGCCGAGATGGCGAGCTGCACGAGCTGCCACAGCGAGCGCAAGCTTGCGAACGAGTGCTCAACGTGTCACACGGAAATTCGCGCCGATGTCGCGCCGCGCGGACACGACGCGCTGTGGACGCGCAATCACGGCGGCATCGTGCGAGCGGGCCATGAGGACACTGTGAGCGACTGCTCGCTGTGCCACACCGAGTCGAGCTGCACGCAGTGCCACTTGTCGATGATGCCGCAGAGCCACACCGACTACTGGCGCCGTCGCGCGCACGGCATCAGCGCGAGCCTCGACCGCACGAGCTGCATGACGTGCCACCGCGATGACTCGTGCGTTCGCTGTCACAGCGACAGTCGTCCGCAGAGCCACGTCGGGAACTTCGGTGGCGTGACGAGCCGCCACTGCACAGGCTGCCACTTCCCACTCGAGGGCGAGAGCTGCTCGACCTGCCACAAGGCGATGCCGAGCCACGACCTCGCGACGCCGAAGCCGCCGGATCACCTTCCGAGCATGGACTGCCGCATGTGCCACGGAAACGGCCAGCCGCTCCCGCACGTCGACAACGGCGACAACTGCAACATCTGCCACCGCTGACGGCAGAGGACTCTCTGGGATTGTCTTCGAGAGGGCGCTTCTGCGCCCTCTCGCCGTTCCGGCTACGCAGTGCGGACCATGCGCGGTGGACACGCTTCTTGCGACAAGTCGGGCACAAGCTTCCCCCCCTCATCGGACGGAGGACGAACCCCATGACCCTGCTGAAAAACTCCCACCAATCCCCAGCGCGGTGCGCGAAATTCCTCGCGCTCTTCGCGTCCCTCTCGCTCGTCGCTTGCTCGGGTGACGACGGTGAAGACGGCTCGGACGGCGCTCCGGCGCCCGTTCCGCCCACCGCCACCACGGTCGAGCAGGGCGAGGACACCCCCGGCATGGTGCTCGACATCGTGTCGCTCGGCGGCGCGACGGGTGCCGGCGGCTCGTTCCGCGTCGGCGATACGGTGTCGGTCACGTACACGCTGCAGAAGTCGGATGGGGACGACTGGAACCTCGCCGAGCTCAACTACGGCCGCATCATGATCAGCGGGCCGACCTTCAACTATCAGCGCGTCATTCCGGAGCGCTCGGACGTGCTCACGGCCTCGGTGCGCAACGCCGACGGTTCGCTCACGTACACCTTCCCGACGGGTATCCCGGCCACGTACGCGGCGCCCTACAACGACAGCGAGGCGTTTGGCCCCGAAGACGGAGAGATGACGGGCGAGAACCTGCTCAACGGCACCTACTCGGTCGGTCTCTACTTCGGCTGGAACTACACGGTCGAGGGCGAGGGCTACCGTGAGTCCGACAACGCGGTCGAGCACTTCTTGATCGGCACCGGCTCGATCGAGCCGCGCGACGTCGTCGCGCAGGACAACTGCAATCAGTGCCACCAGAGCCTGCGTGCACACGGCGAGCTGCGGCGCGACGTCACGCTGTGCGTGCTGTGCCACACCGCTGGCTCGGAAGACAAGAACGATCCGAACGTGGGCGGCGGCACGCCGGGCGTCTCGATGGACTTCCGCGTGATGATCCACAAGATCCACAACGGCGCGCACTTGCCGAGCGTGCTCGGCGTCGCCACGAACGTGGACGGCACTCGCAACTACGCTGCCGGCACGACGCCCTACCAAGCCGCGGGCTACGGCGGCGCGCTGCACGATTTCTCCGCGGTCCGATTCCCCGTGTGGCCGAGCCTGAACATCGCGATGCCGCGCGACCAGGGCTACACCGCGCTGTCGACCACAAACAAGGCGCTCGAAGACGAGATGCGCTACGGCGTGGTCGCATGTGCGAAGTGCCACGGGGATCCCGACGAGGGCGGACCGCTGACCGGGCCCACG
>CAIYPP010000139.1 GCA_903928115.1 uncultured Planctomycetota bacterium
CCTGCGGGCGCGAAGTCGTGGGAAGGCTCGCTCGCGCGGCTACGGAGGCGGCACGACGTGATCCCCATCATCGTCGGCGACGCGCGCGAGCGCGAGCTTCCTGACGTCGGGATCATCGATCTCGTGGACCTCGAGACCGGGGAGCTCCGCGCGTACGACACCGGCTCGCGCTGGGTCCGCGAGGGCTGGTCCGAGGTCGCCGTCGAGCGGGCGACGGCGCGCGACCGGCTGTTCCGGAAGGCGAAGGCGGAACCGCTCGTGATCGAGACGGGCACCGACTTCCTGGTGCCGCTTCGCGCCTACTTCCAGCGCCGCGAGGCGAGGAGGACGCGATGAAGTCCGCCCTCCTCGTTGCGTGTGCCGCTGGCGCCATCGCGCTGCAGGACGATCTCGCGCGGAAGGAAACCGAGCTCGGCGGCGTGCGCGCGGAAGTGACGGCCCCAGCGTCGAGCGAGGTCGGCGCGCCGATTCCGTGCACCCTCCGCTTCAGTGGTCCAGATGCAGAGAGCGTGACGCTCGACCTGCCCGAGACGCTCGGCGAGTTCGACGTGCTTGACCTGAGGCCGTCGCGCCGCGAGGGCGACGCAACCATCTTCATCCTCACCCTTTCGACCTTCGCAGCAGGAAACGCGCGCCCCGATGCCCTGACCGCCCGCTGGATCCACGCTGGCGAGATTACGACGGGAGCGGTCGAGTTCCCCGAGCTCCGCATCGCCAGCCTGCTTGCGCCGGACGGAGGCGGTCAGGTCGACCCGACGAAGTTCCGCGACATCGCGGGCGCGATCGAACTTCCCGCGCCGTTCTCGTGGTGGCCGTGGGCCGCGGGCGCCGCGGCGGTCGTGGTCGTGGGTGGTGCGGCATGGTGGGTGCTCCGAAGCCGTCCGCAGGCACCGCTTGAGCCCGATGCGTGGGCGCTCCGCGAGCTCGCGCGGCTCGAGAGCTCAGCTCTTCCAGCTCGCAGCGAGTACGGGCGCTACTACGACGAGCTCACTGGAATCGTGCGCCGCTACGTCTCGCTGCGCTACGCGATCCGCGCCGAGCAGCAGACCTCGCGCGAGCTCATCGACGCTGCGCGCGCGCACGCGGAGTTCCCGCGCGAGGAGACCGATCAGCTCAAGTCGCTGCTCAGGCTCGCGGATCTCGTAAAGTTCGCGAAGGCAGAGCCGACGCGTGGCGAGTGCGACGCAAACCTCGCGGAGGCCCGGAGTTTCGTCGAGCGCACGAAGCCCGTCCGCGAGCTCGAGCGCGAGTCGGAGAGCTCTCGCGAGCTCGCGGCGACCGGTGCCGGAAAGGAGGCGGCGGGATGATCTTCCATCCGTCCTCCGCATGGCTGCTCATCCTGCTGCCGCTGGCGCTGCTTCCGCTGTGGAGCTGGCGACGGCGCACGCGCGCAGCTGTCCGCTTCAGCTCTTTGAATGCAGTCGAGCACGCTCCACGCGGGCGCATGACGCGGCTCCGCCGCGCGCTGCCCATCCTGCGCGCGCTTGCGATCGCATGCCTCGTGCTCGCGCTCGCGCGACC
>CAIYPP010000140.1 GCA_903928115.1 uncultured Planctomycetota bacterium
TAGGTCGTGTGCTTCTCGTTCGCCTGCACCGACCACGGGTTGTTGAAGACGTAGACGCCATCGAGGATCGTCGCCTTCTTGATCCACTCGCGACGCACTGCGTACCAGTGCGTCAGTCGATCCATCACGAGGTCGTAGGGCACCTTCGCGCGCAGGTCGTACGGCTCGATCGTCACGCGCTCGACCTCGAAGCGCACCGTGTCCTTGCCGACCGGCAGCGCGAGATCGAGGTCCTTCACGAGCTCCTCGAAGCAGATGGGCCAGCAAGCGTCCGCGCCAAGGGAGAGACCGATGCGTCGAGTGATCTGTGCCAAGCAGGGCTCCTCGCGGCGGTACGTGCCGCGGGTTTGGATTTCCGAACCCGCGTGAGTCTAGCAGCCGCCGCCCCAGCCCCGTCGCGCGCGCTGCCCCCGCAGGCCGCATCTCGCCCGTTTCAGGGACGGACGAGGAACCTGATCCCGCCCGAGAGACTCGTCGTGAACGGATCCGCGGGATCGCGCGACCACCATTGGGCATGGACCGTCGCCCCCGCGCCGAGCAGGTTGTCGCTTCCCGAGCGCAGGAGAGCGTTGAAGTCGTAGCTCAAGGTTCCGCTGCAGTCGTCGGGGCCGATGGTTCCGCCGGAAGACTGGCTCGCGGTGCGGCGAATGGGTGCGAGCACGCACAGCGTGCCGCCTTGGAACGGCGAGCTTGCCGGACCGCCGGTGCCGTAGAACAAGAGGCCGAGCTTCTGGTTGATCACAGAGTGGGCGCGGATCGTGAAGGGCTGACTCGAGGTGACGCTCGCCACGCCCGTGAAGGTGAACCCCGGCAGGCAGCCCTGACTGTTGGTCTTGGGGCTGCAATACGTGGTCGCGGTCGGGTTGCGGTACGCCCGCACTCCGGCGAGGTCTGCGACGATCAGGGTCCCGCTCGCGCCGAGCGACGGACCGCCCTGATTGGGGCTGTTGAGGTTGAGCGTGAAGTGCAGCGTCGAAAGGTCGGAGCTGAACGCCCACAGGCGTCCGTTGGAGTTCGGAGTCCCGGTCCAGCCGTTCGAGACGTACACGATGCCATTGGCGGCCACGGCGGTCTTCGGGCTCAGGTTGCCCGTTCCGATCGGAGCGAGGAATCCTGCGCTCGAGAGCGTGTGGCCCGTCGCGGGATCGAGCCGCACGAACTCATTGTTCGCCTTGAAGGTGTAGATCGATCCGTCGGGACCGCAGCCGTGCTCGTGTCCCGTCGTCCAGCGCATGGGCGTCTGCCACTTCAAGTTCAGCGCGGAGCCCGTGTCGTCGAACGCGAACAGGAAGTCCGTGGCGACGTTGTTCTGCGAGCGCGGAAAGTACACCGTCGCTCCGTCGGGCGAGACGAACGGCGTGTTTTGCTCGCTTCCGCCGGGAATCTGCGGGCTCTCATACAGCAGCGCGCCCGTCGCGAGGTCGATCTTCGAGATCCACTGCGACGAGCCAAAGAAGCCGTTGTCGACGAAGGCCGCGGTGGTGGTCACGGCCACGCCGCAGTTGTTGCTGATCGGGCGAGTTCGCAGGAAAGTCCAAACGGTCGCACCGCTGAGCGCGTCGATGCGTACGACCTTGGTGTGATCGCCCACGATGAGATCTCCGTCGGGGGCGAACATCACGCCGTCGTAGGCAAAGGCCTGCGAGGAAGCGGCCGAGGTCCACAGCAGCGCACCGGTCCTCGCGTCGAAGGCGTGCAGGGGACGCGGCTTGCCGGTAGACGCGCGCGATGCGTAGACGCGTCCGGCGTTCGCGCCGCCGAGCCACGCGATCCAGTCCGTCGAGGTGCTGCCCGAGTAGGGCACGACCGTGCTCCAAAGAATGGCGCCGGTATCGAGGTGATAGCAGACGAGCTTGTCGTTCGCGGGCCCGCCATCTTGCGGAAAGCCCGACTCGCGGATCGCGAACACGCGATGGCCCATCGTCACCGGATGCCAGGCGATCACCGCCGGATCCGCCGAGTTGCTCCACAAGAGCGTCGCAGCCGACGGGCCTTGTTCCGCGGAGAGGCCGTTGCGTGCACCATTTCCGCCGACGTTGGACCAATCCGAAGCGGAGGCCGTCGCGGCGAGCGCGAGCCACATCGAAGCGAAGCGGAGCATGGTGCGAGTCCCCAAAGACATGCCGAGCTGGAAGTGTTTCTAGCCTAACGCGGCGACCGCGATCGCGCGCCGAACACCCGTCTCACGGCACCTCAGACCATGCGGCCGTTCACTCGTAGACCATCATCAGCTGGCCGGGGAACAGCGTCGTGAGCGCTTCGCGCAGGCGGTCGCGCCAGTTTTCCCAGTTGTGGCCGTCGCGGGCCTCGGTGAACTTCACGTGCATGCCGGTCGACTGGAGCAGCGGCACGATCGAGCGGTTGTAGTAGATGAGCCCCTCGTAGGTGCCGCACGACACGTAGGCCTGATCTGCGGGGCGGCCGGGGCGCGCGCGGAAGTCGCTCATGAAGCGCACGACGGGGTCGAACACAGGACCGCGGTCGTTGGGGCCGATGTCCGTGAACACGAACGAGCCCGACTGCAGGAGCAGGCTCCCGAAGACGCCGGGTCGCCGCCATGCGGTCGAGAGCGACGCCACGCCACCGAAGCTCGCGCCCATCAGTCCGCGCGAGATCGTCTGCGGGAGCAGGGGGTAGCGCGCTTCGAGGCTCGGAACCAGCTCGTCCGCGATGAAGCGCGCGTGGCGCTCGTCGTCGGCGTATTCGACCAGTCGATTCGGCGAGCCCGTGAGCGCGACGATCATCGGCTGCACCTCGAGCCGGTGGATCAGGTTGTCGAGCACGGTGCGCAAGCTCGCGTACTTCATGTAGTCCGGCCCGTCGTGCACAACGAGCAGCGGATAGCGCCGCGTGGTGCGGAAGCGCGCTGGCAGGTAGACGAGAACGTCGCGACTCTCGCCGAACGCTGCGCTCTCGACCTTCAGCTCGTGGATCTCTCCCAAGCGCGCCTCGGAGTCGTGGTTGACCCAGTCCGGACGCGCGTAGCCCGCTCCGAACACGACCGAGTTCGCGCCGTAGGGGTCGCGCGCGAGGTTTTCGTTCAGCGGGTCCTGAATCAGCTGGTGGTGTCCGCCGCGGATGACTTCCAGCTTGTACTCGACGCGCGAGCCCTCGGGGATGTCGATCGAGAGCGTCCACATCGGCGAGCCGTGGAAGCGCTGGAACGGCTGCGACGTCGGAAGGCCTGAAATCCAATGGCGCAGGCGCACCTCGTCGGCGGCTCCGACGTACACGAAGGTCACGGTGCGACCTTCGACGAGCGGGAAGCGGTGCGCGCGCAGGAACGCGTCGAGGTCGGAAGGGCCGAGCGTGCCCTTCGCGGCGAGG
Organism: uncultured Planctomycetota bacterium; assembly: GCA_903928115.1. Lineage (GTDB taxonomy): Bacteria > Planctomycetota > UBA1135 > UBA1135 > F1-120-MAGs118. The sequence continues at coordinate 3,328 of CAIYPP010000140.1, forward strand.
TCGCCGAGCAAACTCACGTGCCCACCTCCGCAAGCGCGCCATCGGCGCAGAGCTTGCGCGTGCCGCTCTCGCCGCTCCAGCGACCGTCACTCCAATCGAGCCGGGTGCGCGGCGGCAGCGCTGCGCACAGAGCGGGGGCGAAGCGCCGCGCGAAGAGCGAGACGCGCGCGCGGTCGTCGAGCGCGAGCCTGCGATCGGCGTGGGGGAGCGCGACCAGCCCCTCGACCGCGCCGAGTCCCGCCTCGAGGACCTCGGGATCGCCCGCGCCCTGTGGCGGGAAGTCGTGGAAGAGCACGATGCGCTCGGTGAGCACCATCGCGCCCGCAGACCACGCGAAGATCGGCTGACCGCGCAGCATGTCGAGCACGCCGAACATGCGCAGGCGATTGAGCAAGATGCCGACGTTGCCGCCGGCGATGCACAAGGCCGAGCAGTCCTTCAGCGTCGCCTCGAGCTCGCGCCGCTGCAGCGCGATGCTCTCGCGCTCGAACGGCTTCCAGCGCAGCTGGAACTCGACGTGGATGGAGCGGATGCGCTGCACATGTTCGTCGTCGAGCGCGCGCAGCCCCGCGATCGCGCCCTCGAGCTGCGGCGCGACGAGCCCCTCGTACCCCGCGAGGGACTCGCGGCGGCAGAGCTCGCGCGCGGCCTCGAGCTGGTGCGCGAGGCGCAGTCGATAGAGCTCTTGGCTGCGGCGAATACGGTCTTGGCGCTCGCGCGTCGCCTTGTGCAGCTCCGTGTCGTAGCGGAACACGCCGTCGGCGCGCTCATACAGCGCGAGGTTGGTCGTACGTCCGTGCAGGTGTGCCGCGAGCTCTTGGTCTTCGGATTCCCGTTCTTCCCAGCCGGCGGTGACCGCCGCGAGTCGCCCCTTGATGCCGAGCGACGCGACCGCGTCCGCCAGTGTGGGCTGCAGACGTTGGGGGCCGAGCACGACGACGCGCGAGTGGACCATCACATGCCGTCCGCGTGAATGCGGAGCTCGGAGCCGAAGGCGTCGGCCATCTCGCTCGTGAAGGCGAGGTCAGGGTGGCGACAGGCGATCCAGCCGTCGCCGACGAGGACCTGTCGATAGTCGCGGCGCGCTTCGCCAACGCGCACGAGCTCGAGGTTGCAGATGTGCTCGCCGTAGCGCTCCAAGAGCCGCTCGAGACCGTCGATGCGCGTGATCTTGCCGCCGGAGCCCGACGCGCGCTTGAAGATCATCGCGGCGTTGTACTTCTTCGCGGTGCTCTGGGTGATGCGGCCGTGACACACGGCCTCGGCCCACGCGACGAAGAGGTCGGCGTCGACGGAGTAGTTCATCATGTGAACGAGCCGCGCCCCGGGTGCGCGCGCGCCGATCTCGCCGAACACGGCCTCGCCCTTGGGCGTGTAGAACCACTCCATGTGGGTGAAACCCGAGCGGAAGCCCATCGCAGCGAGCACCGAGCGGCCCAATTCGCGCCCTTTCTTGACGTGGGGCGCTTCGAGGTCGCGCAGCACGATGCACTGCGGGCTGATCCAGTCGTTCAAGCGCGCGACGAGCGGCTTGGGGCGGTACCAGCCGACGTTCTCGAACAGGATCCGGCCCTCGTGGCAGATCGTGTCGAAGGTGAACTCCTCGCCTTCGATGAACTCCTCGACCGTCAGCTCCTTCACGTGCGCGACGAGCTGCAGCGAACGCTCGAGTTCCTCGTCGCTGCGACACGTGTAGGTGTCCGCGGAGCCCGCGCCGTCGACGGGCTTGATGATCAGCGGATAGCCGCAGTGGCGCGCTGCATCGCGCACCTCGGCGGCGTTGCGCGCGCGCGCGAAGCGCGGAATGCGCACGCCGGCCGCTGCGAGCACCTCCTTCATGCGTACCTTGTCGCGGAAGGGGATCGTCTGTTCGACGCCGAGCCCGGCGACGCCGAGCGCCTCGCGCAGCCGCGCCGCGAGCACCATCCCGGGTTCCCACAGACACTCGACGCGATCGATCTTCTGTCCGCGGACGCGCTCGACCGTCGCGCGCACGACGGCCTCCTCGTCCCACAGGTTCTGCACCTGCAAGTAGGCGTCGAGGCTTGCACGTGCCATCGGCTCGAGCGCGGCCTGCGGCTGATCGCCGATGCCGAGCACGCTCGCGCCGACGCTTTTGAGGCCCCGCGCGAAGTGCGGCATTTCCGCCGGGAATCCCGGCGAGATCATGATCACGTTGAGCATGGCAGCTGGTTCCTAGCCGAGGCGCACGCGCACGGTGCGCACGATCTTGGTGAGCGCGTCCCGCACCGCGGCGGTGTCGGGGTGACGCACGATGATGAAGCCTTCGCCCTCGTAGGTGCCGCTCGCGCTCGCGCCGAGCGCCGGCGGTTTCCACTCGACGACGAGCGGCCCGAGCTCGCGGCGGACTTCGTCGAGCCCTTCGATCGCGACGACGCGCCCCTCGCCCTGACCGCGCAGGTACGCGGCGCCGACCGAGAACTGGCGCTGCGGCACGTCGAACTGCTCGTGGATCACGAGGCGTGCCCACGCGGTGTAGAGGTCGAAGTCGTGGGCGTAGGAAATCAGCGTGGTGAACTGCGCGCCCGGCGGGCGCGCCGCGACCTCGGAGATCGCGATGCGACCGTCGGGGCGACGAAACCACTCCATGTGCGTCACGCCCGTGTGCATTCCGAGCGCGTCGAGCGCGCGCGGACCGGCATCAAAAATGGGCGCGAACTCCGGCGTGTCGATGCGGCGGGGGAGCAGCACCGCCCACTGGATCCACGCGTTCTCGAGCACGGTGAGCGGCGCGGGAGCGTAGACGTTGATCGAGTGGAACAGATGGCGGCCGTGGAGCGTCACCGTGTCGAATGAGAACTCCTCGCCGGTGATGAACTCTTCGAGCAGGAGCGGCGCGGCCTGTGACGGCGGAGCGCTGCGCAAATAGCCGCGCAGCTCGTCCATGTTCTCCACGCGCAGCGTGTTGCGCGCGCCCGCGCCGGCGGGCGGCTTCGCGACGAGCGGGAAGCCCGCGCGCGCCGCGAACTCGAGCGCCTCGGTCTCCGTGGGGCACAGCCGATGCTGAGCGCAGGGCAGCCCGTGCGCGCGCAGCACATCCTTCATGCGCGACTTGTCGCGGAAGTTGCGCGCCTCTTGTGCGTCCATTCCGCGAATCCGCAGCTGTTCGCGAACCTCCGCGAGCGGGACCTGCAGCTGCTCGAGCACGCCGATCAGGCGCTCGGCGGGGCCTCCGAGCTGCGCTTCGAGCGCGCGCACCGCGCTCGCGAGCTCGCCCGCGTCGAGCGCGTTGCCCACGCGCCGGACCGCGACGAGGCGCGCGCGCAGGGGCTCGGGCAGCTTTTCGGGGTCGTCCTGCGTGATCACGGCCATGCGCACATCGGGGAGCTCCGCGGCGCAGCGCACGAAGCGCAGGGTGGTGTCGGCCGCGAACGGGGCGACGAAGACGACTCGAACCATGGCGGCGTGGAGGATAGCAGACCCCCTCGCTACGATTCGCTCCCGTCCCCATGGAGCCGCTCAAGATCTGTCTCGTGTCCGCCGAGGTCGCGCCGTTTGCGAAGACCGGCGGCCTCGCCGACGTGTCCGCGGCGCTCGCGCGCCACCTCCACAAGAAGCGCCACGACGTGCGCCTCTTCATGCCCTACTACCGCAAGGTGAAGGGGCAAGTCGAGCTCGAGCCCGTCGCCGCGCTCCAAGACATGCCGCTGCGGATGGGGGAGCGCACGTATTACGTGTCAGTGTCGACGGGCAAGCTGCCGCGCTCGACGCAGAAGGTCTGGTTCGTGCGCTGCCCCGAGCTGTACGACCGCGAGGGCATCTACACGCAGGACGCCGACGAGGCGCTGCGCTTCGCGGTGCTCTCGCGCGCGGCGCTGGAGACCTGCCAGTGGACGCAGTGGGCGCCGGACATCGTGCACTGCAACGACTGGCACACCGCGCTGATGCCGCTGTACCTGCGCACGGTCTACGCCTGGGACCGTCTGTTCGCGCGGACGCGCACGGTGCTGACGATCCACAACATCGGCTACCAAGGCGTGGTCGGCGCGGATCGCCTCAAGGACCTCTCGCTCGAGAACGAGCGGCGCTTCCTCTATCAGGAAGACCTGAACGAAGGCCGCGTCAACTTCCTCAAGACGGGGCTTCTCTACGCCCACGCGCTCACGACGGTCAGCAAGACCTATGCGCGCGAGATTCAAGGGCAAGAGCACGGCATGGGGCTCGACGGACTGCTGCGCCAGCGCAGCGAGTCGCTCTTTGGCATCGTGAACGGCATCGACGGCGAGGAGTGGAATCCGCGCAAGGATCCGCTGATTCCCGCCGCGTTCCATGCGCGCGATCTGCGTGGCAAGGAGCTCTGCAAGAAGGCCCTGTGCGAGCGCTTCGGGCTCGCCTTCGAGCCGCGCGTTCCGCTCTTTGGCATCGTGTCGCGCCTCACGGTTCAGAAGGGTTTCGAGCTCTTGCCCGACATCCTGCCGGTGCTCCTGCACCGCGAGGATCTGCGCCTCGTGGTGCTCGGCAGCGGCGAAGAGCGCTATGAGAGTTACTTCAAGTGGCTCGCGGGCGCGTTCCCGCGCAAGGTCGCGTTCCAAGCGGGCTTCGACAACGCGCTCGCGCACCAGATCGAGGCGGGCTCGGACATGTTCCTGATGCCCTCGCGCTACGAGCCCTGCGGGCTCAACCAGATGTACAGCCTGCGCTATGGAAGCGTTCCGATCGTGCGCCGCACCGGCGGCCTCGCGGACACGGTGCAGCCGTGGGACGCGGCGAGCGGCACGGGCACGGGGTTTCTGTTCGACGAGTTCAAGCCCGAGGCGCTGCTCGACGCGATGCGGCGCGCGCTGGAGGCTTGGAGTCACGAGAGCTCGTGGGCGCGGCTCGTGCAGAACGGAATGGCGCAGGACTTCTCCTGGGAACGTCAGGTCGACGAGTACATCGCGCTCTACGAGCGCCTGATGCCGCCGCGCTAGGCGCGCAAGAAACGAGAACATCGCCGTGCACGTCCTATTCGTCGAGCCCGCCTTCCCCAAGAACCAGCGCGAGTTCGTGCGTGCGCTGCACGGCATCGGCGTGCGCGTCACGGGCATCGGCGAGTCGCCGCTCGGCGCGCTCGACGAAGAGCTGAAGCGCTGGCTGTACCGCTACGAGCAGGTGCGTTCGGTGACGGACGAGTCGGCGCTGCTCGACGCCGTGAGGCGCTGTCAGGCGCGCGAGTGGGTCGA
>CAIYPP010000141.1 GCA_903928115.1 uncultured Planctomycetota bacterium
CCGATGCAACGACGCTTTGGCGTCGTTGCAAGGGGATCCCCGAGCAGGCTCTGCCTGCAAAGGGGACTCGCCGAAGACGCCAAGGCGTCTTCGGCGCCGTCGCGCGCGAGAGAGAGCCGTCTAGGAACCGCGGCGTTCCCGAGTCGAGCTTCGGCGAGCGGGCCGACCTCGCCCGTGAACGAAGCGAGGGGCGCCCTGAACCATCAGGGGCGCCCCTCGGACTAGGAGCGGTGCTCTGGCCTGCGCGAGAGACGCGCGAGGATCAGCGCTTGGGCTGGAAGATGTGCACGGCCATGCCGTGGACGCTCTCGGCGGCTTCCATCATCGCTTCGGGGAGCGTCGGGTGAGCGTGGATGGTGCGCGCGAGGTCTTCGGCGGTCGCGCCGAGCTCGATGGCGAGCGCGGCCTCGGCGATCAGCTCGGTCACCTCGGGGCCGACCATGTGCACGCCGAGCACCTCGTCGGTCTTCGCGTCGGCGATCACCTTCACGAAGCCGTCGGTCTCCATCAGGCTCATCGCGCGGCCCGACGCGGCGAAGGGGAACGTGCCGACCTTGATCGCGACGCCCTTCGCGGCGAGCTCGGCTTCCTGCGCACCGACCGAGGCCATCTCAGGCGCGGTGAAGATCACGGCGGGCACGCAACGCACGTCGTACTCTTCCTTCTGGCCTGCAATCACCGCGGCGGCCACGAGGCCCTCCTTGCTGCCCTTGTGCGCGAGCATGGGCTGCCCGGCGATGTCCCCGATCGCGTAGATGTTCGGCACCTTGGTGCGCATCTGGCGATCGACGGCGACAAAGCCCTTGGCGTCGACCGCGAGGCCGACCTTCTCGAGTCCGAGGCCCTCGCTGTAGGGCTTGCGGCCGACCATCGATGCGATCTGATCGCACACGACGACCTGCTCGCCCGCCTTGGTCTTGATCTTGACGTGCAGCTCGTTGCCCTTGCGCTCGTAGCCCTGCGCGAGCGTCTCGGTCATGAGCTTCATGCCGAGCTTCTTCATCGTGCGCTCGATGACCTTGACGCAGTCGCGGTCCTGTCCGGGGAGCGCGCCGCCGGTCGCTTCGAGCACGGTGACCTCGCTGCCGAGCTTGGCGTACATCATGCCGAGCTCGAGGCCGATGTAGCCGCCGCCGATCACGACGAGACGCTTGGGGATCCCCTTGGGCGAGAGCGCACCGGTCGAGCTCCACACGTCGGCTTCGTCGAACGCAAAGCCGGGGATCGCAATCGGCACCGAGCCCGTGGCGATCACGATGTCGTCGCACTTGAGGGTCTTCGTGCCCTCGGCGGTGGCGACCGCGACCGTGTTGCGGTCGACGATCGAGCCCTTGCCCATGACGAGGTCGACCTTGTGGTTCTTCAGGAGGCCGCCGACGCCGCCGGTGAGCTTGCCGACGATGCCCTGCTTCCACTCGACGAGCTTGTGGACGTCGAGGCGCACGTTGTCGGCGCTGATGCCCATCGCCGCGGCGTGCGAAATGCGCTCCTTCAGCGCCCCGGCGGCGATCAGCGCCTTCGACGGGATGCAGCCGACGTTGAGGCAGGTGCCGCCGACGTAGGTCTTCTCGACGACCGTGACCTTCTGACCGAGCTGGGCGAGGCGGATGGCGCAGACGTAGCCGGCGGGACCGGCACCGAGGACGACGACCGTGCGGGGGTTGGCCATGGTGGAAGGACTTTCGCGTGTGCGGGGCGGGGTGCGGCGGCAGAGGTTGCCGAACCGAAAGGGCGAGCACTATAGGAAAGCGAGCGTGAATCCGTCTCCTGTGCAGGCTGCAAGCGGCGACGCGCCGATGTAGGCTCCCCGCTAGAGCACCCGATGGCCGACGCACCGCTCACCCACTGTCCGACGTGCGGCGTGAAGCTGCACCGCACGGACCTGTCCCTCTGCGCGTACTGCGCGGCGCCCTTGCGCATGGGTGCGGCGAGCACGCCGCCGGATGACGAGACGCAGCGCTTGCTCGCCAAGATTCAGGCGCACCCGGCCTACGCGGCCGCGCTCCAGTGGTCGCCGATCGAGCCCGCCGTCGAGGCCAAGGCCGGGCGGCTGCAGCTGTGGGGCTGGGTGGTCGTGGTTCTCGCGCTCTCATTCTGCGTCGGCGCCGCGTTCATGGAGAGCGGCGGCTACATCGGTCGCTGGCCGGTGCTCGTCGCGGTCGTCCTGATCGCGATCGCGATTTTCCTGCTCGCGGGCGCCGTCACGATCCGCGGGAACGCGCGCAATGCGCCGATGCTGCGGCGCCCGGCGCGCGTGCTCGACCGCAAGAGCCGCACGGCTCTGTCGGATGAGGTCGGCGCGACCACGTACTTCTTCCAACTGCGCTTCGCAGACGGAAGCGAAGGCGAGTTCCGACTCGCCGGCCGCGGGACGATGTACGAGCCCCCCACCGTCGGCGCGTCGGGCCTCGCCTACACGCGCGGCGACACGCTGCTCGAATTCAAGCGTTTCTAGCCTTCGACGAGGGGCGTGAACTCGACGATGCGCTCGCCATCGCAGCGCACGTCCGCGAGGAGCAGCTCGCCCGAGCGATCGAGGCGCTTGAAGAGCTTCTTGGCGTCGCGCTCGAAGAGCGTGCGCGTGGCGAGTCCGCTCGCGTCGCACACCTCGAGCAACGCGCGGCCCTTGAGGAGCCGCGGACGGCCGAGCACGCGCGCGCCGCGCGCCTCCAGCCGCTCGCCCTTGCGCCGCAGCGCGAGGAAGGAATAGGGCAGCGCGCGAAGGTCGATGCCGAGCTCGTCGGAAAAACGACGCCAAAACGCGCTCGTGAAGGCCTCGGCGGGAGGACGCGCGAAGAAGTGGCACCAGTCGCCCTCACGGCCGGGTGCGAGCGCGCCGCAGGAGAGCGAGTGCGTGCACGGAGCGAGCACGTCGAAGTGCTCCAGGAGCTCCTCGCGAACGGCTCCCAGCACACGGGATACCGCGTGGGTTCCGGGCTCGACGAGCAGCACGGCGCTCGCGCGAAGGGCGAGCGCGAGGAATTCCGCTCGTGTGGAAGGATCCAACTCTCCGAGCACGTGGCTCGCGAGCAGAACATCGATCGGCTCTGCGGCAGCAGGCGCGTGAAGGGTGACTTGGAGCTTGGGAGACGCCGCGACGAGTGTGTCGCGAGCGAACCACGCCGCCTGTTTCGAGCGATCGACGAGGTAGATCTTCTCCGCACCTCCAGACGCCGCAAGAAAACGCCGCGAGGCAACGCCCGTGCCGCAGCCCCAGTCCACGACCGAGCGGCCGCGCGGCATCCGTCCGCGGAGTGCGAGCTCGCGCAGCACCGCGTCCCACTTCCAGCCGATCCGCTCAGCAAAGGTCGCGTCGTACAGCTCGAAGTCACGGCGCGAGCGCCAATACGACTCCGTGGTCTTCGCACCTTCTGCCGCGAGAAACGCCTCACGTAGCTCCGCGAGCCGTGCCCAGTCCTCCGCAGTCGGCGCGAGCGCGTCGGGATTCGACGCGTCTTCCCAGTTGTGCGGATCGCTCACGGCACCGGCCAGTCGTCGGTGCGGAATGCCGCGGCGGGAAGCCACGACTTGTTGAAGAGGATCGGCTGAAACGCCGCTCCAAAGCCGTAACGCACTGCAACCGGCTTCGGAACACTCGGCGCGCGCACTACGACGCTGTCGCCTTCGATATGGGCCTGCGCGCGCACGAAGCGCCGGTCCTCTCCGGCGATCTCGAAGCCCGTGATGTGATCGCCGCCTTCGATCAAGCCGTCGCCGATCGAATCGAAGCGCACGCGGATCTGCGAACCTTCGACCACGTGCTCGCGATACAGCGGACCGGAGTGCACGAGCGCGTCGCGACCGTAGACCTTGGCGAGCGCCCAGAGCGAGAGCCTTCGGCCGACCTCCTGCTTGTTCGTCGGGTGGATGTCCGCGGGATCGCCGATGTCCATGGTGACGGCCATGCCGGTGTGAGCCTGCGTCATGCACCGACGCTGAGCATCCCGCAGCGCACCCGTCTGACCGCGGTCACCTTCGTAGTCGAACGGAGCGATCTGCACGAAGTAGAAAGGCTGAACGCCGGGGCCCTCGAAACGGCCGCGGAGGTTCTCGACCATCGCTGGCTGCAGCTTGCGGTACAGCTCGTGGGTGTCGCGGTTCGCTTCGCCTTGGTACCAGAGGAAACCGCGCAGGCCAAACGGAGCAAGAGGCTCGATCATCCCGTTGAAGAGCACCGATGCGGTCTGCGGGTCGAGCGCGGAGCCCTGCGGAGACTTCGAGAGTTCCTCGCGGCGGGCGAGGTCCGCCGCGAGCTCCGGGAAGCGCCGCACCGTCGCGTCGTCGAGCCATGCCTCGATGCGCGTGCCGCTCCAGCTCGCGTTGATCACGCCCACAGGCACATCGAGCTCGCGAACGAGCTCGCGCGCGAAGAAGTACGCAACCGCGCTGAACTCGCCGGCGGTCTCGGGCGTGCAGACTTTCCAGGTCCCGACACAGTCGCGCTGCGGTGCGAGCGCCGCGCGATTTTCCACGTCGAAGTGACGCAAGCGCGGGAACTTGGCGCGAGAAATCTCGGCCGCGGCCTCCATCACGCCCCCGAGCTCACCGGGGCGCAACTTCCACTCCATGTTCGACTGGCCCGAGCACAGCCAGACTTCGCCGACGTAGACATCGCGCAGCGTGAGCTCGCGCTCGGCCACAACGCTCAGCGTGTGAGGGCCACCCGCGCCCGGCGTATCGAGACGCACCATCCAGCGGCCGGAAGCGTCCGCGCGAGTCGTGACCTCGTCGCGCCGCCAAGAAGCACGCACGCGCACCTCGCGACCTGCCTCCGCCGAGCCCCATACGGGGACGCGGGTCTCCCGCTGGAGCACCATGGAGTCGGTGAAGAGCGGAGCGAGCCGCAAATCCGGCGGATTCGTCATGAGAAGTGCGCAGAGGGGGGCGAGCCACATCGGAGCGAGATCGTAGCAGCGTGCCGCCTCTAGAATCAGGGCCATGGCGCTCGAGAGCTTCCACCCGTCCGTGCAGCGCTGGTTCGCCGCGGAGGTCGGCGAACCTACGGCGCCGCAGCGGCGCGGCTGGCCGGCGATTGCACGCGGCGAGCACGTGCTCATCGCCGCCCCGACAGGCTCGGGAAAGACGCTCGCGGCGTTTCTTGCCGCGATCGACGGCCTGCTGCGTCAGGGCGCCGAGCTCGAAGACCGCACGACGATCCTCTACGTCTCGCCGCTGCGCGCGCTGGTGAACGACGTTCAGAAGAACTTGGCCGCACCGCTCGCGAGGCTGCGCGAGCTCGATCCGAGCCTGCCCGAGCTCCGCGTCCTCGTTCGCACGGGCGACACGCCGCAACGCGATCGATCGTCGATGGCTGCGCGGCCGCCGCACATCCTCGTCACGACGCCGGAGAGCTTCTACATCCTTTTGTGCAGCGAAAAAGGCCGCGCGATGCTGCGAAGCGTGCGCACGGCGATCCTCGACGAAGTGCACGCTGTCCTCGGCGACAAGCGCGGCTCGCACCTCGCGCTCTCGCTCGAGCGACTCTGCGCGCTCGCGGGCGAGGTTCAGCGCATCGGACTGTCCGCCACACAGAAACCCGTTCGAGACGTTGCCCACTTCCTCGTGGGAGCGGACCGCGAGTGCACGCTCATCGACGAAGGGCACCTGCGCGCGATCGACGTGCGAATCGAGATCCCGCCGTCGCCGCTGGAGACGGTGTGCTCCAGCGAGACGTGGGGCGAGATCTATCGACGCGTGGCGCAGTTGGTGCAGGAGCACCGCACGACCCTCGTATTCGTGGGCACGCGCAAGCTCGCCGAGCGCTCGTCGGCGGAGCTCGCAAAGCTCCTAGGGGAGGACCTCGTCGGGTGTCACCACTCGAGTCTCTCACGCGAGCGCCGCTTGCGCGCGGAGGAGCGCTTGAAGCGCGGCGAGCTGCGCGTCTTGGTCGCCACCGCGTCGCTCGAGCTGGGGATCGACATCGGAGACGTCGACCTCACGGTACAGCTCGGCACGACACGCTCGATCGCCGCATTTCTGCAGCGCGTCGGCCGTTCCGGTCACGGAGTTGGCCGCACGCCGAAGGGCATCGTCTTTCCGATGACGCGGGAAGAGCTCGAAGAAGCCGTGGCGCTGCTCCGAGCGGTGCGCCGAGGTGTGCTCGATCGCACGCCGCAGCCGCGCGCCCCGCTCGACATCCTCGCTCAACAGGTCGTCGCCGAGTGCGCGTCCGGCAGCGTCAGCGAGGACGTGCTCTACAAGCGCCTGTGCAGAGCGTGGCCCTACCGTGACACGCCGCGCGTCGACTTCGACGCGCTGCTGGAGCTGCATTCGCAGGGTCGTCGGGCACTGCTCCATCGAGACCGCGTCCACGGAAACGTACGCGGAACGCGCCGCGCGCGTCTCACCGCGATCACCTGTGGCGGCGCGATCCCCGACATTGGGCACTACAAGGTCTACCTCGATCCCGAGGGCACGTTCATCGGAACCGTGGACGAGGACTACGGCATCGACTCGGTCATCGGCGACGTCTTCCAGCTCGGCAATCGCTCATGGCGCATCTTGCGGATCGAGCGCGGTGCGCTGCGCGTGGCCGACGCTTTTGGGACGCCGCCGTCGCTCCCGTTCTGGTTTGGCGAAGCGCCGGCGCGTACGCGCGAGCTGTGCGAAGAGATCTGCGCGATCCGGGAACTCGATCCACTTCAGCGCGATGCGGAGACCGGCGTCGATGCAACGGCGCTCCGGGCGCTCGACGAGTATGTCGAGGAATGCCGCAGAGGGCTCGGAACACTGCCGACGACACGAAAGCTCGTACTGGAGCGCTTCTTCGACGAGAGCGGCGGCATGCAGCTCGTGCTGCACTCGCCGTTCGGCGCTCGCATCAACCGCGCGCTGGGACTCGCGCTCCGAAAGCGCTTCTGTCGCCACTTTGGCTTCGAGCTGCAGGCCGCGGCGACGGAAGACGCCGTGTTGCTCTCGCTCGGCCCCATGCACAGCTTTCCGCTGGAAGAGGTCTTCGACTACTTGCATCCGCGCACCGCGCGCGACGTGCTCGCACAAGCGGTGCTCGCGTCTCCGCTGTTCGAGTCGCGCTGGCGCTGGAACGTGCAGCGCGCGCTCTTGGTCGAGCGGTTTCACGGGGGAAAGCGCGTTCCGGCGCCGCTGCTTCGAATGCGCTCGGATGACCTGCTCGCGAGCGCGTTTCCCGAAGTGCTCGCGTGCGGAGAGAACCTCCCGCCGGGCGACCTCGCGATTCCCGAAGACCACGTCCTCGTGAAGCAGACGCTCCACGACTGCCTCCATGAAGCGATGGACGTCGATGGAATGCTCGACGTCTTGCGTGGGCTGCGCGATGGCACGATCGAGCGCGTCGCGGTCGACGTCGCCGAGCCTTCCGCACTCGCGCGCAACGTGATGAGCGCTCGTGCATATGCGTTTCTCGATGACGCACCTCTCGAAGAACGACGCACGCAGGCGGTTGCCAATCGACGCGCGCTTCGCGATCGCGATGCGGCGGACATCGGTGCCCTCGATGCGTCGGCCATCGAGCGAGTGCGGGCGGAAGCATGGCCGGACCCTCGCAATGCCGAGGAGGTTCACGAGGCGCTCTCGTGGATGGGCTGGGTCCGAGATGACGAGGCTGCGCCGTGGCTGGCTTGGCTCCGTGAGCTCGCCCTGACGGGACGGGTCGTACACGCGGGGGGACGCTGGCTTGCCGCAGACTCGACGCGCGATCCCAAGGCGATGCTGCGCGGTCGAATGGAAGCTCTCGGACCCGTGCACAGCGACGATCCGCTGTTCCTGCAACTCGAGAGCGAGGGCGCGGTCCTTCGGACGATCGTCGACGGCCGCCCCGCTTGGTGCGAGCGACGCTTGCTCGCGCGCATCCGCGGCTACACGCTCGACGGCCTGCGCCGGGAGATTCAGCCCGTTTCCGCGCTGGTGTTCCTGCGCTTCCTGCGCGCGTGGCAGCACGTGGAGGAGCCGCTCGACGGGCCCGGGGGACTCGAGGCGGTGCTGCGTCAGCTCGCGGGATTCGAGGCGACGCCGGTCGAGTGGGAAGAGACGATCCTGCCGAGCCGCGTCCGCGACTATCGCCCCGAGTGGCTCGACCAGCTCGGCCTCGGCGGCCGCGTCATTTGGGCGCGGCTCTTCGGCGCAGGACGCTGCGCGCCACGCTCGGCGCCCCTCGCGTTCTTCCCGCGCGAGGATGCAGACCTCTGGCTCTCGCTGCCGCGGAGCTTCGAGGTTCCGGAGCTGACATGGCCGGCGCGTGCGGTCGCCGATGCGCTCCGCGCGCGCGGCGCGAGCTTCGCCGAGGATCTTCCGCGCGCCTGCAACCTGCTCGGCGCCGACGTCGACCGCGGGCTGCAGGAGTTGCTCGGCTGCGGCCTTGCCACAGCCGACGGATTCGGTGCCTTGCGGCATTTGATGCGCCCTTCAGGCCAGCGCCATTTCCGTGCGCTCTCGCCGGGACGCTGGTCGCTGCTCGAGCGCGACGGTCGACCCGCGCCGGAGCCCGAGCGGCTCGCACGGGCGTTGCTCGCCCGCTACGGCGTGCTTTTCCGCGCGCTCCTCGAGCGGGAGCGTGCTCCCGTGCCGTGGCGCGATCTGGTGCGGGCTCTGCGCGCGCTCGAGCTCCGCGGCGACGTGCGTGGCGGGCGCTTCGTCGAGCGTTTCTCCGGCGAGCAATACGCCTTGCCCGAGGCAGTTCCGCTCTTGCGCAAGCTGCGGCGCGAGGGCGTCTCGGAACTGCCGCCCGTACCCGACTGTGACCCGCTGTGGCTCCCGCAGCTCTCGCCGCAGCCGACTACTTCGTCAGCTTGAAGCGCGGATGCTCGACGTGCTGCGCGTCGAGTTGGCGTGCGAGCTCGGCTGCGAGATCGGGCCGCTCGCCCGCGAGGTCGCGAGCTTCTTGCGGATCCTGCGCGAGGTCATAGAGCTCCACGCGTGGATTCCCCTTCTTGAGCTCGCGCTTCACGACCTTCCAATCTCCGCTGCGAAGCGCCTGCTGTCCGCCGTAGCCCGCGAGCTCCCAGTACATCGGTGTGCTGCGCGAGCCCGTGTCCGCTCCGAACAGTGCGGAGGCGAAGCTCTCGCCATCCCCGACCGAGGGCCGCGCCGCTCCGCAGAGCTCCGCCACCGTTGCGAACACATCGAAAAACGCGGCGGGCTTCGTCGCGACCGAGCCCGCCACGAGCCGCTCGCCCCAGCGCGCGACGAGCGGCACGCGCAGGCCGCCTTCGTAGACGCTGCCCTTGAACCCGCGCAGGCCCGCGGTGCTCTGAAAGAACTCCGAGTCCGAGCCGCCGAGTCGGTCGTACGTCGGACCGTTGTCGCTCGTGAAGAGGATCAGCGTTTCGTCGCCCAGATTTAGTTCGTCGACGAGGTCGACGATGCGTCCCACATCGCGATCCATGCGCGTCACCATCGCCGCGTAGGCCGCCCGCGGCGTCGGATGCGCGCGGTAGCCCTTCTTTCCGTCGTAGGGCGGATCGTCCCACTGCCCCACATACTCCGAGAGCGAGTCGTCGGGCACTTGGAGCGCGAGGTGCGGAGTCGTGAACGGCACGTACAGGAAGAAAGGTCGCTCGCGGTTCTCGCGCACGAAGTCGAGAGCGGCGGCCGCGATCCGGTCGTGCGAGTACTGCGTCCCATCGAGCTCGACGCGCTCGCGATTGCGCCAGAGGTGATCGGGATAGAAGTTGTGCGCCTGCCGCTGGCAGATGTAGCCGAAGAACTCGCCGAAGCCCTGCGCATTGGGATGGCCCTCGGAACTCGGCGTCGAGAGCCCCCACTTGCCGAAGCAGCCCGTCGCATAGCCACGCTCCCAGAGCGCCTCCGCGATCGTCACTTCGCTCGCGGGCAGGTCCATTTGCCCCTCGGGCTGAACCTCGAAGTTGTCGCGCACGGCGCCGTGGCCGTTGTGCTTGCCCGTGAGCAACACGCAGCGGCTCGGCGCGCACACCGGGGCGCCCGAGTAGAACTGCGTGAAGCGCACGCCCTGCGCCGCGAGCGCATCGATGCGCGGAGTGCGGATCTTGGTCTGTCCGTAGCAGCCGAGCTCGCCCCAGCCGAGGTCGTCGGCCACGATGAGCACGACGTTCGGCGGCCGCTGCGCGCGCTCCGAGGCTTGACATCCAAGCCCGAGCAGCATCCCCGCGGTCGCAAAGCCCAGCGTTCGCATGGCGCCCCACGATGCCCGCGACCCGGACGAGCCGCAAGTCATGCTGGACGCTTCATGGCGCTGCGCGCACCTCGCAGCGCTGTCAGCCCGTCAGCTGCCGCGGGAACTCGGAGAGTTCCAGCGCGATCTCTTCTGGGCCGCTGCCGACACCATCGGCGATCGCCGCGACGCGTGCGTGCCAGCGCGGATGCGTGAGCCAGAACTCGCCGTCGATGCGCAGCACCGCACCGAGCAGGTCGCCCGGATAGTCGTCGCCGGCGACGAGGGGCGACTTCGCCAGCATGTCGAGCGCACGCGGAACGATGAGGTCGAGCGACATGCGCTGGCCGATCAGGGCTCCGAGGTCGCCGGCGGTCAGGGCGCCGAGCGGCACGCTCCGCAGCCCTGCGCAGCGCCTACCGATCGGCGTGGGGCTGGCAGGCGAGAGAGCGGAGCCTTCGATTTGCTCGAGCGAGCGGGTGAGATTGGGATCGGTCTGAGTGCGTTCCATGAGCGAGCGGACGTCGCGTGCCAACAGCGGAACGCTTCGAACGGTGAGGGACCATAGCCCCAGAAGAGCCCCAGCCCTCCGAAGAACGCGCTTTTTCGTCGCCAGCGTGCGGCGCCCCGGGAGCTCCACGTCCGCGCGTGCGCTCGCCGCACCTACAGCGGGAAGGCGCCGTCGCCCTTTTGGGCGTGACCGAGACGCTCGGCGACGGAGATGAAGCGGTTGTACTGCTTGCGCAGGTGCCGCGGCACCTCGGCGTAGACGTCCTCGACCAGCGTCTTCAGCGCCATCGGCGCCGCCGCCTCCTGCACGTGGATTTCGCGGTCGATCTCTTCGAAGAGCTCGGCCTCGATGCGCTCTCGCTCAGCAGCCGCCAGCGCGCCCTGCGCGACCAAGTGCCGCTCCATGCGCTCCAACGGATCGCGCGCCGCCCAGCTCTCGACCTCGGCCGCATCGCGGTACTTCGTCGGATCGTCCGACGAGCTGTGCCCCATCATGCGATAGGTCTTGAGCACCAAGAGGCTCGGACCTTCGCCACGCCGCGCCCGCGCGATCGCTGCGCGCATCTCGCGCACGCACGCCAGCGCGTCGTTGCCGTCGACTTCGATCCCCGGCATGCCGTACGCGAGCGCCTTGTCGGCGTAGCTCTCCGCCGCCGTCTGCTCCCGCGAACACACGCTGATCGCCCAGCCGTTGTCGATGCACACGAACACGGCGGGCACTTTCCACACGCCCGCGAAGTTCATTCCCGAGTGGAAGCCGTTCGAGCTCGTCGCGCCGTCGCCGAAGTAGATCGCGTGGACCTCGTCCAGCCCGCGCTGCTTCGCCGCGAGCGCCGCTCCGACGCCGTGCGGAACCTGCGTGCCGATCACGCTCGACCACGAGGGGTAATGGCTCCCCTTGTGCTGGAAGTGGTTGCACATCTGACGGCCCTTGGCCGTGTCGTTCGAGTTGCAGTACATCTGCGCGATATATTCCGAGAGCGGCAGCCCGCGCATCACCGCCGCCGAGCCCTCGCGCAGCCCCGACCACAGCCAGTCGCGCGGCTCGAGCGCAAACGCCGAGCCGATGATCGCCGCCTCCAGCCCCTTCGCGGTGCCGACGAAGCCGATGCGTCCCGCGCGCTGGAGCTTCAGCATGCGGTCGTCGAGCGCCCGCACGCGCAGCATGTGGCGGAACAGGGCGCGCAGGGCGTCGCGGGAGAGCTCGGGCGGAGCGCCGACGAGCTGGCCGTTTTGTTCGAGGACCTGGGCGAGGGGAGCCATGGCGGGCAGAGAGGATAGCGCCCCGGACGCACTCGCGCGCAGCGCGGGAAAGTTCCTCCGCATCCGCAGCCGTTCCGGCTTACGTAGACTCCTCTTCGATGGGGCTCTCCCGCGCCCCGCCCCGCTCGCCCCGGCCCTCGTCCTCCCCATGACCAGCCCCGATTCCAAGCTGACGCTCTGGACCGCCCTGCTCTTCGCCCTCACCGCGCTGCTCGCTTCGTGCGCGCGCGCGCCGAGAACCGAGGAAGCGCCCGCACCCGCCAAGGAGACCGCCCCCGTGACGACCCCGTCCCCGATCGACCGCGACGCGCTCAAGGCGCGCCTCACTCCGATGCAATGGAAGGTGACGCAGGAGAGCGGCACCGAGCGCGCCTTCAGCGGCGAGTACTGGGACAATCACGCGGAGGGCATCTACGTCGACATCGTCGACGGCACGCCGCTCTTCTCGTCGAAGGACAAGTTCGACTCCGGCTGCGGCTGGCCGAGCTTCACGCAGCCGCTCGAGGAATCGCCGCTCGTCGAGAAGCGCGACCTCACGCACGGGATGATCCGCACCGAGGTGCGCTCCGCGCGCGCCGACTCGCACCTAGGCCACGTGTTCGACGACGGCCCGCAGCCCACCGGTCTGCGCTACTGCATCAACTCGGCCTCGCTGCGCTTCGTTCCCGTCGCCGACCTCGAGAAGGAAGGCCTCGGTCGCTTCCTGCCGCTCTTCGGCAAGGCTCCGTCGGGCAGCGCTTCCCCCGCCGCCGCGCCAGCTTCGTCCACGGAGACCGCGGTGCTCGCCGGAGGCTGCTTCTGGGGCATGGAAGACCTGCTGCGCAAGATCCCCGGCGTGCTCGACACCGAGTGCGGCTACACCGGCGGCCACCTCGAGAACCCCAAGTACGACGACACGCACGACTCGAAGAGCGGCCACGCGGAGTCCGTGAAGATCGTGTTCGATCCGGCCAAGGTCTCCTACGACGAGCTGCTCGTGTGGTTCTTCAAGATCCACGACCCGACGACACTCAACCGCCAAGGCAACGACCGCGGCACGCAGTACCGCTCGACCATCTTCTACGCCAACGCCGAGCAAAAAGCCGCCGCAGAAAAGGCCATCGCCGAGGCCGAGAAGAAGTGGAAGAAGAAGGTCGTCACGACCCTCGAGCCGGCCGCGAAGTGGTGGCCTGCCGAGGCGTATCACCAGGACTACCTCGTCAAGAATCCCCGCGGCTACACCTGCCACTACATCCGCGACCTGTAGCGCCGAACGAGAGCGAACGACTCGCGGCAGCCATCGTGCCGCTCGCTCCGGTCACGGTGCATCCGTCAAGGCCGGCGACCAAGCGACGACGTCGATACTCTGCGCGTAGTGCAGCAGCGGGCGTTGGTCGGGGAGCGTGAAGCCACTCGCCTGCGCGAGGGTGCAGCGCTCGATGTGCGCTTCCGCGTCCTGAAGCGGCCACGGCGCGTGGTCGATCTCTCCACGCGTGAGGCGGCCTGAGTGGTCGAGCGTGTAGAGGCAGTAGCGATCCGTGAGCCACGACTCGAGCGAGCCGCGAGCCGCACGGCGAGGCGCCGAGGTCGGACGGTACTGCGCGAGCAGCTCGGCGGAGGGCGCGCCGGCGTGCGTGCGCATGCTGGCGTACTGCACGGTGTCCACACGACTCTCGCAGCTCATGCGCGCGGTGAAGTACGGCAGGTTGAACCAGCCACGCGCACCGGCGACGGCGAGCGGACTCGCCGCGTCGAGGCTGTAGAACCACACGCCCGGCTTCCCGCCATGCGTGACGTAGGTGCGCAGGTTGAGCTCGGGGAAGCGCTCGCCAACGCCGAAGGAAGGCAGCCCCGCGAGCCGAACGCCGCTCATGCGGAACGGAACGACGCCGAGCCACGCACGTCCCTCGAACGTGTCGAGCGCGAGGCCCGCGGGCAGAGTGCGCGCAACTAGGTCCGGCTCGAACGACCAATGCGCAAACAAGAGCTCGCTCCACGTCATGCGCATCGCCGGCGTGCCCGCGGGCGCGGGCCACGGACGTTCCGTGCTCGAAAACGAATGCGACGACTCAGGCCGAGGGGTGTGACCCATGCCGAGAGCATGGTCCACAACCCGTGGTCCTTCCAAGGGCGTTGGGAGGAGCCCGCTGCGCGATGGCGTATCGCGTCGAGACGCACCGCAGCCGCGTCCGTGGATCGAAATCGAGATCTGGGAGGCCGTAGGCGGACTGGGAGGCCCTCTGTTCAGAGCGCGGCTCGCTCGACGACGCTAACCTGTTCGCCCTGCGGTGTCCGGCTGAGCTGCACCGCGTCCCCACCGTGTCCGAACCCGACCTTCAATCGCTCAAGATCGACCGCTCGAACGCCAAGACCCGCCGCCGTGGCTCGGGGGGCTGGCTCGGCAAGCTGCTGACGCTGGTCGTCGTCGTGGGTGCGCTGGTGCTCTTCCGCGGGCCGCTCATCGGCCTGTTCGAGCGCCTCAACCTGCCCGAAGTGCGCGTGACCTCGGCGCTCAAGCAGAGCGCAGGCGCTGCGAGCGCGGTCAGCGGCGCCGCGGCCAATGGCTACATCGTGGCGAGCCGCCGCGCGGCGCTGTCGGCGGACACGCCGGGTCGCATCGTCGAGCTGAACGTCACCGAGGGGTCGGTCGTGAAGAAGGGCGACGTCGTGGCGCGGCTCTTCTCGGACGAGTACCGCGCGGCGCTGCGCGCGGTCGACGCCGAGATCGCGGCGCAAGAATCGACGATCTCGCGCGTCCGAGCGCAGCTCGACGCGACATCCGCGAACACGCCGCGCCTCGACGCAGAGGTCGAGCGCGTGCGCGAAACGCAGCGCGAGCAGGAGCGGCAGATCGAGCTCTCGCGGACGCGGCTCGCGCGAGCAGAGGCGCTCGTGAAAGACGGCGTCGGCACTCAGCAGGCGGTCGACGACGCGCGCTCGGAACTGATCCGCGTCGAAGGCGGCATCGGCGCATCGTCGGCGGCGCTGCGCGCAGCTCAAGCGGCGCGCGCTCAGCTCGATAGCGAGCTCTCGGCGCTGCGTGCGGCGCTCGCGGAAGCCCAAGCTCGCCTGCCGGTCCTCGCGGCGAACCGCGAAGCCGCCCAAGCCACGCTCGACAAGACCGAGGTGCGCGCGCCGTTCGACGGTGTGGTCGTGCTCAAGGATGCCGAAGTCGGCGAGGTCGTGACGCCCAACGCGCTCGGAGGAAACTCGCGCGGATCGGTGGCGACGATGGTCGACTTCGCGACGCTCGAAGTGCAGGTCGAGCTGCCTGAGACGAACTTGAGCGCGGCGGTGGTCGGCGATGCCGCGACGATCTACCTCGACGCGTATTCCGATCGGCCGTACGCGGGCCGCGTCTCGCGCATTTGGCCGACGGCGAATCGACAAAAGGCGACCGTGGAAGTGCGCGTGCGATTCGATGCGCCGGACGAGCGCCTGCGGCCCGAGATGGGCGCGCGCATCGTCTTCGGTGCGGTGGCGAAGCCGGAAGCCGCGCAGGAGGGCGGCGCTGGCGAGTCGACGGTGCTCGTGCCGCTGTCGGCGGTCGTGCCGATCGACGGCAAGCCGCACGTGTTCTTGCTCGAGCGCGACGTGGTGCGCCAACGCGCGCTGCAGCTCGGAGCCGAGAAGAACGGGCGCGCCGTCGTGCGCTCGGGACTGCAGGGAGGCGAGCGACTGGTCGACCAGCCGCCGCCGCAACTCGTGGACGGCGACCGCGTCCGCGTGAAGGGCTGAGAGCGATGTCGCAGGCGATGATCCGAGTCCGCAACCTGACCAAGCGCTACCAGCGCGGCGGCGAGACGTTGACGGTGCTGGACAACCTCAACCTCGAGATGGAAGAGGGCCGCTTCTACGCGCTGATGGGGCCGTCGGGCTCGGGCAAGACGACCTTGCTCAATCTGATCGGCGGACTCGACTCGCCGGATTCGGGCGAGCTCGTGGTCGCGGGCGAGGATCTGGCTCAGCTGACGGGCGCGGACCTCGCGGCATGGCGCGGAGCGAACGTCGGCTTCGTGTTCCAAGGCTTCAACCTGATCCCCGTGCTGACCGCGCGCGAGAACGTCGAGCTGCCGCTCAAGCTGACGCCCTTGTCGCGCTCGCAGCGCCGCACGCAGGCGGAGACCGCGCTCAAGCTCGTGGGCTTGGGCGATCGCATGGACCACCGGCCGCGCCAGCTCTCGGGCGGTCAGGAGCAGCGCGTCGCCATCGCGCGCGCGATCGCTACGGACCCCAAGGTGATCCTCGCCGACGAGCCGACCGGCGACCTCGATCGCAAGAGCGCGGAGCAGGTGCTCGACCTTCTCGGGCGCCTCAATCGCGAGTTCAAGAAGACGATCCTGATGGTGACGCACGATCCGCACGCCGCGGAGCGTGCGCAGTCGATCGTGCACCTCGACAAGGGTCAGCTCGGCCGCATCGAGCACAACCAGCCGGTCGCAGCGGGCTGAGCGCGCCACGAGGAGATCCACGTGTTCAAGCTCGTCCTGCGCAACCTCTCCAGCCACCCGATCCGCTCCGGCATCACCGCCGTGTCGGTCGGAGTCGCACTGTTCCTCGTGTGCGTGCTGACGTCGATCGTCACCACGCTGCAGTCCGGCCTCGCGGCCGCGAGCTCCACACGCCTCGTGGTGATGAGCTCGATCAGCCTCTTCGTCGACATCCCCCTCGCGTACCAAGAGAAGATCGCCAAGGTCGAGGGCATCGCGAACGTCGTGAAGTGGCAGTGGTTCGGCGGCTACTACAAGTCGCAGGACAACTTCTTCGGCCAGTTCGCGGTCGACCCCGAGCGCATGTTCGAGGTCTACCCCGAGGTCAAGGTCGACGAGGAGACCAAGCGCAAGTTCCTCACGCAGCGCAACGCGTGCATCGTCGGCTGGCAGCTCGCGGCGGAGTTCCCCGAGTGGCAGCAGACAGGCAAGATTCCGATCACCGGCGCGCTCTTCCCCCACCCGTCGGGGCAAGCGTGGGACTTCGAGCTCGCGGGCGTCTACCGCTCGGAGGCCGCGAACTTCGACAACCGCACGATGTTCTTCCGCTGGGATCTCTTCGAAGAAACGATGAAGGCCGCGGGGCAAGATCCGGGCGTGGGCGTGTACGTGATGAGCGTCGAGCCGGGCGCGGACATCGAGAGCATGCGCGCGCAGATCGAGTCGATGTTCGAGAACGGACCGGCGACGGTGCGCTGCGACACGGAGAGCGAGTTCACGCGCCAGTTCGTCTCGATGCTCGGCGACATCCCCATGTTCCTCGGCTGGATCGGCGCGGGGGTGCTCGTGGCGATCCTGCTCGGCGCGGTCAACGCGATGCTGATGGCAGGCCGCGAGCAGACCCACGACATCGGCATCCTGAAGGCGCTCGGCTTCTCGGACTCGACGGCGTTCGGCGTGCTGATCACGCAATCGCTCGTCCTGTGCCTCTCCGGCGGCGCGTTCGGCATCGTGCTCGCGCGAACGCTCGAGCAGCCGATCGCGCTCGCGATCGGCTCGGCGTTCCCGGGCTTTTTCATCGAGACATCCACCTACGTCGGCGCAGCAGTGACGAGCCTCGTCGTCGGCCTCGCCGCCGGTGCGATCCCCGCTTGGAACGCGCTGCGGGCCAACTGCGTCGAAGCGCTGCGCGCCAAGGGAGCCTGAGCCATGGCGATCCCGCTCTCGTACACGCTGCGCAGCCTGTTCGTCCGCCGCAGCGCCACGCTGCTCACGGTGCTCGGCATCGGCGCCACGGTCGCGATCTTCGCGGGCGTGCTCGCGCTGCAGCAGGGCTTCGTGACGATGCTCGCCGGCGGCGGTCGCGACGACGTCGCCGTCTTCCTGCGCCCGGGCGCCACGGGCGAGACGGACAGCCAGTTCCGCCGCGACCTCGGGCTCAAGCTCATCAAGCAGACGCCCGAGATCGCGCAGGGCGCAAACGGTCCGCTCGCGTCGATGGAGTGCTACTTCGCGGCGCTCAAGCCGCGCATGGACGGTGGCTCCGTCAACGTGCCGATGCGTGGGGTTCAGCCGACGACGTTCGAGATCCGGACCGGCGAGATCCGCATGGTCGAGGGCCGGAATTTCACGCCGGGAACCGACGAGGTGATCGTCGGCTCGAAGATCACCGGTCGCATCCAAAACTGCCGCGTCGGCGACGTGCTGCAGCTCAACACGACCCCGTTCCGCGTGGTGGGTGTGTTCGAGAGCGACGGCGGCGCGGCCAGCGAGGTGTGGGGCGACCTCGATCGCTTCCTCGCGACGCTCGACCGCTACGGACCCAACCGCGTGATCGCGAAGCTCGTCCCCGGCACGGACGTCGGCGATCCCGACGCCGAGGGAGGCGCGGCGCCGGGCAGCCTCGCGGCGCGACTCAAGAACGACACCGAGGTGCCTGCGAAGGTGATGACCGAGAAGCAGTTCCTGCTCTCGCAGACGCGCATGCTCGGTGGAATCCTCAAGAACCTCGGACTCGCGTTGGCCTTCGTGATGGGCATCGGCGCGGTTCTGACGGCGATCAACACGATGCTCTCGGCGATCAGCTCGCGCACGAGCGAGATCGGCATCCTGCTGAGCCTCGGCTACCGACCGGTGCCGATCTTCTTCGCCTTCCTCGCGGAGTCGATCGTGCTGTGCCTCCTCGGTGGCGTCGCAGGCTGCCTGATGGCGCTGCCCTTCAACGGCATCGAGACGGGCACCATGAACGGCAATACGTTCAGCGAGGTCGCCTTCGCGTTCCGCGTGAACTCCAACGTTCTGATCAGCGCCGTCACGTTCTCGCTCGCGCTCGGCGTCCTCGGCGGGCTGTGGCCTGCCGTGCGCGCGTGCCGCATGAAGCCGACCGAGGCCCTGCGCCGCCAGTAAATCGAGACTCGACATGAGCCACTCCCCGATCCACGAGAAGCGCCCTTGGGGCGAGTATCGCGTCCTCGCCGACACGGAAACGTTCAAGCTGAAGCGCATCGACGTGCTGCCAGGACAGCGCCTGTCCTACCAGCGCCACGAGAAGCGACAAGAGCACTGGATGGTCGTCGAAGGCGCCGCGCGTGTGACGCTCGACGGCCGCGACATCGACCTCGTCCCCGGTCAGGCGATCGACATCCCGCGCGGCGCGTGGCACCGCATTGCGTGCACGAGCGCCGTCCCGCTCGTCTTCATCGAGGTGCAGACCGGAAGCTACTTCGGCGAGGATGACATCGAGCGCCGCTCGGACGACTACGGGCGCGTCGCGTCGAGCTGACGCGCGAGCGCGAGCAGCCGCAGCGCCGACGTCGGATGGAGCGGAGTGTGCTCGGGCGCACCCTCCCGCGCGGCCATCGCCCGTAGTGCGTCGGCGTCAGCATCGAGGAACACGAGTCGATCCGCGTCGTGCGCATCGGACGCCGATCGCGCGAGCGCGGCGAGCTCGCGCGAGTCGAACGCGACGTCGACGCGAGAAAGAAACGCGACGTTGAGAGTTTCCGTCTCGATGAGCGGAAGGAGGAAGCGCGTTCGGGCGAGCGCACGCGGGACCCCGAGCTCTTCTTGCACGCCGCGCAGCGTCGCGCGAGCGATCATGTCCGGCTCCAAGGCATCGTCGGCGACCATCTGCTCCTCAAAGGTCGCCGCCCAGTGCGAGGGACGATAGAGCACGTTCGCGGAGCGTCGCATCAGGACGAGCTTGCGGTCGCGCGTCAGCACGACCCCATGAACTGCGGCGAGTCCGGGCGCGAGCGGACGCCCGCGCAGCGCTGCGTCGAGCAAGACCGGAGCCTGCGTCGGCACGTTGTCCCTCGCGAGCAGGGCCATGTGAAACCCTCGGCCGAGCTCCCACGTCGTCGGAACGAGTTCGACGTCGAGCCCTCCATCGGCCGCGCGGGAAAACGAGAGCACGCGCAGCTTCGGCTCAAGCCCCGGGCCGGTCGCCTGCGGCCCCGCGGCGGCAAGAAAGGCCGCGGCGTGCTCGTCGAGCTCCGGCTCGCGCTCCGCGAGGCGACACCGCGTACGGCCATCGACGGGGGCACCCAGCGCGACCTCCGCAGCGAGCCCCGCGACGAGCGCCGAGGGCGGACACAGCGCAGAGGCGCGCGCGAGCGCGGCGAGCTCGGCTCCGCAGCTCACTTCGTGTTCCGCACGATCAAGACCGATCCGACGATCGCGATCAGGATCAGCAAGGGGTTGTCGGAGATCCATCCCGTGAACCACAGGAACGACGCGATTCCCAGCGGAATCCAGTTCGACGTGAGCTCCATCCCGTACAGGCGCTTGCGCGGGCTCGGCGCGGGATTGAAGGCGAACGCGACACGCTGGAAGAGCCCGCCGACGCAGCCGCGGCGCACCTGCGGCGCAGGCGCCGGCGCGCTCGCGATGCCATCGACCTCGGTGCGCACGGCGCTCGCGCTCTGGTAGCGGAGCGCGGGCTCCTTCGCGAGCGTCTTGAGCACGACCTCGTCGACCTTGACGTTCACTTCGAGCTTCTGCGACGGCAGCGCGAAGCGCCCGAGCGGCAGCTCGCCCGTGAGCAGCTCGTAGAACACCACGCCGAGCGCGTAGATGTCCGCGCGGTGGTCGACGGTCTCCGGCCGCTCCCACTGCTCGGGCGCCATGTAGTGCGGCGTCCCCATCGCCTGCTGCGTGCGCGTGAGCGTGACGTCCGCCTTCCCCGAGCCCAGCAACTTCGCGAGCCCGAAGTCCGCGATCTTCACGCGTCCGCGGGAGTCGACGAGGATGTTCTCGGGCTTGATGTCGCGGTGCACCACGCCCTCTTCGTGCGCGTACTGCAGCGCCTCGCACACCTGCGACACGATGCCGAGCGCGAGCTTCGGCTCGACCTTGCCCGCGCGCACCATCTGGCGCACGTTCACGCCGTCGACGTACTCCATCACGAAGTAGTAGAGTCCGCCGGCGACGCCGGAGTCGTAGATGTCGACGATGTGCGGATGGTCGAGCTTCGCGAGCGCGCGGCCCTCGCGTGTGAAGCGCTCGGCGAAGGTCGGGTCCTTCGCGGCGTCCGCAGGGAGCACCTTGATGGCGACGGTGCGCTGCAGACCTTTCTGAACGGCCTTGTAGACAGCGCCCATGCCGCCGCGGCCGATCAGCTCCAGGATCTCGTACTGCGGGAAGAACGGCGCGAGCTCCTCCGGCGCAGGCGGCGGCGTCGCGGGCTCCTTCTCCCCGGTCACGAACAGCTCCGGGCCCGAGTCACCTCCGAGTCCGAGCCCGAGGAGGCAGCGTGCGCACGACGCGCCCGCGGCCAGCGCCGCGCCGCATCGGGGACATGTTCCTGCTGTATTGCTCTCGCCCATTTTCCAAGCGCTACTCGACCGCGCAGGGCCCTCTGAAGCAAGCGACTGCCGGCGTTACACGCTTCCGTCGGACTGCGCGGGATTTCCGAGCGCGGTGATCAAGTTGCGCAGCTCGTCCTCCGGGTCGCCCCCGGGGCCGACGATGTCGGCGAGCTCTTGGCGCAGCGCCTCGCGGAACGCCGCGCGCATACGGTGCAGCGCCACCTTGACGGCTCCCTCGCTCATCCCGAGCGCCGCGCCCATCTCAGCGCGCGAGCCTTCCTCATCGGAGGCGACGAGCGCAGGCCGAAGCGTCTCGAAGAGGCGTGCCTTGCCGCGCCGCTCGTACTCGCCGCGCAGGCGCGCGATCGCGCGGTCGA
This sequence comes from uncultured Planctomycetota bacterium, assembly GCA_903928115.1. GTDB lineage: Bacteria > Planctomycetota > UBA1135 > UBA1135 > F1-120-MAGs118. The sequence goes on from CAIYPP010000141.1 coordinate 21,473, forward strand.
GCACGGTCAACGCCCAGTTGCGCTCGTACTCCATCTCCGGCGTGAGCGGCGACGCCGGCTCACGCGAGAAGCGTTCGTCCGCGTACTCGAAGTCGAGGCTGAGCGTCGCGGCGCCGCCGCCGCGCTTCTGCGCGTGCTCGCGGTCCCACTCATTCGCGAGGAAGTTCTTCAGCGAGCCGAGCAGAAACGCGCGAAAGCGACCGCGCGCTGGGTCGGCCGCGTTCACGACGTTCTTCTCGAGCACGCGCGCGAAGAAAGCCTGCGTCAAGTCGTGCGCGTCGTCCTGCGAGTGGCCGCGCCGCCGCACGTAGGCGTAGAGCGGATACCAGTAGGTTTCGCACAACTCGGAGAGTGCCGCGCGCGCCTCCGGCGTGCCCGCGCGGCCCGCCGCAGCGATCATGCTCCAGCGTGTCGTCAGGAACGGCGTGTCCGCGCGTCGTCCGCTCTCGCCCATCGTCGGAGGCGCTACTTTCCGGCCTGCGCCTCGGCGAGCAGCTCAAGCACCGCAGCCTCGAGCTCCGCGTCGCGCACGTCGCGGAAGCGAATCACGCCCTTAGAGTCGAGCACGTAGATCGTCGGCCAGCCGCTGACGTTCCAGGCGCGCGCCCACGGACCTTCCGTGGACTCGTCGATGGCGTTGCGCCAGGTGATGCCTTGCTCCGCCAAGAGCTTGCGCACCGCGGCGGCGTCACCGTCGCTGTTGATTCCGATCAGGGCGAAGGGCTTGTCCTTCAAGCGCTCCACGAGCGCCTTTTCGTGCGGCAACATCGCACGGCAGGGGCCTCACCAGAAACCCCAGAAGTCGAGCACCACCACCTTGCCGCGGTAGTCGCTCACCTTGAACTTCACGCCGTTCTCATCACTTGCCTCGAAGTCGGGCGCGAGCATGCCGACCTGCAAGCGCTCGAGCTCGAAGAGCGCGCGCGTAGCGACTTCGCCGAACGTTCCGCCCCAGCCCGCGTCGAGGGCCGGGTACTTCGCGATGAGCTCGCGGTAGAGCTCCTTGGCCTTGGCGACGTCCTCGAGCTGCAGGGTCATGGCCAGAGACAGCGTCGCTGCCGCCTTGACCTTGTCGTGCGGCGACTTGGTGCGCAGGGTGCCGAGCGTCCCTTGGACCAGCGCCGGCGGAAGCTGCGAGTAAGCGAGCATCGAAGCCAGCTCGGCGAGCTCGGTCCGCTCGAGGTGCTCGGCGAGCAGCGTCGCGATGGCCGCCTCGACGTCGACGTCGCCGCCGCGGCCGAAGCTCACCACGCGCAGCCAGGCGCGCGCGGCCACCACGCTGCCCTTCGCCTTCCCAGCCAGCGCCGCGAAGCGGGGCGCGAACGACTTGGACGGATCTTGCGCGTAGAGCTCTTGGACCTTGCGCTCGAGCTCCGCCGCCTCGGACGGCGACGGCTCGCGCTCTCCGAAGGGCGCGTAGAGCTCTCGGAGCTTGGCGTAGAAGGCCTCTTGGGCCGCCTCGAACTCGCTCTGCAGGGCGTCGAGCTCGGCTTGGAGGGCGGCTTCGTCGCGCGTGGCGAGAGCGGGACCGGGCGAAGGGGACGGCGCGCGGACCTCGAAGGGCCCGGCGGCGGGCCCCGACGCGATGAGCGCGAGCAACAGGCTGGGGAGAGGGTGCAAAGCGACTCCTTGGGAGTGGGGCGCAGGATCGTGGCGCCGAGGCCGAGCTTAGCAGCCCGCGACCGCCAACACCGCGGCCCCGACTTCGTAAGCGCGGTCGCCTCGAGGGCACCCGCCCCCGCGACCCCGCCAAGGGGGCGCGCGGGCGGTTCGCTTGAGGCGCTCCGCGGCCACGAGTACAAGAGTTGCCCCGTTGAGCGCCCGGTGAGCTCCCGCTGGCCCCATCCGGGCCGTCGGCGGAGAGCACCGGACGCCCTGCGTCGGCTTCCCTCGGGCTCTCCCGCGGGTCGCGGACTCACGACTCCCCCACTTCCTTCCCCCACCCCTTCGCGAGCGAACCCTCCCATGGGCGCGATGATCGAAATCGAGAACCTCCAAAAGAGGTTCGGCTCCATCACGGCCGTCGACGGCGTCAGCTTCACCGTCGAGCGCGGCACCGTGCTGGGCTTCCTCGGCCCCAACGGCGCCGGCAAGTCGACCACCATGAAGATGCTGACCGGCTTCCTGCCCCCCTCGGGCGGGACCGCGCGCATCGGCGGCCACGACATTCAGACCGACGGCCTCGCCGCCAAGAAGCTCGTGGGCTACCTGCCCGAAGGCGCGCCGCTGTATCCCGACATGACGCCGGAGGCCTTCCTCCTGTTCATCGCCGAGGTGCGCGGGCTCTCGGGTGCGGCCGCGCGCGCGCGCGTCGCCGAGGTGGCCGAGAAGGTCTCGCTCCAAAAGGTCATGCGCCAGCCGATCGAGACGCTCTCGAAGGGCTTCAAGCGCCGCGTCGGCCTCGCGCAGGCGATCCTCCACGACCCGCAGGTCTTGGTGCTCGACGAGCCGACCGACGGCCTCGACCCAAACCAGAAGAAGGAAGTGCGCGCCCTGATCCGCTCGATGCAGCAGGACAAGGTGATCATCCTCTCGACCCACATCCTCGAAGAGGTCGAGGCGCTGTGCTCGCGCGTGATCATCATCGCGGGCGGCCGCATCGTGGTCGACTGCACGCCCGCCGAGCTCGCCGCGAAGTCCAAGTGGCACAACGCCGTGCGCATCGAGCTCTCGAGCTCCGAGGCGCGCCGTGTCGAGTCCGCGCTCGCGGACACCTACGGGGGCTCGCACGTCGAGACGCTGGCGAGCACTTCGGGCTCGACCACGCTGCTCGTCACGACCCGCGAGCGCCGCGCGATCCTGCCGGAGATCAGCCAGCGCGCGCAGAAGGAGCAATGGAAGCTCGACGGCCTGCACGTCGAGCACGGCCGCCTCGACGAAGTCTTCCACGAGCTGACCCGCGCGGGAGCGCGCAACTAAGGAGCCCTCGCCATGCGCAACACCCTTGTCCTCTTCAAGCGCGAGCTCGCGGGCTACTACGCCACGCCGGTCGCCTACGTGTTCATCTGCATCTTCCTGCTGCTCTGCGGGATCCTGACCTTCTATCTGGGCAACTTCTACGACGCGGGCCAAGCCACGCTCGGCTCGGCGTTCTTCGAGTTCCACCCGATCCTCTACATCGTCCTGATCCCCGCGATCGCGATGCGCCTGTGGGCGGAAGAGCGCAAGCAGGGCACGATCGAGCTCCTGATGACGCTGCCGGTCACGCTGCCGCAGCTCGTGCTCTCGAAGTTCCTCGCGTCGTGGGTCTTCGCCGGCATCGCGCTCGCGCTGACCTTCCCGCTGTGGATCACGGTCAACTACCTCGGCGACCCCGACAACGGCGTGATCCTCGCGAGCTATCTCGCGAGCTGGCTCATGGCGGGCGGCTACCTCGCCATGGGCGCGTGCATCTCGGCCGTGACGAAGAACCAAGTCATCGCCTTCGTGCTCGCCGTGATCGTGTGCCTCCTGTTCCTGATCCCCGGCCTGCCGCAGGTCTCGGAGGCGCTCTCGGGCGTCCTGCCGAGCGAAGCACTGGTCGAGGCGGTGCGCAGCTTCAGCTTCATGACGCACTTCGGCGCGATCGCGCGCGGCGTGATCGACCTGCGCGACCTCGTGTTCTTCGCGTCGGTGATCGGTGTGTTCCTGTTCATGAACGCAGTCGTGATCGAACTCAAGAAGGCGGACTAGTCCCATGAAGAACCGCTTCCTCTTCTCGCTCGGCGGCCTCGGCATCGCGCTCGGCGCGCTCGTCGCGGTCAACTTGGTCTCTCGCGCCGCCGTGACGAGTGCGCGCATGGACCTCACGGAGAACCAGCTCTTCACGCTCTCCGATGGCTCGAAGTCGATCCTCTCCGGCCTGCAAGAGCCGGTGAAGCTGCGCTTCTTCCGCTCGCGCAAGGAAGCCGAGAAGTACGTCGGCCCCTACTCGCGCCGCGTCGAGGAGTTCCTGCGCGAGTTCGAGACCGCCGCCGCAGGCAAGCTCGCGATCGAGCTGCTCGACCCCGAGCCGTACTCCGAGACCGAGGAGCGCGCGATCGCCGCCGGCCTCAAGGCCTACGCGGGCTCGCCCCTCGGCCCCGACGAGCAGCTGTACTTCGGCCTCGTCGGCTCGAACACCGTCGGCGACGAGAAGGCCATCGCCTTCCTGAGCCCGGCGCGCGAGCGCTTCCTCGAGTACGACCTCGCGAAGCTCGTCTACGACCTCTCCAGCCCGAAGAAGACGGTGGTCGGCGTGATCTCGTCGCTGCCGATCGAGGGCCAGATGGACCCGATGAACATGCGGCGCGAGGCGCCGCAGCCGTGGGCCATCGTCGACCAGATCCGCGAGTTCTACGAGATGCGGCCGATCCAGCCGACGTCGCTCTCGGTGCCCGAGGACATCGGAGTCCTGTTCGTCGTGCACCCCAAGTCGCTCTCGCAGGAGCAGCTCTACGCGATCGACCAGTTCGTGCTGCGCGGCGGCAAGCTCCTGTGCTTCGTCGACCCGCTGTGCGACGCCGACATGCCGCCGCAGGACCCGCAGAACCCGATGGCGCAGTTCACGGCGGTGCGCAACTCCGAGCTGCCCACGCTGTTCGACGCCTGGGGCATCCAGAGCCCGAAGGACCGCCTCGCGACGGACCGCAAGTTCGCGACGCCCGTGACGTGGCAGCGCCGCGGCACGCTGGAGCAAGTGCCGTTCACGGCGTGGCCCGCGATCCCGCGCGAAGGTGTGGCCGAAGGTGAGGTCTCGACGAGCGAGCTGCAGATGCTCGCCTTCAAGTACCCCGGCTTCCTCGAGGTGAAGGAAGGCGCGACGACGACCTTCACGCCGCTCGTGCAGACCTCGGACGAGTCGATGGAGCTCGCGGCCGAGACCGTGCGCTTCTCGCCGGATCCGCCGAAGCTGCTCGCGGAGTTCTTCCCCTCGGGCAAGAAGCTCACCCTCGCCGCGCGCATCGGTGGCCGGTGCAAGAGCGCCTTCCCCAACGGCAAGCCGGAGTCGACCGTCGACACGACGACGACCGCCGAGCACCTCGCCGAGTCGAAGGGCGACATCGCGGTGGTCGTGGTGGCCGACGTCGACTTCCTCGAAGACCGCTCGTGGGTGCAGATCCAGAACTTCGTGGGTCAGCGCATCCCGTTCAAGATCGCCGACAACGGCGACTTCGTGATGAACACGCTCGACTTCATGCGCGGCTCGACGGACTTGGTCAGCCTGCGCGCGCGCGGCGTGTCGTCGTACCCCTTCCAAGTGGTCGAGGACTTGAAGCGCGTCGCGGAGCAGAGCTTCCGCGCCGAGGAGCAGCGCCTCACCGACGAGCGCCAGAAGACGGAGCGCGAGCTCAACGACCTGCTCTCCAAGTCGGGCGACAATGCGGAGCAGGTGCTGATGAGCGCCGAAGTGCAGTCGAAGATCGAGGACCTGCGCAAGACGCTCGTCGACACCAACCGGCGCCTGCGCGAAGTGCGCTTCAACCTCAACAAGGACGTCGAGAGCCTCGGCACGCGCCTCAAGGTGATCAACATCGTGCTCGTGCCGCTCGTGGTGATCGCCGTCGCCCTGTTCGTCGCCTTCTACCGCCAGAACCGCCGCAAGACGGCCTGAGAGAACGCCATGAACTCCAAGACTCTGTTGGTCACCGGCCTTGCGACCGCCGTGCTGCTCGCTGCGGGCGTGTACCTCTCCGAGCGGGGCGCGAGCCCGTCGGCGACCGCACACGACCTCCACGGCCCGTTGTTCGCGGAGCTGCGCTCGCGCGTGAACGACGTCGCGGAAGTGACGATCGCCTCGGGCGCGACGACGTGCACGCTGAAGAAGGCGGGCGCGACTTGGGGCGCCGCCGACAAGGGCGGCTTCCCCGTCGACTTTGGCAAGGTGAAGGCACTCGTCGTCGGCATCTCCGAGCTGGAGAAGGTCGAGGCCATGACGCGCAACCGCGAGTTCCACTCCAAGCTCGGCGTCGAGGACGCCGCGGGCGAAGGCGCGACGAGCAAGCGCGTGACCCTCAAGGACGCGTCCGGCGCGGTGCTCGCCGACGTCGTGCTCGGCAAGAGCAAGCCGACCCAAGGCGCGTCGTCGCGCAGCACGCTCTACGTGCGCGTGCAGGGCGATGACCAAGCGTGGGAAGCGACGGGCTCGCTCAACGCCGACGCGAGCTCGACCAGCTGGCTCGACCGCAACATCAGCAAGGTCGAGGAGAAGCGCGTCAAGCGCGCCTCCGTCGCGCACCCCGATGGCGAAGTCGTGGTCGCGGCGCGCGCGGCGCAGGACCAGACGAACCTCTCGGTCGAGAACGTTCCGGCGGGCAAGGAGCTGCAGTGGGACGGCGTCGCGAACGGGATCGCGAGCTCGCTGCAGTACATGAGCCTCGACGACGTGCAGCGCTCCGAGGGCTTCGACATGGCGGGCGCAGTCCAGACCGAGTTCGCCTGCTTCGACGGTCTCGTCGTCACCGCGCGCTCGATCGAGAAGGACGGCAAGACTTGGGTCACGCTCGCTGCGAGCTTCGATGAGTCGCAGCGCGCAGCCGCCGCCGGTCCCGAGGCTCCGCCCGCGGAGGGCGAGGCCGCGACGCCGCCGAAGCCGGAGCTGAAGTCGGTCGAGCTCGTGAAGAAGGAAGTCGACGAGCTCAACACGCGCTGGAGCACGTGGGTGTTCAACGTGCCGGGCTACAACGGCGCCAACCTGCGCAAGCGCATGAAGGACCTGCTCAAGCAGGACGCGCCGACCGAAGGCGCGCTCGAAGACGACGCGCTCGAAGCGATCGACTCGGCGCCCAGTCAGCCGGTCGAGGACCACTCGGGCCACGACCACACCGACAGCGCGACACCGCCGAAGAGCGACGGTCGCTGAGCGAAGCACAGCGCTCCGCTTCGCGGTGGACATGACGCGGGCCGTCGAGCGAGTGCTCGGCGGCCCGCGCTGCTTTTCCTTGGCGGTGGCACCCGCGTGGCTGTCAGTGCGCGCGCGAGCCGCGCTCCTTCTTGAAGAGCAGGAGGTGGTTGAAGCCGCGCAGGAAGAAGTTCCCCTCGGCCGCAGCCTTGTGGTACGCGGGCTTCTCCAGCGTGCGATTGCCGCGCACGACCGCGATGTGATCCACGGGGCGGAAGCGCTGGGCGAGCATGCTGAAGAGCTGGACGCCGAGGCCGACGAAGCCCCGCTTCTTCTCGAACGTGTCGGAGACGTACACCGCGAGGTAGCGGCGGTCCTTCAGCACACGGTCGGTCTCCGCGAACACGCGCCCCATCGCCTCGAAGTAGCTGCCGTCGAATGCGTCGAGCTTGCCGATGCAGTCGGGCTCGTCCGAGTAGTCGATGTGCGTGCCGTACGGCGGATCCATGAACACGAAGTCCGCCTTGCCGTCTTCGAGCGGCAGCTTGCGCGCATCGGCGCGGAAGATGTCGGGGCGCGTCGGACGCACGTCGTAGCCGAGCGCGCGGCGGCGCAGCTCGCGCGCAACGTCGAGCGTCGTGCCTCCGCCGCAGAACGGATCGACCACGAGGTCGTCCTCGCGCGTGTAGCGCTCGAGCACGTTCCAGATCACGTAGGTCGGCGTCGCGCCCTTGTAGCGCGGGTCGCCGAGCGGCTCGTGCCCGTGCTGCTGCGACGGGTAGTACCAGAGCGTGGTGGTCTGGAGCTTCAGCGGCGGTCTGTACATGCCTCAGAGGTTACGCTGCGCGCGTGTCCGTTTCGCAGCCCTCCACCGAGCGATTCGAGTTCGAAGTCGCCCACCCGCGCGTCGCGTGCGTCGGCGCGCGCATCGACGAGCCCGCCTCGGGTGCGCGGGAAGCGTGCGTGCTCCTCGCCCATGGCTCGGGCGTCGACATGGACCACCCGTGGATGGAGCTTGCCGCGCGCTCGCTCGTGGTGCGCGGCTTCTGCGTGATGCGCTTTCGCTATGCGTACATGCAAGTCGCCGCGGGGCTCGGCCGCGTGCAGCCTCCGGACCGCGCGCCGAGCTTGGAAGACGTCCATGGGCGCGCGCTCGCCGAGCTGCGGCGTCGCCGTGCGCCGCGCCGCGTGTTGCTCGCGGGCAAGTCGATGGGCGCACGTATCTCGACGCACCTCGCTGCGAAGGGCGAGGCAGTTCACGGGCTCGTGCTCTACGGCTATCCGCTGCACCCGCCGCACAAGCCCGAGAAAGAGCGCAGCGAGCACTTCGCCATGCTCGTCCAGCCGGCGCTCTTCCTGCACGGCACGCGCGACGAGTTCGGCACGCCGGACGAGCTGCGCGGCGCGCTGCGGCGCTACGCGGGTCGCGTGACGCTCGAGATCATCGAGGGCGGCGATCACTCGCTGGAGCGACCGCGCGCTGCGGCGGAGCCGATCGAGGCCGTGCTGACGCGCGCAGCGGGAGTCGTCGACCGCTGGGAACGCGAGATGTGGCCCTGAGACGGAAGTGCCGGCTCGGCGGCGCGAGACTCTCAGGCCCGCTCGAGGCGCGTGAGCGGAAGCACAGCAGCCGGCGGCTCCACCATCGAGGTCGGCAACGGCGCAGGGCGCGGCTGCAAGCGCTCGCGCGCGGCCTCCAGTTCGCCCGCGATGTACCAACCGGCGACGCCCATCACGGTGAGGGCGAAGGCAGCGGCAACGGCGATCAACTGGCGCTGAGACATGGCGGGGACGCTCGGGTTCGTTCCGGAGGCTACTAACCTGCTCGGTTGGAACAAGTTACGCGCCCCGTCTCCGGAAGTTGGGCCGTGGAATTATTTCACGGGCGAGTATTCGCGCTCGCCTGTAAAAAACCTCAAAAGACCTAGCCGCGGTTGAGCCAAGCCTCGAAGGGCGCGGTGCTGTAGTCGCGCCCGAGGAAGTCGCGGGTCAGCTCGGCGGCGTCCTTGGTGCCGCCGGCGGAGAGGATCGAGCGTCGGTAGCTCGCCGCCACCTGCCGGTTCATCAGGTCGCCCTCGAAGCGGCTGAAGAGGTCCTTCGCGATCACGAGCGACCACATGTAGGTGTAGTAGATCGCCGAGTAGCCGTTGAGGTGGCCGAACGAGGCTTGGAAGGCGGTCCCCTCCTCGTGCGGGAAGGGCAGGAAGCGCGCCTTGAGCGCGACCATGCGCTCGGTGGTGTCGAGCCCGCGCGGGTCGCGGTCGTGAAGCTCGAGCGCCAGCGCGGCGTAGTACATCTGCGTCGCCACCTGCAGGCCCTTGCCGTACTCCTTGGCGGCGCGCATGCGCGCCACGAGCTCCTCGGGGATCGGCTCGCCCGTCTCGTGGTGTCGGGCGAAACGCTGGAGCACGCCCGTGTCCCAGGCCCACTCCTCGTACATCTGGCTCGGCGCCTCGACGAAGTCCCACTCGGTCGCGATGCCGCTGAAGGCGAGGAAGCGCTGACGCCCACCGAAGAGGTGGTGCATCAGGTGGCCGAACTCGTGGAAGAAGGTCTCGACGTCGCTGTGCTGCAGGAGGCCGGGGTCCGTCGCGGTCGGGCGAGGGAAGTTGCAGACGAGCGCCGCCTTCGGGATGCCGTCGTCGACTCCGACGGACAGGTCGAACATCGCGCCGTGCTTGTACTTCTGCGGGCGCGGATGCATGTCGAGATAGAAGCGCGCGACGTGCTTGCCGCCGTCGAGGACGTCGTAGCACTCCACCGAGTCGTGCCAGCGCGCCTCGCTGTCGTTGCGGCGGAACTCCAACGAGAAGAGGGCCGCCGTCGTGGCGAGCACGCCGTCGCGGACCGCGCCGTAGGCGAGGTACGGCCGCACGGCAGTCGAGTCGAAGTTCAGACGCTCGGACTTGATGCGCTCGATGAGGTACGACTTCTGCCAGTCGTGCAGGATCGCCGCGCTCGGCTCGTCGCGCCGGGCCATCGCCAGCATGTCCGCGAGTTCGGCGCCGAGCCGCGTGCGCGCGGCGGCGGCGGTGCGCTCGACGAACGCGACCGCGTTGCCCGCGCTCGCGATCATCTTGTCCTCGGTGACGTACTCGGCCCAAGAGCGGTAGCCGAGCAGCGTCGCGAGCTCGTGGCGCTTCTCGAGCATCCCTTGCAGCACCTCGATGTTGCGGGGTGTCGCGCGGCTCACGCTCGCGCGATAGAGCTCGCGCCGCAGATCGCCGCGCTGCGCGTACGACATGAACGGGTGATAGTCGGGCCCATCCGTCGTGATCACGACCTCGCCGCGCTCGTTCTGCGGGTGAGCGGCGAGGTAGTCCGCCGGCAAGCCCTTCAGCCCCGCGTGACCGTCGCCGATCGTGATCGAGCGCGTGTCCTTCGCGATGTTGCTGTCGAACTCGATGCCGAGGAGCGTGAGCTCGTCGTTGAGCTTCTGGATACGCTCGCGCGTCGCATCGTCGCGGTCGACGCCGCTGCGGCGGAAGTCGCGCAGCGTGTTGCGCAAGAGCCGTGCTTCGAGCGGGCTCGCCGCCTGCGCCGGATCGAGACGCGCGAGGCGCTCGTACACCGCGCGATTCAGCGAGAGCTCCGAGTAGTAGGTCGAGAGTTCGACCGTGAACTCGTTGGAGACGTCGCGCACGCCTTCGAGCGGGTGCACTTGGCTCGCGAGGCCGATCGCCCCGCGCACGCGGTCGAGCGGGCGGCCGATCGCATCGAAGCTCTCGATCACCTGCTGGAAGGAAGCGTCCGCGGGGAGCGCGAGGAAGCGCTCGAGCTGGACGCGGGATTGCGCGAGAGCGGCGCGGGCGTCGGCGAGAAACTTGGGAGCGTCGAGGTCTGCGGGGAACATCTTGGGGGCTCGCTGGTCAGAGCGCTTCTCGGACACGGAGGGCCCGCGAGTGAAGCGCGGGCGCAACATAGCCCGTGCGCGCCCCCGACTGGAGACCCCTGCGCGCGCCGACTCAGCGCGAGTGGCGCCGCGCGTACTCGAGCAGGCGCTCGAACTGCGCGTGGAAGTCGTGGGTGCCGCCGCCGATCGGGCTCTTGAAGAAGGCGGCGGTGTGCTGGAGCTCGCCGCACTCACCCGAGCGCAGCGCCAACTCCGCGAGGCGCGCGAGGTCGATCACCAAAGGCGCGGCTAGGGCGCTGTCGCTCCCCTGCCACGTGAACTGGAGCGACATCTGCGCGCCGAGGAAGCCCTCGAAGTGGATGTAGTCGAAGGCCGTCTTCCAGTCGCGCAGGCTCGGCACGTAGTCGATGCCGACCTTGGTGTGCACTTGCGGGTCGCCGAGGAGCGAGCGCAGCGCGTCGTCCTTGCTGCGCAGCTTCGCTTCCTTGTGCAGCGGATCCGAGAGGTTCTCGCCGTCGCGGTTGCCGAGCATGTTGTAGCCCTGCCACGAGAGAACCTTGAGACGACGCGCGACGAACAGCGGCGCGAGCACCGTCTTCACCAGCGTCTCGCCCGTCTTGCCGTCGGCGCCGCAGTGCGGAACGCGCTTTTGGAGGGCGAGCTCGCGGAGCGCCGCCGGGGCCGAGCCGAGGCTGGGAGTGAAGTTGATGTAGGGGAAGCCTGCGGAGAGCGCAGCGTACGCGTAGAGCATCGACGCGGGCTGCGCGGTACCGGCGTCGAGCGCCACATCGAACGCTGCGAGCGTGCGCCACTCCGCGCGCGGCTCGCGGTAGGCCTCGGTGCTCGCGAGATTCACGACCACCACGGTCGAGAGGCCGTTGTCCGCGCGGAACTGCTCGAAGTCACGGCGCAGCGCGGCGATTTGCTCTCGCGGCGGAAGACCGCCGAGCGCAGCGGCCGTCGGATGCAGGTCCGCGAGGCCGACGTCGGCGGAGTCGAGAACGCCGGGCCGGATGCGCGCCTCGTAGGCGCTCGCCTCCGGCGCGGTCGCGGTCACGAGATCCGCGGGGAGGATGTTGTGACGCACGAGCTCGCCCGCCGACTGTGTCAGGCCGCGCGTGCAGACGTCGTGTCCGCCCAGCACGAGGGCGTCGAGCTTCGTGAGCGGCACGCGCTCGAAGTGCTCGCTCTCGGTCACCAGACCGATCGGCGCGATCAGGCCGCGTCGCAGCCCCGCGAGTCCATAGACCACGCACGTCGCGACCGCGCCGCGCGCGCCGATGAGCCAGAGGCCGACGCGTCCGGACGCTTCCGCTGCTTGCTGGGTGTTCTTCGTCATCGCTGGGTGTCCGCCGCCCGCGCGCGCCACGCCGAGACCACGCCGTCGTCCTCGCGGCGCCACCATCGACCCGCGCTCGTGCCCGACTCAGGGGTGGGCGAGAGCGGGACCGCGGGGGGCGCGGGGCTCGCAGGGGTCCCGGAGGTCCGCTCGGGTTCCGGGGAGCCGCTCATTGTGAGGAGTGGCGGCCCGTTTTGCATTCCGGAAGCGTCTGGAGTCTCCGGGAACCCTCCGCGGGCGGCAGTCGGCACGCCGGCGCCACCGCCAGAGCCAAGCTCGGCCAGCGCGGCTTGAACCAGATCGGCCGCCGCGAGCTGGATGGGATCCGAGCCGGCCTCAGCGCCGCCGCGCCGTGCGTCGAGAGTCCGCAGAGCTGTGCGGAGCTCGCGCTCCAAGCGCGCGGGGTCCTGCGGTGCAGCGAGCAGCGCCTCCGCGGCGGACGCGAGCTCGCGCGAGACTTCGGGGGTCGCCGATGAAGACTGCGAGGCTCGCACCAGCGCCGCTGAGACATGGGGAAGCATGGCGCGAAGTGCCGCCGGAGTCGCGGGGCGCGCGGGAGGCAGCGCGAGCAGAACGGCGACAGCAGCGAGCGGAAGCGCCGCAAGCGCGAGCGCTGGCTTTCGAGCGGAGCGGGCGACCACGTCCGCGGGTAGCGCCCGCTGCGTGCGCTCGACGAGCAGCGCCGCGAGTGCACCGCCGCGCGCCTCGTGCTCCCACGCCGTCGTGAAGGCTCCGCGCATTCCGAGGGCCTCGTCGATGCGCTGTGCGACCTCGATCCGCTGCGGTGCGTGTTCGACCCACCAAGTAGCGGCGCACGCGCACGCCACAAGGCCCGAAGCGCTGAGCGCGTCGGCGCGCAGCGGCTCGACGCCAGAGAGCTGCGCGGCACCGGCGGTCGCGAGCGCAGCCGAAAGTCCGAGTAGCACAGCCTCGAGGGCGCGAGCCGCGCGCGCACGGCGCAGCGTCGCGGCCACCAGCGAATCGAGGCTCGACGCTTCGCTCATTTTTTCTGCGGAGGCTCCGCACCGCCGTCGACGAACGGCAGTAGGGCCGCGAGCTCGCCGTCGAGCGAGTCGATGCGGTTGCGCGAGAAGAGGAGAGAGACGCGCGTGCCGCGCTCGGGCACGAGCCACGCATTGAGCGCCCAGATGCCCTGCTCGACGCAGTCGATCTGTGAACCCGTGAGCAGCGTGTAACCCTCGCTGAAGAACGCGATGTTGACGAGGTTCTGATACACGTCCGCGGCGAAGACCTCGGCGGCGTCCGCGCCGCTGCGTCCGTTGGGCACCATGCGCGACCCGAGGTACACCCACTCGTGGCGCTTCATCGCGAGTCCGCTCGCGAGGTTTCGCACGAGATCCTCGATGCGATAGAAGTAGGTTTCCGAGCCCTGACGCCAGCCGACGTAGAGGTAGAAGCCCGTGCCGCTCGGAAGCGTGACGTCGTAGAGGCTCGCGCCCGCGCGAAGCTCGGCCTCGCTTGGCGCGGGATCCTTGCGGCGCCACTGCGCGTTGCTGCCGGGCGTCGCACCTAGGGCGAGCAGCGCCACGTTCAGCACGCTCGGCGTGACCGGTGTCATGAACGCGGACTCGTGCGCGGCACCCGCGGGGCCCACGAGCAGGTACTCGAGCAGCTCGTCGCGCACCACCACGTCCGCGGGGATCGAGCACAGGCCGCGCGCCGGGTCGAGCACGATCTCCTGCTGGGCGAGCGTGTCGACGAGCTTGCGCTCGGCCTCGGACAGCGGACGGCGCGGGCCGACGTCTTGAGGCAAGGCCGTGAGGGCGAGGAACAGCGCGGCGGCGAGACTGCGGAACATGGGAGGCGGAGCTTATCGCGCGCGAACGCGCGGCGCGGCGCTCGGTTCATCGCGCTACGGAACTTCCCCGCTATCCTGCTCCGCATGCATCTCCGCGGCTCGATCCTCGCCCTCGCACTTTCGGCCCTGTCCTTCGTCTCGGCTTGTCAGACGACGCCACCCGCGCCGCCCGCGCTCGAGCTGCCGGCCCACGCGGCCGCTGATCCGGCCCTCGCGCCCCTGGGCTTCCTCTCCGGCCGCTGGATCTGCGTCAACCCGAACAAGACCGTGAACGAGGAGCACTGGACCGCACCGCGCGGCAAGTTCATGGTCGGCGCGTTCCGGCAGGTGCGCCGCGACGGCAAGTGCGCGTTCGTCGAGGTCTCGCAGATCGCGGTCGAGGAGGAAGGTCTGACGCTGCGCCTGCGCCACCTCCACGGACAGCTCGAAGTGCCCGACAACCAAAAAGAGATCTCGCTCTTCCGCCTGCGCGCGCTGGGAGAGAAGCGCGTCGAGTTCGCAGGCACCGGCTCGGCCGAGGGCGTGACCGCGGTGATCTACGAGCGCGTCGACGACGACACGCTGAAGCAGACGATCGAGTTCGACCCCGTGAAGACCAAGGAGAAGCCCTTCACTTCGGTCTACACGCGCGAACGCTGAGCGCTAGAAGAGCGTCTCGCGCGTGATGCCGACGCGCGCGAGGTCGTCCTTCACGAGCTCGTACACGGCCTCCGCGTAGCGGCGAATCTCGTACTGCGCGTCGGGCTCGAGGCGCTGCGTGAGAAAGTGGATCACGCCCTGCAGCGAGACCGTCCAGTAGGCTTGGCTGTAGAGGTTCTGCGGCAAGAGCATGCGCGCGATCTCCTTCGCCACGCCGCGCTGGATGCGCTCGTTGTAGAGTTCGAACGTGCGCTGGCACTCCGCGAGCATGCGCGCACGCTCACCCGCGTGGTCGAAGTCCGCGGGCAAGTCGAACGAGGCCTGCTTGTTGCCGTGCGGCGGGTTCGCGCGCATCACCTGCGGCACGTAGAACTCAGGAGCCCACTGCACGTAGCGGCCGGAGATCTCGTTCCACGAGCAGCCCTTGTCCGTGTCGAACAGGACGTCGAACACCTCGAGGGAGACGCTCTCGCCGTTGACCTCGTACTCACGCCAACCGCTGCCCACTTGGTACTTGAACGCTTGGCGGAAGACGAACAGCGGCGCCTTCCAGTGGAAGGTGTAGAAGCTGTGGCGGTACGGCGAAGTGTGGCCGTGCTTCCAGAGGAAGCCCGCGAGCTTCTTGTCGCCCTCGTCGAAGGCCGCTTTCTGCTTTTGGTAGCTGATGCGCGCAGCGTTGACGACCTTGAGCGCGGGATCCTGCTGCATGCGATCGACACACGCGACGAAGCCGAGCGAGTCGTCGAGGGTCGGGATCGCGCCGTCGGGGATGGGGAGCGTGGTGGCGGCCATGCTCCGTAGTGTAGGAAGCGGCGCGCGGTTCATCGACCGAGCAGCGCTTCGAGTTCGACTTGGGCCTCAGCGGCCGCGCGCGACGCGCCGACGAGCCCGCGGGCGCTCGTTGCGAGCGCCGTCGCGCGAGCGCGGTCGCCCTGCTCCAAGGCCCGGCGCGCCCCCCACTGAGGGAGGCTCGCTTCGAGGCGGGCGAGGCCGTCGACGCCCTTCGCGGGGTCGAACCCGCCAAAGACGCGCTCGAATGCTCGCCGCGGACCGCGCCCGAGGCGCTCGGCGCGCGCGAGCTGCTCGACGATGAGTCCGAAGTCCTCGAAGCGTCCGAGCGCTTCGCACACGGCGAGCAGCGCACAGCGCACTTCGAAGAGCCGCAGGTCGCGTTCCTCGCCCTCGGCTTCCCCGCAAAGCCCGACACCCGCAGCGACCAAGAGCTGTCGCGCGGACTCGAGGTCGCCATGGGAGCGCGCACGCTCGCCGAGCGCGAGCAGGAGACGTGCGTCGCAAGTCCACCATGGGCCGGCAACCTGCAGCGCAGTGGACAATCGGCCGGAGCGAGCAAGCTCTTCCGCGACGGCGAGCTCGGCACGCCACGAAAACTCCGTACCGCCCTGCGCGCGTCCGACGAACCTCGCTCGAAGCTGGTCCTCCGAGGCTGCGAGCGGGGCCGCGAGCCAGGAGCGCAAGAGTTCCTCGTCAACGGCGCGGGTGGATGCGAGCACGGTCCAGATCGTCTCGCGCTCCAGCTCGCGCACGGCGCGTGCTTCTGGCGTGTCGAGCTGCCCGTCGTGCGCGTGCAAGCGCTCGCGTAGCCACGCCATCGCACGCGGATCCGCACAGGTTCCCAGCACGATCAGCGCGTGGCGTCGGAGGTCGAGATTGCGATCGGCTGCAACGGTCGCGAGGACGTCGAACTGCGGCGGATCCCACCCCCCCAAGAGGTCGACGGCGAGCTCTCGCAGGAGGTCGTGTTCACCATCGTCTCGGGCGACGCGCTGAACGTGTCCGAGTGCGCTGGGCTGAGCGCTGGCAGCCCAAGCGCGCAGAGCGCGGGATCTCAGCTCGAAGTCGCAGCCCGACCAATCCTCGGCGAGCGCCGAGATCGCCTGCTCGTTGTCGAGCGGGGCGAGCGCGAGCGACGCCTCGACCCGCACGCGGCGCGGAGAATCCGGCGCGAGCCACGGAATCAGCAAAGCCCTGCCGCGCTCCGTCTGACCGAGCGCCCACGCAGCGACTTTCGCGATCTCGACCCGCTCGCGCGTGCGCCGCAGCACGTTCGCGAGCTCTTCCTGCGCCGTGCCATCGCTGTGCTGATGAATCGCGTTCACGAGCGCTGCGGCGCGCAGCTCCGCGCTGCGCGAGCCGCCGCGCGCGACCTCGCGCAGCTCGACCTCGAGACGGCGACGCGCGATGGCTGCGATTCCGGCGTCGGGCGCGAGCGGCGCGAGTAGCTCGAACGCGGAGGTGCCCGCCGCGCCCCCGAGCTCCGCGAGCCCGCACAAATCCGCTTGAAAGGGCACCAGCCGCACTCCGCGCGGGAGCTGAGCGAGCAGGGCCTCCGCACGCGACGCCGAGAAGCGACGCCAGCGGCGATAGAGCGGATCGAGCCATGGCTCCACGGACGGAGCATCGCAGAGAGCTTCGAACGCGGCCTCGACGACCTGCGCGTCGGCATCTTCGAGCGCGGCGACCAGCACCGCGCCGAACTCGGGCCGCCGCTCGTCGACGAACAAGCTGCGCAAGAGCCCGACTGCGCTACGCCGCAGCTCGGCTTCGGTCTCCCTCGCAAGCCACGCGGCGAAGTCGCGCACCTCGAGTCCCTGAGTCTGCAATTCGAGCGCTTGGAACAGGAACTCGTGCCACTCGCGTGCTTGCTCTGGATGAGCGAGCGCGTAGGCCAAGACCTCGCGAGGCGGCAACGTCTCGATGGCGCCTCGCAGCAGCGCGAGTTCGCGAGCGCCGTCCTCTTCGGTTTCGAGCTCACGCAGCAGCGCACGGCCGAGCTCCGACTGGGGAGCGCGCAACGCGCGAGACGTCGCAGCGAAGATCTCCTCGAACCCTTCGGGGCCGGGCCACGCGCGGGCAACGCGCTCGACATCGCTCGCGAGCTGCGTCGGCGTGATCCCCCACCGAAGTCGCAGCGCGGACACCACGGCAGACTGCTCCGGCGTCGCAGCAGGCACGTCGAGTCCGTCGAGCACCGGTCCGTCGGGCGCGCAGCGCTCGAAGCGCAAGGCGAGCTCCCTCCAGCGCGCGGAATCGCTGGCCCAGCTGTCCTGCGCAAGCAGCGCGACGAGCACCGGAGAGCTCGACACCGAGTCTGCCACCAGCGCATCGAGCGCGGCCTCGCGCACTCGCTCATCGACGTCGTTCGAGAGAGCGAGCAAGAGCCCGACCGCCTCCGTGCGCGGCGAGATCGCCCGCGCCGCCGCCAGCCGCACGGTCGGCAAGGGATGACGCGCAGCCTGCCCGAGAAGGTCCGCGTCACCCGCCCACCCCGCGCGCAACGCCGCCGCGAGCAGGTCGGGCTGCTGAGCCAGCTCGCTCGTGGAAAGCTGAAGCGGAAGGTCGCGCTCGCGCTCGCCAACTTCGTACTGAAACAACCGACGACGTTCCTGCGCAGCGATCCATGCCAGCCGTCGATCGCCGCTCGACAGTTGATCGACCTCGGGCGTCTCCCCCGAGCGAGCCCAACGCCGGATCGCGAACTCGCGCTCGGTGGAGTCTCGAAACGCCGCGCTCGATTGGAGCGCGTGCGCCGCCGACGCGAGCGCTAGGACGAGAGTCGCCGCTGCGCCTGCGCGAGCCATTGGATCAGGTCCGACGCGACCACCGCGCGCTTGCCCAAGTGCGAAGCCGCGAAGTCCCCCGCGAGCCCGTGTGCGCGCACTGCGGCGCACGCCGCGTCGAGCACCGTCCAATTCGGGAACGCCCCCGTCGCGCACAGCGCCGCGTACGCACCGACGATCCCAGCAAGCACGTCGCCCGCGCCCGCCGTCGCCATCCCAGAGTTTCCCGTGTCATTCGTGTAGACGAAGCGCCCATCGGTGACGACGGTGCCCTTGCCCTTGAGGCACACGATCGCGCCGCTCTTCTGCGCGAGCTCGAGCGCAGCGGCCTCGCGCCCCGCGGGGTCGCGCGGGATCTCGCGTCCTAGGAGCCGTGCGGCCTCGCCGGGATGCGGCGTGAGCACGACCGGACCCGCACGAGACTTCAGCTTCTCCGGCGCATCCTGAAGCAAGTTGAGAGCGTCCGCGTCGAGCACGAGCGGGATCGCCGGGGCGCGCCCCAGAAGCACTTGCAGGAGCTGCTTCGCCTCGTCATCGGTGCCGAGCCCGCAGCCCGCGACGATGGCATGGTCTCCGCGCTGCGCGAGCTCGAATGAGAAATTCGCGGTGCTCTTGGGCCGGAGCATCACCGCTTCGGGCGCCGCGATCGGAAGCGCGCGAGCGAGCTCGTCGCACGTCGCGAGCACGGTCACGAGGCCAGCACCCGCGCGCTGAGCCGCGCGCGCCACGAGCAGCGCCGCACCCGGCATCGTTGCGCTCCCGCAGACGACGAGCAGGCGGCCCGCATCGCCCTTGTGAGCGTCGTCGGGCAGCTCCGGCGGAACGAGCGAGCGCTCTTGCGTGCTCACGCGGTCACCTCGAGTCGGCCGATCTCGAGTCCAGCCCAGTTCTTCAGCACACCCTGACGCCACTCGACCAACGACGCCGCAACGTCGCGGGAGAGGAACCCAAAGCGCTCGCACAGCTCGATCACGAGCGGGTGCATCGCGCGATAGTTGCCGTCGTCGATCTTGACCGCGAGGCCGCGGTCCGCGCCGCGCACGCCGAGCACGTACACAGCCTCCGCGCCGAGCTTCGGGAAGAGTCGCCCTTCGCTCGCCTTGAGCAGGTCCGTGCACATGCTGTGCCTCGAACCGCCGATCAACTCGGGATGCGCCGCGGCGACGCGCGTGAAGCGCTCGCAGGCGGCGCGCCGCGAGGCCGCGAGCCCGCCAGGGTTCGCAACGCGCGCCATCGCGGTCGCCAGGCGAACGAGTGGCAGATGGAACGTGGGAGCGCTGCAGCCGTCGGTCGCGACGTCGAGCTCACCCGGACGGACCCCGCTCATCTCCTCGACCGCGCGCCGCACGAGCGACTGTGCCGCGTTGTCGCGCTCGAGATAGCGGGCAGGATCCACACCGAGGTGCAGCGCGAGCGCGAGGAAGCACGTGTGCTTGCCCGAGCAGTTGTTGTGAACGCGCGACGGCCTAGCGCCCGAGAGGATCATCGCGCGCTTGGCCTCGCTGTCCGTCGGAGACTGTGCGCCGCACTGCAGGTCGTCGGGGCGAAGCCCGAGCCGCGCCAAAAGCCCCCCCACGCGCTGGGTGTGGATCTCCTCGGCGTGGTGCGACGCGAGCGCGAGCGCGAGCTCGTCGTCGCGGATGCCGAAGCGCTCCGCCGCTCCCGTCTCGATCAAGGGCAGCGCCTGCAGCGACTTCGTCGAGCTGCGCGCGAACACGGGGTGATTCCAGTGACCCGCCCCGTCGACGACCGTACCGCTCGCGTCCACGAGCACCCACGCTCCGCGGTGCACGCTCTCGAGGTGCCGCCCGCGCCAGGTGCGAGCCACAATCGGGTTCTCGGGCCAGCCCTCGGTCGGGATCTCGGTGTCGGATTCGGCCGATCCAGGGCTCGCCATCGCTCGGAGAGGGCTCATGGAAGATGGGATCCTACACGTTCGCGCGCGAGCACCGGTGTCCCGCCACATCCTTGGTCTACAATCCCGGCGTGTTGCCCTTCGACCGCGACCGCAAGTTCCGTGGCGAGCCCTTCCGACGCTCGTCGGATACGTCGTTTTCGTTCGGACGCGCCGCCGTCGACCCGGCCCTGGCCGTGCCCGAGCCTCCCGCCACCGCCCCTCCTCCGGCTCGCCGCGGACGCATCGTCGGCTGGCTGGTCGCCCCGCTGATCCTCGCCTCGATCGCCTGCGCCTTCGCGCTCGTGCTCAACGGACCCGACTCGCTCTTTGGGATCGTGTTCGGAGCCGTCGTCGCGCTCGGGCTCGGTTGGATTCTGGTGTGCTCGCTCTTTCCCGCCAAGGCCGACCGCAAGTGTCCGCAGTGCGGCAAGAACGGGCTCGTCCGGCTCGACGTGCGCACGACGCGCGGCATCCGCTGCACTCGCTGCTCCTTCCGCGACGAAACGGCGAGCTCCTTCCTGATCGCCGAAGACGAAGGTGTCGCCATCGAGAAAACGGTCCTCCACGAGCGCGATCGGCGCCGAGGCTGAGCCAACCGCATGCCGTCCGAACCCAAGCCGCGCATGATCGAGCTCGTGCTCTCGCGCATCATCTTGCGCGACACCGAGCGCTCGCAGCACATCCTGCTCGTCGAGCGCGATGGCAAGCGCGGCTTTCCGATGACGATCGGGCGCGGCGAAGCGGAGGAGCTGCACCGCGTCGTCCACGGAACGACGCCGCAGCGCCCGTTGACGCACCAACTCGGCCTCAACATGGTCGAAGCGCTCGGCTCGCGCGTCCTGCGCGCCGACATCATCGACCTGCAGGAGAACACGTACTTCGCGCAGCTCGCGCTCGCGGGCGCTCCGGGGGAGCCGCCGGTCCTCGTCGACGCGCGGCCTTCGGACGCGATCGCGCTCGCGCTCCGAGCGCGTGCGCCGGTCCGGATCGCGGAGTCGATCCTCGATCAGGTGCGCAACGACGCGTCGGGCCCCGATCCCCTGCCGCCCGCGCCCTGAGCTCGTTAGACTCGTGGGGCGTCACGCGGTCCGCGTCCTGCCGCGGCAGCGACCCGAGTCACGCCGAACGAGGCCCCGCCGATGTCGGAAGAATTCTTCGCGCGCGAGAGCGAATTGGCGCGGCTCCTCGCTGCCTGCGAGCGTGTAGCTTCCGGTGCCGGGCCGCTCGCCCTCGAGCTCTGCGGCGAGCGCGGCACGGGCAAGACGCGCCTCCTCCAAGAGCTCTACGCGCGCCTCGCGGCGGAGTCTCCGTGGAATCCTGCGGAAGCGGCCTACTGGCCCGCGAAGCTCGGTGAGACGTCGACGGGCCAAGGTCCCAACCCCGAGCTGCGCAAGACTCCCAGCGCGCGCGGCGCGGCGCGTTTCCTGTGGCTCGGCATGCGCGCAACGTGCCCCCACCCGAAGCTGCCGGACGAGCCCGAGGCGTCGTCGGTGGAGCTCAATCGCGAGCTGGAGCTCCACGCCCGCCGCGGGCAGCGCTTCGGCGGGATGGGAGCCGCCATCGCGCTTGCGCTCGCGCAGGAAGGCGAGATGGACTCCGGCGTGCGCGAGCGCGCCCACGCGGGCCTGCGCGCTGCGCTTCAGGCCTGCGAGAACGGCTTCGTCCTCCTTTGGATCGACGATGCGCAGTGGGCGAGCCCCGCTCTCCGCGAGCTCGTCGAATCGACTTGGCGCAACGCAAAGGAACGTCGCTCGCCGTTGCTCTTGGTTCTGGCCCACGAGTCCGACGCGCTGGCGACGTCGGCCGAGCGCGCGGCCGGTTTCAACGTCGACGCCGAGCGCATCGAGCTCGCACCCGTCGACGACGAGACGATTCGTCGCCTGTTGCTTGCGCAGCTCCCGGGTCTGCTTCCGCATCAGCAAGCACTGTTCGTCGAGGCTGCGCGCGGCAACTTCCTGCGACTTCTGGAGCGCATGGCGTGGATCGCAATGCTGCGCGGGAACTTCGCATTTGCCGATCGCGCCATGGCCCTCACCGCAATCGGCGAAGCGGAGCTCCGCCTCTGGGATTCCGGACGCCGTGACCGCGTGCAAGTGGCCACGCTGCGGCTCGGCGACGCCGTGAAGCGCTTGCTGGGCTGGAGCAGCGATCTCGCCTGGGAGTTCCTCGAAGTCGCAGCGCATGAATACGGCCGTCGCATGGCGCTCGCCGGCGCGAGCGAAACGGAGTTGGCGATGCGGGAGCGGCCGCTGGACCCGCTCCCCGCGGACCCGCGCGTCGAGCACGGCCGCGGCGAGGTCGCGTTCCACCTCGAAGCGCGCAAGCTGTGGCGGCGCTGCGGCGAGCGCGAAGTCGAGTTGCTCTCGGCGACGCTGCGCGACGTCTGCCAGCTGTGGATCAACGAGAGCTTCGGCTCCGACGGCAACTGGAAGCCCCACGACACCGCGGACCTCTCGACGATCCCCGCTCGCTCGGCGCTGGCGCTGCTCGCCGCCGACCGCACCGCGGAGCTGCGCGACCTGCTCGACATCGCGATGGCCGAGCTCGCGCTGCCCGAGGTCCCCGACTGGAGGAACCCCGAGCACGTCGCGGCGCTGCGCGCGATCCGCATCGCGGTCCAAAATGACGCGGAAGAGCTGCTCTGGCCGCGCACACGACGCTGCGCGGAGCGCCTCGCGCGCGTCGACTGGTCGAGCGTGCCCGAGTCGGTCATCGGCAGCGCGGGCCGCGAGGCACTGGCGCGCCGTATCACCGAAGCCGGAATTCCTCGGCTCGCACGCGACATCCGCGCCAGCCGCGTCGAGCTCCTGCGCTCGCGCGCCGCGGAGCAGCGCGAGTCGGCTGCGGGAATCGACGAGCTCGCCGACGCGCTGAGCGATCTCGGCCAGAGCCTGTGGGAGCTCGGCGACAATCCGGGCGCCGAGCGTGCCTTCGGCGAGCAGCTCGCGCTGATGCGAACGCGCGTCGAAGGCGATACGAGCTCCACGCGCCGCCGCAGCCTCTCGATCGCGCTCGACAACGTCGCCGGACTCGCCGCGACGCGCGGACAGCTTGAGTTCGCGCGCAATATCTACCTCGAGAGCCTCGGAATCGCACGCGAACTCGCTGCGCAAGACGATTCCTCCGGCGCGCGACGCGACCTCTTCCTCTCGATCTCGAATGTCGCGACGATCGAGTACCGGCGTGGCAAGCTCGAAGAGGCGCTCGCGATGCACGAGGAGAGCCTCGCGATTCGGCGCGCGGTCGCCGACGAGCTCGGCACCGACGATGCGCGCCACGACCTCGAGAACGGCCTCGAGTGCGTCGCCGACATCGAGCACGAGCTCGGCCGCTTCGAGTCCGCGGCGCAGAAGTACGAAGAGTGCCTCGCCATCGAGCGCGAGCTCGCGGAGCGCCTCGGCACCACGGCGCACCGCTGGTCGGTCGCGCAGCTCTTGCGCAGCATCGCCGACATCGAGCGCAACAGCGGCCGCCGCGGCAGCGCGATGCGTCGCCTCGAGGAGTCGCTCGGCATCGCGCGCGCGATCGCGAGCGAGCTCGCCACGCCCGCCAGTCGCCGCGAAGTTGCCGCGGTGCTGCGCGCAGTCGGCACGCTGCACGAGGAGCGCAACGACCTCGCCCGCGCGCGCGAGGCCTACGCCGAGGCGCTGGAAATCGCTCGCACCAACCAGTCCGACGGCGAGGACAGCACGGCGGGCTCTTCCGGCTACGCGCACCTTCTGTGCGACGTGGCGGACGTGGACCTCGCGCGCGGCGAAGTCGAGGTCGCGCGGCGCGGCTACGAGCAGGCACTCGCGATCCACCGTCGACTCGCGGAGCAGGTCGGAACTCCCGACTGCCGCCGAGACCTGCTCGTCGTGCTCGATCACCTCGCGAACCTCGACGAGCGGCAGGGCCTCACGGACTCCGCGCTCGCGCGCTTCCGCGAGATCGCCGACGGAATGCGCGCGCTCGCCGACGAGCTCGGGACCCCGACCGCGCGACGCGACCACTCGGTCGCGCTGCTTCGCATCGCCGACGCTCTGCGCGCGCGCGGCCGCCTGCGCGAGTCGCTGGAGCTCTACGAGCAGTGCCTCGCCGTGCGCTCCGAGACGCTCGAGCGCCTCGAGGACAGTGTCGATGCCAATCTCTCCTTCGTGACCGATTGGCACGCGACGCTGCGCATCGTGCGCGACCTCGCGCGCGAGTGCGGCGAGCTGGAGCGCGCGCGCACCTTGGCGCGCGACCTCGTCGAGATGGCGTGGCCCGACGAGGAGGATGCCGACGAGGACTTTGGTCCCGCGCAGCAGGAAGACCTGCTCGTCGAGCTGATCGCGCTCGCCGGAATCGAGCTCGAGCTCGGCGACACCGCCTCCGCCTCCGAAGTGCTCGACCGCGCCCGCCAGCTCGCCGAGGCCCTCGAAGCCGCCTTCGACGACCCCGCCATCAACCGCGCCGCCGAAGCCCTCGACGCCACGACCCTCGAACGCTGTGCCGCCGCCTGGGACCTCCTCGCCCGCCTCGCCGCCCCCGACGCCGCTTCCCCCGACTCGACCTCACCGGACAGCAGCGCCGCCACCCTCGCCCGCTCCCGCGCCGCCGCCCTGCGCGAGCGCGCCCTCCACCTCCCACCCCCCTGACCTCCGCGCTACGATCCCCCCCACGGAGGCGTGGCAGAGCGGCCGATTGCAGCGGTTTTGAAAACCGCCAGGGCGCAAGTCCTCGAGGGTTCGAATCCTTCCGCCTCCGCCACTTGGGTGCGCGTGCATGTGCTCGTGAGGAACCGGCGGTTGCGTGTGGGGAGAGCGCGGCGAGGCTGCGGGGCGCGGAGAGGCGCTCAGAGGGCTCCTGTTACATTGGTGAGAGAGTCGGAGGCGGTCGGAGGGCCCTGGGATGGGTTCGACCGAGCGACATCCGAGAAGGGCACATGAGGAACCGATCGCATGGGAGCACCCCGTGGGGCTCTGGCAACCGCGCTTCGGCGTACCTCGGTGCCCTGAGGGAGTGTGCGCGGGTCGCGCGCGAGGAGGGCGCGGTCGCGGAGCAGGCGCTCGGAGAGGTGGAGCGCGTGGTGCGGAGCCTGAAGAGCAGCGCCGCGGAGGTCGCGCGCGGCGCACCGAACGAGGGCCCGCCGGTCGCGGATGCAGTGGCGCGGCTGCGCGAGCTGGTGGCATCGCTGGACGCGACGGTCGATCGCTCGTTCGAAGCGGCGAAGGCCGGAGTGACGGCGAGACAGGCCGCGCTCCAGCACTTCACGGTGACGCTGTTCGGAAGGACCTTGGCCGGAAAGAGCACCCTGCTCGAGGCACTGACGGGCGGCGACGGGGCCACGATCGGCAACGGCGGACAGCCGGCGACGCGCGAGGCCCGTGAATCGATGTGGAGCTCGCTGCGCGTGCTCGACACTCCCGGAATCCGCGCCTTCGAACGTCGGGAGGACCGTGAGCGTGTGCTCTCCGTCCTTCGGCAGACGGACGTCGCACTGTTCGTCGTGAGCTCGGACGGCCTGCGAGAGGATTCGCTCGAGACGCTGGCGGAGCTGAGGCGGTGGAACAAGCCGCTCTGGTTCGTCTTGAACGTGAAGCGCGACCTCTGCAAGCCCGTCCACATGCGTCGGTTCCTCGCCGATCCACGCTCGATCTTCGACGAGGACGAGCTGCGCGGACACCGCGAACGGCTGGCGCAGCTCGCGGGCAACGAGCTCGGCATGCGCGAGGTCCGCGTGTTCCCGATCCATGCGCAGGCGGCGTACCTGTCGATGCGGCCCGAGCATCGCGAGCATGCAGAGCAGCTCGCCGAGCACTGCGGACTCGACGCTCTCGTCGAGGCGCTCGAAGCCGAGGTCTTGCGCAGGGGAAGCGTGCGGCGCGTGCAGACGCTCGTCGACGGCACGGTGGTTTCCCTGCTCGACCTGCAGGAGACCCTCACGGAGCACTCGAAGACCGTGAAGCGTGTCGCCCGCGGTCTGAAGGCCAAGTTCCGCGAGCTCGACACGTGGTTCGAGAGCTTCGCGCAGGCCACGAACCTGCGCGCGAAGGCCGAGGCCTCGCTGCTCGTGCAGCCGCTCCGAGCCACCGCGTCGGCCTTCATCGACGAGACTCTGGAGAAGGCCGATGTCGCCGAGCGCTGGAATCACAAGGTGAAGTCGATCGGCATCGAAGCATGGCTGGAGCGCCAGCAGGCTGCGATCCGCGAAGAGCTGCGCGCGCGGCTCGCGGAGTTCTCGCGCGAGGCAGCGGTCGAGATGACACTGATCCGCGAGCTCCACGCGGGGAGCCCGTCCCAGTTCGACCCGTGGGATGTGACGCGCTCGATCCGGACTCCCGCGGCACCGGAAGCGACGCCAGCAGGACAGACCGCGCTCGCAGCTTGGCTCGACGGCACGGACTTCTGGAACCCGCTGGAGTGGCTCTCCGGCGAAACCCGCGCGCTCACGCTCCGCGTCTCGTGGCGTTTCGGCGACCGAGACAAGAAGCCGATCCGCCAAAAGTCCAAGGTCACCGAAGAACTTCGCGGTTCGATCGACGAGCTCGAACACAAGCTCGCGGCCGAGCTCGACAACTGGTTCCAAAAGAGCATCAGCCGCCGTTTCGCGCGCGCGATTCGAAGCGACACACGCCACTTGTTCGAGGGCATGTTCGCCGTCGCGCGCAGCACGATCGAAGCCTCGGCGCAGGTGGGAACGATCGTGGAGCACCTGAACCGCAGACTGCTCGTTCGGTCGGGCGAGTTCGTCGGGGTGCCGATCCCCGAGCAGCGCATCGCGCGAGTGATCCGAGATCCCGGGATGCGCGCGAAGGTGCTTTGGCAGGGTGCAACCGAAGACGCGCGCTTTGCCAAGCAGGTCGGTGGAGCGCTCGGTGAGGGGTTCGACGGAGTCCCGAGCGGAGCGTTGCCGGAGCAGATCGCGGCAGCGCTGCAGCCCGCGACCGTCGCGCCGTCGAGCGTGTCATGCGCAGGACGCCAAGCGATGGCGCGCGTAGCGAAGGCGGACCTCGCAAAGGCCGTCGGCCCGTGCGGAGTCAACGTCTCGCTCGCGAGCCGACTGCTGGGAGTCCGCATCCGCGTCGTCGCCGAGGGGGCCCCCGCCGATGGCTGAGAACCACGCCGTTGAACACGGGGCGATCCTCGCGGCGACGCAAGAACTTCAGCGCGAGCTGCGCGCGGCGGCGGAGCGCTCCGAGGAGCCCGCGATCCAAGCGCTCGCACGCGAAGCGGGCGAGGTGACCGTACTTTCCAGCGCGGAGGACTCTGGGCCACTCACGGTCACCGTGGTGGGCCAGCGCGGCGCGGGCAAGTCGACGATTCTGCGCGCGCTCACCGGCCGTGCGGACATCGCGATCTGCTCCGACGTCGGCACGTGCGCCGTCGCGGCGTACGACTGGAACGGCGTCCGCCTCGTGGATACCCCGGGCCTTCACGCAGGAAATCCCGCGCACGATGCGCTCACGTACGCTGCCGTCGAGCGCGCCGAGCTCGTGATCTTTGTGATCACCAGCGAGCTGTTCGACGAGTCCCTCGCGCGCCACTTCCGCGAGCTCGCCTTCACACGCCAGACCGCGCGGCGCATGCTGCTGGTCGTCAACAAAATGGGGCTGCACCCCGGCTCTTCCGAAGCGAAGCGGCCGGAGATCGAGAGGGTGACCACGCCGCACTCGCTGGAGGACTTCCGCGGAGTGTTCATCGACGCACGCGCATGGCTCGAGGCGCAGAGCACGAACGGAGCAGATCGCGAGGAGCTACTGCGGGTCGCGAACCTCGATGCGCTGCGTGGCGCGCTCGACCGCTTCGTCGCGGAGCGACGCTCCGCAGCCACGATTGCGACTCCGCTCTTCACGCTGCGCGGAATTGCGGAGCGGGCCGCGTTGCGCCTCTCGAAGGACACGCCGCAAGAGCGCAGCGCGCTCGAGCTGCTGAACCGCAAGCGAGGACTGCTCCTCACGTCGCGCAACCGGGCGCGCGTTCTCGTGAACGGAGTCGTCGCACGCGCCGTCGGAGACATCGGCCGCTGCGGCGACGAGGTGGCCGAGATGATCGACGTCGGCAAGACCTTCAAGGAAGTGGAAGCGCGACACGCCGCGGCGCAGACGCAAGCACAGAAGCGGAGCACGGCCCTCTCGGACGAAGCGCGTCGTGCCGTCGTGGCCGAGCTCGCCGACCTTCGCCGACAGCTGGGTGCGCTCCACGAGAGCTTGCTCGCGGTGGAGTTGAGAGAGCAGCTCGACGCTGCGGATTGGGATTGGGGCCGCGCGGCCGAGAGCCCGGCAGCCGCATGGACCTCGCAGCCGCGAGCAGAGCCGCCCACAGACTGGCCGACGAGGAGCGCGAAGGTGCGCGACGTCGCGAAGCAGCTCGGGAGCTACGCGGCGCGCTGGGCCGCAGCCTCCGCAGTGGAAGTCGCTCGCACCGCTGGCGCCGACCCGGGGCGAGGGAGCGACGCGCAGAAGGTCACCTACAACGTGGGCAAGTTCTTCGGCGCGCAGTTCCAGCCTTGGGGAGCCGCCAAGGTCGCTCGGGCCATTGGAAACGCCGGACGATCCATCGCTGGCGTCAGCAGCGTGCTGGCTGTCGTGGCGCACCTCGCCGAGGAGCGACAGCAGGAACGCTCTCGGGCGCAGCTCCGCGACGCACGGACCGGAGTCCGCGCCGCCTACCGCGACGCTGCCCAAGCGGTGCAGACCGCCTGCTCCGAGCAGTTCGAGGCCTTCCTCCGCGACTTCTATGATTCCGAGCTCTCAGCGCTCGACGAACAGCTCCAAGGCCTCTCGCCCAAACGCAGCGAGCGCAGCGCCGCCCTCCGCACCTTCCAAGCCCTCGCGCAGCGCGCCTCGAAGCTCATCGACCGCGCGCAAGCCGCGAGCTCGGGTCCCGTCTCATAGTATTTGAACCATCGCGAGATTTAGAATCTCGGTACGACCGTGGCGCGGTGAAACCCATGCGCGAGCAAGGCCAGTATCACCGCAGTAGCGGGTTTGCGGATCTTCGAGTGTGAAGCGATAATTCCTGGTACCATTTCTGGCGATTTCGTCCATAGTGGTGCCTGCGTAGAGGGAGATCGATACGCACTCAGTTGCGGCCGTAGAACGGCAGCGGGAGCGCGTCGCAAGTGAATCGCTCACCGGCACAACTGCACCGCCATGGCATCGCTGAGGCTCGTGCCCTTCGGCGCAGTCGGGTCGCGGTACCAACCTTGAACGTAAAGCGACCGGCCCGCTTGGAGGGGGCTTCCCAGCGCACTGGGGTTTGCACGCAGATAGGCGTTGAGATCTATCTCGATCATGCCGTCGCAGAGGTTGGCGGTGCCTCCGCTTTGGCCGAGACCGAGACGCTCCACGGGGAAGCTGACGCACAGCGTGCTGGAACTACCTTGCGCCCAAGGCATGGCAGCTTGGGAAAGCCCGTAGAAGAGCAGGCCGGCGCGCTGTGCGGGCAGCCCCGCCATGCGCAGTTGGAATGGCTGATACTGCGCGCCCGTGAGGGAGTTTGGCTCGGACGGGATCCCGTTCGCTGAGAGGGTCGGGGCGCAGCCTTCGGCGCTCGTGCTTGGCGTACAGTAATTGGAGTGACACGAACCCAGATTTACCAGCACGGAAGCTTGGATCCCGTAATAGCACTGATATTGAAGGTTCAGGGTAAAGTACTGTCCGGTTGTGGCCACATTGCAGTCCATTTCTACAGTCACGTCAATTGATTGCCGCGGCCCGATGATGCCGGAGTCCGGAAAAACGGTAACACCGGGCGGCAAGAAAGTTGAACTCCAGTCGACAATCCACGGAGTGTCGCGACACTGACTATTGTGGAGCGTGATGGACGCGGAATTCTCTCCGGGAGAGCATTCAAGCGTCATAGACTGGGGATTGATCGACAGGTCGTAGCATTGCGTATAGTTGGAGTAGCTCACGCAAGCGGGACGCTGAACTCCACCAAGGAGCATATCGAAACAAAATCCGAAAGAGGGGCCCGTACATTCTATACATAAGAAGTCGAACATTCCCTCGGAAGAAAGCACCTCGCGAGGGCCTATTTGTCCCTTGAGGGGCCCATGCCATTGAAAATGTGCCGACGACGCAGGGGACTGTAGCGACCATGACGTCGGTCTACAGGTTGGATTGACTAGATAGAAAACCTGAGTGTAGTGGCAGTCATTGGGGTCGCAGCTATAACCAGTTCCGCACAAGCCTTGACCGACCGTCTCAGTCAAGAACGGAACGCAGGGTTCACTCATTGGCAAGCCTGAAAATAGCTCGATCCGTGCCATGGTCGGACCGCCGCAAAGCAGTGCAGCGTTCGAGGTCAGGCGCCCGCGTCCACCGACGGCCAAGACACGATCCGCGGGGTTCGACGCCGAGACCGCTACCAGCGCACCTGGTGCAGACAGGCCATCCGCTCCGCCGCGCAAGCTCAAGCTCTTGTAGAGCCCGACAGCATCCAAGCGTGATGTTGCTAACACATCCAACGCTCCGTCGGAGTCAAGGTCGTTGCAGGCAACCAGTTGTTCGCCGAACATCGCGTCGCGGTAGGCCCCCTCGCGGCTGAAAAGGGTCGCGCCGAAACTCAGCGCAGTAATCCGGCCACACCGAGAACTCACCGCCGAGTTATAGAGCGGACTGCCCACGATGATGTCGGAGGTGCCATCAGCATCCAGATCCGGTCCCGCCGCCATCGAAGTGCCGAATCCAGCGCCCGCCTGCGTGCCGACTGCCATGGCAAGTTCGGTCAACGTGTAGCTGACATTTCCGCTGTTGTGTGCTCCCTCACACCTATACGCGGAGACAGCCCCCATCACCCCCGAGGCTGTCGAATAGCCGGGAGCGCTGGCGAAGAAATACGTCGGAGTCGGTGAGGCAGAGTAATAGCTCGAGTCCGTGCAGCGATCGATATCTACCCCGAGCACAACCGTGCCGAGGCGGGCCGATGGAGAACCTCCCCAAAATGACTGGAAAGAGGTGGCAACCCTGCCCGCTCCCCCAGAAGCTCCCGGCGCACCCACGACCCAGTCAAAGCTATCGAATGCGTCCCATGGCCAGCTAATCCCTGGCACGTAGGCAACGCGATAGAAGGCAACCGAGTAGCCAAACTCGGCACCAACTTCGTCACCTTCGCGCGATGAATCCGCAGGAGGGGAAATAGGGCCGCCAGCCGCGCGGCCGCGAAAGAGGAAGGCAGCGCCTTCGTTCAACTCGCCGTTGTCGTAGGCGGGGGCGCCGACCAAGAGATCTTGCAGGCAGTCTCCGTTGGTGTCGACGGCGCTCGCGAGGGAGAAGCCGAAGCGGCAGTCGGGCTGGCCACCGTAGAGCGTCCAGGCGGGCTGGGGCTCGAGGCCGGTGGCGGTACCGCGAAAGATCAGGACGGCGCCTTCGGGGCTGCCTGTCGGTCCGACCGCGTTGGGGCAGCCGAGGAAGAGCTCGTCGAATGTGTCGCCGTCAAAATCCCCACTCGCGAGACAAGCATCGGTGAGGTCGAGGCCCGCGGGCAAGGGCACGGTCGCGATCGGTGTGAACTCGCGCGACGAGCAGAAGAGGTCGATCACGCCGTTGGTGTCGGGCAACACGAGGTTGTTGGCGGCGCTGCGATAGGCGAGCACATTGTTGCCGTATCCGAGCGCCGGTGCCTGCGAGTCGCCATTGCCTTGAGTGCCGTCGAGGGCCGCGCTCTCGCGGCGCAGTGCGCCCGATTCAATGTCGTAGACGAAGACGTCGAGTCGGGCGTTGGTGTCGCCGGGGACGAGGTTGGATGCTGCGCTTGAGAATGCGAGCGTGGTGCCGTCGCCCGAAAGCGCACACTCTTGCGAGAGCGCATTGCCGCGGGTCACCTGCACCAACGTGTCGCGGTTGGAAGTAACGAGAAACGCATCGATGACGGTTCCCGTGTCGCCGGGAGCGAGGTTGGAAGCCGCGCTGTCGAAGGCGATCCAGCGCCCGTCGCGCGAGATCGTCGGTCTATCGGATGCGGCGTTGCCCTGGGTTCCGGCGAGGGATTCAGAGAGCCGCGTCACTGTCCCCGCCGCGAGGTCTCGAAGGAAGATGTCGCGCACACCATTGGTATCGACGGACACGAGGTTCGTCGCGTCGCTGGAAAAACAGACAGCTCGACCGTCGCCGGAGAGCACGGGCTCGAACGAATGCTGATTGGCCTGCACGTTCGCAGCGCCACGGCTCAGGATGCTCGTGACGCCCGTCGCGATGTCGCGGAGGAAGATATCGACTCTCCCATTCGTGTCGCCGGTGACGAGGTTGGTCGCGGCGCTGCGGAAGGCGATGCGCATTCCGTCGAGCGAGATCGAGCAGGTGTCGCTGTCGCCGTTGCCGAGTGCGCCGCCCGGCGTGCGGCTCACGAGCGTCGTAGTGCCGGCGATCCGATCGCGGACAAAGACGTCCATACGCGCGTTGGTGTCCCCCGTCACGAGGTTGGACGCGGCGCTGTAAAATGCGATATAGCGCGCGCTCGAAGAGACAGCCGGAGCGTAGCTCTCACCGTTCGCGGCGCCGCCTGAGGCGGAGATGCTCACCAGAGTCGTGACGCCGGTGTCGCGATCGAGCACGAACACGTCGCCGAAAGCATTGGTATCACCCACCACGAGGTTGTTGGCGAAACTCTTGAATGCGATCCAACGCCCATCCTCCGAGACTGCGGGAGCACGGCTCTCGCCGTTGGGTTCTGCACCGGCGAGGCCCATGGGCCAGCGAGCGAGGTCGATGCTCTGTGCGGCAGCCGTCGGAAAAGAAGCGAGAGTCCAGAAAGCGAGGATCAACGAACGGTGGAGCATGGAAGGGGCACTCGTCGCAGCCGCCGGGGGATGGCGCGCAGCGGGTCCAAGGACGGAGGGGAATGGACCGAAGCTCGATACGTAAGGCCCCTCGCGTGAGCTGGAGGTCCTGAGGGTTCCGAGCGTCGTGGACGCGGGAAAGACCGGAGAAACGGCCTGCGACGCTTGGAAGAAGTGGTGATCCGCCGGCGCGAGGGCCAAGGGCTCAGACCGCATACGACCTACGCGAAGACGCGGAGACTGGGCGTGGGAAGCAGGCCCGAAGCGACGGCGTACCCCCTTGGCGGGGTCAGGAAGGGGGTTTTTCGGGGGCGAGGGGGGCTGGCGCGGGGGTTGCGTAAGGGTGGGTTAGACTTGGGGCCGATAGAGGCGGGTGCGGGGCGGCGAGGGGCTGCTCCGGCGTCCCGACCGGCACCCCAGAAGACGAAGCAGCGAAGGCGAGCACCGTGGTCCAAGCAGTCGGCAAGCGCAGGATGAAGGTCCTGTTCCTCGACGAGTACCTCCCGCAGGAGATGCTCGGGATCATGTGGCTGAGCCGCGCCATCAAGGACGCGGGCCACGAGACCAAGGCCCTCTTCGTGCCGGACAAGGACTGGGTCGCGAAGGTCAAGGAGTACAACCCGGACGTGGTGTGCTACTCGGTGACGACCGGGATGCACATGTACCTCGCGGAGATCAACCAGCGGGTCAAGGTCGAGCTCCCCCACGTGGTCTCGATCTTCGGCGGCCCGCACACGACGTTCACGCCGGAGTACATCGAGACGCCGGGCATCGACATCATCTGCCGCGGAGAGGGCGAGCAGGCCATCGTCGAGCTGCTCGACCGCATGGCCGAGGGGCGCGACTACTCCGACGTCCAAAACCTGTGGGTGAAGGACCGCAAGACCGGCGAGATCGCGCGCAACCCCATGCGCCCCTTGGTGCAGAACCTCGACGAGCTCGGCCACCCCGACCGCGACGTGATCTACGAGGCGGCGCCGATCTATCGCGACAGTGACCGCAAGGTGTTCGTCACGCAGCGCGGCTGCCCGATGAACTGCTCGTTCTGCTTCCACCACGCGTGGAAGAAGAAGGTCTACAACTCGAACAACAAGGAGTACACGCGCAAGCGCTCGGTCGACCACATCATCGCCGAGATCAACGCGGTGCGCGCGAAGTACAACCTGAAGTTCGTGCACTTCGTCGACGACATCTTCAACCTGAAGAACTCGTGGCTCGAGGAGTTCTGCGAGCGCTACCCGAAGGAAGTGGGCCTGCCGTTCGACGTGATCCTGATGGCGAACCTGACGACGGAGCGCCACATCGAGCTCCTGCGCAAGGCGGGCTGCGTGTACGCGCGTATCGCGATCGAGGCCGCCAACGACCACGTGCGCAACGCGATCTTCCGCAAGAACACGACGCGCCAGCAGCTGATCAACGCCTCGCAGTGGATCGTCAAGCACGGCATCCGCCTCGGCTCGCTCAACATCCTCGGCGCGCCGGGCGCGACGATCGAAGACGAGCTCGACACCGTGCGCCTCAACGTCGAGTGCGGGGTCGACCATCCGATGGTCAGCCTGATGCAGCCGTATCCGATGTTCGACATCACGGACACGACGCAGCAGATGGGCTACGCCGTCTCCAGCCTCGACCAGTTCCCAGTGAACTTCCGCCGCTCGCTGCCGGTCGAGAGCGACCAGAAGCGCCAGATCGAGAACCTGCACAAGCTGTTCCCGCTCGCCGTGCGCAACCCGTGGATGGTCAAGTACCTGCCGACCCTGATCAAGCCGCGCTGGATGTACCGCCCGTACCTCGTGCTGTTCATGCTGCACGCGGAGTACCTCGTCGCCGAGCAGGCGGGCATCTACGCGCACGCGCAGGGCCTCAAGGGGCCGCGCTACTGGACGTGGGTCGACTTCCTCTACCGACTGTCGACGAAGGGCGTCCTGCGCGTCTATCAGGTGCTCTTCAAGAAGTTCCAGCGGCGCTTCGCCGCCCGCGCGCGCAACATCGAAGTCGCGCTGCAGATGGGCGACGAGCGCGTCGTCGCGCACATGGACTGAGTCGACCGCAAGCTCGACTGCAAGCTAAGGTGGCGCGCCGTGCGGTGCGCCATCTTTGCTTTTGGGCTCTCTGCGCTGGCGGCGTGCTCGCCTCAGGCGAGCGAGTCGACGCGCAAGACGCGCGTTGAGGAGCGAGTCGACGCGCCCTACGTCGCCATCGAAGGCACGCGGGTCGAGCTCGCGCCGCCGCGGGGTTTCACGACTTCCGCACAGGTGCAAGGGCTCGCGCACGCGGATGGAACGGCGAAGCTCGGTGTGTTCGAGCTCCCGATGAGCTTCGAAGACGCGCTGCCGAAGGACTGGGGCGCGAGCGGCATGACGCTCTTGCGCGAGGAGCGCGTGACGATCGCGGGCGGAGACGGACGGCTCTACAGCTACGAGCGCGCAGATTCGCGAGCCACGAAGCGCGGATGGATGGCCGTCGGAGGCGATGCGAGCGAGGCGCTGTTGCTGGTGGCGGAGTGCGACTCAGCACGGGCGGACGAACTCGAAGAAGAGCTCCGCGCGTGCCTGCTCGGAGCGCGCTGGCTGCGCGCCGAGAACGAGGCACCGAGCTTTGATCTCGATCCCGCCGAGGGACTCGTCCTCGCTTCCGACGAGGGACGTTCGCGCGTGTACGTCGCGGCCGAAGTAGCGTCGCCCATGCCGTTGGGCAGTCCGTTCCTGCTCGTGAGCGCGAGCAGCAGTCCCGTAGCGAGCTCGAAGCTCGAAGATGCGGCGAAGGAGCGGCTCCTCGGCGCGCTCGAGACGGTCGGAGCGCAGGTGGCGAACTACGAACACTCGGCGCAGCTCGCGCTCGGCGAAGTGCGCGGCTGGGAACTCGTCGCGCGCGTCCACGATGCGCGCCTCGAGGGAGACTGGCTCGCCTACGCACTGCTCGTCCCTCACGCACGTGGCAGCGTGTGCGTGCTCGCCCACGCGGGACCCGCGCACTTCGAGAGGATGCGCTCGCGCTTTGAGCAGACCGCGCACTCGCTACGTCTGCGCTGAGTGCCACCCTGCGGGAGGCGGTGCGTACGGAGTAGATGCTGCCGCGAAGGTCCCTTCGGGTCATCGAGTCGGCGGCGGCTTCGGGCTTGGATGTCCTCGGCCGATGGCTCTGCGTGGGCGTGAAGCGCCCGACCTCGCGTGACGTGCCCGGACCCGCGCCCATCCGCCAACGGCCCTCTCCACAAGGAGGTGGAGCCGTGAAGATCTTCTCACACACTCTCCCGCTCGCTGGGGCCCTGCTCTTCGGAGCGACACCCGCAGCGCTCGCGCAGTTCCAGTACCAGCCGTACGAGTCGTTGTTCACGGGTCCCTACCCGCAGGACGTCTCGGCGGCGGACCTCGACAACGACGGTGACATCGACTTGGTCGCCTCGCTGCGCACGCCACCGCGGATTGCGGTCCTGCGCAAGGGAGTCGGCCAGAAGCTCGAGACGCCGGAGTACACGCCGGTAGTCGGCGCGCGCTGGCTCGCGGGCATCTGCGCCGCGGACCTCGACAACGACGGCAGGAGCGACATCGCCGTGCTCGGCCGCGACACGAACGACCTGTGGATCCTGCACAACCTCGGCAACGCGAACTTCGTCGAGATCGCGCAGGTCACGGTCGGCGCAGGTCCGACCGAGCTCGAGTGCAACGACCTCGACGGCGACTGCGACCTCGACTTCGTCATCTCGAACGAGCTCGGCAACTCCGTCTCGGTCGTGATGAACCAAGGCAACGGCGTGTTCGTCGCGCAGGCCGAGATTCCGATCGGTGCCGCTCCCAAGAGCCTCGCCGTCGGCTACTTCGGCTTCGTCCGCGGCTCGCTGCGCCTCGCCGACATCGCCGTGGCGGACCACGACAGCCATGCCATCACGGTGCTCGCCAACCAGGGGGATGGCACGTTCGCACTCGCGGCGACGCTGACCATTCCGCAGAACTCGCACCCCGAAGGCCTCGTGGTGCGCGACTTCAACCGCGACGACCTCGACGACATCGCCGCGTGCTACAGCGGCGCGACCACCAACAAGGTGGCTGTGTTCTATCGCACCAGCGGCGGCTTCAGCGCGCCGGTGCTCTACAACGTCGGCAGCGAGCACCCGACGCACATGGTGAGTGAAGACCTCGACCGCGACGGTCGCCCCGACCTCGCGTTCGTGAGCGCACTCTCCCTGCACATCACGGCGCTGCGTCAGCGTGAGGACAACACCTTCGGCTTCCAAGGCATGTGGGACGTCGAAGGTCTGGGGTCCAACCACCTGATCGCGGTCGACCTCGACGGGTCGGGCTTCGCAGAGCTCGTCGCGACGAACGACGACAGCAGCTCGCTCTCGGTGCTCTTCAACGAGTTTGAGAGCCCGCTGAGCTACTGCTATGGCGCGCCCAACTCCGTGGGCGACGGCGCGACGCTCGGCTGGTCGGGTGCCCCGAGCATCTCCGGCTGCTTCGTGCTGACGGTGAGCGGTGCCCCGGGCGGCAAGCTCGGCACCTTCCTCTACAGCGACGTCACGGGCCTGCGTCCGTTCCACTCAGGCTACCTCTGCGTCGCCCCGCCGATCGTGCGCATGGGACCTCCGATCACGACCTATGACGACGGCACGGCCAAGGCGATCCTCGACTTCAGCGTCCCGCCGCTGGGCTCTGGCCCCGCCGCGGTCACGCCGGGCTCGGCTTGGAACTTCCAGTTCTGGTACCGCGACACGCTCCCCGCGGGCGGCTTCACCAGCAACACCACCAACGGCGTGCGGGCAATCTTCCTGCCCTAGCTCACGCTCGAAAGGCGCCCGTGCTTCGGCGCGGGCGCTGCTCCGGCGCTCGTCCGGGGGCTGCGAGGTCCCGGCGAGTGCCGGAGCTCTTTTCT
The DNA here is from genome assembly GCA_903928115.1 of uncultured Planctomycetota bacterium. Classification (GTDB taxonomy): domain Bacteria; phylum Planctomycetota; class UBA1135; order UBA1135; genus F1-120-MAGs118. The sequence goes on from CAIYPP010000141.1 coordinate 59,014, forward strand.
CGCAGCGTGCTCGTCGCCTCAGCGCGCGCCAGCACGGATCCAGCGCTCGACGAGCGCGAGCTCGTCGGGGCCGTGCTGCGGCTTCTTCTTCGGCGGCATGTGGTCGTCGTCGTCGAGCGGGAGGCGCATGCGCCGCACGAGCTCGCTCGCAGCGGGGTCGCCGCGCACGACGAGCGTCCCGAAATCGCCGGGCTCGAACCAGCGCGGCTCGACGGCATCGAGGCGCAGCTCCCCCTTCTGCTTGAGTGGCCCGTGGCACTCGATGCAGCGCGCTTGAAAGACGGCGTGGACGTCGGCGAAGGTCGGCTCTGAGGGCTCGGACTCGGCGGCGCTCGTCATGGCCCCGCCCGTCGAGTTCGGTGCTGGCGCGTCACGGAGCGGCTCGGTCAGGTAGCTCTCGCCGTGGACGAGCTCGCCGCCGAAGTGGCCGGCGAGGAGGGCGAGCAGCGCGGATGCCGTGAGAGCGACCGCGCGCGCTCGGCTGCGCATCACGACGGCAGCCACGGCGAGGAGCGCGCAGGCCATTCCGATCCAGCGATGCCGATCCAGCAGGAGTTCAGCGGTGCGGCCCAGCGGCTCCTCGCTCGCGTGCACCCAGCCCGTCACGGCGGCGAGCACCGCGCTCGCGGCTCCGACCCGAACGAGAACGCGGATGACCGCGGCGCGCACCTCGCTCGAGGCCCGCAGCTGCAGCAGCTCGAGCGCGGCTGCGACGCTCAGCAACGCCACGGGGAAGTGCAGCACCGCGAGATGCATGCGTCCAAATACGACGAGGAGGGCATCGCTCTGCACGATGCCCTCCAAGAGTCCAAACGCTGCTCGGGTGCGTCAAGCTCCCACCGCGCTCCCCCATCCCTTTTCGGGGCGCATCCTCGCGGTGGAGCGGCACGGCACGCTCTGCGTGCATCGCGACCGCCCCACAGGCGCGGCATCACTTCAGCGCTTGGCCTCGATCTTGATGCGAGCCGCCGGCTTCGGCGTCAGCTTCGGAATGCGCACTTCGAGCACGCCTTTCTCCAGCTTCGCGACCATCGCCTTGGTCTCGAGGTTCAGGCCCTCGGGGAGCAGGATCGCGCGCTGGAACGAGCCGTACTGCGACTCGGAGCGGAAGCACTCCTTCTCCTTCTTCTCGTTCTCCCACTTGCGCTCGCCCTTGAGCACGAGCTGGGAGCCAACGACCTGCACTTCGAGGTCCTTCTCCTCCAGCCCCGGAACGTCGAAGGTGGCGACGAACTCGTTGCCGTCATCGGAGAGGTTCACCGCGGGGAAACCGGTGCGCCGGAACACCTCCGGCAGCTGCGTCGGCGTGGCCTTCCAGAAGTCCTCCAGCCAGTCGTCTCCGTTTTCGTTCCAGATCGAGAGCGGGCTGCGCGCCTTCCACAACATCGGCTTCATGGTCCTGTCCTCATGAATGGGGTGAGACTCGAAACGGGCCGTGAGCGGGCCCACGGCGGCTCCTCGCCCTCGCGCGAGCGAGCTTCGATCCCCCGTCCTCAGTAGGAACGCGGGACTCACGGCGTAGCACCGCGGGGGCGCGCGCTGCCCCTTGGCAGCACGCACCCCCGCGGGTGGTGGAAGCGCTTAGGGCCCCGACGCTCAGGTCTGCATCAGGCCTTCTCGGATCGCGAGGCGCGCGAGCTCGGCCGTCGAGTGGCAGTCGAGCTTGCGCTGGAGGTTCTCGCGGTGCTTCTTCGCCGTGCCGAGGCTGATGTCGAGCTCGCGCGCGACGTCCTTGTTGCTCTTGCCGAGCGCGAGCAGCTGGAACACCTCGCGCTCGCGGCTCGTGAGCGTCGAGAGACGGCTCGCGCCACCCGGCTCGATCGGCTCGCCGCGGCGCATGCGCGCGACGAGGCCACCGGCCACCTTCGGGGAGAGGTACGGACGACCTTCGCTGACCGTCTCGATGCCGAGCACGAGCTCGCTCGGGTCGGAGTCCTTCGAGATGTAGCCGTCGGCGCCCGCGCGCATCGCTTGGTCGACGAAGCTCTCCCCCTCATGGTGCGTGAGCATCAAGATCCGCACGCGCGGATGCGCTTCGCGGATCGGGCGGATCGCGTCGAGCCCCGAGAGGCCGGGCATCGAGATGTCGAGCAGAACCACGTCCGGCAAGAGCAGCGCGATGCGGTCGATCGCCGTGCGCGCGTCGCCGCTGTCGCCGACCACTTGGATGCGCTCGTGCGCCGAGAGCAAGCTCTTGAACGCAGCGCGCAGGATGTTTTGGTCGTCGACGAGGAAGACCTTGACCTTGGTGGCGACCTTCTGAGTATTGGGCGATTCGAGCATGGGTGTCTTCATGGTTGGGCCGGGATGCGGACCTCGAAGCGTGCGCCGCCGAGCGGACTCGCCTTGGCTTCGATGGTGCCCCCGTGTTCCTCGACCACCTTGCGACAGAAGGCGAGGCCGAGCCCCGTGCCCTTCGTCTTGGTGGTCGAAAAGGGTTTGAAGAGGTTCGGACGCAAGGACTCGGGAATGCCCGGTCCGTTGTCTTCGACGACGAACAGCGTGCCATCGCCCGCGCGGCGGGCCGTGACGGCGAGCGCAGGTCGCGCACTGCAGGCTTCGAGCGAGTTGCGGATCAGGTTCGTGAGCACTTCGTCGAGCAACTGGCGGTCCGCGCGAAGCTGCAGTCCGTCCTCGACGTCGACCTTGAGCTCGGCCCCGCGCTTCACGACGTCGGGACGCTGCGACTTCACCGCGGCATCGACGAGCTCGCGCGCTTCGAAGTTCGAGATCCGCAGGTCGAGCGGCTTGGTGAAGGACAGTGTGCGCCGCATCAGCGCTTCGAGCCGCTGCATGCGTGTCACGAGATCCTCGAGAACCGAGCGGTCATCCTCGCCGAGCTGCTTCGCCACCGCGCGCAGCGCGACGTTGACGGCGGTGATCGGGTTCTTGATCTCGTGCGCGAGCATTGCAGCGTTTTCGCCGATGGTCGCAAGCGCGCGCAGCATCGCGGTCTCGGCGCGCTGGGCGCGCTTGAGTTCGCTGATGTTGCGCCCTTCGGGGATCAACAAGGCAACGCGGCCTTCCGCGTCGCGCACGGGATTGAGCGAGAAGTCGACGGAGATCGACTGACCGTCCGGTCCGCAGTGCGTGGTCTCGTAGCGCACGAAGTTGCCGGCGGCGGCGTCGGCGATCGCCTGCTTCAGGCGCTCGCACTCGGCGGGCTGGCTGATCCACCACGAGGTCTCCCAGAACTTGAGGCCGATCGTCTGCGCCCGCGTCGCGCCGATCGCGTCGAGCGCGGCTTGGTTGACCTCGAGCACCGTGCCATCGGTGCGCAAGAGGCCCATGAACTGGTACGAGCGGTCGAAGATGGCGCGGAAGCGGCGCTCGCTCTCGCCCAGCGCGATCTCGGCTGCGCGGCGCTGGGTCACATCGCGGAATGAGCCGATGAAGAGCGGTTCGCCGCCGGGAATGTCCGCGCGCGCGACCGAGAGCTCGCACACGATGTGGTGGCCGTCCTTGTGGAGGACCTCGAACTCGCGGGTGCGGCCTAGGATGTTCGTCTCGCCGGTGCGGGCGTACTTCGCGAGATAGCCGTCGTGCTGCGAGTGGTGCGGCTCGGGCAAGAGCAGCTTGATGTTGCGCCCCATCAGCTCCGACGGCGCGTACCCGAAGACCTTCTCGACCGAGGCGCTCGCGGTGACGATCGTGCCTTGCAGGTCGATGGCGATGGTCGGGTCGAGCACCGCCGAGAGCAGCGCTCGATACAGCGCGTCGTGACCAGCGGCGGTCGGCGGCAGCGCGGGGGCCATGCGAGGCTTGGCGGTCATCTCTTCGGCTCGGTTCACGTTCGATTCCTCGGCGGCGGAAGGTCGATGGCGCTCCTTTTCGGAGCTGAAACGCCCTTGCGGATTTCGGGAAAGATCCGACTGGGGAGTTCTCACCATACCACGCGCGGCCGTCGATTCGGACGCCTACGCATGCTAGGCGGCCCTGCGAAGCCTGCGCTGGGGCCAAGTGCGTACGGTTCGGTGGCGTTGGCCGTACCGGGGCCCAACCCGTTTCAAGTCCGAACAGGAACGGTTCCGGAGGCGAACAGCCCCTACGAAGAACACCCCGCAGGAGCGCAGACGCCGTTGGCGTACAGAAGCGCATGAAGATCCTCTGCGCCGTCGATTTCTCCGACTCCTCCACCACCGCCGGCCGCGCCGCCGCCCGCCTCGCGGCCGCCCTGCGGGCCGACCTCCACCTCGTCCACGCCGAGCACCTGCCGTCGCTCGCCCTACGCCCCGACGCCACCGGAAGAGCCGCAGAGACGGAGCGACGTCGCACGCTGCTCGCCAGCCTCGCGGCGGAGCTCGCGACGCTCTCTCATGGGGCCGTCACCCACGAGGTCGCCGAGGGACTGCCCGAGGAGTGCATCCTGCGCGCGGCAGAGTCGGTCGATGCGCCGCTCCTCGTGATGGGCGCCGTCGGCGATCGCCCGACCTCGGAGTGGAACCTCGGAAGCGTGGCGATGCGCGTGATCAAAGGCTCGCCGCTGCCGGTGCTCGTCGTGCGGGAGGAACGCAGCATCGAGCGCTGGCTCGACGAACGGGACGGCCGCCTGCGCGTGCTCGTCGGCGCGGACCCGCGCGGCGACAAGGCGCCGCCGCTCGGCGTGCTCGGCTTGCTGCGGGAGGCAGGAGCGCTCGAGGTCTGCGCGGGCCATGTGTACATGCCAGGCGAAGAGCGCACGCGGCTCGCGTCGGACGAACACGAGCGCGAGCTGTCCGCCGCGCTGCTCGCGCGCTTCCCAGCGGGTTCGGTCGAGCGCGCGCGCGTGCTGCCGGGCTTTGGACGCGTCGCCGAGCACCTGATGGACTTGGCTGCGGCGGAAGCCGCGGACCTCGTGCTCGTCGGCACCCACCACCGGCGCGGCTGGAACCGCATGCTCCACGGCTCCGTGTCGCTCGACATCGTGGCCTCCGCGCGGCGCAACGCGCTGGTCGTGCCGCTCGTCGCGCCGCCGACACGGCGCTCGGAGCCCGGCGGACCGGCGCGCGTCCTCGTACCCGTGGACTTCTCGCGCTCTTCGGCTCTCGCGGTCGACTGGGCGACGCGTCTGCTCGGCGCGGACGGACATGTGCAGCTCGTGCACGTCGTCGCGCCCTACGTGCCCGTGTCGGTCGAGCTCGGCGCGTACATACCGATCACCCCGGCCTCGCCCGAGGCACGCGCGCGGGATCGCGCGGAGCTGGAGCGCAAGCTGCGCGAGCTCGTGCGCGAAGACGCACTCCTGCGCGGAATCTCGGTCGAAGTCGAGGTCCTCGACGGCTTCGATCCGGCTGCGCAGATCGCCGCCGCAGCGCGCCGGCTCGGCTCCGAGCTGATCTGCATGCCCACCCACGGTCGCACGGGTCTGTCGCGCGCGCTCTTGGGCTCGGTCGCCCAGGGCGTGCTGCGCCATGCGGAGGTGCCCGTGCTGGTTCTTCCGCCTGAACGCAGCCGAGGCGTGTCATGAAGCTCCCCGATCGCATCGTGGTCGGGCTCGCGCTCGATCGAGTGAGCTGCGCACCGAGCGAAGGCAGCCGCGCGGCGGCCGAGACAGCTCTGTGGCTCGCAGAGAAGGCCGAAGGAAGCCACGTGACGCTCGTGCACTCGGTCGTCGAGGACGAGTACTACGATCCGCTCGTCGACGAGCTCGTCCCGATCTGCGGCAACGTCGATCCTGCGTCGCGACTCGCCGTATCCGAGCTGGTGGCGCGTTTTCGCTCGCACGGCGTACCGTGCGAGACGGTCGACACCGCCGAGCGGCCGTCGCTCGCGATCACGCGCGAGGTGAACTCACAGCGGGCGCAGCTCGTGCTCGTCGGGAAGCACGACGGACGGGAGGCGGACGCCGCTCGAATCGGTCCGATCGCGCTGCGCGTCTTGCGCGAGTCGCCCTGCGCGGTGTGGTCCGTCGCGCCGGAACGCAAGCCGAAACCGCGCTGCGTGCTCGCCGCGACGGACCTCACGGCCACGGGGGATGCTGCCGTGGAGTGGGCGGCGCTCGTCGCGCGCGCGTCGGGTGCCGCGCTCCACGCCGTCCACGTCCATCCGCCTGCGCTTCACTCGCGCGGTGCGAGTTCGAAGCACCATCTCGACGAGCTCGCGGCCTGCGCCGTTGCACCGCTCCCCGCGGACCTACGCGTGTCGGTGCGCGTGCATCTGCGGGAAGCGGCCCCCGCCCAAGGCGTGCTGTCGCTCGCCGAAGAGCTCGAAGCCGACCTCGTCGTCATGGGCACATTCTCGCACCGTCGCGACGAGCCCCATCACATCGGCTCGACCACCGAGCGCATGATCACGCGCTTCGGCGGCTCCCTGCTCCTCGTGCGCGCGCGCTGACCCAATGCGAGCGGGCCACTCCGGAATCCTCCGAAGCGGCCCGCGACAGCGACTGCGAGGCGTGGCTAGAAGTGCGTGACTTCGAACGCGGCGCTCGCGGAGAAGCGACCACCCGAGCCCGAGTCGCGTACGAACCACTGCCCGTAGAGCGGCGTGCCGACGAGCGCGGGGTCGTTCGCGATCGGAACCACCGTCGAGCCCCAGCCCTGACCGGCGCCGATGCCGGAGAGCAGTCCGACGCGGCGGTAGCGTGTGGCAGGCGAGAAGCCGAGGTAGGACATCGCCTCGCCGAACGGCGCACCACCTGGGTTGGCCACCACGTCGAGCACGAGGCCCGCGAAGCCGCCGCCGAGCGCGCCCTCGACGCCGACCGTGAAGCGGTCGTTGCCGACGAGCGCGGGCGAGAGGGCGACCATGCGCGGGATGAAGCCACCGGAGCCCGCGGTCGGCGCGCCGAACGTCGAAGGCTGACGCGGCGAGCGCGCGTAGAGCGTCGGGTGCTCGAAGGGCCCCGTGGCGCTGACGACGCGCGGGTCCGTCAGCGGACGCTTGAGGAACGCGACGAGCGCGTCGCGCTGCTGCTGCGTCAGGTTGAGCGGGCGGATCAACGGGTCCTTGTTGGGGCCGTTGAAGTCGCCGCCGCGGTTGTAGAAGTCGACGACTTCCTCGAGCGTCATGAACTTGCCCGTGTGGAAGAACGGTCCGCGCAGCTCGACGTTGCGCAGGCTCGGCACGCGCATGCGACCGATGTCGGCGGGGTTGTTCGTGACCGCGAAGCGGCCGACGTCCTCGTTCTGCGGCCGGACGCCGATGTAGCGGAAGGTCTGGTTGGTGAACAAGTTGCCCGCGTGGCACACCGCGCAGCTCGCCTGCTGCGAGATGAACACGTTTTGCCCTTGGAGCTCGAGCTGCGTCAGCGCCTGCTGGTTGCCGCCGAAGAAGGCGTCGATCGGCGCCTGGTTCGAGAACAGCGTGCGCTCGTAGGTCGCGATCGCCATCGCGATGCGCGGCGCGGTGATGTCGGGCGTGCCGAACACTTCCGCGAAGATCGCGGGGTAATCGCGGTTGTTGATGAAGCTCGTCCAGCTCGCCGGAACGTTCGTCGCGAGCGCGAGCGGACGCACCGCGGCGATGCGCGCGGAGACGTCGCCCCACGTGCGGCCGACATGCCCCATCTCACCGTTGTCCAAGATCGGACCGAGCGCTTGGTTCTCGAGCGCGGCGCCGGCGTTCAGCACGACGTTGTTCGTGAGCGGATCGACGAGCACGCCGTTGGCGCGGCCGTCCCAGAAGAGCGTCGGGCTGTAGGCCGCGTTGACCGTCGACGGCGCCTTGCGCGGAGTGACCTGCGGGCGCAGGCCAAACGTCGTGCTCGCGCTGAACTGTCCGTTCGGGATGCTGCGCACGACGCCTGGCGAGCCGTGCACGTCGTCGGGCGTGCCGAACAGGCTGTCGAAGCCCGGGTGAATGTTGCCCTGCTGGCCGAAGTCCGAGCGCGGGTCGGAGCCGCCGCGCTCCGGGATGTGGCAGGTGGCGCAGGCCATCGTCTTGGTCGACGAGAGCTGCTCGTCCCAGAACAGCAGGCGACCGAGTGCGATCTTCGCGGCGCTCGACGGGTTGCCCTGCGGCGGCGGGGGCGGCGGGCCGAGCGGCGGCGGAGGCGGCGGCGGCCCTTGGGCAAGCGCGCCGGCGGCCGAGGCCGCGAGGAAGGCGAGTGCGAGAGAGAAGCGCATCTTCATGGTGTCGGAATCCTCCAGCGTATCTGGGTCAGACGGATTCAGGGGACGGACGAGGAGTCGTGGGAGCAGCGTCGGGGCGACGCATGCGGTTGCGTTGCGGGCGCGCAGGGCCGGCCGGGGCCCGCGGCATGTGGCCCTCGGGAGCGGCTTCGGGAGCGCGCGGCGGCGCCTCGGGCTCGCCCTGCTCACCTTGCCGCGGCCGCGGACCCTCTTGGCCTTCTCGGCGAAGCGGCGGGAGGACGCGTCCTTCCTGCTGCGGCATCGGACGACCCTGCGGCGGTCCGAGCGGTGCGCGGCGCATGCCGGGGCGCGGCCCCAACGGGCCGGGCTCTCCGCGGGGCGGGAACGCAGGGCGGAATCCGCCGGACTCACGTCCGCCTTCGGCGCGCGGTCCACCCGGCAACGGCCGCTGGGGCTGGAACGGAGGCCGAGAATCGGGCGCGAACTCGGGTCTGCGCGGTGCACCGCGGTGCTCGGGCGCGCCGCGCTGGCCGTCGCGCGGTCCCTCTTCGCCGTGGCGCTGCCCACGCATATCAGGGGCGGAACCATCGCGTCGGGGGCCCGCTGCCGACTCGCAGCGGCAGGAGGGGCAGTGCTGCGCTTGGGCCGGGGCATCGCCGCGGCGCTCGTCGCGGCCGCGCGGCCCTTGGGCGGCGCAGGACAGGGATGCGGTGAGGGCGATGAAGAGGAAGGTGATGGCGTGCTTCATGGTGTCGCGGGAGGTGAGGTCCTCCCGACTCTCCAACCCCAAGATCGCCCCGATGTGTTGCGCAGTTCTGAAGCGCGCGCGGATTTTCGAAAAAAAGGGCGCGGCGCTCCGACCCGCGGAAAAGTGGCTCGCCACGCTTCAGGAAAGCGCAAGATTCTTGGACGATCCTGAAGCTCCGCGTACGGAGCGCTCCCCGTGGCCCCGAAGATCCTCCTCGTCGAAGACGACCCGCGCCTCGGCGAGCAGATCGCCGCGCACCTGCGCGAAGCGGGCTTCGAGCCGGAGTGGGTCACACGCGGCGACCTCGCCCTCGACGCGCAGCCGCGCGACTACGCGCTCGTCATCCTCGACCTGATGCTGCCGGGAACCTACGGCCTCGACGTGCTCAAGCACTTGCGCCAACGCTCGGACCTGCCGGTGCTCGTGCTGTCGGCCAAGAACGACACCGCGACCAAGGTGCGCGCGCTCGAGCTCGGCGCCGACGACTACGTGACGAAGCCGTTCTGGCCCGAAGAGCTGCTCGCGCGCGTCAGCGCACGGCTGCGGCGGCCGGGACTCGCGCGCACGGGCCGCATGCAGTTCGGCGCACTCGCGCTCGACGCCGAGAGCCGCACGGTGGAGGTCGAAGGCGCCGCAGTGGAGCTGACCCGCGTCGAGTTCGACCTGCTGCTCGCGCTCGCGAAGCGGCCCAATCAAGCGCTCTCCCGCGCATGGCTCGCGGAGAACGTGCTCGACCCCGACCGCGATGGCACCGAGCGCACGCTCGACGTGCACGTCTCGCGCCTGCGCAAGAAGCTCGGGAGTTGTGGGGCGCTCGTCGGGACGGTGTGGGGCGTCGGATATCGCCTCGATGCGAAGGTGGACGCGTGAAGCTGCGCGCGAGACTGGCGCTGACCCTGCTCGCCACGGCCATTCCGGTGATCGCGGGCATCGCTGTGCTGCGATCCCGTCTCCAATGGGCTGCGACCGAGCAGAGCCTCGCCGACTACGCGCTCGAACGCATGCAGAACGGCGGTCGAGAGGCGTGCGAGCAGAACCCCGAGGTCTTCCCTCCTCGACCGATGCTGCGCCCCCCCGATCGCCAGCCGCTGCCGGGCCGCGGAGCGCCGCTGCCGAATCGCCCGCGCCTGAACCCGCCGGGCGCGGGCGGAGGACCGCCGCTCGAAGCTCCCGCGACACCGGACCCGCGACTCTCGGGGATCGAAGTGCGTTCGGAGCTCTGGGCGTACGGACCCGACTTCCACTCGCGCAACCGAGAAGCGCCGACGTTCCCAACAGAAATCCGCGCTGCGCTCGAAGCAGGAGCGAGCCACGCCAGCGTCGAGTGGTTCGTGCCCACGCACGATGGAATCGCCGTGGGCGTGCGCATGCCGTGGAACGAGGGTCCCTGCGCTTTCGTCCTCGTGCGACGCTCGCAGGTCGACACTCCCGGCGCTCAGCAAGGGTTGATCGCGGGCACGGCGGTGTTGCTGGTCGTGCTGCTGTCCACAGCCATTCTGAGCGCGGGCCCCGTGGTTGCGCGCATACGCGCGCTGACCGAGCAGGTGCGCGAATCTGCGGACTCTCGCTACGCACGGCCCGCGGACGTGCGCGGCAGCGACGAGGTTGCCGAGCTCGCGACCGCGTTCAACACCGCGGCAGCAGAGGTGCGCGGAAATCTGGAAGCCATCGAGAGCCGTGAGCGGTCCCTGCGCTCGTTCGTGGAAAACACGACGCACGACGTGATGGTTCCGCTGACCGTGCTGCAGGGTCACTTGACCGCGATCCGCCGACGCGCGGAGGCCGGCGAGAGCGTCGAGCGTCAGACGGTGCTCGAAGCGCTTCAGGAGGCGCACTACATGGCCTCGCTGATCCACAACCTCTCCGCCGTCGCGCGGCTCGAGCAGAGCGACGTGCCGCTGGAGCGCCGCAGCGTCGATCTCGCGGCTTTGGTCGAGCGCGCGGTGGCCCGACACGCGCCCATCGCGAGGGCGCGCGGAATCGCGCTGGAACACGCGATTCCGCCGGAGCCGACCGTGACGCTGGGCGACGTCACGTTGATCGAGCAGGCCGTATCGAACCTGATCCACAATGCCGTGCGCTACGTCGAGCCCGATGGACACGTCGCCGTCGTGCTAGCGCGCGTCGGCTCGCGTTTCTCGCTGCGCGTGCTCGACGATGGCCCCGGAATCACAGCCGAACTGCGTCAAAAAGTCTTCGAGCGCGCGTACCGCTCCGATGCCGCGCGCTCACGTCATCCCGGTGGACTGGGGCTCGGGCTCTCGATCGCCCTCGACGTCGCGCAGCGACACGGTTTCGAGCTCGAGTTGCGAGACCCCGAAGCTGGAGGCGCAGAGTTCGAGCTCCGCGGACCTCTGGCGTAACACGAGCGGATTCCGCTACAGCGCCTCGGACACGCAGCGTGCGACGTCGAGCGTCGAGACGATACCGACGAGCTTGCCGCGCTCGACCACGAGCACGCGGTGCGCATGCTCCTTCACCAGAAGCACGCAAATCTGCTTCAGGGTCGCATCCGGGGACACGGTGACGACGTCCGTGCTCATCATGTCCGCAACCGTCCCGCCGGCGAGCACGTCGGGGCTGTAGTCCTCCATGGAGAAGACGACTTCCTCGTCATAGCTGCCGTCGTCGTCGGGTGAGGCCTCCCCCATCGTGAAGTCGCCGCGCGCGACTTCGACATGCCCCGCGCGAAGGTTCTCGGGGCGCGCGACGTCGCTCGCCGAGATCAAGCCGAGCAGCTTGCCATTGCGATCGACGACCGGCGCTCCTCCGATCTGAAACTCGGAGAACGCCGTGACGGCATCCTCGATGCTCGATGTCGGCTCCAGCTTGAAGACGTTGCGCTTCATGATGTCGCGGGCGTGGATTCTGTTCAGCGCAGCAGCGGTGGTCGTCATGGTGGGCCTCTCTTTCTCGTCTGCAACGTAATCGGATCGAGACGCGCGCGACGCAGCTCCTGCTCCGTAGGACGTCGGGGAAACCTGCGTACGATCTTGTGCGCTCGGGCGGTGAGGCGCGGTGGACCAGAACAAGGACGGTGGTCGATCGCAGCCGAATACGACGCTGGCTGATCCGCGTGGTCACACTGGCCGCGCTGGCGCTCGCGTGCGTGTGGCTCGTGCTCCGAGCGCGGCGGGAGGAGCCCATCGACGTCGACGTGGTGAGAGCCGCACGCGGCGAGGTTTGCTCCACGATCGTCAACACGCGCGCAGGATCCCTGCGAGCGCGGACGCGGGCGAGCATCGCTCCCGAAATCGCCGGCGCCGTCACGACCATGGCCGTGGAGCGGGGGCAGACCGTGCGGCGCGGCGAGCTGCTGCTCTCGCTCGACGATGCCGTCCTCCGAGCTCATCGCGACCTGGCGGCCGCGGAGTGCGACGTGCTGCGTTCGGACTTGCGCCATGCGTGCATCGCGAGCGAGCAGGCCGAACGTGAGCTCACGCGGCACCGCAAGCTCGTCGACGAAGGCTGGGAATCCGCCGACGCGCTCGACCACCTCAAGAACGAGCGTGACCTCCGCGCGAGCGACTGCGACACAGCCTTCGCACGCGTGTCGCGCGCCGAGGCCCAGCTCGCCGTCGCCGATGCCGAGCTCGCACGCACGGTGATGCTCGCACCCTTCGACGGAGTCGTCGCAGAGGTCACGGTCGAGCTCGGAGAACGCGTCCTGCCCCTCTTGGGCTCTGGGCTGGCTAGCGGGGCGGTCGAGCTCTACGCGCCCTCGACGTTCCATGTCGTCGCGCCCATCGACGAAACAGACTCAGGCCGCGTCGAGCCGGGACTCGCAGCGCGCGTGACGCTGGATTCTCGGCCTGGCCAGACCTTCCAAGGCCACGTCGTCTCGATCGCGCCCTACGTGCTCGACATCGAAGAGCAAAATCGCACGGTCGAGGTCGAGGTCGAGCTCGCGCCGGAGGCCCTCCGCGGCCTCCTCCCCGGAACGTCGGCGGACGTCGAGATCGTGGTGGAACGCGCGCCGGATGTGCTCCGCATTCCAACGGCCTGCGTGCAGCCCGGGGACACGGTGCTCGTTCTCGATGGGGACGTCCTGGCGCTGCGTCGCTTCGAACGCGGGCTCTCGAACTGGGAGTGGACGGAGGTGCGGAGCGGGCTCGATGGCAGCGAGTGGGTCGTCGCACCACGAGGCCAGTCGGGGCTGTTGGAGGGCGCGCCCGCGCGGCGACGCGAGGGCGTCGGAGTCGCGCCGTGATCGAGCTCACGGGTCTTTCGCGGCGGTACGTGCTCGGCGGAGAGACGATCCGAGCGCTCGATGCCATCGACGAGACCATCCGTAGTGGCGAGCACCTCGCGGTCATGGGGCCGTCGGGCTCGGGCAAGTCGACGCTGCTCAACGTGATCGGCTGCCTCGACCGCCCGACTTCGGGCAGCTATCGACTCGACGGACGCGAGGTCGCGGGGCTCGCGGACCACGACCTCGCGCGACTGCGACGGCGCGAGATCGGCTATGTATTTCAAGCGTTTCACCTGATCCCGCGCATGACGGCGCTCGAGAACGTCGAGCTCGGCATGCTCTTCGACGGCGTGGCGCGCAACGAGCGCCGCGAGCGGGCTGTGGCCGCCCTCGAGCGCGTCGGAATGGGTGCGCGTGCACACCATCGGCCCGGTGAGCTCTCCGGAGGCGAGCGCCAGCGCGCTGCGATCGCTCGCGCCGTCGTCATGCGGCCTCGCATCCTGCTGGCGGACGAGCCGACGGGGAACCTCGACCAAGCCTCGGGCCGCGCCGTTCTCGAGCTGCTCGACGCACTGCACGAGCAAGGGCTGACGGTGATCGTTGTCACTCACGATCCGGGTGTCGCGCGACGCGCACAGCGAGTGCTCGTCCTACGCGATGGTCGGATCGTCCGTCGCATGCCCGCGGTCGAGCTTCGATCACTCGACGAAGCGCTCGCAGGAGCCGTTCCATGAAGTCGCTCGACGTCTTCGCGCTCGCATGGCACGCGCTCATCGCCCATCGTCGGCGCAGCGCACTTTCCCTCGTGGGCGTCTCGATCGGCGTCGCAGCGGTCACGCTGATGACGGCGATCGGTCAGGGCGCACGCGACTTCGTCGCAGCGCAATTCCAAACCATCGGCGCAGACGTGATCGCGATCGTTCCGGGGCGGGTCGAGACCAGCGGCGCGATCCCCGGTGTGGGCAGCGCGCCCAATGACCTCACGCTTGAGGACGCACGCGCGCTCGTTCGCGGCGTGCCGGGCGTGGTGCGCGGGACTCCCTTGGTGCTGGGCAACGAGGCTCTGGAATGGCGTGCTCGTCGGCGCGACGTGCTCGTGCTCGGCACCACCGCGGAGATGTTGGAGTTGCGCGGAATGCGTGTCTCCACGGGGAGCTTCCTGCCCGCGGGAGATTGGGAGCGAGGCTCGGCGGTGATCGTGCTGGGAGCAGCACTGCCCGCGGAGCTCTTTCCAGGCGAAGAGCCTCTTGGGCGCAACATCCGTCTCGGCGACCGCCGGCTCCGCGTGATTGGAACGCTCGCGCCGCGGGGCACCCACCTCGGAGTCGATCTGGATCAAGCGGTGATGATCCCTGTCGCAACCGCGCAGTCGATGTTCGACACGCGCAGCTTGTTCCGCATCATGCTCGAGGTGAGCTCAGCGAGCGCGGTGCCGGCTGCGCAAAGAACCGCCCGCGATCTGCTGACGACTCGGCACGGAGAAGAGGACTTCACCCTTCTGACTCAGGATGCGGTGCTCCAGTCTCTCGATCGTATCCTGAACGTGCTGTCCCTCGCGCTTGTTGCGATCGCGGCCATCTCTCTCGTGGTCGCGGGGGTGGGCATCGCCAATGTCATGCTCGTCGCTGTGAGTGAGCGCACAAGGGAGATCGGCCTGTGCAAGGCGTTGGGTGCGACCGAGCGCGACGTCCTGAGCCAGTTCCTCGCCGAAGCGCTCCTCCTCTGCGTCACCGGTGGAATCGCCGGGCTCGGACTCGGCTCGCTCGCGACACGCGTGCTCGCTTGGCGTTTCCCCGCGTGGGAAGCGCACGCACCGCAGTGGGCAGTGGTCGGCGCCCTCCTCCTCTCCGTCGTCGTCGGACTCATTTCTGGAGCGTGGCCCGCACGCCGGGCGATGAGGACGGAGCCGGTGACGGCGCTCGCAGGGAGACGAGCATGAGCCTGTTCGACGTACTTCGCTTCGCGCTGCGCGCGCTGCTCGGTGAGAAGCTGCGTGCATCGCTCTCGTGGATCGGGATCGCGATGGGCATTGCCTCGGTCGTCGTGATCACGTCAGTCGGCGATGGAGCGCGTCGCTTCGTGCTGGAGGAGTTCGGCCAGTTCGGGAGCAACCTTCTGCAGGTTTCGCCGGGCAAGGTCGAAACGATCGGAGTCCCTGGCGTGGTCGGCGGAACGACGCACAAGCTCTCCTTGGAAGACGCGACGTCGCTGCGCAGTATTCCGGGCATCACGGGCATCGCGCCCAACGTGTTCGGACAGGCGCGCGTCGAGCACGGCGAACGCGGACGCAGCGTCTTCGTGCTCGGAACGAGCCGAGATGCGTGCGATATGTGGCGCATCGAGCTCTCGGGCGGCGAGTTCCTTCCTGAAGGCGAGGCGCGAGCGGCTCTCGCAGTGCTCGGCTCGAAGCTCGCGCGCGAGCTCTTTCCCGACGGCGATGCACTCGGCAAGTTCGTGCGTGCGGCGGGCTGGCGTCTGCGAGTGATCGGCGTTGCGAGTCCGCGCGGACAGGTGCTGGGCTGGGACTTCGACGACGTCGCGTACGTGCCGGTGGCGAGCGCGCTCGACATGTTCGGACGCGAAGAGCTGCACGAGATCGACGTCTCGTTTTCGCATGCCGAGCTCGCGGACGAGGTGGTCGCGTCCATTCGCACGCGATTGAGCGAGCGGCACGACGGGCGCGAGGATTTCACTCTCGTCACGCAGGGCGCGATGCTCGAGATGTTCGATCGCGTCCTGGGTGCGCTCACGCTGGGCGTCGCAGCGCTCGGTGGCGTCTCGCTCTTGGTCGGCGCCGTCGGCGTGCTCACGATCCTCTGGATCTCCGTCGGCGAGCGCACGCAAGAGATCGGATTGGCACGCGCGCTGGGCGCGAGCGCAGGCACGATTCTGACGCTATTTCTCGCCGAGGCGACGTTGCTGTCGATGGCCGGCGGTCTGGCGGGTCTGGTCGGCGGGCTCGCCTGCACGACGCTGGCGAGCTGGCTCTGGCCTTCCCTTCCGCTCGCGCCGAGCTTCGGCTACGCGCTGGCAGCGCTCGCGACGAGCGCGATCGTGGGTCTGATCGCCGGGGTCGCACCCGCGGTGCGCGCCGCGGCGCTCGATCCTGTAGAAGCGCTGCGGGCGGAGTAGACCGAGACCGACGTCACTTCTTTTGCGCGTCGACGTACTTCTGAATGCGCTCGATGTAGGCGGGGTTCTTGAGACCGACCGCCTTCGCTTCTTCCAGAGCCTTCTCCCACGAAACTCCGTCGTCGAGGGTGCGGTGAGCGAGCCACAGCGCCCCTACGCGAAGCCCCGCTCCGCAGTGCACGAGCGTCCCCATCGTGCGCGCCTCGCTGAGCAACTCGCGCGATCGGGCGAGGATCTCGTCGGTGAGCTCTTCGGGCGTCGAGAACGGCAGCTCGATGTACTCGAGCCCCAGTTCCTCGACGCGCGCACGCTCGTCGTAGTCCTTGAACTCGCCCTCTTTGCGGAGGTTGATGACACGCTTCACGCCCCGCGCCGCGAGCGCCTCGATATCGGTCGCCTGGGGCTGCCCACCCAGATAGAGCCCGCTCGTGGATGGAAGGCTCACGAACGAGCCGACAGGGCCTTGGAGAACCGGCTCGGACGGCGGCGCCGAGCAGCCGAACAACGCGAGGGACAGCGCGAGCGCGAGAGACAGCGGCTTCATGCGTGAGGATGTTGACGCAAAGCAACGGAAGGACAAGGGGTCGCGGTCCGCGATCGTGCGCGCTCAGGTCCCCCCACTACCCTTGGGGAGCCCCGCAGTGCGCGTGCGGGATTGGATTCCGCTCGGGGCACGGCCCGGGAACTCTTGTCCTTCCACTCGCTTACGTCGGGTCGCGAGGCCTCGAGCTCGACCCGAGTCCGCGCAAGCGGACCCAAGGTCGGCGCGCAGGCGCATCACGTCCCTGCTCTCGTGATTAGGTGGATACGCGACCACAGATCATGGAGCGCAGTGCGAAACTCGGACCCCACAAGTGCGAAGCTCAATCGAGCTCTCGGGCCCCGATCGGTCGCGGTCGACCGCGCTTCCAATAAAAGAAGAGCGGCTGCTCGCGCGGAATGTCGAGCACGAGTCCCTCGTAGTCTCCGCGCTGGAGATCGAGACGCGGATGGTGGTAGAGCGTCCCCTCCCACGACGAGATGCGCAGCTCGCGCTCTCCTGTACGCGCGTCGATACCGAACCAGCCCAGCCCGAGCACGATCATGTCGGGTTCTTGCGAGAGCACCCACTCCGCGTCGTAGCGGGTGTGCCCCTTGATCGTGATGTTCGGATCGGGCGCGACCTCGGCGATCTTCGTGTTCGTGAGGCCTAGCATGTCGATGACGTACAGCCGCGAGCTCCACTTGAAGCACCCGATCGGTGCGAGCGCGACGCGCGTGTCCGGAGGCACCGCCGCCGCAACGGCGCTGCCCATCGCGAGCCAGCGCGGCTCGCTCCCACGGTGTGTCGCCATCAGGAATGGGCGCTGAGCCTGCTGCAGACTCTCAAAGGCCAGAGCGGCGAGCGCGACCAACCACGCAAGCACGGTGCGGCTGCCCGCGAGCGCGACAAAGCCCTCGCAAGCACCCCAGAGCAGCAGCGGGAGCACGGGCACGAAGAAGCGCGCGAGCGGGAAGAAGTCGCCCCCCACGTAGATCACATACGCCACGAACAGGGTCGATGCCCCTACGAGCGCGCGCAGTACGAAATCCGCGCGCCGTCGCGTGGCGCCGACGAGCGCGAGGCCGAGCGCGAGTACCAATCCAGTGGCCGCGCTGGAGTCCGCGAGGTACTCCAAGCCCAGCCGCAGGTCGACGAGGAGCTCGAGCTTCTTCACGCTGTAGGTGATCGGAACCCAGCGACCGAAATAGGCGAGCCGGAAGAGCTGCCACGCAGCGAGCGGCGCAAAGATCTCGATGAGCAGCACCCATCGACGTCGCAGAAGACAGGACCACGCCAGCGGCAGCGCAAGGAGGATCGCCTCGTTGCGAACGAACGCGGCGAGACCGAAGAGCGCGGCAGCGATCCAAGGCGTGCGATCAGAGCGCTCCGCGGCGTCCCAACGCTCCCACGCCCACGCTGCCAGCGCGGCGAGCGGCACCGTGCCCAAGCCCAGCACCGCATGCCACGCGAGCGCCGGGCTCGCGGCGACGAGCCAAGCAGGCGCGCCGAAACGGTCCTGCGGATGCCTGCGAAACCAAAGGACTCCGATCGCCACCGCCGTGGCGGCGAGTGCCAACGTGGAGACGACGAGGCTCACGTCGGCGGGATGCTCTCCACACGCAATTGCGAGCGCCGCAACGAGCATCCACCCCGGTGCCGAGAAGCCCTCGACTCGCTCGCCCGCATTGAACGCGAGCTCTCCGGTCTCTACGAGGCTGCGCGCGTAGTCGTACGCGATGTAGTCGTCGTCGCAGGGCCCGTAGCCCCAGAACGACAGCGCATGCAGCGCCGCGACGAGCGCGACGACGACCAGAACGATGCGCTGCGCGCGCGTCATGGGACAAGCCCCAGCCGGAGCGCGTCCTGCGCGAAGCTCTCTGCGATCACGCGGCGCCCAGCCTCCGTGAAGTGGATTCCATCCGCGAGAAAAAGACTCGCGCGATCGGCGCGTGCCGCGAGTTCCACTTCCAGATCCAAGAGGGAAATGCCCTCGGCTCGCGCGACTTCCCGCGTGATCGCGACGTACTCCGCGTGAAGGCGCACCACCTCTTCGGCGCTGGCGGCGAAGCGATACTTCAGCAGGTACTCCGGCACGCCGAGGTCATGGACACTCGGGGCCGTGACCAACATCACGGGCACGCCGCGCTGTCGGAAGCTGCGCACGATACTCGCGAGATTCTCTCGATACTCCGTGGCGGAGACGCGCGGCTCGCCGAGCACCTGCCCCTCCGAAGCGCTCGCCCAGCTCGCCACGAGCTGTACCAGCCGCGAAGCACGATGCACGCGCTCGAACGCGACGTGGATCACCTTGCTGGAGTCCGTCGATCCACGCGCGAGCCAGTGGTCGTTCCAGCCATAGCCGACCACGACGAGATCGGGCGTGAGCGCAGTTCCGTATCGCTCTGCCACCCGCAGCCCCTGATGCGTCGAGTAGCCCGCGAGCGAGAGGTTCGTGCACTCGAGCGTCCGCCCGCGCAGGGTCGCGAGCTGCGCCGTCGCGAGCGCGGGCCACTCCTCGGGGTGGCCCTGCCACATGCAGGAATCGCCGAGAAACAACGCGCGAAACACGCCTTCCGGCTTGGGTACCGCTGGCTCCGAGCCGGCGAATCCGAGCGAGTTGGTGCCCGGTGCGCTGCGCGGGAGTGTCCAAAAGAGCTCCGCGTCGGGCTCGAGCTCGAGAAAGTCCTCGGGCGAGGGATAGCCAAACTCGACACCTCCGACGCGACGAAACCCAGCACTGCGCAGGCCGAGCTCCGGCACGGCGAGAAGCAGCGTCAACAGCGCGAGCGAGATGTGGATTCCTGCGGACACCCCACGACGGATGCGCGAGCGAACGCCGAGGAAGACTGCGATCCCCGCGAGCGCCGCGGCCAGCGCAACCCACGCCATGCGAGAGTCGTCGAACGTCGTGCGCAGCGCGAGCGCCGTGCAGAGCGCGAAAGGAGCCGCGACGAGCGGCGCCACTCCAGAGTTCGCTCGCATCGGGATTCGCGGCCCCTCAGGGCCACAACTCGCAGCCCATCCCGTCGCGCAGAACGTGCATCCGCAGCGGACCGGCCGCCGCGCGCTCCTCCACCCCAGCCGGCTCGACCGTCGCGCCGCGCGCGTCGAAGAAGACAACCTGTCCTTCGCCGACGACCTCGCCGCGCCCTCCGACCACTACCAGAGCCGTGCGCTCGTCGATCCCGACGCCCACGAGATCGGGGTGGTCGAGGACCGCAGCCACGAGCCGATTCGTGCGCTGTCGCGCGAGGAAGTGCTGGTCGACGATCGCGCCGGGCAAGAGCCCGAGCCCCTCCGAGGTCGCAGTGACCTGCGCGCAGATCCGCACCAGCTCGTCCTTGCCCTCGCCCGTGATCATCACGCTCGACATGACGGCGGCCCCCGCGCTCGTGCCGCCGCACACGACGCCCGCGGCAGCGCGCGCGCGCACGAGGTCGACGAGCCCCGCCGCGCGCAAGTCGCGCATCAAGAGGCTCTGATCGCCGCCACCGAACCACAGGAGATCCGCCTCGGCGATCAGCCGACGCGCGCGCTCGCCGTCCGCGAGATCGCTGAGGTTCGTCACTTCGGCTGCGCCCGCATCGCGCCACATCTGCGCCGTCTCTTCACCGCGGTCGGCGCGCTCGGACGCCTGAGGCAGCACGACCACCCGCGTCTCCTTGCCGCGCGCAAGCGCTAGCGCTCGCTGCTGGATCGCTTCCGTCGTGCCGCCGCCACCGACGATGACGAGTTCGACGTTGTCGGCCGGAACCACGCGCGGTGCAGAACAGGCGCACAGCAACGACGCGAGCGTCGCCGCAAGCTCGGTGCGATACCCCATGGTGCTCATCCTTCCTCGGAATCGTGATCCCGTCGATAGGGATCCGCCTCACCTGGCGGGCGATTCTTGAAGCGTTTGTAACTCCACAGATACTGCTCCGGCGCACTCCTCACGAGCCGCCCGAGCTCGCGGTTCATCGCTGTGACCGCCTGCGCGAGGTCGGGCGAACGCAATTCCGGCTCGGACGCCTCGACGAAGTGCACACGGAAGCCGCCCGGAACCCGCTCGCTCCAGCAAAGGAACAGCGGCACCCCCGTCTTCTCGAGCAGCTTGGAAACGAGCGTCGTCGTGTTCGCGAGCGGCCCAAGGTAAGGCACGAAGATGCCCGAGCCGCGGCCAGGATCCTGATCGGGCAGGACACCCGCGACTTCGCCATCGCGCAGTGCGCGGTGGAGCGCGCGCACGCCGCTTGCCTCCGCCGGCACGAGCCGCGCCCCCGTGCGCTGCCGTGCCGACGTGTAGAACTGCTCCATCTCCGCGACCGGCGGCGGCTTGTAGAGCGCGGTCAACGGAACGCGCGATGCGACATAGAGCCCCGAGAACTCCCACGCGCCGAGGTGCGGCGTGAGGAGCAACACGCCGCCGCGGGAACGCGCCTCCAGAAAACGCTCCTCTCCGCGCACCTCGCGCGCGAGCGCGAGCACGCGCTCGGCCTTCCAGCACCAAAGCGCCGGAAACTCC
The DNA here is from genome assembly GCA_903928115.1 of uncultured Planctomycetota bacterium. Classification (GTDB taxonomy): domain Bacteria; phylum Planctomycetota; class UBA1135; order UBA1135; genus F1-120-MAGs118. The sequence goes on from CAIYPP010000141.1 coordinate 80,125, forward strand.
GCGATCGTCTGCCCGGTCTCGACCAAGCTCGCTCGCAGGAGCCTTTCTCGCGAGGCCAAGTCCAGCCCCGGCCAGCACAGCTCCAGATTCGTCCGCGTCACTTCGCGCTCGCGCGACGGGTAGCTCGCCAAGGCAACGCCCGCCACTCGGCCAAGGCACCGGAGCGCACCCAGCGGCAGCAGCCCAGCCAACCGAAGCAATCCACGGTTGAAGGCGGCGATACGCGGCCTCGAACGTGCGTCAACCTGAGGTTCGCGCGCAGGTCGTCGCAGTCCGGCGGCGTCGGACGGAGCGCTCGGTTCGGTCTTCTGCAAGAGATCCGAACGGTACGAGAGCCGCGCACCGCCGGCAACCGCGAGACGGCTCTCCCCGCACAAGCTCAGCGCGGAACGCCGCGCAAGGCGACGCTCCGCGCTGGAAGCGAACGGAATCCAGAGCGCTGCCCGTCAGGGCTGGACCGTGAAGAGCACCGCATTGCTCAGGCCCGAGCCGCTGTCGCGGAAGAAGGCCTGACAGAAGAGCGTGTCGCCCGCGTGCACGGCGAGGTCGGGGCCGCTGCGGAAGTGCGCGTTGAGGTCTTGTTGGATGAAGCCCGAGCAGACGGAGCCCGTCGCCGAGCCGAGCGTGCCCTGCGAGACCAGCCGCACGAACGGCGAGGTCACACAGAGCCAGCCCGAGCCGTAGGGCATGGACTGTCCGTGGCGACCATAGAAAAGGAACCCCGTCGACTGCCGCAGCACGCCGTTGGCGCGCACGACGAACGGCGTGCTCGCGCTCGCGCTCGGCGCGCCAGTGGTCGTCAGGGTTGCCGTGCAGCCCGACACGCTCGTACCGGCGGTGCAGTAGCTCGTCACCGGCAGCGGAGCCGCGCTGTACGCGCGAGCGCGGCCCGCGTCGTAGCTCGTCGCGCCCGTGTCGAACGTCGGCCAGCCGACGACGAAGTCATCGAGTCCGTCGCCGTTCACATCCGCGCCGCCCGCGACCGCGTGGCCGAGCATCTCGTCGACGGCGGTGCCGTACACGCTGTTCAGCACGCCGCCGGTGCGGCCCGACCACACGCGCGCCATGCCCGCGTTGCCCACGCCTTGATCCTTGAGCCGCGCTCCGCCGATCACATCGGCAAAGCCGTCGCCATCGACGTCACCCGCGTGCGCGCACGAGCGCCCCATGTCGTCCGACGCGGCCGTGCCGCGGAAGTGATGGAGCTGCGCACCGTCGCGGCCGGAGTACACGAACACCGAGCCCGAGTTGGCGCCCTGATAGTCCGCAAAGGGCGAGCCGACGACGAAGTCCGGCCAACCGTCGTTGTTCACATCGCGCCCGCCGTCGACGCAGAAGCCGAAGTTCTCCCCGGCGGTCGCACCTTGGAAGTAGCGCAGCGAAGCGCCGGTTCGACCCGAGAAGACCCACGCGCGACCCTGGTCGTTGAAGCTGTACGTCGACTGAGGAGCTCCGACGATCACGTCGGCGAAACCGTCGCGATCGACGTCGCCCGCGCCCGAGACGCTCATGCCGAGCACCGAAACGCCCTGCGGCGAGTTGAAGGTGCGCAGCACCGCGCCGTTCAGACCTGAGAACAGGCGCGCCTCGCCGACGTTGGCGGTGTTCGTGCCTTTTCCGTAGGGAGCACCGACGATCACGTCGGGGCGCCCGTCTCCATTGACGTCGCCCGCGCCATCGACCGACGCGCCGAACCAATCGCCCGCGGCGTCGCCGTGCCACGTGTAGAGCACGGCGCCCGTCCGCCCCGACCAAACGCGCGCCATGCCGGCATTCGAGCCGTTCGTGTCGTGGTTGGGCGCGCCCGCCGCGATGTCCGGCCAGCCGTCGTTGTCGAGGTCGCCCGCGGCGGCGACGCTCTCTCCGAGGCGGTCGCCCGCAGCCAAGCCGTGGAACACGAAGAGCTGTGCGCCCGTGCGGCCGCTCACCACGCGCACGCTGCCCGAGGAAGCGCCGTTGGCATCCGCGAACGGCGCGCCAAACGCGAGGTCGGCGTGTCCGTCCTGATCGAGGTCACCGACGATCGCGAGCGCGTCGCCGAGCTGGTCGCCCGGAAGTGCGCCGGTGGCGGTCTGGAGCGAGGTCTGAGCGTGCGCGGTTCCCGCGCACAGAAGGAGCGCTGCGAGCGCGACGTGATGGGTCTGCATGGAGTGGATTTCCTGAGGCTGCGATGGATGTCTGCGGACAGTCATGCGGCGGCGACAGGAAAGTCCGCCGCGCCCGAGTGGCAGTCCCCGGGCGCGGCGGTGTCGTCCCCACGACTTTTCTTCTTCCCGGAGCTGTCGGACGCTCCGTGGTTCTGGGATTCGGAGGCCCCGCGTCTGGCTCTTGAGCACCGTCGGAGAATCTGGCGCCCGCTCGGCCGCGTCCGGAAAGGAAGTCGCAATACGGGTGGCGAAGGCCAACGCAAAGGTGCACGCAGGACCCTCCGCCGCGAACTCGGAGGAAAGAAACTCCCTCAGCGGGAGGCTCTGCCCGCGAGCGCGTCCGCCGCGAGGAATCGCGCGCACTCCTCCGCGAGCACGGCGAGTGCACCCGCTTCGGCCGCCAGAGCGCCGCGCTGATCCGCCACCAGTCGCCAACGCGTATCCCAGACCGACATCGCGAGCCCCGACTCGGGCTCGCGCGGAATGCGGACGAGCCCGGACGACGTGCACACCCCGACGTCTTCCCAGCTGGCAACGACGCGCGCACGCCGCGCCGTGGGCGCGAGCAAGTTTCCGCCGAGCGTCCAGGCTGAGCGCGTCGCCGGATCCGCTCCGAGCAGTTCGAGAACCGTCGCGGGCAAGTCGATGTGCGAGGTTGGACGCGACTCGACCCCGCCCTCCACTCCCCCACCGCGCAGCACCAGCGGAACGCGCACCTGCTCGGGAGTGAAGTTGCCCGTGTGACCCCAGTAGCCGTTCTCCGCGAACTCCTCGCCATGGTCGCCGGTGACGACAACCAGCGTGCGCTCCAGCTCACCGCGTGCGGCCAGTTCTTCGAGCAGCCACCCCGCGACGCGGTCGGCGTGCAGCAGCGCGTTGCGATAGCGGTTCTTCACGCGCTCGGAGAGCTCAGGATCGCGCGAGCCAGCGAGCTCGACGTAGTCGAGGTCCGGCGCGTAGGGCCGAAACGGATCGGCGCCCTCGGGGAAGTCGTACTTCTGGTGCGCGGAGTCGAGCAGCACGAACGCGAAGAACGGCCGAGCGGAATCGCGCTCCTTCCACCACTGCGCACACGACTCCGCGACCTGCTGGTCGCGCACGCTCGCACGCACCTCGCCGAACTCGTCGAAGACCTGCGCGCCGATCCTCGACCATGCGCTGCGGCGGAACTCGGGGTAGTCCATCGACGCGCTGGAGTACACGCGCGGCTCGTAGCCCGCATCGACGAGCGTGTCGAGCAGCACCGGCGAACGCCCGGCCTCCAGCACCGGCCACCAATAGCTGCCGTGCAGCCCGTAGAGCATCGAGAAGACCCCGAAGCGCGTGCCGTTGCCTCCGCTGTAGTGGTCCTCGAAGCGCCGTCCGGCCTGCGCGAATTGCCACAGCATCGGCGTCGACACCGGATCGAGCATGTCCCCGCGCCACGAGTCGATGACCACAAAGAGCACGTTCGGGCGCGGCGCGCCCGCGGCGAGATGCGGCGCTTGGAGCGGGTACGCGAGCCGCGCCTCTTCCCGCGTGACCTGCACGAGCGGCGCGGGCTCGCCCGCGAGCGGCTCGGGCAGCATCGGCACGACCGACACGCGCGGATAGAGCGGAAAGGCGCGGCTCACGGCCGACACACGCGCGTCGTGCTGCAGCTCCGCGCTCGCGTAGATCGTCTTCTCGACGCCGATCGTGAGCGCGAGGATCAGGAGCGCGAGCCACGCCGGCCGCCCGAGCTTCAGCGCGCGCTGCGCCGTCGCACCCGCGCTCGTGAGCAAGCGCCACACGATGAACTCGACGCAGGCGATCGCCGCCGCGATCGCGGCGCCGACCGCCCACACGCGCGGCCCGAGCCTGTAGCTGTCCTCCGAACCCTTCGTGGTGATCAGGTTCCACGCGGCGCTGTTGAAGTGGTAGCGGAAGAGCCCCCACACGCGCGTGTCGATCACGAGCGCCAGCAGGAACGCGGTCCAGACGACGACCACGAGCACCGCGAGCGCGCGCGGGCTCACGCGAGAGCGGCTCGCCAACCACAGGAGCGAACCGGGCACGAGCGAGAGCGTGGCGACCGCCGACACGAGCCCCAAGTGGGCGAACAGCCAGAGCAGCGGCGTGCGCGGCAGGTGGTCCGCCTCCAGATACGACAGCCCCACGAGCGCGCCGAGCGCGATGTTGAAGAGCCAGCTCCAGAAGGCTGCGGCGCGTCGCGATTCCACGGGGGGAAGTTTCCGTCTCGGACGAGGCACGAGCCCGCGCGTCGAAGCGCGAGCGCGCCCGACTGGGGCGGGGCCACCGTAGCCGGCTCCACGACGTTCCACAACGCACGCTCTGGCAGGCGCCCCACCGAGACGCTAGACTCCCGCGCCTTCCGGAGAGGTGGCTGAGTGGCCGATAGCGCCGGCTTGCTAAGCCGGTGTACGGGTATCCCTCGTACCGCGGGTTCGAATCCCGCCCTCTCCGCCAAACCCCTGCGCCCGTGCGCCTCTCGGGCCGCCGCTGGCGCACGTGCGAAGCGAGCCTTTCACGCCGTGCAAGTGCAACCCGCGCCCTCGCTGCTCCGCCCGCTCCGTAGCGTGCGCGTAGCGATCGTCTGTGCCGCGCTGACCGCCTGTCAGGCCGAGCGAGCGCTCCGCATCACCTCCGTGCCGAGCCAAGCCGAGGTCCACCTCGACGGCGTGCGCGTCGGAACGACGCCCTGCGAGGTGCCCTTCGAGCACTACGGCATTCGCCGCCTGACCCTCTACATGCCCGGCTACGCGACCTATTCGCGCGTGCTCGAGATCGAGCCGCCGTGGTACGGCCAGTTTCCGGTCGACATCGTCACCGAAGTGCTCGTCCCGATCGGCTGGAGCGACATCCAGAAGGTCCACGTCCAGCTCGTGAAGGGGCAGCCCGTGCTCCTCGAGCCCGATCTCCCGAGCGTGTTCCAACGCGCCGACGAGCTGCGTCACGCAGGACCCGCTGGCCCAGACCCGCGCAAGAAGGCGGAGGACGACGAGCCGTGAGCCACGACGCTCTCCGCCATCGACGTGTCACGGTCATGGGGCTCGGCCTCCAAGGCGGCGGTGTCGAAGTCGTGCGCTTCCTGTGCGCGCGCGGCGCCGTGGTGACGGTCACCGACAAGCGTCCGGCGGAAAAGCTCGCCGAGTCGCTCGCGGCGATCGCGGGCCTGCCTGTGCGCTGCGTGCTCGGCGAGCACCGCGAAGAGGATTTCACCGGCGCGGAGCTCGTCGTCGCCAATCCGGCCGTCGCCCCGAGCCACCCGCTGCTCTTGGCAGCGCGCGCGCGCGGCGTGACCGTGACGAGCGAGATGGCGCTCTTCCTCGCGGCCTGCCCAGCGCGCGTGGTGCTCATCACGGGCACGCAAGGCAAGAGCTCAACCACCCACGCGACGGCGCGCCTGCTCGAAGAGGCGGGCTATCGGGTGCACTTGGGCGGCAACATCGGCCGCGCGCTGGTCTCCGCGCTCGACGACATGCGCGAGGACGACATCGCGGTCGTCGAGATCTCGTCCTACCAACTCGAGGCGCTCCCCGCGGACTTCGGCCCGTGCACGCGCGTCGCCGCCGTCGCCTGCGTCAACGTGCTCGCCGACCACTTGGAGCGGCACGGCACCGTCGAGGCCTACGACGCCGCGAAGCGCCGCATCCTCGACCTCGCACCCGCCGACGCGGCGCTCGTGCTCTCGGCGGAAGATCCGCGCGTCGCTCGCTGGCAGGTCGCGCGTGGGCGCGAGCTGCGCTACTCGACGCAACCCGGCGCGCAGACGCCGCTGCACATCGAGCTCGGGGAGTTCCGACTCGGGAGCGAGCGCCTCGGCTCCGTCCGCGACCTGCGTCTTCCCGGCGACTTCCAGCGCGGCAACATGCTGGCCGCCCTCGGCATCGCCCGCGCACTCGGCGCCGCGCCGGACGCGCTCGCGGCGGCGATCGGCCGCGTCGAGGGGCTCGAGCACCGGCTCCAAGACCTCGGCCTCTTCGCGGGCCACCGCGTGTGGGACAACGGCATCTCGACCACGCCGGACTCGACGGTCTCGGCACTGCGCGCACTCGAAGGCCCCTTCGTTCTGCTGTGCGGCGGACAGGCGAAGGAAGGCCTGCCGCTCGACGAGCTCGCCGCGCTGACCCGCGAGCGTGCGCGCTGCGCCGTGACGTTCGGCGCCTCGGCCGAGCCGCTCGCCGCCGCCCTGCGCGCAGCCGGAGTGAACGTGCGCTCCGCGCCGCGCCTCGCCGACGCCGTGGCGCTCGCGTGGGCCGAGCTCGAGCCCGGCGAAGGGCTGCTCTTCTCGCCCGCCTGCGCAAGCTTCGACGAATTCCTGAACTTCCGCGACCGCGCGCTGCGCTTCCGCGACTGCGTGCGCGCCGCCTACGCTCCCCAGCCGCGATGATCGCCCTCGAAACGCCCGAGCTGCAGTCGCTGGCTTCGCGCCTGCACCCCTACGCCCGCAGGTTGCTCGACCGCGCAGCCCACGACGCGCTGCAGATCCACGCCGACGAGGTCGGCCCCGAGCACCTCCTCGCGACGCTGATGCTCGACGAAGACTGCGCCGCCCAGCGCGTCGTCGTGCACGCCTTCGCGGACCCCGAGACCGTCGCCGACGAGGCACGCTCGATCTCCGCGGGAATCCTGATCTCCGGCTCGAGCACCGCCCTGCCGTTCTCCGCGCTCGGGGTGCGCGCCCTGCGCGGAGCCCGCGCGCGTGCCGCCCGCCGCGGAGACGACGAGGTCGCAGTCCCCCACCTCGCGCTCGCGGCGTTCGACGAGCTCGAGTCCGAGCTGCGCGAGCTGTTCTCGAGCTCGGGCTGGAACCCGGCGGGCCTCGAGGCGCTGCTGCCCGCGGGATCGGGAGTCGTGCGCGAGGAAGGGCACCTCTTCCGGCACTTCTCCGACGACGGCAAGCGTGCGCTCTCTGCGGCGGCGAAGCTCGCCCGCGCCTCGTCCGTGCGCTCGATCTCGGCCGCCGCGCTGTTCCAAGCCTGCCTGCAGTACGAGGCGCGGCTCGAGCGCGCCTGCGGCATGCCCGCTTCGCGCGCCCGCATCGCGCTCCGCGGTCGACTCGACGACCCGTCGCAGGTCGAGGGCGGCCCGCTCGGCCCCGACGAGGCCCTCGCCGGGCTCCTCGCGCACCTCCCCGCGGGCGCCGACAGCCTCGACCTGCTCGCCGCGCTGCAAGCGGGCGGTACGGCCGAGCTGGCGACGATCCTCGCGCGGCACAAGGTCACCGCGGCGCTGCTCCAACGCGCCCGCGGGGCCTTCCGCGACCCGGACTAGCCGGGGCAGGCCGAGATCCGGCTTGCCCGGTCGCACCTCGGCGAGAGCTGTCCTATAGAATGCGCTCGCGCGGCCCCTCCGCCCTCGAACGCATGCTCTGCCAGAACTGCAAGCTCCACCCCGCGACGGTCCACATCATCTCGACCGCGCAGCAATTCTCGATCTGCCCCGAATCCGGTGTCGAGCTCTACAAGTTCAGCCCCAGCGAGCGGCATCTGTGTCAGGGCTGTGCCGCGGACCAGACGCTGACGAAGCCCCAGCTCTCGAACATCGCCGGGATGCTCAAGCAGGCGGGCGCCCAGCCGCCGCGCGCGCGCCCGAAGGTCCCCGCCTGCCCCGACTGCGGCATGACGCTGCGCGAGTTCCGCCAGCTCCAGCGCCTCGGCTGCCCCAAGGACTACGAAGTGTTCGGCAAGGACCTCGCCGAGGTGCTCGAGCGCATCCACGGCGCCAGCGCGCACGTCGGACGCCGCCCGGGCGTCGACGAGCCCACCCAACGCCGCATGCAGCGCATCCACGAGCTGCAGAGCGCGCTCGACGTCGCGATCCGCGACGAGGCCTACGAGGCCGCGGCCAAGCTGCGCGACGAGCTGCGCTCGCTGCAGTAGCGAGGCGCAACCGGAGAGTCCCGCGTGTCCGGAAGATCGGCGCGCGGCCTCGCGGAACTGGAATTGCGCCGCGTCCCGACGCCATGATGCGCGCCCTTCCGACCCGAAATCGGGCCCCAAAATCCCGCCTAGGACGCCGCAAGGGTCAACCTCCGGCCCCTTGAAGGCCGAAAGGCAAGCACTAAGCACTATCGGTCGGTCCGCCGCGCTCGCGGAGCCGACCCCGGAACGGAGCCCTCCGAACCGGTCCCCGCAACGAGCCAGCGCACGGAGCAGACCCCACATGTTCGATCGCTTCACCGACCGCGCCAAGAAGGTGATGAACCTCGCCCGCCAGGAGGCTCAGCGCTTCAACCACGAGTACCTGGGCACCGAGCACATCCTGCTCGGCCTCGTCCAAGAGGGCTCCGGCGTCGCCGCCAACGTGCTCAAGAACATGAGCATCGATCTGGCCAAGATCCGCGCCGAGGTCGAGAAGATCGTCAAGACCGGCCCGTCGATGGTGACCATGGGCCAGCTGCCCTTCACCCCGCGCGCCAAGAAGGTGCTCGAGCTCTCGATGGAAGAGGCCTCGAACCTCGGCCACAACTACATCGGCACGGAGCACCTCCTGCTCGGCCTGATCAAGGAGAACGAGGGCATCGCCGCCCAAGTCCTGATGAACCTCGGGGTCAAGCTCGAGGACGTCCGCGACGAGGTCCTCGAGGTCCTCGGCGCCGACTCGCAGGAAGGCGAGGAGGAAGAGGAATCGAACGAGTCCCAGAGCGGCGGCGGCTCCGAGCGCTCGGGTAGCTCGGGCGGCGGCGGTGGCGGTGGCGGCGGCGCGGGCGGCAAGAGCAAGACGCCGGCCCTCGACGCCTTCGGCCGCGACCTCACGGAGCTCGCGCGCCAGGGCAAGCTCGACGTCGTGATCGGCCGCGAGCACGAGATCGAGCGCGTGGTCCAGATCCTCTCGCGCCGCACCAAGAACAACCCTGTGCTGCTCGGCGAGCCCGGCGTCGGCAAGACCGCCATCGTCGAGGGCCTCGCCCAGCGCATCATCGACGGCGAAGTGCCCGACATCCTGCGCGGCAAGCGCATGGTCGTGCTCGACCTCGCGCTGATGGTCGCCGGCACCAAGTACCGCGGCCAGTTCGAAGAGCGCATCAAGGCCGTCATGACCGAAGTGCGCCGCGTCAAGGACGTGATCCTGTTCATCGACGAGCTGCACACGCTGGTCGGCGCTGGCGGCGCCGAAGGCGCGATCGACGCGTCGAACGTGCTCAAGCCCGCGCTCTCGCGCGGCGAGATCCAGTGCATCGGCGCGACGACGCTCGACGAGTACCGCAAGCACATCGAGAAGGACGGCGCGCTCGAGCGCCGCTTCCAGTCGGTCGTGGTCGAGCCGCCGACTCCGGCACAAGCCGTCGAGATCCTGAAGGGCCTGCGCGATCGCTACGAGGCGCACCACCGCGTCAAGTACGAGGACGCCGCGCTCGAGCTCGCCGTCGAGCTCTCGACCCGCTACATCACCAACCGCTTCCTGCCGGACAAGGCCATCGACGTGATGGACGAGGCGGGCGCGCGCGTGCGCATCAAGTCGATGACGCCGCCGCCGGACCTGAAGGCCATCAACGCCGAGATCGAGTCGCTCGACCGCCAGAAGGACGAAGCCGTCACGGCTCAGGACTTCGAGAAGGCGGCGCACCTGCGCGACGCGGCCTACCAGCTGCGCAAGAAGAAGGAAGAGACCCAGAAGGCGTGGAAGGAAGCCCAAGCCTCGAAGGAGGAGACGGGCACGGTCGACGCCGACGTGATCGCGGAGACGGTCAGCAAGATGACCGGCATCCCGCTGACGCGCCTCGAGAAGGCCGAGGCCGAGCGCCTGCTCGCGATGGAAGGCGAGCTCGGTAAGGTCGTCATCCACCAAGACGATGCGATCAAGGCCATCGCGCGCGCGGTGCGCCGCTCGCGCTCGGGCCTCAAGGACCCGCGCCGTCCGATGGGCTCGTTCGTCTTCCTCGGCCCCTCGGGCGTGGGCAAGGCGTTCCTCTGCAAGCAGCTCGCCAAGTTCATGTTCGGGTCGGAAGACGCGATGATCACCATGGACATGAGCGAGTACATGGAGAAGCACAACGCCGCCCGCTTGGTCGGCGCGCCTCCGGGCTACGTCGGCTACGAAGAGGGCGGTCAGCTCACCGAGAAGGTGCGCCGTCGTCCCTACTCGGTCGTGCTCCTCGACGAGATCGAGAAGGCCCACCCCGACGTGTTCAACATGCTGCTCCAGATCATGGAGGAAGGCCGTCTGACGGACTCGTTCGGTCGCCACGTCGACTTCAAGAACGTGATCCTGATCATGACGAGCAACCTCGGCTCGGCGCAGATGAAGGCCGGCGCATCGCTCGGCTTCGGCAAGGTCGGCACCGATCAGGCCGCCGAAGACCGCAAGAAGCGCATGAAGACGGACGTCATGTTCGAAGTCGAGCGCCACTTCCGGCCCGAGTTCCTGAACCGCGTCGACGAGATGGTGATCTTCAACCAGCTCTCGACCGACGACCTGCGCCGCATCGTCGAGCTCCAGCTCGCCGAGGTCCGCAAGCGCCTCGAGCAGAAGAACATCCGCCTGTCGGTCACGCCCGACGCGATGGAGTTCCTCATCAAGCAGGGCTTCAACGAAGACTACGGTGCGCGTCCGCTGCGCCGCGCGATCGAGCGCTTCGTCGAGGACCCGCTGGCCGAGCAGCTCCTGCGCACGCAGGGCGGTCCCGGCACGGTGATCGAGGTCAAGACCAACGAAGCGAAGGACGGCTTGGAGTTCCAGCCGCTGAGCTCGCCCAACGCAGAGACGGTCGGCGCCGGCAGCTAGGCCCCCGACTCTCGAGACTGCCACGCGGGCCGCGCCCCCTCCTCGGGGACGCGGCCCGCTGCAATTCCACGGCTCCAGCGCCGCGCGCTCGGCTAGCTCGGGTTCTCGCGCGCGTAGAGGCCAACCCCGAATCCCCCGCTCACCGGCAGCACCGCGCCGGTGATGTAGGCCGCGCGCGGCGTGCAGAGGAACGCGACGAGCGCCGCGACTTCGTCGGGAGTGCCCGCGCGCGCGATCGCGGTGTTGGCGAGGATGCGGCGCTGGTACACGGGCTCGACGGACTCCGCGATGCGCTCGGTCGAGATCAGGCCAGGCTCGACGACGTTGGCGGTGACGCCGTGGTCCGCGCTCTCGGCCGCGAGGCTCTTGATGAAGCCCGTGAGGCCAGCTTTCGCCGTCGAATACGCAACCTGACCGTCGGCTCCGTGCGAAGCCGCAATGGTGCCGAGACCGACGATGCGGCCGAATCCACGCTGCTTCATGCCGGCGATCAGCATCGCGGTGAGCTGCAGCGGCGCGCGCAGGTTCACGTCGAGCACGCGCTCGAACTCCGCGTCGTCGACGCGCTCGAGCGGGGCGTACGGCGCGAACGCCGCTGCGTTGTGGACGAGCACGTCGATCGCCGGTGCGCTGCGCGCCAATCGCTCGAGGAACGCACGCTCTCGCAGATCGCCAGCGAGCGCCAAGACGTCGACCCGTACGCCCCGCAGCGCGGACACCGTCGAAGCGAGAGCTTCCTCGCTGCGAGCTGTCACGATCACACGCGCGCCCATGCCGCCGAGCGCGAGCGCCACCGCGCGACCGATGCCGCGCGAAGCCCCCGTCACCAGCGCCGTACGACCTTCGAGTTCCCGTTGCTGCATCGCCTTCATTTTCCGTAGACGCCGGGATGGGTCACGATTCGCGCCTTCTGCACGAGCAGGTTGCGAACCCCGGCGAGGTCGCCCTGCGCCGGCCGTTCCGTCTCCAGCTCGCGACGCAGCTCGGCGGCGACCGTGTCGAACGACACGGGCTGGACCGCGAGCACCTCGAAGAACGCGAAGCCGCGCTCGACGTCGAGCACGGGCGAGAGCGAACCGGGCGCGAGCGCGAGCAGCGACTCCCCCACGGCCGACGGCCAGTCGAACAGCTGCACACGGCCCTCCAGCCGACCGCCCGCCGCGCGGGTCGCCTCGTCGTCCGAGAACGTCCGCGCGAGCGCGTCGAAGTCCGCCCCGCTCAGGACGCGCGTCCGCAGCTCCTCGGCTTTCGCGCGCGCCGCTTCGCGCGCCGCGACGATGGCCGCGTCGAGCTCCTCGCGCCGCATCCCCTCGGTCGTCTCGGGATTCGCACTCGCGACGAGCAGCATGCGCGCCTCGATGCGCTTCCCGTCGCGCCCGTACTCGCGCTCGAAGCGTGCGCGCACCGCGGCGTCATCGACCACGCGCTCGGCGAGCAGGATCTTCTCGCACAGGAGATCGATGCGAAAACGCCGAGCCCACTCGCGCCGCCAGCCCGCTTCGTCGCGTCCCGTGCGCCGCATGTACGTGAGCCAGGCTTCGCGGCTGCCCTTGTAGCTGCGGTCGATCATCAAGGCCTGAAACTCGCGCATGCGCGCCTCGATCTCGTCCTCGCTGACCGCGACGCCGAGCTCCCTCGCGCGCCGCTCGACGCACCAGTGTTCGGCGAAGTCTCGCACGTGGTGCTCGCCGCGGTCGCGAGCGAGCCATGTCACGAACTCGCTGCGCAGCACGGGGCGGCCGTTGATGACGAGCCCTACGACCGGATCGCTGCGCTCGCTCGAAGAGCGCGCCTCGAAGAGCGCCGGCGTGAGCTCGAAGCGGAGCCCCTGCGTGATCGACTTCCACGTCGCCGCGACCTCGAAGTCTTCGGGGCCGAGCTCGACGAGCCGCGCCGCGAGCTCGTCGCGGACGGCCGCGAGCGGCGTCTCGACGACGCTCTCGACTTTCACGATCCAAAAGCCGCCCTTGGCGTACAGAGGCTGCGAGATCGCGCCCGGACCGAGCGCGAGGATCGACTCGACGAACGGAGCGTTCCAGCCGGCAGGTCGAAACTTGGCGTCGATGCGCCCCCCGCTCTCGCGCGTGGCCGCATCCTCGGACAGCGCGCGGGCGAGCGACGCGAAGTCTTCGCCCGAGAGCGCGCGCTCGCGAGCGTCGAGCGCCCGCGCGAGCGCCGCGTTGAACACCTTGCGCCGCGCCGTCTCGACGACGTCGGGCGCGCTGTCGGCCGGAGTCTCGAGCGCAACTTCGAAGCGCATGCCGGAGAGGGAGTACTCCTTGCCCTGCGGCCCGTAGAAGTGCTCCCAGTCGCGCACGACGAGCTCTTCGGGAACGACGCGCGTGCGGCGCGTCAGCTCGCTTGCCAAGAGGAAGGGCTCCTCCTCGACGCGGCGATGCTCGCGGTGGCCGCTCTCACTCCAGCCCGTACGATCGAGCTCGGAGAGCCACGCGTCGCGCTTCCCCAGAAAGGCGCCCTCGATGCGCTTCGCGACATCCGCGTCGATCTTGGCGTCGACCGCGCCCGGCGCGAGCTCGACGCCGCGTTCGCGCGCCGCCTCACGCACGAGCCACTGCTCAGAAAACCGCTGCCCCTGACGCGAAGCGTAGAGGTCGAGCATCCAACGGCCGTATTCGTCCGCGCTGACGTCGACGCCGTCGATCGAAAGGACCGCGCCCGTGCGCACCGCCGCCTCGGGCGTCGCGGGCAAGCGCACGAACTCCTGCGGGGCGAGCGCGAGCGCGCACAGGGCGAGGACGGACGACATCGTTCCCGATGGTACCGAGCCCGTCCCCCGCGCGTCGCGCGCGAGCGAGCCTTCGGGCTAGGATGGCCGCCATGCTCGGTCCGTGTCTCGTCGCCGCACTCGCGCTGCTCCCCTTGCAGGGCAAGGCGGGTTCGGGCGCTCCCAGCGATTCCAAGACGAGCGACCCCGCGAAGGCGCAGGCCGAGTCCGCGAAGCTCGCCCTCGCGGAACTCCGCGCCGCTTTCGCGAAGGGCAAGAGCGACGAGCGCATCGCGGCGCTCGCGAAGCACGCGACGCTTCAGGATCCCGAGGTCATCGCGGCCCTCGCCCGCGGACTCAAGGACGAGGACAGCAAGGTCGTCTCGGCGGCGCTCGACGCGCTGCGCTACAACCCGCACGCGGCTGCGCTCGACGCGCTGCTCTCCACGTTCGAGCGCGACAAGCGCGTGGCGAAGGACGCGGAGCTCGCGCAGCGCCTCGTCAAGGCGATCGGCCAGCATCAGAGCCCGGCTGCGGTCGAGAAGCTCGCGGCGGCGGGCCTCGACGGCGATGGCGCCGTCGCCGACGCGCGCATCCTCGCGATCGCGAACGTGCGCAGCGCCCGCTCGGTGGAGCTCCTGATCGAGCTCTCGCGCGGCGCCGCCGACGAGAAGGTTGCACCGCGCGCCGAGGCCATCCGGCTCGCGCTCGCCCGCCTCGTCGGCGAGGACCTCGGCACGTCGCGCCAACGCTGGCAGAGCTGGTGGAACGAGCGCCGCAAGGGGCTCACGGTGCAAGCGCAGGCGCCGCTCCTCCCGAAGGAGCTGCAGCGTCGCTGGGACATGTTCTGGGGCCTGCCGAGCGATCCCGGCCGCGCCAAGCCGCGCGGCGAGCGGGGGAACGACCCCGAGGGGCGCGCGGGATGAGCGACCCGGAAATCGCAGCCGAGCTCGCGCGCGCAGCCGAGCTCTTCAACGCCGCGGACTACCACGAGGCGCACGAGGTGCTCGACGCGCTGTGGGAGAACTCCAGCGCGCAGGACAGCGACTTCTTCAAGGGGCTGATCCAAGCCGCGATCGCGCTGCACCACTACTCGCTCGGCAACGCCGACGGCGCGCGCAAGCTCTACAGCGGCCACCGCCAGTATCTCGGCCCGTACCTGCCGCGGCACCGCGGTCTCGACGTCGCGCAGTTCCTCGCGCGCATGCAGGAATGCCTCGCGGGCGTGCTCCGCTCGCGCCCCGGCTCCGAGCCGCCTTTCGACCCGGCGCGTCGGCCGCTGCTCGAATTCCGAGAATGAGCGCGACCTCGTGCGGCGCCGCGCGACGAGACGTCGGTGACGCCCACGAACCTGATGCACCTCTCGCGGCACGACCGCGCCTGGCCTGCCGTGCTCGACACGATCGAAGCCGCGCCGTCGGAGTTGTGGCTGCGCGGTCGCCCCGAGCTGCTCGCCTTCGAGCCGCGCGTCGCGGTGATCGGCACCCGCGCCCCCACGCCCTACGGCGAGGGGCAGGCGCACCGCTTCGCCGCCGCGCTCGCGCGGGCGGGAGTCGTCGTGGTGAGCGGCCTCGCGCGCGGGATCGACTCGGCCGCGCACCATGCGGCGCTCGAGGCCGGCGGCGCGACGATCGCGGTGCTCGGCAACGGCGTCGACCGGCCGTGGCCCGCGGGCCCCTTGGCCGAGCGCATGGCGCTCGAGGGTCTCCTCGTCAGCGAGTACGCGCCGGGCACGCCGCCCCGCCGCGCGCACTTCCCGCAGCGCAACCGCCTGATCTCGGGCCTGTGTTCCGCCGTGGTCGTGGTCGAGGCAGCGCAAGCCTCCGGCTCGCTGATCACCGCGCGCTGGGCGATCGACCAAGGTCGCTCGGTGTTCGCGCTGCCCGGCCGCGTCGACCACCCGATGGCGCGGGGCTGCCACCGCCTGCTGCGCGAGGGCGCATGGCTCGTCGAGGACCCCGAGGAGGTGCTCGCCGAGCTCGGTGTTTCCTGCGCACCGGCCGCCGCGACCGCGCGCGCCGGCGATGAGGCGAGCGGCGAAGCGCTCGCGCTGCTCGACCAACTGCGCGGGGAGTCGCTCACGCCCGACGAACTCGCCGAGCGCAGCGGCCGCGCACTCTCCGAGGTGCTCTCGACCTTGGTCGAGCTCGAGGTCGCAGGCAGCGTGATCCGTGGCGCCGGGGCGCTCTACCGCTTGGCGTGAGCGATGGAGCCGACGCGCTCAGCCCAGCGCAGCGAACGTGTGCTCGCAGACGAGCATCACGATCACGAGCACCGCGCAGCCGCCGAAAAAGCTCAGCATGCGCCGCGGCCACAGCTTGCGCGCCCGACCGTCCTCGGCGTCCGCATAGAACGTGCCGAGCGTCACGATCGCCGTGCCCATCAGCAGGAACAAGAGCAGGTGGACCCAGAGACCGCTCACAGCCGGATCTCCACCTTCGAAGCCGCGGGGGTCTCGACCTCGCTCCTCTTGAGAGGCAGCCCCAGCTCCTTTGACTCACTCCAGCCGTACACATCGATCATCGCGAGCACGTTGAGCATGCCCGCCACGCTCGCGAACACGAGGCCCGCGTCGACGAAGCCGATGTCGCGCGTGACGCGCATCGAGCCAAAGGCGAGCTCGCCGAGCAAGGCGGGGAGGCCGATCCCGAACTGGCCCGCCCAGTAGTAGAAGTGCCGCTCGCGCGAGAGGTTCGAGCCCTCGGCCAGGACCGTGCCGAGGACGAAGCAGCCGACGAGCAGGGCGAACACGATCGCGCCGCGCGTGCGGCGCCCTTGGAGGAAGTGTCCGAGGCCGGGCAGGAGCCAAGCGCACAGGGTCGCGAGCGCGGTGCGGCGTGCCGCCTCCGGCGCGGACGCGCGGGCCGCGGTGTGCGCGTGGCACATCGCCACCGCGTTCAGTACGCCCGAGAGCGCCGTCAGCATGCTGCCGAGCACGATCCCATCGGGGAACGGGCGCACGATCCCCGGCCCGAAGCCGTAGTTGCGCATCTGCCAGAGCATGCCGCCCAAGTTCGCGATCTCCGGCGAGAGCGCGGGCGCGAAGGGCGAGCGCAGCTCGGGGTCGAGGAACTCGAAGGTCATCCCGCCCGAGAGGCGCAGGCCGAGGAAGAAGAGGCCATCGACCAAGGCGAACAACGCGACGCCCCACGCGAACTGGCCCAAGTAGAGGTGCCCCGCGCCCGGCAGGAACCAAGTGAGGAGCGCGGCGACGTTGGGATCGCCGCGGCGCGCGGGCTTCGGGGTGAGTGTCATCTTGGAACGCGGCCTGAGCGGCCGTTTCTACCAGCGCCACCGCGCAGGCGCCAGCCGCGCTACTGGCAGACGCGCGCCCGCGCTGCCAAGATGCTCCCGTGTACGACGCCCGAGAGCCCTTCGAGCACGAGGTCGAGGTCCGCTACGGCGAGACCGACCAGATGGGCGTCGTGTACCACGCCAACTACCTGCTCTACTTCGAGGAAGGCCGCACGCGACTGATGGCGCAGGTCGGGCTCTCTTACGCCGAGGTCGAGCGCCGCGGCTTCGCACTGGCGGTGCGCAAGGTCGCCCTGCGCTATCGCTCGCCGGCCCGCTACGGCGAGACACTCGTCGTGCGCACTTGGGTCGAGAAGCTCGGCGGCGCGAGCGTCACGTTCAGCTACGAGATCGTCCGGAAGGCCGACCGCGAGCGCGTGGCCGAAGGCTCGACGGAGCTCGCCTGCATCAACATCCGCAGCCCGGAGCGCGCGGTGTGCATGCTGCCCGCGGAGCTGCGCGCGAGCTTGGAGTCCCCGCGCCTCTAGCGGGATCTAGGCGCCACGGTCGTAGTCGTCGGCTTCCTCGCCGTCCAACTCCGACTCCACCAGCTGGTCGAGCGTCGTCGGAACGCTCTCGCGCGGGAGCAGCGAGGGCAGGGCGAAGAGCAGGCGATCCGCGCAGGAGGGGCAGGCTCGGCCGTCCGGCAGACGGTTGAAGCGGGTCAGGTCCCCAGTCGTCTGACCGCACTGGAAGCAGATCGGATGGTTTTCGCGGCGCATGCGGAAAAGATCGACCGTCGGGACGCCTCTCCTTGAGGGCGCGGAGGCTGCTTCCCGTCTCGGAGGATGAACATAAAAGTCTGTTGAATAAACAGTTACGAACATCCGCATCCGACCGCACCGAACCTCACGTTCGCGGAAGAATTTCGGCCCGCTCGACTGGTGCCCGCCGAACTTCCGACCTACACTTCTGCAAACCGCACTCAAAAGGTGCGGATTCAACTCAGCCCACGCCCCCGCTCCCGATGCTCCAACTGACCAAGCGCACCGAATACGGCCTCTTGGCGCTCGTGCACCTCGCCGAGCGCGAGGGGGCCGTCGTCAGCGTGCGCGAGATCTGCGAGCGCTACCCGCTGCCGCGACGCACGGTGGCCGAGGTCTTGAAGGAGCTGCAGCACGCCGGGCTGGTCGACTCGACCCGCGGCTCGAACGGGGGCTACACGCTGGCGCGGACCCCGGAGCTCCTCACCCTCGGCGACGTCGTGAGCGCCCTCGAAGGCGCCCCGCCGCTCACCACCTGCGAGTCCCCCATCGTGCTCAAGGGCGGCGGCTGCGAAGTGCAGCCCATGTGCCCCATCAAGAGCCCGATCCACCGCGTGCGCGAGCGCCTCTGGCAGATGCTGGAGCACACGACGCTGCGCTCCCTCGTCTCCAAGACCGCCCACGTGCCCCTCGGCGCCCCCGGCGCCGTCGAAAGCAACTGATGAAGCTCCCGATCTACATGGACTACCAGGCCACGACGCCGTGCGATCCGCGCGTCGTCGAGGCCATGCTCCCCTACTTCACCCAGTCCTTCGGCAACGCCGCGAGCCGCAACCACCGCTATGGCTGGGAAGCCGAAGAGGCGGTCGAGAAGGCGCGCGAGCAGATCGCGGCGCTGATCGGCGCGAACCCCAAGGAGATCGTGTTCACCTCGGGCTCGACCGAGTCGATCAACCTCGCGCTCAAGGGCGCGGCGGAGATGTACGCCGAGAAGGGCAAGCACATCATCACCTGCCAAGCCGAGCACAAGGCCGTGCTCGACGTTTGCAAGCACCTCGAGCAGCAGGGCTTCTCGGTGACCTACCTGCAGCCCGACAAGAGCGGGCGCGTGAGCGTCGAGGCCGTCGCGGCCGCGCTGCGCCCGGACACGATCCTCGTGGCGCTGATGTGGGCCAACAACGAGGTCGGCACGCTCAACCCGATCCGCGAGATCGGGGCGCTCTGCAAGGAGAAGGGCGTGCTGCTCTTCACGGACGCGACGCAGGCCGCGGGCAAGGTTCCGGTCGACGTCGAGGCCGACCACGTCGACATGCTCTGCATCTCGGGCCACAAGATCTACGGGCCCAAGGGCGTCGGCATCCTGTACGTGCGCCGCAAGAACCCGCGCGTGCGCCTCGTGGCGCAGATGGACGGCGGCGGCCATGAGCGCGGCATGCGCTCGGGCACGCTCAACGTGCCGTCGATCGTGGGCCTCGGCCGCGCCTGCGAGCTCGCGCGCCTCGAGATGCCCGAGGAGAGCGCCCGCACCGCCGCGCTGCGCGACCACCTCGAGAAGCGGCTCTTCACCGAGCTCGACTTCGTCTACCTGAACGGCAACCGCGAGCACCGCCTGCCCAACAACCTCAACGTCAGCTTCGCCTACGTCGAGGGCGAGAGCCTGATCATGGGTTTCAGCGACGTCGCCGTGTCCTCGGGCTCCGCCTGCACCTCGGCGAGCTTGGAGCCGAGCCACGTGCTGCGCTCGATGGCCGTGGGCGAAGACCTCGCGCACAGCTCGATCCGCTTCGGCATCGGGCGCTTCACCACGCGTGAAGAGGTCGACTTCGCCGCCACGCAGGTGATCACCGCCGTCAAGCGCCTGCGCGAGCTCTCGCCGCTCTACGAGATGGCGCTCGAAGGCATCGACCCCAAGACCGTCAACTGGCAGGCGCACCACTAGTCGCCGCCGCGCACCTCTCACCCGCATCCGCCAACGACAGCAAGCAAGCGACAGCCATGGCCTACAGCAAGAAAGTCCTCGATCACTACCAGAACCCGCGCAACGTCGGCTCGCTCGACAAGAGCGCGCCCACGGTCGGCACCGGCGTCGTCGGCGCCCCGGAGTGCGGCGACGTGATGAAGCTCCAGATCCAAGTCGAAGGCGACCGCATCGTCGATGCGAAGTTCAAGACCTTCGGCTGCGGCTCGGCCATCGCGAGCTCGTCGCTCGCCACCGAGTGGATCAAGGGCAAGACGCTCGACGAAGCGCTCGCGATCCAAAACACGCAGATCGTCGAGGAGCTCTCGCTCCCGCCGGTGAAGATCCACTGCAGCGTGCTCGCCGAAGACGCGATCAAGGCCGCGGTGAACGACTACAAGTCCAAGCAGGGCGGGGAGGCGGCCAAGTGATCTCGCTCACCGAACGCGCGACTCAGGAAGTGCGCCGCATCGTCTCGGAGCAGAAGCTCCCCGAAGCCACCGCGCTGCGCGTGGGCGTCAAGGGCGGCGGCTGCTCGGGCTTCTCGTACACGCTCGGCTTCGACGACCAAGTCTCCGAGACCGATCAGGTCTACGAGATCGAGGGCGTGCGCGTCGTGTGCGATCCCAAGAGCTTCCTGTACCTGAACGGCACGCAGATCGACTTCGAAGACAACCTGATGGGCCGCGGCTTCAAGTTCGGCAACCCCAACGCCGCCAAGTCCTGCGGCTGCGGCGAGTCGTTCTCGGTGTGATGAGCAGCGCCTGCCCGTCCTGCGGGGCCGAGCTGGAGACCCCGCTGGGCTGCGCGCGCTGCGGCGGCGTGTTCACGCCGGAGCCCGCGCCCTCGCCGTTCGAGGCGCTCGGGCTCGCGGTCGCGTTCGAGGTCGATCCGAAGGAGCTGCGTCGGCGGCTTTTGCGTGCGAGTCGCGTGGTGCACCCCGACTACCACGGTTCGTCCACGCCCGAAGTGCGCGCACGCGCCGAGCGCGCCAGCGCACTGCTCAACGAGGCGCACGAACTGCTCGCGGACCCCGCACGTCGCGCGGATTGGATCGTGCGCTCGCTCGGCGGTCCCACGGAGAGCGAGCAGCGCGAGATGCCGCGCGCGTTCCTGATGGAAGTGCTCGAGTGGAACGAGGCGCTCGAAGCCGCGCGCGACGCCCAGCCGGGCTCGCCCGCGCGCGCCGCACTCGCGACGCTCGAAGCCGACCTGCGTTCGCAAAAGCTCGCCGTGCTCACCGCGCTCGCGCGCCTCTTCACGCCGCTGCCCGAGCGCGGCTCCAAGTCCCTCTCCGAGGCGCGCGCCCAGCTCAACGCGCTGCGCTACCTCGAAACCACGCTCACCCAGATCGAGGCCCTGCGCCTCGAAGCCTCGTCCCCCAGCTGACCGTCCCATGGGCTTCATCGAACTCAACGTCCTCAACAACAGCGTGAACAACGTCGCGCTGGGCATCGACCTCGGCACGACCAACTCGCTCGGAGCGATGTGGAAGGACGGACGGCCGATCGTGCTGCACCCCGAGGGCGACTCGGGCTACGTGCCGAGCGCGCTGCACTTCACCGAGCAGGGCACCGTGCTCGTCGGACGCGAAGCGCGCGAGATGGCGATGATCGACCCGGCGCACACGCTGTTCTCGATCAAGCGCTTCATGGGCCGCGGCCTCGCCGACGTCGAGGCCGACGCGCGCAACGTGCCCTGTCCGCTGTCGGAGACGGTGAACGGCGTCGTGCAGTTCGAGATGCGCGGCAAGAAGTACACGCCGCAGGAGTTGTCGTCGCTGATCCTGATGAAGGTGCACGACCAAGCCTGCAAGGCGCTCGGCGGACTCGAGGTCACCAAGGTCGTGATCACCGTCCCCGCGTACTTCGACGACATGCAGCGCCAAGCCACGCGCGACGCCGCGCGCATCGCGGGCCTCGACGTCCTGCGCATCGTGAACGAGCCGACCGCGGCGAGCCTCGCCTACGGTCTCGACCAGCGCAAGCAGGGCAAGGTCGCGGTCTACGACCTCGGCGGCGGCACCTTCGACGTCTCGATCCTCTCGATCGAAGACGGCGTGTTCCAAGTGCTCTCGACGAACGGCGACACGCATCTCGGCGGCGACGACTTCGACCGCACGCTCGTCGACGTCGCCAAGAAGGAGCTCGCGGCCGTCGTGCGTCCGAGCACGCTCGAAGACCGCGCGTTCCTGCAGCTCCTGCGCCTCGCCGCCGAGCGCTGCAAGATCGACCTCTCCACGGACCCCGAGGCGTTCCTCCACGTCTCGCTGCCGGAGTCCGGCGTGCAGTGGCGCCGCAAGTTCACGCGCCACGAGTTCGACGCCCTGACCGCGCACCTGATCGAGCGCACGCTGCACTCCTGCCGCCGCGCGCTCGCCGACGCGAAGCTCTCGCCCGAGCAAATCGACGAGGTCGTGCTCGTCGGCGGCTCGACGCGCATCCCCGCCGTGCGCGCGCGCGTCGAGAAGCTCTTCGGCCGCAAGCCGCACTGCGAGCTCAACCCCGACGAGGTCGTAGCGCTCGGCGCCGCGGTGCAGGCGCACGTGCTGATGGGCGGCACGCGCGATGTGCTCCTGATGGACGTCACGCCGCTCTCGCTTGGGATCGAGACGATGGGCGGCGCGGTGGCCAAGATCATTCAGCGCAACTCGACGATTCCCTGTCAGGCGACCGAGGGCTTTACGACCTACGTTGACGGTCAGGGCGGCATCGACTTCCACGTCGTGCAGGGCGAGCGCGAGCTCGCGCGCGACTGCCGCTCGCTCGGCCGCTTCAAGCTCACGGGGATCCCGGCGCTGCCGGCGGGAATGCCGCGCATCGCGGTGAGATTCCACATCGACGCCAACGGGCTCCTGACCGTGACGGCGAAAGAAGAGTCGACGGGCAAGAGCGCGCGCATCGAGATCAAGCCCATGAACGGCCTCACGGACTCCGAGGTCGAGACGATGCTGAACAGCGCCTACAAGAACGCCCGCGAGGATTTCGACGCGCGGCGCGCGGCCGACCTGCGCACGGAGATCGGCACCATGGCGCGCGCCACCGAGCGCGGCCTCTCGCAGGCGGCCAGCGACCTCGACCGCGAGACCCGCCGCGACGTCGAAGAGGCCCTCGCCGCCGCCAAGGCCGCGGCCCTCGACCAAGCTCTCGACTCCACCGCCCTCCAAAAGCGCCGCGACGAGCTCGAGCGCGCGACGCTCCCGCTCGCGGCACTTCTGATGGACCACGTCGCCAAGGCGGCCCTCTCCGGCAAGCGCCTCGACGAGGTTTGAGCTCGAGTTCGCAGGGTAGACTCGAACGCGATGACCAAGCCCCGACCGAACGAGCGCAAAGACGACGACCTGAGCGACGAAGACCTCAGCGAAGACGAGCTGCGCGAGCTCGAACTCTACTTGGACTCGATCGACGCGCAGACAGCGCTCGAATCCGACGCTCGCGCGAGCGACGCCTCGATCACGCCGCCCAAGAGCTTGCCCAAGGAACTGCCCGCGAGCCCGCAGCTCTGGATGACGCACTTCCTGCCGGGCTATCTCCCGCCGCCGCGCTGAAGGCACGGCACGCAGAGCGCGAGCGTCAGGCGAGCGTCGGGTAGTCGGTGTAGCCGACGGGGCCGGGCGTGTAGAAGGTCGCGGGGTTGGGCGCGTTGAGCGCGGCGCCCGCGCGAATGCGCGCGGGAAGATCGGGGTTCGCGAGGAAGGCCGTGCCAAACGCAACCGCGTCGACTTGCCCCGCGGCGATCGCCTGCGAGGCCTCGCTCGGCGTGTAGCCCATGTTGGCGACGACCGTTCCGCGGAAGTTCGCGCGGAACGCCGAGAGCACGTCGCCCTTCTGGCGGCGCAGGAAGTCGCCGCGCATCACGTGCAGGAACGCGAGCTCGCGCTTCGAGAGCTCCTTGGCGACGAAGGTCGAGAGCGCGATCGGATCCTCGTCCTGCATGTCGTTGTAGCTGTTGAGCGGCGAGAGGCGCACCGCCACGCGGCCCGGGCCCCACACGGCGCACGTGGCGTCGACGACTTCGAGCAGGAGCCGCGCGCGATGTTCGATCGAGCCACCGTAGGCATCGCTGCGCTGGTTCGAGCCGCTGCGCAGGAACTGGTCGAGCAGGTAGCCGTTCGCGCCGTGCAGCTCGACGCCGTCGAAGCCGGCCTCCTTGGCGCGCTCGGCCGCCGCGCGGAAGCCGGCGACGATGCCGGGAATCTCGCTCGTCGCGAGCTCGCGCGGCACTCCGTGCGCGACCTTGCCCTGCGGGGTCTGGACCTCGAAGCCGCGGATCGCGATCGCGCTCGGTGCGACCGGCGTGGCGCCCGCGTTGAAGACCGGGTGGCAGGTGCGACCGCCGTGCCACAGCTGCAGGAACATGCGCCCGCCGTTCGCGTGCACGGCCTGCGTGACGAGCTTCCAACCCGCCACCTGCTCCACGCTCCACACGCCGGGCTCGGCATAGAAAGACGAGTGGCCCTCCATGACCATGGTCGCCTCCGCCACGATCAGACCCGCACTCGCGCGCTGCGCGTAGTACTCGGCCATCAGCGCGTTCGGAACGTGCGTGGAGACGCCGTCCGCGACCGTGGCGCGGCAGCGCGTGAGCGGCGCCATGAACGCGCGGTTCTTGAGTTCGAGCGAGCCGATGCGAATCGGCGACAGGACGTCGAGTTGGTTCATGGTGAGGTCCGCTCCGCGATGTCGAGGGGCGAAGAGGTTAGCGTCTTGCCCGAGTGAAGCGCAGAAGCTGCGCCGTGCCCAAGCGCCGAAATCGTCGTGCGGGCCGCGAACTCAAGAACGCTCGTAGATCGCCGGCGAAAGCGAGCGCAAGCGCGCTTCCTCGTCGGGCGAGACGAACACGATGTCGAGGTGCTGGCCCTGCTCGAACATGGCGTGGAAGAGCTTGCGCAGGGCGGTGTAGAGGGCGTCGGACTCGGTGCCGACGAGGCATAGCGCCATGTCGAGGGGCTGGCCTTCGCCGTAGCGCACGCGGGCGAGGTAGGCGCGCTCGACGTTTTCATGTTCGACGAGAAGGCGGCGCAGGGCGGCGATCAGGCGCTGCTCGCCGTCGCCGGAAGGGGCGGCGTGGAACTCCTGAATCGGGCCGAGGTCGAGCGTGCGGGGCTCGGGCTCGGCTCGCTTGCGTCGAAACCAGCCGAACATGGTGCACGTTCCTAGTGCTTCGCCTTGCCTTGGCTCGCGACCGCGTGCTGCGCGGCGGCGATCTCGGCGTCGCTGGCAAGGTAGCGGCTCGAGGTGGGCTTCAGGTGGGCGTCGAGCTCGTACACGAGCGGGATGCCGGTCGGGATGTTGAGCGCGACGATCTTGTCGTCGGCGATTCCGTCGAGGTGCTTGACCAGCGCGCGCAGGCTGTTGCCGTGCGCGGCGACGATCAGGCGCTCGCCCGCGCGCACGCGCGGCGCGAGCTCGCGCTCCCAGTAGGGCACGACGCGCGCGACGGTGTCCTTCAGCGACTCGGAGAGCGGCAGCTCGGACTTGGCGAGCTTCGCGTAGCGGCGATCGTTCGAGGGATTCGCGGCGTCGCCCGCGGCGTAGGGCGGCGGCGGGATGTCGTAGCTGCGGCGCCAGATGAGCACCTGCTCCTCGCCATGGCGGGCGGCGGTCTCGGCCTTGTCGAGGCCGGTGAGCGCACCGTAGTGGCGCTCGTTCAGGCGCCAGTCCTTGGTGACCGGCACCCACAGCTGATCCGTCTCGTCGAGCACGAGCTGCAGGGTCGAGATCGCGCGCTTGAGCAGCGAGGTGTAGGCCGCGTCGAACTGGAAGCCGGCCTCGCGCAGGCGCTTGCCGGCCTCGCGCGCCTCGCCGACGCCCTTCTCGGAGAGCGGCACGTCCTTCCAGCCGGTGAAGCGGTTCTCGCGGTTCCACTGGCTCTCGCCGTGGCGAATCAGGACGAGCTTGAACATGGGAACTAGCCTCCGATGTGGGGAGCGAGCGCCGCGCGGACGACCTCGGCGCACTCGCGCGCTTCGCGGCGCATGGCCTCGGCCGCGGCCTTGCGCGCGGCGACGTACTCGGCGTCCTTGAGCGACGCAGCATTGATCGCGACGTTGGCGAGCGCTGACTCGAGGCCGGCGAGCGCCGCGTGAGCACCGCTGCCGCAGTCGCTGGCGAGGTTGGGGTTGATGGCACCCGCGG
>CAIYPP010000142.1 GCA_903928115.1 uncultured Planctomycetota bacterium
CAAGAAGACCGGTCTCGCGCCTTGGATCTACAACCTCTACATCGATCCGAAAGAAGAGACGCCGGTCGGCCACCGACTCAACGCGTTCTTGGTGTCGATGGGCGCAGAGCTGCGCGGACACATCCAGACCTTCAAGGTCTATCCCCCGAAGAACATTGGTCTCTGAGCTCCGCACCATCCCGAGAAAACCATGGCTCACCCCGCGCTGCTCGTCTCGCTCACATCCGCCCTTCTCAGCACCGGCGGAACCAACGCCAACGCGGGCGAGGGCATCCTGCCCGTGCCCGACTACGCGGCCTCGCAGGGCCAGACGCTGGGGCAGCGCTCGCACTTGCTCGGTGACTGGGGCGGAGCACGGCAGAACCTTGCGAACGAAGGTGTGACCGTCGACCTCGCATTCACGCAGCTCGCGCAGAGCATCGTCGATGGCGGCGCCGACAAGGAGGACGCCTACGGCGGCAAGCTTGCGACGCTGATCAACCTCGACCTCGATCGCATGGGTGCCGTGCCCGGCGCACTCGTCACAGTGAAGGTCGAGTCGCGCTACGGGAATTCGGTCAACGGCGCGTCGGGCGCGCTGCTCCCCGTCTCCGACACGCTCTACTTCCCGCTGACGAAGCCCGCCGACGAAGATCTGTGGGCGACGATCACCCAGCTCGATTACACCCAGTTCCTCTCGAAGGAGCTCGGCGTGTTCGTGGGCAAGTTCACGCTGCTCGGTCAGGATCTGAACGAGTTTGCCGGCGGTGAAGGAAGCACGCAGTTCGCGGGCCATCCGTTCACGACGGCCTCGGTCACGTCGCTCTTCAACCCGTACTCGACGATCGGCGGTGGCGTGCTGTACATGCCGTCGTCCAACCTGACGATCTCGAGCTCGCTGTACGCTTCCGACGACTCTTCGACGACGAGCGGACTCGACACGCTCGACGACGGGCTCGTCTGGGCGACTGCGGTCCAGACGCAGCACCGAATCGATGACCTGCCGGGTGGCGCGCGCTTCACCTACCAGTACGCCTTCGACCAGAGCTTCACGGCCCTCGACGGTCGCTTCATCACGCCGACGGGCATCACGATTCCGCTCGAAGACGAAAGCTGGTGCGCGTTCGCGAACTTCTGGCAGTACTTGACTGTCGACGAGCCCGTGAAGGACAAGATCAACCTCAACGACGGGAAGATGGACCTGCGTGGCGTCGGCGCGTTCTTGCGCGTGGGCTTCGCGGACGAGGACACCAACCCGATCGAGTGGACGGCGAGCGCGGGCGTCGCGGCCAAGGGCCTCGTCGCGGGGCGCGAGAACGACACCATGGGCGTCGGCTATGCACACTCGCAGGTCAGCACGCTGCCCATTCAAAATGTCACGGGATTCTTCGTGAATGACACAGCCAATCGCATCGAGGCCTACTACGACATGGCGCTCACGCCCGCGGCGGGGTTGACGTTCGACGTTCAGTTCGCGGAGTCACTTCTCAAGCGCAACGACACGGCCACGGTGCTCGGATTGCGCCTGCGCCTGGCGTTCTAGCCCTCCGGCCCGATCCGCGGTTGAAAACCGCGCTCGACAGGGAGATCGTCTGCGCATGAAGCGCGCTTCCTTTCTGTCGGACAACTGCCCGCCGATGGGCATCTACGAGACGCTGTACGCTTTCCGCGACAGCTTCGGCCAGTTCATGGGCTCGCCCGGCACCCATCCGTGGTCGCAGGGCTTCCCGCTGACGACGCAGCTCGCGGGCGGGCCGCCGCTCCCCGGCAGCGTCGATGTGACGTGGGAAGACCGCTTCTATCCGAAGGCATGGGGCCATCCCGCGCTGCGTTCGGCGATCTGCGAGCACTACAACAACTTCTACGGCTCCAAGATCGCGCCGGAGAACGTGATGGTGTTCGGTGGCGGCCGTCCGGGCATCTACGCCGTGCTCGCGTTCTTGAAGAAACACGTCGAGGTGCGCATCGGCAACGTCGAGTGGCCCGCGTACCTCGACATCCTCACGCAGACGCAAACGTCGTGGCGTGTCGTGCCGTTCACGCGCGAGAACGGGTTCCATCCGCCCAACTCCGCCTACTTCGATCGCACGGGGCTCAACGACAAGACGCACCTCTTCCCGATCATCTCCAACCCCGGCAATCCCACGGGCCACACGCGCCACGGAGAGGAGCTCCGCGAGCTGATCGAGCTGGCCGAGCAGCCGAAGAACGGCATCCTGCTCGACGAAGCCTACGAGATGTTCCACGCATCGAAGGGCGTGAGCGGCCTCCGCTACGTCAAGGATCTCGACAACAGCAACGTGTTCCTCTCGGGCGCCTGCACGAAGGGGCTGCAGTCGCCGGGCATCCGCATCGGCTGGATCATCGCGAGCAAGAAGAACATCGAGACGCTCGCCAACTTCTCCAGCTTCGGCATGGGCGGCGTGAGTCATCCCTCGCAGCTCTACGCCGCGCAGCTACTCGAGCCGCGCCGCGTCGCGCAGGCACGCGACTCCGTCGAGCGCCACTACACGATGCAGCGCACGCGTTACGGCGAAGCGTTCCGCAAGCTCGGCCTCGAGGTCTACACCGGCGACGGCGGCTTCTACCACTGGCTCGCGCTGCCCGACGGCCTCAGCGCCGACGAGCTCAACCGCCGCCTCTTCAAGCACGGCGCCGCAATCTTGAAGGGCTTCGACTGCGACATGGCCCGCCCCCACGACAAGAACCCCGACTACCGCTCCCCCTACGAGTCCTTCTTCCGCTTCTCCTTCGGCCCACTGCTCCCCGAGTCCTTCGACTCCGACATCGCCCTCCTGAAACGCGTCCTCGACGAGTACCGCGCCGACGCAGCTCGACGCTGACGCGGCACAAGTTTCCGCGCTGCGATTCGCCCGCGAGCGAGCATGTCGTGCAGCAACGCCAGCGCTGAGCTTCTTTCACGCGGGGCGCGTGACGCACTCCACGCTCACTCCAGCGGAATGCCGGTGCGCTTCGCGATGTCGCGGAGGTCTTCGACGACGGGGAGGACGAGCGGGATGCCGTGGGTCGAGCGCTCGCGCTCGGCTTCGCGCTCGGGGTCGCCGGGGATCAGCGGGCCGCGCGTGCCGGGGGCGGGCTTGGTGGCGCGGAAGGTGCGGATCAAGTCGTCGATCTGGCGCTTGAACTCGGTGGGGTCGATGAAGCCGGAGATCTGCATCGCGCCGAAGAAGTGGCCGATGCCCTTGCCGACGGAGCGCGCGGGGACCTCTTGGCGCAGCGCGAAAGGCGGCGTGAACGGGCCCCAGTTGGCGCCGGAGAGCACGGCGACGAGCACGTCGACCATCATCCCGAGCGCATAGCCCTTGTGGCCGCCGTGCTCGCGATCCGAGCCGAGCGGCAAGAGCGCGCCGCCGTCGATCATGCCCTGCGGATCGTCGGTGACGTTGCCGTGGCGGTCGATCGCCCAGCCGTGCGGGATCCGCTCGCCCTTGCGCTTGGCGATCTCGATCTTGCCGTAGGCGACGGCGGGCGTCGCGAGGTCGATCACGATCGGCGGCTCTTCGAGGCCGGGGAACGCGATGGCGATCGGGTTCGTGCCGAGCATGCGCTCCGCACCCCACAGCGGTGCCACGAGCTTGGTCGAGTTCGTCATCGACCAGCCGATCAGGTCGCGCTCGAGCGCCTTCAGCGGGTAGTAGCCCGCGATGCCGTAGTGGTTCGTGTTGCACACGCTCACCCAGCCCGAGCCGACGCTCGCCGCCTTGTCCATCGCGACGCCGTTGGCCCACGGCCCCACGACGAGTCCGAGCCCGTTGTCGCCGTCGACGGTCGCCGTGCTCGGCGTCTCGCGCACGATGCGCGGCTGCGGCCGCGGATTGATGCGTCCAAGCTCGAGCATGTCGAAGTAGGTGTGCAGCCGCGCGACGCCGTGCGAGTCGATCCCGCGCAGGTCCGCCGCCGACAGCACCTCCGCCGCAAGCTCCGCATCCCGCCGCGGGACGCCGAAGTGCTGAAACACGCGCGCGCTGAACTCGCGCAGCCTCTCGGCGGAAAACGTGACAGTTTCGACCATGGCTAGAGGAGCTCGCGGGCGTGTTGGGTGATGTGCTCGGCGATCGCAAGCGAGGCCGTGGCGGCGGGCGAGGGCGCGTTGAGGACGTGGACCACGCGGCCTTCGCGCTGGAGGAGGAAGTCGTCGACGAGCGAGCCGTCGGGGGACAGTGCTTGGGCGCGCACGCCGGCGTCGGCGGGGACAAGGTGTTCAGAGCGGATATCGGGGACGAGGCGCTGCAACGCCTTCGTGAACGCGCGCTTGGAGAGCGAGCGCCACATCTCCCCCATTCCGGCCCGCCAGTGGCGCGCGGCGAGCTTCCAGAAACCGACGTAGCCGAGCGCGTCCGCGAGCTCGCCCATGCGGATGTCGTCCCAGTGGTAGCCCTCGCGCGAGAGAGCGAGCACGGCGTTGGGGCCGCACTCGACGCCGCCGAGCGCCATGCGCGTGAAGTGCACGCCGAGGAATGGGAAGCTCGGATCGGGAACGGGGTAGATCAGGTTGCGGACGAGGTGCCACGCGGAGGGCGCGAGCTCGAAGTACTCGCCTCGGAACGGCACGATTCGCGCGGGGCGGCGCGCGCCGGAGAGCTGGAGCACACGGTCGGAGTGCAAGCCCGCGCAGTTGATGACGACGGAGGCTTCGACCTCGCCGGCCGTGCTCGCGACGACGACGCTCGTACGGCGCGAGTCGAGGCCGGTGACGCGCGCGCCGAACACGATCTCGCCGCCGGAGAGACGAACGTCCGCGGCGAGCGCACGACACATCCCGCGATAATCGACGATGCCCGTCACAGGCACGTGCAGCGCGCGGATCCCGGCGCAGTGCGGCTCGAGCTCGCGCAGGCGCTCGGGCCCGATTTCCTCCGCGGGCACGCCGTTCGCGCGTGCGCGCTCGGCGATCTTCGCGAGCTGCGGAAGCTCGCTCTCGCCGGTCGCGACCACGACCTTGCCGCAGGTCTCGAAGCGCACATCGTGCTCGGCGCAGAAGCGCTCGAGCAGCGCCTTGCCGTGCAGGCAGGTGCGCGCCTTGAGCGAGCCGGGCTTGTAGTAGATGCCGGAGTGAATGACGCCCGAGTTGCGACCCGTCTGGTGCAGCGCGAGGTCGGACTCCTTCTCGAGCACCACCACGCGCACCCCCGCGCGTTGCCGCGAAATCGTCCATGCGGTCGAAAGCCCGACGATTCCGCCGCCCACCACCACCACATCCGCTGTGCGCATCGCGCGCAGACGGTACCAGCTTGCGCGCGGATTCTTGAGCCTTGCCGCGCGCTTTCAGGGGTGAACGAAAGGCCCGTTGCCCGCGCCGCGCCACGACAGATCGAGCCATTGTTTCCACCTCGGCGGTGTCCGCGCGGAGAGATGACAGTTTTGTTCACTCCGCACGAGCCAGCGGACCGAATCCTCTCCTGTGCAGGCGGCCTCACCCGCTCGCCCTGCTCGAAATCGTTCACCGCCGTGGCGCGCGAGCGCCCCGGGCTTCCGCCGCCGGACTTTGGGGTACTGGGAATCGCCTCAAGGCCCCGGTGCAGCCGGAACCCGCGCGTCGCGCCGTGCACCACGGCGGCTGAACCCTTCGGCGCACAGCGACATCGTTCGCGCGCGCGAGCGAGCTCTCGCGCGGGACGTCGAGACGGAGCTAGCGCTGTGCGTCCCGCAGAGGCGGGAGGTCGACGCCGGGCGTGCGTGCGACGCGCACGCCAAAGTCATCGAAGCGGCCGGCGGGAAGGTACGTGCCTCGGCGAGAGACGCGGCAGATCTCGGGGTCGTAGTGGCACGATCCGCCGCGCAGCATGCGGTGATTGCCGCTCTCCGGGCCGACGGGATCGCGCACGCCGTCGGCGCAGCGCTGGTGCTCCTCCGCGGAGTACCAGTCCGAGCACCACTCGTACACGTTGCCGATCATGTCGTGAAAGCCGAGCGCGTTGGGGCGCTTGCCACCAACCTTGTGGGTCGTGAGATCCGAGTTGGCTGCGTACCACGCGATGTCGTCGAGCGGACCGTAGCGTGCGCCGAGCGTGCCAGCGCGACAGGCAAACTCCCACTCGCCCTCGGTCGGCACGCGCAAGCCCGTGCGCGCGCGCAGCGCGAGCGTGTCATCGAAGCTCACGCTGTCGACAGGTGCCTGCGGATTGCGCGCCTTCTTGGAGGGATTCTCGCCCATCGCCAATTCCCACTGTGCCTGCGTCAGCTCGTAGCGCCCGAGATAGAAGGGAGCGCTGAGCGTGACGGAGTGCTGCGGCCTTTCGTTCGCCGCCGCTTGAGGGTCTACGCCCGAGCCGCCGCGCAGATAGCTACCGGCCGGGACGAGCAGTAGCTCGACTCCCGTCGCCTTGTCCTTCACGCGCCAAGGCAGCGCGCTCTGCTCGATCGCGCTGCGCAGCTCCGCATCGGTGACCACGCGCGGATCGGGCGCGAGCTCGAGGACCTCGCCCCAAGGCTCGACGGCTTCGCGTCGGACCGGCGGCGGCGCGATGCGCGGCCGGCTGCGCACGTCGCGTGCGACGCGCAGCCCCGTGCCCTCGTCGCGCTCGGTCGGGTTGGCATAGTCGCGGTAGGACGCGCGACAGTTCCAAGGCGGTCCCTCCCACGTCCCGCCGCGCACCACCCGCACAGTGCCGCTCTCGGGCCCACGCGGACTCGCCAGCGCGGCGCCGTCGCGCGCGTACTCGCTCGCCGCGAACCAATCCGAGCACCACTCGTCGACGTTGCCGAGCATGTCGTGAAAGCCGAGCGCGTTCGCGCGCTTCTTGCCCACGAGCTGCGCACGACAGCGCCACTCCCCGCGCACCTTCTCCAAGTCCCAGTCCGTCGCCGCGTCCAGCGGTTCCTTGCCGCTGTTGGCGAAGTACCACGCGCAGGCATCGAGGTCCGCGTAGCGCACCCCGAGATCTCCAGCTCGACACGCGCGCTCCCACTCCGCCTCGCTCGGCAGCCGCAGCTCGTACTTCGCACAAAAGCGCTGCGCGTCCTCGTAGCTGACATTCCAGACCGGCTGCTGCGGATCCGGCTGGAAGAGCATCGGGTTGAAGCCCATCCCCTCGCGCCACTGCGCCCACGTGACCTCGTAGCGCGAGAGATAGAACGGCTCCGCGAGCTCGACCTCGCGCGCCGGCCGCTCACTCTCCTCGGCGTCCTCGTCGCCTTCCGCCGCGCCGCGCACGAACTTCCCGCCCGGCACTAGCAAGAATTCGATCCCGCTCGCGCGATCGCGCACGCGCCACGGCAACCCCGTCGTCTCGAGCGCCCCGCGCAGCCCCGCGTCGGTCACCACCGCGGCGTTCGGCCGGACCTCGAGGATCTCCGCCCACTCCGCGCCGCCACCCGCGCCCTGCGCCAGTGCCGCAACGAATCCGATCGCAAGAGTGTTCATCATCCGCTCCCGAGTGCCCTTATCGGTCCACCCACGCGCGTCCTCGAAACCGCGCTCAGCGGTCCGCGAGGGTGCGCTGGCGTTGCTCGCCGAGGCCCGTGATGCCGAGCTGCATCGTTTGGCCGGGACGGAGGTAGATCGGTTCGGGCTTTTGGCCGAGGCCGACGCCGGGGGGCGTGCCGGTCGAGATCACGTCGCCGGGGTGCAGCGTGAAGAACTGGCTCAGGTAGGAGACGAGGAACGCGCAGGTGTAGACCATCGTGCGCGTGTTGCCGTTCTGATAGCGGTGGCCGTCGACCTCGAGCCAGAGTTCGAGCGCTTGGGGGTCGGGGACTTCGTCGCGCGTCACGAGATAGGGCCCGATCGGTCCGAACGTGTCGCAGCCTTTGCCCTTGTCCCACTGGCCAAGTCGCTCGAGCTGGTACTCGCGCTCGGAGAGGTCGTTCACGACGCAGAAGCCCGCGACGTGCTCGAGCGCGCGCTCGGGCGTCACGTACTTGGCGGCGCTGCCGATGACGATGCCGAGCTCGACTTCCCAGTCCGTCTTCTTCGAGCCGCGCGGGATCACGACGTCGTCGTTCGGGCCGATGATCGCGCTCGTCGCCTTCATGAACACCACGGGCTCGGCGGGCACCTGCGCCCCAGTCTCCGCGGCGTGATCGGCGTAGTTGAGGCCGATGCAGATGAACTTGCCGGTGCCGCTGACGCACGGACCAAAGCGCGCGCCCTCGGGGACGAGCGGCAGCTTCGACGTGTCGAGCGCGGCGAGGCGCGCGAGCGACGCGGGCGAGAGCGCGGCGCCGCGCACGTCGTCGATCACTCCGACGAGCGAGCGACGTTGGCCCTTGGAGTCGAGAATGCCGGGCTGTTCGCGGCCCGGCTCGCCGTAACGGAAGAGCTTCATGTGCGTGCCGTTCTAGCTAGTTGCTCCAGCCGCCATCGATCACGTGGATCGTGCCGGTGGTGTACGAGGACTCGTCGGAGGCGAGATAGATCACGAGTGCGGCGATCTCCTCGGCGCTGCCGACGCGGCCGATCGGCTGGCGTGCGATGAAGGCGGCGCGCGCCGCAACGGGATCGCCTTGGGCGGCGATGCGCTCGTCGAGCGACGGTGTTTGCACGGTGCCGGGGCAAACCGCATTGCAGCGAATGCCCTTCGCGACGAAGTCTGCAGCAACGCTCTTCGTGAGTCCGATCACCGCAGCTTTGGTCGTGCCGTAGGCGCAGCGATTCGGCGCGCCCTTCACCGAGCTCGCGACCGACGACATGTTGATGATCGAGCCCTTGCCGCGAGCGAGCATGCCGGGCAACACCGCGCGCAGCGTGCGGTACATCGACGTCACGTTGAGATCGAGCGCGGTGCTCCACTGCTCGGGCGTGCAGTCGAGCACCGTGCCATGGTGCACGAAGCCCGCGCAGTTGAAGAGTACGTCGAACGGACCGCGCGCGGCGATCGCGGCGACTTCCGAATCGCTGCGAACGTCGAGACGCGCAACCTCGATGCGCGGCTCGTCTGCTGCGAGGCGCGCGAGCAAGCTCACGTCGATGTCCGTCGCGAGCACGTGCGCGCCTTCGCGCGCGAATGCGAGCGCCGTCGCACGCCCGATGCCCTGCCCCGCGGCCGTGATCAGCGCGCGCTTGCCGTCGAGTCGTCCCATGGGCTCAGCCCTTGCCCTTGGCAGCGAGCCGCGCCGACCACAGCGGGCCGGACGGATAGTCGAAGTGCTCGAGCGACGCACGCTTCATCGTGATGCCGTAGCCCGGCGCCGTCGGCACGGTGTAGTGCCCGTTGCGCACCTGCGACGGGTTCTCGAAGTGCTCGTGCAGGTGGCTCACGAACTCAGCGACGCGCCCTTCGTGCGTGCCCGCGATGCGGATGTAGTCGATCAGAATCAGGTGGTTGATGTACTCGCACAGCCCGACGCCGCCGGCGTGCGGACAGACCACCACATCGAAGCGCTTGGCGAGCAGGAGCA
Organism: uncultured Planctomycetota bacterium; assembly: GCA_903928115.1. Classification (GTDB taxonomy): domain Bacteria; phylum Planctomycetota; class UBA1135; order UBA1135; genus F1-120-MAGs118. The sequence continues at coordinate 9,340 of CAIYPP010000142.1, forward strand.
CCGCGAGCACCTCGTTCACGCCGCCGAGACGGCACGAGTCGATCTGGCAAAAGCGGATCGCGTTCGCCTGCAGGAGCTGCTTGAAGAGCACGCGGTTCTGGCATTGCTCGCCCGTGGCGACGCCGATCGGCGCGATGGCGCGCGCGATCGCGGCATGACCGAGCACGTCGTCGGGCGAGGTCGGCTCCTCGATCCACCACGGGTCGAAGCGCGCCAGCGCGCGCATGTTTGCGATCGCCTCGCCGACGTCCCAGCGCTGGTTCGCGTCGAACATCAGCTTGCGCTGCGGTCCGATCTCCTCGCGCACGATCGCCGCGCGCCGCAGATCATCCTGCAGGTCCGCACCGACCTTGATCTTGAAGTGGTTCCAGCCCTCGGCGATTCCTGCGCGGCAGAGAGCGCGGATCTTCTCGTCGGAGTAGCCGAGCCAGCCGGCCGACGTCGTGTACGCGGGATAGCCGTTCGAGCGCATCTGGGCTTCGCGTGCAGCCTTGTGAGGCTCGCTCGCGCGCAGGATGTCGAGCGCCTGCTCCTTGCTGAGCGCGTCGCTGATGTAACGGAAGTCGATCGCGGAGACCAAGTGCTCCGGAGTCATGTCCGCCACGAGCTTCCACAAGGGCTTGCGCTCGCTTTTGGCGTAGAGGTCCCACGCGGCGTTCACGATCGCGGCGGTCGCAAGGTGGATCACGCCCTTCTCGGGGCCGACCCAGCGCAGCTGCGAGTCACTCGTGATCGAACGCCAGAACGCCGCGAAGTCGTTGACGATGCCATCGAGTGTGCGACCGACGACGAGCGGCGCGAGCGCCTTCGCAGCCGCGACGCACAGGTCGTTTCCGCGGCCGATCGTGAAGGTGAGTCCGTGACCTTCGAGTCCCTCGACATTCGTGCGCAAGATCACGTACGCAGCCGAGTAGTCCGGGTCGGGATGCATCGCGTCCGAACCGTCGCTGTGATCCGACGTCGGAAAGCGAATGTCGCGGGCTTCGAGGGCCGTGATACGAATGGCGGTCATGAGGAAGCAGTCCACGAGAGCCCGTAGAAATCGACAGCGGCGGCGCCGAACAGCGCGCGCTGCTCGCCAGGATGGAGACCGGAGAACAGCGCGTGCGCGCTCTCGTGCCAGCGAGAATAGCCTCCGGCGAGCTCGACGACAGGCCAGTCGCTCCCCCACAGCGTTCGCTGCGGCGTAAAGAGCTCGACAAGCGTGTGCGCGAACGGCGCGATGTCCGCGTCGGTCCAAGCGGGTGACGCTTCCGTCACGAGGCCGGAGAGCTTGCACGCCGAGCGCGGGTGTGCGGCGAGCGCGCGGAGGTGGTCGCGCCACTCGCGCAGTCCACCCCACGCGTTTCCTGCGGAAATGCAGGGTTTGGCGCCGTGGTCGACGACGAAGCGCAGCTCGGGGTGACGCTCGACGAGCACCAGCAGATGGGGCAGGTGCTGTGGCTTCACGAGAGCGTCGAAGGCGAGGTCGAGCTCGACGAGCGCCGAGAACGCGGCCGAGAGATTGTCTCGAAGCATCCAGCGCTCGTCCGCGATGTCCTGAATCATCGGCCGCACGCCGACGAGCTTCTTGTGGCGCGCGAGGCGATCGAGCGTGTCGGCTGCGTCGCGGGCCTCGAAGTCCACCCAGCCGACGACGCCGAGGATCGACGGATCCGCGTCCGCGAGCGCGAGCATGTACTCGGTCTCGGCGACGCTGTCGGCGGCTTGCACGAGCACCGTGCCATCGATGCCGTGGCGCTCGCGCAGCGGCGCGAGATCCTGCGGTCCGAAGTCTCGGTAGAGCGGCGCGAGCGCGGGCGTGAGCCAGCGGTAGTCGCCGCGCGCGAGCTTCCAAAAGTGCTGGTGAGCGTCGATGCGCGGACTCACGAGCCCACTCCTTGCCGTACGCGCACGCCGCGTGCTGCGTCGGCCTCGTAGAGCGCCTCGATCACGGCCATCGTGTGCCACGCGCTCTCGACGGACGTCGCGAGGACCGCGTCTTCGCCAGCAACGAAGCGCTGCAGGTTGCTCATCGGCCCGCGGAACGCGTCCGGGAACCAGTTGCCGACGAGCGGCACCTCGCTCCACTCGCCGCCTGCGCGCACGAGCTCGAGCGAGTCCGGTCGACCGCGCGGATAGTCGAGATTCACGCCCATCACGACGCGCGCAGCACCGCGCGTACCCTCGACGCGCAGCTCGGAGCGCTCGTAGCGCGGCCCGTGCATGTGATGATGATTCACCGACAGGGCACAGCGCACGTCATCGCCGTAGTCGAGAATCGCCGTCGTGCGCGAGCTCGCGAGCGCAGGCGCGGCGGGATGGCGGACGGTGCGGCCCTGCACCGCGGTCGGCTCGCCCATCAACGCGCGAATCGCGTCGAGATAGTGGATCGAGTGCAGCGGCAACTCCATGCGCGGGAGCTCCGCGAGGAACGGCCAGAGCTCCCACGGCATGCGGCAATTCACGAGCACTTCGAGCTCGACCACACGCCCGAGCCAGCCGCGCTCGATCGCGTCGGCGACCGCGAGGAATGCGGGGCTGAAGCGCAGCTGCAAGTTGACCGCCGCGGTGATGCGTCGCGCGCGGCATGCGTCGACGATGCGCGTGGCTTCGGCGAGGTCGAGCCCCAGCGGCTTCTGCAGCAGCGCGACGGAACCGTGGGGCAGGCCCTCGACGACACCGAGGAGCTCGCGCGGCGGAACGGCGATATCGAAGACCACGTCGGACACCGCCAACGCGGCTTCGCGCGTCTCGAACACACGCGGCAGACGAAAGCGCTCGGCCGTGGCGCGCGCTCGCTCCACCTGAGGGTCGTACACCCCTGCGACGGGCAGCTCGGCCGCGCGGTACGCCGGCAGATGCGCGTCGTTCACGATTCCGCCGGCGCCGATGCACACGATCGGACGCGGGGCGGTCGGGCGCTCCCAGCGCTGCCGCAACGGCGCCCGAGCTGAATCGTCCGCACTCGCCATGGTTCTCAGCGAGCTTCAACCCCGCTGCGGCCGCCGAGTGTCGCCGTCAATGTGCCTGCGGTGCGGCCGAGGGCCTCGCGCGTGCGCCCGAAGGCCTCGCGGTTGGGCGCGTCGAGGCGCTCGATGAACGGCACGGTCACCGCCGCGGCAGCCGAGCCCTTGTGATCGAGGACAGGGAAGGACACGTCGCGGATGCCGCGGATGCGCGTGCTGTCCATTTCCTCGAAACCGCGTGTGCGGATCGCTTCGAGGTCGCGCTGAAGACCCGCGACGTCGATGCGCTCGCCATCGGCGACCGCCTTCGCGAGCAGTCGCTGGCGGTCCTCCGCGGTTTGGAACGCGAGCAAGACGCGGCCGGACGCCGTCGATGCGAGGCTGATCACCGAGCCGACGCGCACGGCGAAGCCGATGTGTCCGGGGTTGTCGACCTGCGCGACCACGACGCCGTGCCCGCCTTCGATGAGGGCGAGGTGGCAAGACTGTTCGATGTTGGCCGCGAGCTCGCGCATCGCGGGCAGCGCATTGCCGAGCAGGCGGTCGAGCGGCTCGCTGCGGTGGGCGAGCTCGAACAGCTTGAGCGTCAGGATGTACCGATCGCCGGGACGCTGGATCGAGAGGTAGCCGTGCTCGACCAAGCAGTTGAGCATGCGGAAGATCTCGCCCACGGTGCGGTTGAGCGCGCGCGCGATCTCGGATTGAGACAGGCCCTCGGGACGCGCCGCCATCAGCTCGAGGATCTCGAGGCCCTTTTCGAGCGCGGGGGCGCGGTAACGACCGGATTCCTTGGTGGCGTTTTCGGGGGTGGCGTTCATAGTCAGGAGAGAGGAGGGGACGCCCCTTATTTCACAGGTCGATCAACTGTTTCGCAATTGAAAACGCGCCACTTGTCACGGAACATGGGCCTGAGGAGCTCCCCCAGATGATTCGCACTCCTATCTATCTCTCTCTCGCGCTCGCCGCGGCGCTCTGCGCCTGCACGGGCGAGGCGTCCGGCCCCTCCGACAGCGGCAAGCCGCGCTATGCCGTGGTTCCCAAGGGCACCACCCACGTCTTCTGGAAGGCCGTCGAGAGCGGAGCGCGCACGGGTGGCGACGCGGTCGGCGCGGAAATCGTGTGGAAGGGGCCACTGCAAGAGAACGACCGTGCGCAACAGATCGCACTCGTCCAACAGCTCCTGTCGGAGAAGCTCGACGGCCTCGCGCTCGCGCCGCTCGACCACGCGGCGCTCGTGCCGGTCGTCGCTCAGGCGAAGGGCCGCGGCATTCCGGTCGTGATCTTCGACTCGGACCTCGACGGCAAGGCCGGCGTCGACTTCGCGAGCTTCGTCGCAACGGACAACCGCGCGGGTGGACGCAGCGCCGGCGAGCACCTCGCCGCGCTGCTCGGCGGAAAAGGCAAGGCGGTGTTGCTGCGCTATCAGGTCGGCTCGGCCAGCACCGAAGCGCGGGAACAGGGCTTCCTCGACGCCGCGCGCGCGGCCGGCGTCGAAGTCACGATCGACAATCGCTTCGCGGGCGCGACCGTCGGCGAGGCAAAGACGACCGCGCTCAACATGCTCGACGCACTGCGCGAGGCGCAGGGCGTGTTCTGCTCGAACGAATCGGCGACCGCAGGCATGCTGCTCGCGCTCGAGCAAGCGGGCCTCGCCGGAAAGCTGCGCTTCGTGGGCTTCGATGCATCGCCCCCGCTGGTCGCCGCACTCGCGGACGGCCGCATCGACGCGCTGGTCGTGCAGGATCCGCGGCGCATGGGGCGCCTCGCGGTCGAGACTTTGGAGCGCGTCCGCAAGGGTGAGAGTGTGCCGCCCGCGATCGACACCGGCGCGGTGCTCGCCACGCGCGAGAACATGAAGTCGCCCGAGGTCGCGCCCCTGCTCGAATAGCGCGAGCGCGCTATCCTCCCCCACGTGAGCGTGCGGCTCTCGATGGCGGGCATCGCGAAGCGCTACGGGGCGACCGTGGCGCTCGGAGGCGTCGACCTCGAAGCGCGCGCGGGCGAGGTCCTCGCGCTGGTCGGCGAAAACGGCGCGGGCAAGTCGACGCTGATGAAGGTTCTCGCCGGCGCAGTCGTGCCCGACGCAGGCGAGATGCGCCTCGACGGTACGCCGTACCGGCCGCGGGGGCCCGCGGAAGCGCGACGCGCGGGCGTGGCGATGATCTATCAAGAGCTCTCGCTCGCGCCGCACCTTTCGGTCGCCGAGAACGTGCTGCTCGGTTGCGAGCCGCGACGCGGGATCTTCGTGGATCGAGGCGCGCTCTGCGCACGCGCGCGGCAAGCGCTCGCGCAGGTCGGCCGAGCGGAGCTCGATCTCGAGCTGCGCGTCGGCGCGCTGGGACCGGCCGACGCGCAGTTGGTCGAAATCGCGCGCGCGGTCGCACTCGACGCGAAGGTGCTCGTCCTCGACGAGCCGACGTCGAGCTTGGGCCGCGAAGACGTCGCGCGACTCTTCGCGCTCGTGCGCAAGCTGCGCGCGAGCGGTGTCGCGATCGTGTACATCTCCCATGCGCTCGAAGAGGTGATGGAGCTCGCGGACCGCGCCGTCGTGCTGCGCGATGGCGTCAGCGTGGCGAGCTTCGAACGCGCGGAGCTCTCGGCGCAGAAGCTCGTCGCAGCCATGGTCGGTCGCGAAGTGTCGGAGCTCTATCCGCGCTCGGATTCGCGTGTCGGCGAGGTGATCGCGCGCGTGAATTCTCTCACCGGCGTGCGTCGACCGAAGAACGCAAGCTTGGAGCTGCGGCGCGGAGAAGTGCTGGGCGTCGCGGGATTGATCGGCGCGGGGCGCACGGAGCTCTTGCGTGCGATCTTCGGGCTCGATCGCGTCGTGTCCGGAGAACTGAAGGTGCTCGCGCTCGAAGGAGCGCGCACGCCGGGCGAGCGCTGGCGCCAAGGCGTCGGGATGGCGAGCGAAGATCGCAAGCGCGAAGGTCTCGCTCTCGCGCGGCCCATCGCCGAGAACCTGTGCTTGCCGCGGCTCGACCGCGTCGCGCGCGGCGGCTGGACGACGCCCAACCGCATCGAGGACGCGGCGAGAGAGTGGATCGCGAAGCTCGGCGTGAAGTGTGCGAGCGCCGCGCAGCCCGTGGGCCAGCTCTCGGGCGGCAATCAGCAGAAGGTCGCCCTGGCGCGCCTCTTGTACTGCGATGCGGACGTCCTCTTGCTCGACGAGCCGACGCGCGGAGTCGACGTGGCTGCGAAGGCCGAGATCTATCGCCTGATCGACGAGCTCGCGCGAGGTGCGCGGCCGCGCGCGGTGCTGGTCGTTTCGAGCTACTTGCCCGAGCTGTTCGGAATCTGCGACCGCATCGCAGTCATGGCGCGCGGTGAGCTCGGACTCGCTCGCGCCGTCGAAGAGCTCGATGAGGAAGCCGTGATGTTCGAAGCCGCGGGAGGCGTGCGATGAGCGTCCGCGAAGTCCTGCGCCGCCTGGGTCCCGCGCTCGGACTCGTGGCCACGTGGACGCTGTTCGCGCTGCTCGCCGGCGGCAAGTTCACGAGCTGGTCGAACCACGAGCTCATGCTGCTGCAGACGGCCGTCGTCGGAACTGCAGCCGTCGGAGCCACGTGGATCATCGTGTCGGGCGGCATCGACCTGTCGGTGGGTGCGACGATCGCGCTAGGAACGATGGTCATCGCATCGCTCGTACGCGACGGCATGCCCGCTTGGCTCGCAGCCCTCGCAGGGATCGCCACAGGCGCGCTGATCGGCGCGGGCATCGGCGCGCTCGTCGTCGGAGAGCTCGGCCGCGTCGCGGGCGTCGCGCTCGGCATCGCGGTCGGCGCGTGGCTCGCGAAGACGAGCGGAGCTGCGCTAGGCCTCGCCGTGGGCGCGGTCGTCGCGGTCGCCGCCGCGCTACTGTTCCGCAGGCTGCTCGGGCGCGTCGAGCTCTCGCCGTTCATCGTCACCCTCGGCCTGTGGGGAGCGCTGCGCGGACTCGCGAAGGGGCTCGGCGACAATCAGCCGGTGTACGCGCAATCGCCGGAATCCATGGCCACGATGTCGGGCTTGAGCGGACTGATGTCCGTCGACAAGGGCGTCCTGCTGCCGACCGGCGTGTGGATTCTCGTCGCCGTCGCGACACTCGCGGCCGTCGCGATGCGCTACAGCGTCTTCGGCCGCCATGTCTTCGCGCTCGGCTCGAACGAAGAAACGGCTCGGCTGTGCGGCCTGCGCGTCGAGCGCACGAAGGTGCTCGTGTACACGCTCGCGATCGCGTGCGCGGGCGTCGCCGCGGTACTGCAGACCTCGTATCTGTCGATGGGCGACCCGACGACGGCGCAGGGCTACGAGCTCAAGGTGATCGCCGCGGCCGTGATCGGCGGTGCCAGCTTGTCGGGCGGACAGGGATCGATCGCTGGCACGCTGGTCGGCGCGCTGATCATGACTGTCGTCGACAACGGCTGTACGAAGCTCGGCATGGACAACTGGGTGCAGGAGCTCGTGACCGGCGCGATCATCGTCGCGGCCGTCGCGCTCGATCGACTGCGCGCCCGGAGCACGGACGCATGACGCTGCTCGAAGTCGTCGTCGACTCGCTCGGAGCGCTCCAGCGCGCGGTCGCGGGCGGCGCGCAGCGCATCGAGCTGTGCTCGCGCCTCGAGGTCGGCGGAGTCACTCCTACCCGCGGACTGATGGAGCTCGCTCAGGCCAACACCACGCTGCCTCTGTGCGTGATGGTGCGCCCGCGCGGGGGCGACTTCCTGTACGACGATGCCGAGCTCGCGTCGATGCGCGCGGACATCGCGTGGCTCAAGGAACGCAAGGTCATGTCTGCCGTGTTCGGCGTGCTCCGCGCGGACGGCAGCCTCGATGTCGAGCGCATGCGCGAGTTGGTGGCCCTCGCACGGCCGCTCAAAGTCACGTGCCATCGTGCGTTCGACCGCACACCTGACAAGCTCGCGGCGCTGGACGCACTCATCGAGCTCGGGGTCGAGCGCGTGCTCACGACAGGAGGCGCGACCGATGCGCACGAGGGACGCGAGGAACTCCGCAAGCTCGTCGAGCGCGCGCGCGGAAGGATCGCCATTTTGGCCGGCGGCGGCGTGCGCGCGCACAACTGGCGCGACATCGTGCGCACAAGTGGCGTTCGAGAGATTCACAGTTCGACGGTGTTCCCGCTCGGCTGATTCGGGACGAGCAAACCGCTACGGAGAGACTTCGACGTGCAGATCACGAGCGTTGTGAAGTGGGCACTCGTCCTCGTTTTGCTCCTCGCACCTCGTGCGCGGGCGCAGGACGATGCGGCCAAGCTCCTCGAGGGTGTCTCGCTGTTCGAGCGGACCGGGATCCCGGGACCCCTCGCGGTCTTCGGCGACAAGGCGTTTCCGATCGTCGTTGCGGAGCACGCGGGACAGCGAGCCGCGATCGTCGCGGGCGGACGCATCGGAGCAGGCCGTGTCGTCGTGTTCGGGCACAACGGCTACGCCGGACCCGCAGCGAAGCGCCCCGGGCAGACCGCGCAGCTGATGGGCGCGCTCCTCGAGTGGGCCGCGAAGTCCAAGGCGCGCGGACTCAAGGTCGGCACCCACGCCGGAATGTTCGGCGGCTTGTTCCGCGAGGCGGGCTTCGAAGTTGTCGAACTGCCGCGCGGAGCGAAGCCGGACGGCGTTGAGAAGCTCGACTTGATCGGCTGTGCGCCGCTCTCCCTCACCGACGAGGAGCAGGCTTGGCTCGGCGAGTGGGTCGCAAAGGGCGGTGGACTCCTGTGCGGCGACACGCCGTGGGGCTGGCTGCAAGGTCACCGCGGCGCGCGCGTCGAAGCGCAGCCGGGGCAGAAACTTGTCGCGCGCGCTGGGATCGCCTACGCGGACGGCTACACGGGGGCGACCGACAAGACCGGCCACATCACGGTGGGTCCGACTTCGCCGCTGGTGCATGCGCAGCGCGCGCTCGACCTGCTCGTAGCGCTCGACTCCGGAAAGGCGAGCGCAAGCGATGCGGACTTGGCGCAGGCGCAAGTGTCGCTGCAGCTCGCGCTGCGCTGGATGCCGGAGGGCGACGTCGACTTCCGCGAGAAGCTGGAGAAGCTCGTGAAGGCCCGCGAGCAGGAGCTCGTCGTGAGCGAGTCGCGGCCGCTCGCTCGCCAAGACGCGCTTCGGCGCGCGCTGATGGGCATCCAAGTCGAGATGCTCCGTCGGCTCCCGATCGCGAAGGTCAAGCCGCATGCGAGCGCCGCGGACTTTCCGGGCGACGTCGAAGCTCCGGCGCAGCTGGTCGCGCTGGAGATCGACACGAGTCTCGGCGGCTGGCATTCCACCGGCGCCTACGCGCGACCGGGCGCGAAGATCGAGCTTCAACTGCCCACGGAGGCGCTCGGTCGCGGCTTCGGTCTGCGCATCGGCTGCCACACCGACGGCCTGTGGCACCACGACCAATGGAAGCGAGTGCCCGAGATCACGGTCGAAGTGCCGGCGAGCGAGAAGTCCACGCTCGCAGCGAATCCCTTCGGCGGACCGATCTACGTGGTCGTGCCTGAAGGCTGCACGGCGGGTCGCGTGCGCGTCCAGATCCGCGGCGGCGTGCCGGCGCCGCGCTTCCTCTTGGGCGAAACATCGCTCGCAGAGTGGCGTGAAACGCAGCGTGCGCGCCCAGCCCCGTGGGCCGAGCTCGGCTCGCGCAAGTTGTGGATCAGCGTGCCCTCGAGTGCGGTTCGCGCTCTGGAAGACCCCGAGGCGCTGATGCGCTTCTGGGACGCTGCGCTCGACGCGCAGGCGGAGCTCGTCGGGATCCCCAAGGAGCGGCCGCGGCCCGAGCGCTTCGTCGCAGATCGCCAGATCAGCGCGGGCTACATGCACTCGGGCTATCCGGTGATGACGCACCTCGATGTGATCGACGCCGTCGTCGATCGAGAGGGCCTGATCCGTGGCGAGCACATCTGGGGTTTCGTGCACGAGCTCGGCCACAACCTGCAGCGCGGCGAGTGGACGTTCGATGGCACGGGCGAGGTCACGAACAACGTGATCGGGCTCTACTCGATCGAGCGCATCTGTCAGCTCCCAGAAGGCGAGCGCGGACACCCGGGCGTGAACGAGCCTCCGTCGCTCGAGCGCTACATCGCCGCGGGCGCGAAGTTCGAGCAGTGGAAGTCGGACCCGTTCCTCGCGCTCTCGATGTACGTTCAGGTGCGCGATGCCTTCGGCTGGGAGCCGTTCCAAAAGGCGTTCGCGAGCTATCTGCCGCTCGGAAAAGACGAGCGGCCCGCGAACGACGACGAGAAGCGCGACATGTGGCTCGTGCGGCTCTCCGAAGCGACCGGCAAGAACCTCGGGCCCTTCTTTCAGGCCTGGGGCGTCCCGACGAGCGACAAGGCACGCAAGTCGATCGAGCGCCTCCCCAAGTGGCTACCGGACGCGCTCGCCGAGAAGTAGCGTCGCCTTTCAGTCGGCGCGCACGAGGGTCACGACTTCGCCCGGCTTGAGAGAGCCGACGAGCTCCGAACCACGCCGTTCGAGCGCCGGACCTTCGCTGCGGAAGTTCGCGTCCGCGAACGGATCGCGTAGGCGCAGGACTCCGCCTTTCTCCGAGCGAATCCTCACGCGCCGAGTGAGACCGTCCCTGCGGACAGCGGAGACGTGCAGTGCACCTTCTGCACGGAGGTCGCGAAACTCGACGTTCTTCCAACGCTCGCTCGTCACTGGGAAGACCCGCACGACACCGCCCCAGCTCTGCAACAGCATTTCGTGCACGGCTTGGGCGGCGAGCATGTTGCCCTCGAGCGTGAAGGGTCGATACGTGAACTTCGAATAGCCCTTGCCGGACTGATCGCCGTTCAAGTGAAAGCCGTTGCGGCCTGTGAACGCGAGGTACTTCTCGAGGTAGCCGAGCGCGGACTCGCCGCGACCGGCGCGGGCGAGCATGCATGCGAACCACGAGAAGCTGTAGCCGGTCCACCAGTCCGTACCGCGCGCTTCGAGCTGCGCGAGCGTGGCGTCGAGGATCTTGCGGTCGACGTCGCTCCCTTCGGCGTGGATCAGACCGAGCGGGTACAAGGCGAGAGCATGGGAGAAGTGACGGTGCGACTGGTCATAAGGAAAGCCGCGCGCGAAGGTCAGCGCGCCGCTCGCGGGATCCACGTCGAGGGGCTCGAGCCGCGCGAGCCGTCCGCTCCACTGTTCGCGCTCTTCCGTGCGGCCCAAGGCCGAGGCTTGCTCGGCGAGCGCCGCGAAAAGCCAGCGTAGGAGCGCTTGATCGTAGTTTGAGTTTGGCGGGAGCCAGCTCTTGCGCGAGTTGTCGAAAATCTCCGGGCTCGATGAGAGCGGCAGACGCCACGCTCCGTCTTTGTCGACGACGAGCAGCTCCGAGAGCGCGCGGCCCGCGGCGCTGCACCACGGATAGGCGACGTGCTCCAAGAACTCGCGATCGAGCGTGTAGCGCCAGTGCTCGTCGAACAGAAGTGCGAGCCACGCCGTGTTCGTCGGCGAGAGCGAGTACTGTCCCCAGCCCCCCATCGCGCGACCGCCGAGCGTCATCACTCCGGGCACGACAAGACCGTCCACCTCATAGAACGAGCGCGCAAACTGCTCGAAGCGCGGACGCAGAGAGGCGAGGTGCTGCAGGAAGCACAGCCCAGCGTCGCCGTGCCCCATCGGCAGCTGAGCGATGTAGGTAGTCTGCGTGTTGAGATCGTTGTGGTAGTCGCCTTTCCACGGCGGCAAGCCGCCGGAGTCGGCCGTCCAAAGACCCTGCAGCGCGATCGGCGCGCCGCCGCGTCCGAGACGATCGACGCGCGACCCCGCGCCGTAGAGATAGCGCACGAGGTCGTACTGACGCTGAATCGCTGCGTCGGGCACGGACACGCTCGACACGCTCCAATGGCTCGCCCACCAGACTTCGTGCTGCTGCGTACGGAGCTCCTCGTACGAGGACGAGAGCGCTTGGTCGAGCGCCCTTCGCACCCAACGCACATCCTTGGATTCCGCGCCGTTCCGCTCGAGCGCGACGAGGAACGTTGTCCCCGCGTCATCGGCGCGCTCCGCGATGGCGACCGAATAGCTCATGCCGTCCGCGGCTCGCTGCACGAACCAGCGCACGTTTCCCTCAGAGCCTTCGCTCGCCTCTGGGTATCCGAGCTGCACGACAGCCTTCGATGAGCGGAGCTTCACCTGCGGCCGCGCGCCGTCGACACGGATCGCGACGACGTTGCCCGTCGCGCTTGCATGCGCCCGAACGCGCGCACCGACGAGCTCGACCGTCGCCTCGGCGCGCGCGAGGTCGAGCGTGAAGCGCTGCGCGACCACTCCTTCGGGGAACTCGAGCTCCAGTCGGCCACCGGGGAGCTTCGTCGGATAAGGAACCGTGTCGTAGGGAACGTCGAAGAGCTCGTGCAATTTCTCCTGCGGACCGCTCGCGACGAGCTGCTTCATCGTCGCGTAGTTCCAGTCCTCGCGCTGCAGCGTCGCGGGCGTGCGCTCGTCCCACAGGTCTCCGCGATCGAGCGAGAAGCGCAGCGTGCGATCCTCGCCCCACACGAGCACGCCGAGCGCGCCGTTGCCGAGCGGCAGCGCTTCGTCCCAGCGCGCGATCGGCGCTTCGAGAACGAGCGGAGCAGGCGCGTGCTGTGTGCCCGCAAGCTGCGGGAGCGGTACGAGGAAGAGCAGCTCAAGCATGGTGAAACACCTCGCGCATCGAGGTCCACCACTCGCCCGGTGCGCGCGCGGCGAGGGGGTCTTGGCAAGGCTCGGTGAGCTTCCACCAGCGCTGCGTCTCGGGATCCGCGGCCATTCGCGCCATGTCAGCAGCGAAGTCGACGCCGAAATACTCGAAGTAGGCGAAAAGATAGTCACGGCCGTCGTCGAGGCGCTGCAGGAAGATCGAGTAGTTGCGCAGGTTGCAGTCCGTGATGCGCGCGAGCACCGATGGCCACACCGCAGAGTGCAGGCGCACGTACTCATCGACTTTGTCCGGCTGCAGCCGGATCACCATTCCGTAGCGTCTCATGGCGAGACTGTAGCGCGCCCGCACGCTACAAAGACGACATGATCGCAGCGCTGCTCCTCGCTCTGGCTGAGCTCCAACAGATCGACCTCGCGTCGGACTCCGCGCGGCAAGTGATCGTCGACCGCGAGCCTGGCAAGTACCTCGGCCATCCGACGACGGCGCTCTTGGGCGACGGACGCACGATCCTGTGTGCGTATCCGGAAGGTCACGGCCGTGGCGCGATTCGCATCGTGCGCAGCGAAGACGGTGGGCGCACTTGGAGCAGACCGCAGGCGGTTCCCGCGAGCTTCGCGACGAGCTTGGAGACCCCGACGCTGCACCGCTTCGTGAAGCCCGACGGCGGCGAGCGCGTCCTGCTCTTCTCCGGCCTCTATCCGGCGCGCTGCTCGCGCTCGGAAGACGGCGGCCGAACGTGGACCGAGCTCGAGCCCATCGGCGACTTCGGCGGCATCGTGGTGATGTCTTCGGTGGTGCGAGTCGCCGATGGCTCGCTCGTGGCGCTGTTTCACGACGACGGGAGATTCTTGAAGCGGGACGGCAAGGCCGCGGGCACGTTCACGCTGCTGCAGTCGGTCTCCCGCGACTTGGGACTCACATGGAGCGCGCCGACGGCTCCGTGGAGCGGAAGCGACGTTCATCTCTGCGAACCCGGCGCCGTCCGCTCGCCGGATGGAAAGCAGTTGCTGATGCTCCTGCGCGAGAATCGACGCCGCACGCAGTCGCAGTTCATGACGAGCGACGACGAAGCACGCACGTGGAGCACGCCGCGCGAGGCGGCTTCCGCTCTCACCGGGGATCGCCATGTCGCGTCGTACGCTCTCGATGGGCGGCTCGTGGTCACGTTCCGCGACGTCGCGAAGGAGAGCCCCACGCGCGGCGACTGGGTCGTGTGGGTCGGGCGCTACGAGGACATCGCGAGCGGCGGCGCAGGTGCCTACCGCGCACGCCTGATGGACAACTTCAGCGACTGGGACTGCGGCTACGCGGGGCTCGAAGTGCTCGCGGACGGCACGTTCGTCGCGACCAGCTACGGGACGTGGACGCAGGGTGAAAAGCCCTACATCGTGAGCGTGCGCTTCACCTTGGCGGAGCTCGACGCGCGGCTCGCGCCGACGGCGCGCTAGACTCCGAGCACGCCCCAGTTTCCGACGATTTCATGAAACCGAGTCCACCGCGGCCTTTACCCCCACGGAAGCGCCCACGGTCGACACACTCACGGAGACAACTATGAAAGCCCATCGCGGAACGCTCGTCCTCATCCTCGGCATCCTGTCGCTGATCTGCTGCGGCCTGCTCGGAATTCCGGCATGGATCATGGGCAACTCCGACCTCAAAGAGATGAGCGCGGGAACCATGGATTCGAGCGGTCAGGGCATCACCAATGCGGGCAAGATCTGCGGGATCGTTGGAACCATCCTCGGTGCCCTGCAGCTCCTCGCCCTCTTGGTCTACGCCCTCATCTTGATGGGTTTGATCGCTTCGTTTGCCTGATCCGGTGCGCTTCACGCTTCGCAGGGTCCCGGCTTCGCGCTTGCCCGATGCTCCGCGCTGGGTGATCGCCGTCGTCGCTGCTTGGGGAGCGTTGGTCGGCGGCAGTGTCTGGCTCGCAAGCAAGTACGACGCGAACTTCGTGCTGTGCCAGTTCAAGCGCCTCACGAATCGGCCGTGCCCAGGCTGCGGTTCGACGCGCGGTGTCCTCGCGCTGATCGAAGGACGGCCGATCGACGCATGGCTCTGGAACCCGTTGGTGATGAGCGCGCTCGCGGTGCTCGCGAGCTTGACGCTGCTCCGCGCGGCCACAGCGAAGCGGCTGGTGCTCGATCTCGATGAGACGGCGCGGGCGCTGCTTCTGGGCCTCGGAGTGCTCGCGATCGCCGCCAACTGGCTGTGGCTCTGGGACCGCGCGTAGCGGGCTTCCGGAGGGGCGCGCGGGGCTCGGGACGGGTTCAGGGCGCCACCTAGGCCCACGCGCGGGCCTATGACACATCTGCAGGTTGCGGGAACGGCGGAAATTGCCGAAGATCTCCCCTGTACATCCGGAGTGACCCGCGAGTTGCGGGTCCGGCAACCTGGGAGGACATCCCAAGGTGCCTTGCGCGCCCGAGAGGGCGAACGATGTGGCCGAGGTCCCGCTAGGGAACCGAGGCAACGAAGTGTCCCGCGGTGGCCCGCAAGGGCTGCAGCGCTCCGGTGGAGTTGCTCGTCATCGACCGAGGACACCACCGTGAAGAAGAAGCGTCCGACCGCTTTTACCCGCTCCATCGGCCCCGCTACGCATCCCGACCACCACCTGTGGCGCAATGGGAGGCTGTGGTGGGTCGCGTTCACCTACCACACGTCCGAGCATCGCAAGCGGCGGCTGCGCGCGTCGCTCGGCACGACGGATGTGCGCGAAGCGCGCGCGCTGCGCGACGCCCTGATGGCCGAGACGGCGAAGGAGGCGGGCAAGCAATTGTCGCTGCGATTTCCGCACTACGGCTCGAACGGCCCGCAAGCCGCGTAAGCGCGGAGCACGCAGGCGCCCAAGGCGCGGGGGCCTCCCGAGCCGCACCGAGTCCCATGGGTGAGCGTGGGACTTGGGGCTCGGGGGGCTCCCGTCCTAGGAGACGTGCATGGATCGCGAACTGCGGAAGCCGTGGCTCGTCGCCGTGTGGCCCGGCATGGGCGGCGTGGCCCAGATCGCCGGAACGTACTTGGTGCGCGCGCTGGAGATGAAGCAGCTCTCCGAGCTCGACGCGCGGCCTTTCCACGCGTCGCAGTCGATCGCCGTGAAAGACGGGCTCGTTCAGCCGCCGGATCGTCCGCGCAGCGTGTTCTACGTCTGGCGCAATCCGCGGGAGGGCCGCGACTTGATCGTGATGCTCGCGGATCAACAGCCCAACATCGACGCAGCGCGCTACGGCGATGCGCTGCTCGAAGCAGCGCTGCGCCATGGAGTCGAGCGAGCATTCACGTTCGCCGCGATGGCGACGCCGACGCATCCGAGCGCCGACCCGCGCGTGTTCGCAGTCGCGACCGAGGCCAGCGCGATCGAAGAGGCAGATCGGATCGGGCTCACGCGGCTCGCGGAAGGGGAAGTCACGGGATTGAACGGCGTGTTCATCGCGTTGGCCGCCGCGCGCGGAGTGCCGGGCACCTGCTTGCTGGGCGAGTTTCCGTTCTTCGCCGCCACCGTGCCGAACCCGAAGGCCTCGGTGGCAATCCTCCGCGCGTTCGCGCAGCTCGCAGGCATCGAGATCGACCTTGCGGAACTCGTGGCGGATGCCCGACGCATCGAAAAAGGACTGATCGAGCACCTCGAAGGCCTGCAGCGCGCGGCGCGACTCGCGGCGGGCGCAGA
Organism: uncultured Planctomycetota bacterium; assembly: GCA_903928115.1. Lineage (GTDB taxonomy): Bacteria > Planctomycetota > UBA1135 > UBA1135 > F1-120-MAGs118. Next base: position 25,567 of record CAIYPP010000142.1, read on the forward strand.
AGCCGGAAGTGAAGCAGCTCGGACCGAGACCGACGAGGACGAGGAGCCGGCGGAACTGGAAGCTGCGAGCGAAACTGGCCCACCCACCGAGGTCGTCCAGCGCATCGAAGAGCTGTTCCGACTCGCCCGCGTCGATCGCTCGCGGGCGCTCGAGCTGAAGGCCGAGCTGGATCGCCACGGACTCTTCCGCGAGTACGAGGACCGCTTCCTCGATCTGTTCAAACGGGCGAGCTGAGGCCGCGGCGCATGTGACCCGCGCGGGCGGCGGAGCTAGTGCGTCGAGCCCAACTCGGCACATGGGTCTCGCTGCCTGCTAGTCTCTCGCCATGCACCTCCTCGCGTTCGTCGTGCTGGCGTGTCCGCTCTCCCAAGAGCCCGAGCGGCATGCTGAAGACACGATCGTGATCCCCGCGTCCGTCGAGGCTGCGTGGGCCGCCTTCACCGATCCGCGCGCGATCGAGCGCGCTCTGGGAGTCGCGGATGCGAAGGTCGAGTTGCGGCCCGGCGGTCGGATTGAATGGGCTGCTGGAGAAGGCTCCGTGGAGCGCGCGCCACTGTGGGCCTCGCGCCGCATCCTCGCCCACGAACGCGGCGCGATGCTCGCGTTCTCGCTCGTGCCTCCGCCCTCGGAACCCGAGTGGGTGTCGCAGCGCGCGGGAGAGCAGTGGAGCGTTCTCTACGTTTCGCCGCTTGCCCACGACCGTACGCAAGTGACCGTGGCGACCGTCGCGCAGGGTCAAGGCCCGGACTTCGGCCTCGCGATCGAGCATTACTCGGTCGCCGCGCGCGAATGGGTCGAGGCGGTCGCACTCTCGTTCGACTCGGCCAGCGCTGCCGGCAACAGCGCCCTCGCGCAGGCGGCCGTGCAGGAGTGGTGCGGCGGCGAATGGCTCGGCGAGTCGCAATCGAGCGACGGTGCGCCCATCCGCGAGCGCGTGGTTCTGACCCCGATCCTCGGCGGCACCTTCGTCGAGGAGACGGTGTGGTCCGGCGGCGCCGATGGGCTTGGCCTGCGCTCGCGCTCGATCTATGGCATCGACCCGCGCAGCAGGGACATGCGCTGCTGGACGTGGACCAGCGCGGGCGTGTGCTCCGAAGCGACCTTGCGAACCGAGGAGGATGCACTCGTGCTGCGCGACGTCATCCCGTCCGCCGCGAGCGCTGTGAAACGCGTGCGCCGCGAAAGCGTCGACGCGCACACCGTGGAGACGGTCGTCGATGGCACGGTCGTGGACGCGCAGCGCTTCCACCGCGTGCAGAGGCTGCCTGCGGAATGGAAGCTCTTGCCGTCGGTGCTTCCGACGCGAGCGAGCGCGAGCTCCGTGGCGTCGCTCGCACCTCTCTATCCCGAGCTGCAGCGAACCGTCGGCTTGGTCGGTGCGTCCCGCGACGTTCTCTGGTCGCAGCTCCGCACGTCGGACGGCTTGGTGAAGCTCTGGGGCGTGGCGAAAGCCTCGATCGAGCTGCGGATCGGCGGTGCGATCCTCACCCACTACGACGCGCAGGGCGAGCTCGGAGACGCGGGCGGCATTCGCCACGAAATCCTCGCCCTCGACCCCGGGCGCATGCTCGCGTTCCGCACGACGCCGCCGGCCGGTGCTCCCGACTTCCTCCGTGCATGGAGTACGCACGGCTGGCACGTGCTGCGACTCGAAGAACACGGCGCCGATGTGACGCAGCTCATCACGACCGGCTGCGACTACGGCGCCGACGACGCGGCGACGCGCAGCTTCTTCGAGCGCGGAAATGCCTACGTCCAGCAGGGCATCGGCGTCCAATATCCGCTGAGCACCGCGAACAACGACGTCTTGGCGAGGCTCGCGCCGCTCGTGGGTGCCAAGTACGAAGCACGCGGCACCGTGCCGACGGGCGAGACGGTACGCGCACGCACGGCGTGGACAAGCTGGTGCGGACCCTTCCTCTCTTGGCAGGGTCAGCTCGCGGTCGGCGACGAACAGGAACTCGCCGACCACACGTGGATGCTCTACGGAGCGGACGCCTCGAGCGGCGCCAAGTTCTGGAAGTTTGGAGCAGATGGCTCGGTCGCTCGGGGAACGCTCGTCGCCGACGGCGAGCGCGGCGTAGGCCACCAGTGGAAGAGCTGGTCGCGCGACGGACGCGAGCGCGACATCTACGTGCAGCTGGTCCCGGACGACCGCGACTACCACTACCGCGCGCAGCCGAGCCGCTCGGAAGCGACCACGCTGGTCTCGCTCGACTACGTACGTCGCTGAGCGCTGAAGATCAGCGCGCGCGCCGCCCGCTCCACTCCAGCATCTGCTCTTCGAGCGATGCGGGGTACGAGAGCCGCGCGTCGACGACGGTGCCCTTTGCGTCGCGGATGGCATCGAGACGCGGGAAGACGAACGCGCTGTACGCCGGCACGTCGAGCTGCGCGTAGCGAGCGACCACTTCATCCCGCAGCTTGGGTTCGAAACGCACTCCGTAGCCTTCGATCAGCCCCTTCGCACCCTCGTAGTCGCCCGTGCTCTTGAGCTTCTGCACGAGCGCGAGCAACTCACCGCACGCGGCGCGGAACCGCGAGACATCGAGCACGCGCAGGTACGTCTTCCCATCTCGTACGACACGGCGCAGTGCGGAGGGATCGCGCTCTTCGATCCAGCGCACGACGAGCTGTCGGTTGCGCATGTGGTCCTCCTCCAGCGCGTCGCCCTCGGGCACTCGACGCAGCTGCTGCAAGCCGCCGTTTCGCACATATTGCTCGTAGCAGGCGAGCGAAGCCTCCCCGACGTCATCGATCAGGCCAAGCTCCTGCAGCTTCGGATCGGCGATGAACCACAGCGCCACGAGGTCGGCGCGCGTCTCCTCGAGCGTCGAATAGAACTCGCGAATCCACTGCGCCGCATCGCCGCTGCGCTCTGGAGATTGGCGACCCGAAGCGTGGCCGATCACCTCGTGCATGTTGACGAGCATGTCCCACACGTGAGCCTGCCAGCGTTCTGCACGTGCGAGCTCGGCGGCGTCCCAGACAAACTCCGCGCGAGCGCGGGGCGACGCGGAGCGATCCTGTGCCTCGATCACGTTGGCGAGACTCACCGACTTCGAGCCATGGTGCTCACGGACCCAAGGGTCGTTGGGCAGGTTGATGCCGATCGGCGTGATCGGACCCGAGTCGCCGGTCTCGACGATCACGTCGATGGAGCGCGCGCTGATGCCCACTACGTCAGGCTTGCGGAACTCGGGCGCGTACGGCATGTGGTCCTCGAACCACTGCGCGTTCGCAGCGATCGCTTTGATCTGCGCGGCCTTCTTCGGATCCTCGTAGCTGACGATCCCCTCCCACGCTCCCTTGACGCCGCGCGGATCGACGTAGACCTCGACGAAGGAGTTCACGGTGTCGACAGGCGAGGCCGTATCCGCGACCCACGCGACGTCGTACGCGACCCGATCCACGCGCTCCCCCGTGCGGTAGAAGCGAATCTGCGCTTCGAGCGCGCGTCGCATCGGCTCGCTCGCGAGCGGGAGAGCCGCTTCGAGGTGCGCGACGATCGCGCCGATTTCCTCCGCGTAAAGGCCCGCCGGAATCCCCTCCGCGGGCAGTCCCAGACGCCAAGGTCGCTCCTCCAATCCGCCGTCGTTCCGCGTGACCACCGTCGAGTTCAGCGCGTACCGCTCTTCGAAGCCTTCGAGCCGACGCAGAGAAACTCCGGGTCCGTAGAACGTTGCTGCGGACGCCTGCACGATGTCGAGCCCGTTGACGGTGCTCTTCGCGGTGACCATCGGCTTGTAAGCCGGGTCGAAGAGCATCGGTCCGAGGCGCGCGACCAGCGCACTCGCGCTCTCGCCCTCGATGCGCGACGGCTTGGCACCGCTACGTGTCGCAGCCTCGATGGCTCGCACCAACTGCGTGGGCGACAAGGCGAGACAGAACTTTCGCGCTGTCGTGTTGTGATAAGGCGAGCTGTGGATCCAGACGAGCTTCGTGTAGCGGCGCAGCTCGGCGAGCGATGCCGCATCGATGCCGTCGGAGTGCGTGAGGAGCTCTTCGCCGAGCTGAAGGATGTCGAGGCCCTCGGCGCAGCGTTGCTGATAGTAGATGGGACGTCCAGCGACAGCTGCTTGGTAGAGATGCCAGCACAGCGCGCGCTCGCGCGGCTCCAACCGCTCGAAGCCATCGGCGTAGACGCGGACGACCGCAGCGTCGTCGACACGTTCGAGCAGATAGGGCTTGGAATCGCCCCCCGTGGTCGAGCGACAGGACGCCAACGCGCATACACCGAGCACCCAAGGACCGATTCGCTTCATGGGCGGCATCGTACGCGCGATCCCGCGGGTGCGTTGCTACCATGCGCTCGTGAAGCTCCGATTCGCCCCTGTTTCGCTGCTCTTCCTGTTCGCCTGCGGCAAGGAACCCGAGGCTCCGGCCAGCAAGCTGCGTGTCGAGCTTCGCGCCCCGACGAGCGTGCGCGAGGGCGAGCGTTTCGATGTCGAGTGCGTCGTGCAGGGCGCCGACGGACAATCGATCGAATACGCATGGAGCCATCTCGGCGTCCAACCGCGCCTCGACGTGCAGTCGAGCGGAGCGGCCAAGCAGTCGCTCGTCGCGCCAGAGTGGATCGGACCGGTCGACCTCATGCTCGAAGTCACCGCGCGCGTCGGCGCGGAGTCGCTCTCGACGCAGCAGACGATTCGACTCGAGGCGGTCGACAACCCGCCGACCGCTGAGATCGCGTCGATCCCGCGCTGCGAGTGCGGAGAGATGGTCCCGCTGACGGGTCAGGCCCACAACGAGCGCCTGCAGGAGGTGCAGGCGTCGTGGAGGCAAGTCGGAAGCGGTCCGCGTGTCGTGATCGACGGAGCCGATCGGCTACAGGCGTTCTTCCTCGCTCCGGAACACGATGGTCCGTACTCCCTCGATCTCGAGCTGACCGTGCGCGACGCCGGGGGCGGTGAATCGCGGGTGCGCCACCATGTCGACGTCGCCTGCGATCCTGGCAACGTTCCGCTTCCGAAGGATCAAGAGCTCGAGCTCGTCGCGCGCACGGGAACGAACAACATCTTGCCGCGCGGGCGCTGGCTGCTCGCCGGCTCGCTCGAGCTCGCGGCTACGGGCGATGGACCGATGGAAGCGCTGCTGCGCTTCGACTCCGCGCGCGGCACGGGCGCGGCGCTCAAGCTCGTGAAGCAGCAAGACGAGCTTCAGATGTCGACGACGACGCTCGCGATGAGCCCGGAAGGCGTCTGGCACGAGCCCGAGTTCAAGCGCGTCATGCCGCTGGGCCCGTGGCCGGCGCAGGTGCCGCTGGGCTTCGAGTTCGAGAGCGACGGTCGCGAGGTGCGCTTGCGCTTCGGACCCGCCGGAGCGCGCGCGGAGTGGCCCGAGCTGCCGTTCGATGTCTTCCTGTTGCTCGACCAGCGTCCGCGCGACTTCGCGATCGACGTCATCGGCGGCAGCGCGAAGCTCGGTCGACTCTCGCTGCGCGGTATGTGAATCTCAGCGCAGCGACTCGAGCTCTTCCCAGCGCGCGTAGGCCGCTTGGAGCTCGCTCTGCAGTTTCTCGCGCTTGCTGCGGGCAGCGTCGAGCGCGGCGCGCGGTCCGGTGTAGAGGCTAGGCTCCGCGAGCTCGGCGTCGCAGGATGCGAGCGTCGTCTCGAGCTCCGGAATCCGCGCTTCGAGCTTCTCCAGCTCGGCCTGTTGCCACGGTGTGATTCGCTTGCGCTGCGCGGGCTGGGTGGCCGCAGCCTGCGGTGCCGCGGTCGCAGTCGGCTTCGCGGCACTGCGCTGCGCACGAGCTTCCTCGCGCTCTTTCGCGAGCAGCTCCAACAAGCCGGACATGTCGCCGAAGTGCATACGCGCAAGTCCCTCGCCATCGAGATACAAGACCTGCGTCGCGACGCGGTCGAGGAACCAGCGGTCATGGCTCACCAAGATCGCCGCGCCGTCGAACGCCAGCAGGGCCTCTTCGAGCGCGCGGAGCGTCGAGAGGTCGAGGTCGTTGGTCGGCTCGTCGAGCACCAGGACGTTCCCGCCTTGCAGCATGAGCTTGGCGAGCATCAAGCGGTTGCGCTCGCCGCCCGAGAGCTGGCGCACGACCGATCGCTGCTGCGCGACCGCGAAGCCGAAGCGATCGAGGTAGCTCTCGGCGCGTACCACGCGCTCCCCCACCTTGACGACATCGCTGCGGCCCGCGAGCTCTTCGAGCAGCGTGGCGTCGAGCTTCACGTCTGTGCGCATCTGATCGACACTCGCGAACTTCACCGTCTCGCCCACGCTCCGCGTGCCCGTGTCGGGAGCGAGCTCACCGAGGATCATGCGCACCAGCGTGGTCTTGCCAGCGCCGTTGGGGCCGACGAGGCCCAACCGTGTCCCGGGGCCGAGCTCCAGATCGAGCTTGGGCACGATGACGCGCCCGTCGTAGCTCTTGGAGACGCCGTGGAGCTCCAACACGCGCGTGCCGAGGCGCGGCCCCGCAGGGAACGCCATCTCCAGATCTTGCGCGAGCGCGATCGGCGCTGCGGAGACCGTCTCGTTGTAGCGGCGAATGCGCGCCTTGGCCTTCGTCGTCCGCGCGGGCGCACCGCGACGCATCCACGCCGTCTCACGGCGCAAGAGATTGAGCCGGGCGCTCTCGGCGCTGCGCTCGGCACTCAAACGATCGGCGCGCTTCTCCAAGTACTCCGCATAGCCGCCGGTGTACGAGTAGAGCTCGCCGCGATCGAGCTCGACGATGCGGTCGCACACACGGTCGAGGAAGTAGCGATCGTGCGTGACGAGCAGGAGCGGCGTGCGGGTCTCGAGAAACCAGTCTTCGAGCCAGTCCGTCACGAGCGCGTCGAGGTGGTTCGTGGGCTCGTCGAGCAGGAGCAGCTCGGGACCCGCGAGCAAGAGCCGCGCGAGAGCCACACGGCGGCGCTCACCGCCCGACATCGTGCCGCAGCGCGCATCGAGGTCGCGCACGCCGAGCGCCTGCAGCGTACTCTCGACGCGGTGCTCTACGTCGTGGCCACCGAAACGCTCGAGCTCACGTTCGAGCCGCTCCTGTCGCACGATCGCCTTCTCCAAGGCGTCACCCTGTGCTCGCTCGAGCTCCGCGTGCACGCGCTCGAGCTCGCGCAGTACCCGCTCGCGCTCGACGAGACCGGCGCGAACCACCTCGCGCGCCGTCGCCGTGCCATCGAGCTGGGGATCCTGCTCCAGATAGCCGAGCCGCAGCTCCCGTCGCAGCACGCGCGTACCTTCATCGGGCGCCTCGAGACCGCACAGGATCTTCATCAGCGTCGACTTGCCTCCGCCGTTGGGCCCCACGAGTCCGACGCGCTCGCCTTCGCCGATCATCAGCGAGACGTTGCGGAGCAGCTGGCGGTCACCGTAGCTCTTGGAGATCCCATCGATCGAAAGCAGCGACATGCGGCGAGAGATGATGCCGCGCTGGGGCCTATCGCGCCACGACGAGCCGTGTCGTACGCTCCGCCGCATGAAGAAGGCGCTCTTCATCGGCATCGGCGTGCTCTTGGTCGCCTTGCTGGCCCTCTTGTGGCCGCGTGGAAGCGAACCCACGCAAGACGACGCCGCAGGCGCGCAGCCCGCGGAGGAAGAGTCGGCCGCGCCCGCGAGGGTCGACGATGAACGGCTCACTCCGGCGAGTGTCGAAGCTACTCGGGTCGATGCGGACGAGGCACGCCAACGTCGGAAGGCGAGCCGCACGAGCTGGACGCGCCTGCACGGGAAGATCGAGCAGCTCGGCGAAGATGGACGAAGCCGCCGTCCCGTCGCCGATCTGGAGCTCGCGCTCTTCGGTGGCGACGAGACGGTGCTGCGCACGCGCACGGACGAGGCGGGCCGCTACGAATTCATGACGCGCCCCGGACCCCAGCAGCTCGGCGCATCTCCGTCCGACGGACCCGCTTGGTGGGACGCGCTGGACGTGCCTGCGGAAGACGAGTTCGTGCACGACCGGCTGTTGGTGGGAACGACCAAGCGCTGCGTGCGAGTGTGGCGACGCGACGGCGACGAGCTCGCGCCGCTGTACGGTGCGTCCGTTTCGCTCGTCGAAGGCGCTGTCGATCTGGCGTGGTGGTCCTCGCCGCTTCGGTCCCGAGCGACCACCTCGACCACGGACATGCAAGGGATGGCGGAGGTGATCGCTCCGCTCGGCGGCCAATCGGTCCCTTGCACGCTCGAAGTGCGCGCGGACGGCTTCACGCCCTTCGTCGGGACACTCGAAGGATCCAGCGCCGGCGAAGACTCCTCGTGCGTGCACGTGACCCTGTGGAGCGAAGGACCGATGCTCGAAGGTGTCGTGCTCGATCCCGAAGGGCTCGCCGTGCCAGGAGCTGCCGTCTTCCTGCTCGTCGAACACAGCACCGGCGATGGTGTTTGGATGAACGAAGGCGAGATGCTGAGGCCGCAGCAACTTCCCATGACGCAGCCCCCCGTCACGTGGACGGATGAGCGCGGCGGCTTCTCGGTCGCGGGCCCCGGCGCCGAGATCGTCGACATCCAATCGGCGCGCGTCGTGGTCTTTCCGCGTCGCAACAACCTCGTGCACCACTGGGCTGTCGAGCTGAGCGATCCGCGCTCGCAGCCGGACGGAGTCGTGGTACGCATTCCGCGAGCGAGGCCGGTGCGGCTCGTGTTCCTCGACGTCCACGGTCGGCCGCGCGCCGGCGCTGCGAGCTTGCGCGACGCGTTCGGTTCACCCTACGCCCCAGCAGACACGCCCCTGCGATGGATCCATGCGAGCGATTCCGCGCGTGTGTTCCGAGCACCCGAGGGCGGAGTCGAGCTGCTGCTGCCCAGCGGCCCAGTGGTCGTCGGCATCTCGCCCTACGACGCGAACGGAGTGCCGCAGTGGCAGCGAGATGAGATCGGAGTCGATGTGCCCGAGGGCTCCGATGAGATCGAGCTCCGCGTGGGCGTCGGCTATTGAGTTGGTCGCTGCGGGCGTTCTCGGAGCCTAGGACGGAAGAAAGTTCCGACGTGGGCGTCGCAAAGGCGGGGTTGGCGGACATGCGCGATCGCGCTGTGCGGGCGCACGCGCCGATCCCAAGGGGACTGCGATGGCGAAGAAGCTCCTAGTCCTGCTCGTGCTTGGTGCCGCGCTGGCGATCGCGGCCACGCTGCTCCTGCGCGCTCCCCCTGCGCCGGTGGAGGAAGACCTCGTCGCGAGCCCGGATGTCGAGAGCGCGGAGGCGCCGCCCGCAGTGGGCGAGGAGGTCTCCGCACCGCGCTCGGAGCCGGAGCGCCCCGCGGAGCCCGAGCGCGTCGATCTCACGGTCCAGCGCACGCTCGTGACCGGCGTGGTAACAGACATCGAGCAGGGGCGCGCCGTCGCAGGGCTGCGCATCGACGCGCTCGTCGAAGGTCGCCGCTTGCGCCGCAGCAGCACCGACTCCGATGGGCGCTTCTCGATCGAGGTACCCGCTGGTCCTGTGCGCCTCACCGCGACGCCCGCCGGCCACTCCGGTTGGTGCGAGCACCTGCAGCTTGCCGAAGGTGAATCGGCGTCGCTCGTGCGCGAGCTCGGTGGAGCCCCGCTCTCCGTGCGCGTCTGGTCGTCCCTCGGAGAAGCGCTCGAATACGTGCCGGAAGCCGAGGTCCGTGTCGTCGCGGTCCTCGACGATCCCGCGCAACACGCGAGCTGCCTCCTGTTCGAAGGCAACGCCACCGCGCAGACCGACGGCGGCGGGCGCGCGAGCTTCACGACCGTGGACGGCGCGCTTCACATCGTGCAAGTTCGAGCCGCGAGCCATCACCCCCGCACGTTCGTGCTCGATCTCGAGCGGCGCGAAGTGGAAGACTGCGTCGATGTCGTGCTCGAACCTCTCGGCGAACCGATCCGAGGTCGCGTTCTCACTCCGGACGGCGCACCGGTCGCTGGCGCCCTCGTCATGGTGGACTCGCGGCGCAACGGCAAGGAGAGCTTCGAGCGCTACGGCAAGCAACCGACCGACTCCGCCGTGCGCTGGACCGAGCTGGAGCCTGAGCTGCTTCCCCCGAGCGTCAAGACCGGCTCAGATGGCCGCTATGAAATCCACGGGCCGCGACGCGACGCACCGGAGCTCGTCGATGCGACGCTGATCGTGTATCCGCAGCGCGCCGGGCTCGTTCACCACCACTCCCTGCCGCTGCCCAAGGCGACGCTGTCGGATGCACGCGAGCTCGATATCCGCCTGCCGAAGGCACACGAAATCACCGTCGAGTTCGTGAACCCCGACGGCGTGCCGCTCGCGGATGGACCGGCGAGCGCACGCGACATCGATGGCCGCGCGTTCGGCCCATTGCCGGAGTTCATCGCGGGGCAGCAGCTCACGCAGACCGCGGGCCGCTACTTCCAAACGGCCGGCGGGAGCTTCAAGTTCCTCCACGGCGGTGGCACGGTGCGCGTCGGCATCTCGCCGGGCGGCGTCTGGATGGCACAGGAAGTCGGAATCGTCGTGCCGCCGGATGGCAGCAAGCTCCACTTCCGCCTCACGTATCCCTACTGAGCGCGCTCAGGAGCGCAGACCGTAGCGCTCGAGCTTGTTGTAGAGCGTCTTGAGAGCGACGCCGAGCTCTGCCGCGGCTGCTCGCTTGTCACCGCCGTGCCGCACGAGCGCTTCGGCCACTGCCCGGCGTTCGAGCTCTTCCAGATTCAATGTCGGCATCGCTGTGGCACCTTCGGTAACGCGCAATACGTAGCGTCGCACCGTGTCCGCGCCGATCCGTCCGCCCTCGGCCATCACGCACAGTCGCTCGGCTGCATTCTCGAGCTCGCGCACGTTGCCCGGCCAGTCGTGACGACGCAACAGCTCGAGCGCCTCGGCGTCGAGCTCCAGCGCGCGCCCGAGCCGCGCCGCCGAGCGCGCAACGAACGAGCGCGCGAGTTCCGGCACGTCTTCGCGACGCTCGCGCAGAGCCGGGACCTCGAGAAACAGCGGAGCGATGCGGTAGAACAGATCCTCGCGAAACTCGCCGGACTTGATGCGCTCGCGAAGGTCTCGGTGCGTCGCAGAGAGCACGCGGACGTCGACCTTGCGCACGCGGTCGCTGCCGACTGGACGGATCTCGCCGAACTGCAACGCGCGCAGAAGCACCGGCTGGACGTGCTTCGGCAACTCCCCGACCTCATCGAGCACCAGCGTGCCGCCGTGGGCCGCCTCGAACAGACCGATGCGACGGCGATCCGCACCCGTGAACGCGCCCTTTTCGTGTCCGAAGAGCTCGCTCTCGAAGAGCGTCGAGGGAATCGCGCCGCAGTTGACTACGACGAGCGGCTCGCCAGCGCGGCGGCTGCGTGCGTGAAGTTCCCGCGCGACGAGCTCCTTGCCCGTTCCATTCTCGCCCACGATCAACACGTGACTGTCGCTCTGCGCGACCCGGCCGAGCTCGCCTCTCAAGCGCTCCATCGCAGGACTCGCGCCCAGCAACTTTCCAGGTGCGCCGTCGTGCTCGACGACACGCCGCAGGCGCTCATTGCCCTCGAGCAGCGCGCGCCGCTCGATCGCACGGCGCAGCACCTGTTCCAGCACGTCGAGCCGCACGGGCTTCGTCAGGAAGTCGTGCGCTCCGCGCCGCATGGCCTCGACGGCCTCCGGGACAGCTCCGTGTCCCGTGAAGACCACCACCTGCGCGCGCTCGTCGACGGAGCGAACTTGCGACAAGAGGTCCATCCCGCTCATGCCGGGTAGGCGCAGGTCGACGAGCAGCGCCTCCGGAGGAGACTTGCGCAGCTCCTCGACGACGCCTTCCGCTGTCGCGAACGCGCGCACGTCGAACCCGACCTCGCTGAGCTCGAGGGTGAGCACGCGCCGGAGCGAGTCGTCATCGTCGACAAGGAAGACACGCGGCTTCATGGTGTCGGCAGCGGCAAGTGAACACGGAACAGGGCGCCGTTGCCAGCGTCGACGAGCTCAATTCGCCCGCCGTGGTCGCTGACGATGCGATGCACGATCGCAAGGCCAAGCCCCGTGCCCTTGCCGGGCTCCTTCGTGGTGAAGAACGGATCGAAGATGCGCTCGCGCTGCTCGCGGGACACTCCCGGACCCTGATCCGCCACATCGATCGTGAACTCCTCTGCCGTCGCGGCCCAGCGCACCCGTACAACCCCGCGCTCGGGGCTCGCGTCCATCGCGTTGTGCAGCAGGTTGAGCAGCACTTGCTTGATTTCCGCTGGGTTTCCGACGAGCTGCGGCAGCTCCGTCGGACAGTCGACCTCGAGCGTCAGCATCTTCGCGCGCAGCTTGTGCTCGAGCAGCACGCCGAGCTCGCGCATCAGATCGGGCGCATCGAAGTGGATCCGGGCGGGCGAGCCGTTCCGCGCGAAGTCGAGCAGGCGCGAAGTGATCTCATGGGCCCGATAGGCCTCGCGCGCGATGATCTGCAGGTACTCGCGCTGCGTCGTCTCGTCGACCGCACCCTTGGCGAGGCGCCGCTCCATCCCCTCCGCACACGAGGCGATCGAGGCCAGCGGGTTGTTGATCTCGTGGGCGATGCCCGCGGCCATCGTGCCGAGCCCTGCGAGTCGCGCGGCGCGCACGAACTCTTGAGTCTTCGCCTCGACGCGCGCTTCCAAGTCCGAACGCATGCCGTGCAGCTCGTCCGCCATGCGATTGAAGTCGCGGGCAAGCGCGCCGATCTCGTCCTTGGATGCGATCTCCACGCGGTGGCTCAGGTCGCCACCGGCGACGCGCTGGACTCCGTCGCGCAGGATTTCGACCGGTCGCACCACACGCTTCCACACCATGCGCAAGACCACGCCCAAGCCGATCAACGCGAGTGCGGTCGTGGCGAGCACAGCAGTTCGGACGCGCCGACCTTCCTCCCGCAAAGCTGAGCTGATCTCCGCAGCTTCGCGCCGCATTTCTTCGTTGAGAACCTGCGCGTGACGGAGATTGGTCGCGACCAGCTCTTCAAGCTCGCCTCCGCTGCCGATGGCGATCCGCAATTCCGAAAAGCCGTGCCGTAGCGCATCGTAGAGCCGCCGCTCCTGCTCGATGTGCTCGCGGTCCGAGGGATCCGCGCCGAGAGGCCCACGCGAGAGCTCGTCGAGGCAGCGCTCGGCTTCTGCGACGAACGCAAGCAACACCGGTCGCTGTCGCTCGTCCCGCACCGCATCGCCCAGCGCGATCCGGCGCGCGTCGAGCATGCGCATCTCGTGAAGCATGTCGCGCGAGAAGGCCTCTTCGCGATGCTCCTCGACGGCTCGTCGCACCTCGTCGTGCATCTCCTCCACAAGGAACGAGACGCGCACTCCCAGCGCGAGGAACAGCAGCGCCAAGATCGCGAAGACCGACGCGACCCGCGTCCCGAAGCCCGCTCCGTGCGACTTCAACGCGGCTCCCTGCGGAGCCCCAGCGAAAGATCGAGTGCGAGAGTCGTTCCGCTGCCTCGCGCAGCGTTCCACTCAAGCCGTCCGTCGCCGGTGGGCGCTCCCAGTCCTTCCAAGGTCATCACGCCTTGAAGTCTGGCACCTCCACCCGGCATTCGCAGCCAGCTGACGGGGAAATCGAGATCCCCACCGACCGCCCCGGACGACCATGTGCCGCGAAGGACCGCCGTTCGGCAGCCTGGTACGTCCGATGCACGAACATCGACCGTGCGCAGACGAAGCTCCAGAGTTCGAACTCCGCTCTTGGGTTCCCCGGACTCGTCGAGCCGAATGAGCAGACTCCATCCCGCGTCGCCTGGCTGAACCTCAGCGGAGCCGCTCGCCAGGAGTGGCGCGGCGCCATGGATGCGGGCGCGGCTCGGACTCGCGAGAACCTCGAGGCGCTGCTGCGCGCTCGCCGGCACCGCTCCGAGCGCGCGGAGGTCGGGTGCCCTAAATGGCTCGGAGGCGTGCACACGCGCGACGTCGCGGGGCACATCGCGGGTCGCCTCGCGGACCAGCAACGCCGCGCTGGCGAGCGCCAAGGGCATCAGCGGGAGCCATGCAACGTTCACGCCGCGTCCTCTCGTGTTCCCAGCGCCCTCCACCACACGGAGGGCCGCGCAAGCTCGCGCAGCGGAACATAGTCGCCAGTGAGCGAGACCAACGTATCGACCATTCGCGGGCGTTGGGCGAGGAAGCCGAACGCCGTGCGGACAAGCGTCGGATGCCGCAAGCCTCGCTGGATGAGCAGAGAGAACGCGGCGCGTGGCACGATCTCACGGCGGCGGCCCGCGATGTAGCTGCGCAACGCTGCGGCATCGCGTCGACCACTGTGCAGCGCGGTCGTGAGCGCGGGCGCGAGCATCTGCGCTCCTTTCAGCGCGAAGAAGATGCCCTCGCCGGTGATCGGGTCCACATAGCCGCTGGCGTCTCCGACGAGAGCTGCCCCGTCGAAAGCCTGACGCGTCGTCCGCATCGCCATCGCGCCCGTGCCGCGCACCGGATCGATGCGCGTGCCGGCGAGGATCCGTTCGCCCAAGAGGGGCGTACGCGAGAGCCAATATTCGAGCGCTTCATCGCGGGGCATGCCGGAACGCTCGAACTCATCGGCGTTCAGAACCAAGTTGAGGCTGACATCGCCCCCCTCGACCGGTGCGACAGCGAAGAAACCGTTCTCGAGGAGGTGCACCTCCGCTCGATCACTCCACGTTACGCCACGGTAGCGCGTGACGAGCGCCACCTTCCGCAGCCACGCCGTCTCGCGACGCACGCCGAGTTCCGTTGCGACGCGCGAGCGCGTGCCGTCGGCGCCCACCGTGAAGCGAGCCCTTACTTGCCGGCGCTCGCGCACGCCGTGGCTGCATTCGACACCTCGAACGCCGCCGTCCGGGTCGCGCAGAAGGCTCGTCACTCGGTGACCTTCCAGAAGCTCCGCTCCCGCTCGCTGAGCGGCTCGCACAAGCTCGGCATCGAACATTTCACGCCGAATAGCCCAGCCGTAGTCGTAGGGCGCGTGCGCCATGCCGATGTCCACGAAGCGCCCGTGGACGCGCCGCCCGTGCGCGTGAAGCAACATGCCGCGGACCTCACGCGCGCCGAGCTTGGCGAGCTCGTCGCGAATCCCGAGTTCACCGAGCATCGGCAGAACCTCGGGGCTCATGAATTCGCCACAGGGCTTGAAGCGCGGAAAGCGCTGAGCGTCGAGCAACGCGACCGAGAATCCCTCTCGTGCTAGCCGCAACGCGAGCGATGCCCCAGCGGGTCCGGCGCCGGCGATCGCAACGTCGTACATGCGCTCAACCATGCTCGGCCTCCGGCACCTCGACGAGGATCGCAGGTAGGAGCAGCAAGTCGCACAGGAACGCGACCGCGATCGTCACCGCCGCGAGGCCACAGAACTCGACCGTCGTGGTCAGCTCACCGAAGAGGCCGACGGAGAAGCCGAGTCCGAGCACGACCGACGTGATCAAGATCGCTCGGCCAGAGTGCTGGAAAACACGCTCGATCGCTGCAAGTCCATCGAGTCCTTCGCGCCGCAGCTCGCGGTAGCGATGCAGCAGGTGAATCGTGTCGTCGACGATCAGGCCCAGCAAGACCGAGCTGATCATCGCCGTGGCGACGGAGAGCGGTCGCCCGAGCACGGCGAGCAGCGCGTAGACGATGATGCACGGCAATGCGTTGGGGATCATCGCGAGCCACGCGTAGCGCAAAGAGCGGAAGCCCGCCCAGAACAAGGCGAAGAGCACGCCGAGGCTCGCGAGCGTCCCGAGCAGTGCGCTACGGACCAAGCGATCCGAGTCCCGTGCGACTTGCACCGCGACACCGGTCACGCGGACATCCGGTGCGCCGAGCGCCGCGGCCTGCGCTTCGACGCGCTCGAAAAGCTCCGTTCGCTGCGTGCTCCCCGAAGGCGCGAGGAGGAAACGCAGCAGCCAGTCACCGCCCTTCGAGTGCTGCGCCGGTCCGGCCGCCGCGGCCACCGGATCGAGTTCGAGGACATGCGCAGCGAAGAGCGCGAGTGCCGCAGGCTCCGCAAGTGGTGACGTCCCCGGCACGAGCACGTCGAACACGTCGCTTCCGCCGATCTCACGAACGACGCGCGCCGTCGCACGGCGGAACGAGTGCTCCTTCGGCAGGAGCGTCTGCGGGTCGTTGTCGACCTTGAGGCTCGGCCACAGCGCGAGCCCAGCGAGGGCGATGAGGACCGCGCATGCGCGAATCGCGAGAGCGCGCCGACCGAGCCACTCGGCCGCGCGCAATCCAAGTGTCCCCGTGAGCTCGCCGTGGCGACGTACAAGCTCCGCGGGAACGTGCCGCGCGAAGAGTCGCAGCACTGCCGGCGTCAGCCATGGCGCGATCGCGTAAGTGAGCGCGACGCCGAGCGCAGCGAACACGCCGAAGTCGATCACGGCAGGAATCGAGTTGAACGACAGCGAGAGGAAACCGACGACCGTGGTGAGCGCAGCGAGCGATGCCGGACGCCGCAGGCTCACGACCGCGAACTCTGCAGCCCGTTCCGCGCCCATGCCGCGGCGCAGCTCGTCCAAGTACGCCTCAATCCAGTGCACTCCCGCCGCCACGCCGACCGTGATCAAGACCGGCTGCAGCATGACCGAGACCGGATCGAGCTCTCGGCCGAGCAGCGCCGCGATGCCCCCCGTCCACGCAATGGCGATACTCGGAGGGGCGAGGATGGCGAGCACCAGTCCCGCGTGCCGGTAATACAGCCCGAGCAGCACCACGAAGGCTCCGACAACCAGCGGCAGGATGCGCCCCTGCTCGGCGCGCACCTCGCGAGCGATCACGACCTCGCCCACGGGAAGGCCCGTGAGCGAGACGCGCGTGGTCGCGGGAGCGTGCGCCGCCAGAAGAGCCTCGACACGCTCCACCACAGGAGCGAAATCCCCACCCGGAGCATCGAGCGAGACCGCCAACACGCGACTGTCGTGGCTCTCGAGCGGCCAACGCTCGACCGCACCCACGCCATCCAGCCCAGCGAGCTCGCGCTCGACCTGCACGAGGCCGCGCTCTTCAACCTCGGTCCACACGCCGCTTCCATCGGGGACGGCGTGGAACGCAGCGAGCAGGGTGATGTCGCGCCCGAACTGCTCGACCCGACGCTCGAGCGCGAGCGCCTCCGCGCTGTGCGGCGACTTCAGGGCCTTGTTCTCGACGTCGACGGCGACCCCGACCTGCACCCACAACAGCCAGAGCGTGGGAACCAAGAGAAGCAGGACGCCCGCGAGATCCCGCGGGCGAGTGTGCGGAGCGAAGGTCATCGGGGGGACATCTCTGCGGAAGCCCTCTAGCATTCCCCGTGCCAGCACGAAGCAGACGCTCCGTCGCCGCGCTGCGGCAGCCCGCAACCTGCGGATCGCGTGTTGGCGTTGTCACTCGTGCAATCAGCGTGCAACTTCTACAAACCTCGCACCGCAGCGCGTAGGCAGCATCCCCCGCCGACGCGCGAGACGCGCCTCGTAGGCCTTGGCCCGCCGCTTGCATGGCGAAACCCAACGATGAGCTCTTCGAGATTTCTCCAACACTTCGGCACGCTCGCACTCGCTGCGCTCGTGCTCGGCTCCGCCGCCGCGCTCGTCACGGTGAAGAACCGCGTCCAGATCGTTGTCTCCGAAATAGACGACTCTGTTCCGCGCGGGCCGGATCCGGTGGAACTCCTGCGCGCAGACCTAGCTGAAGTGCGTAGCGAGCTCGGCACTGCGGAAGCTGCGCTGCCCCAACACCTGCAGACCTTGCACGATGCGCTGGACTCCGGCGCCACGGACCGTGAAGCGACGCTCAAGGCCGAGCTCGCCTCGCTGCGTGAACAGATCGCGTCCCTCTCGGCGCGCCTCGAAGCCACCGAACGCAACGCCGCGGCCGCGCGCACGCAGTCGCAGGAATCGCTCCAACGCTTCGCGACCGCGCTGAACGACCTCGGCACCGCCGTCGCAGAAAGCACTGCAAGGGCCGCGGAGCTCGCGCAGCGGCCGATCGAGGTGGTGCCGGTCGCCGTGGTACCGGTCGAGGTCGCACCGGTCGATGTGACTCCGATCGAGGTCGCGTCGGCCCAACCTGCGGCCACGCAACCGACTCCGGGGACGCCCGAACCCGCAAAGAAGGGCTTCCTTTCCTTCAAGGTGCCCGAGAAGGGCTTCCGCTTCGACGCACGCCAGCGCCTCGCAGTGGTCGCCAGCCTGTCGCGTGTCGGCTTCGATGCCAAGAGCACCCTCCACGACTTCAGCGGCGTCACGCAGAAGGTCGAGGGCGAGCTCACGGTCGATCTCTCGAAGCCGGGCGACCATCCCAAGGGACGCATCGCGATCGACGCTTCCTCGCTGGATACCGGCCTCGCCGATCGCGACGAGGGCATGCGCGAGCTGCTCGAGAGCGAGACGCAGAAGCAGGTCACCTTCAAGTGGAGCGCCTTCGAGCCCTCGAACGTGGATCCCGCGACGCAGACCGTCGCAGGCACCGCACGCGGCAAGCTGACGATCCGCGGAGTCACGCGCGACGTCGCGATGGCCGTGAAGGTCGGCGTCGATGCCAGCAAGCGCGTCACGATCGACGGTGAGACGCGCATTCGTCTCACCGACTTCGGCATCGAGCCACCGAGCCAGCTCGGGATGATCGAAGTGGAAGACGAACTCAAGCTCTGGATCTCGCTGCGCGCGCGCACGCTCGGCCTCGTCGAGGAGACGAAGTGATGCGCCTGCTCGCGCCGCTCGTCGCCCTCCCTCTCGCCGTCGCGCCCGCGTGCATTGCGCCGAGCGTCGTCGCCAGTACGGGGCGCAGCGTCCAGACAACCGCGGCGCAGCTCGAGTGGCGTGCCGCCACTCTGGAAGACCTCGACGGCTTCTTCGAGTCCACCTCGATCGAGGGCGAAGCGGCCGCGGCGATCAGCCGGATCTACTACCACTTCGCGCGCGGCGGCACGTACACGGGCGCGGCGCTGGTGATCGGCGGGGGCGAGCCGGAGTTCCAAACGCTCAACGGCAACTGGAACCTCCTCGACGGACAGTTGGACCTCGGCGATGGCGCGCCCGTTCGCGTGAGCGCGGCGACGGGGCACCTGCGGCTCGAAAGTGAAGGCGGCGTGGTCACGCTGGCGCAGCGGGCGATCGAGTAGATGGCGACTCGCGCGAACGACCTTTCGATCTACGAGCGCCATGCTGACGAGTGGTGGAACCCGCGCTCGCGCACGTTCCGCTCGCTGCACCGCGTCAATGAGTTCCGAACCGCGCTGCTCGACGACTGGCTGGGGCTGGAGCTCACGGGCCGACGCGCCGTCGACCTCGGTTGCGGCGGCGGGCTCTTGAGCGCTCACGTCGTGAAGCGCGGGGCTCAGCTCGTCGGCTTCGACCTCTCCCACGCGAGCCTCAAGACCGCAGCGAGCAAGCTCGGCGCGCACTTCGCCCGTGCAGACGTCCAACGGCTCCCCGTCGCTGACGCGAGTATCGACATCGCGCTCGCCGCCG
>CAIYPP010000143.1 GCA_903928115.1 uncultured Planctomycetota bacterium
CGCTCGCGGGCTCGGCCATCGCGGTCGGAATGAGCCCGATGATCGTGGTCAAGGCAGTCATCAACACGGGGCGCACGCGCAGGCTGACGCCGCGCAGCACCGCATCGTCGCGTCCGAGCCCTTCGTCGCGCAGACGCTGGATGCAATCGACGAGCACGATGCCGTTGTTCACGACCACGCCGATCAAGATGATCAGGCCGATCCAGCCGACGGAATCCATCGTGGTTCCCGTCAGATACAGCGTCCAATAGGCGCCGACGAAGGCAAAGGGGATCGTGGGCAGCACCGCTCCGGGGAGGATCAGCGACTCGAAGAGGATGCACATCAAGACGAACACGAGCACGAGTCCGAGCAGCGCTGCGGAGCGAAGCTCGGAGAGCTCCTCCGCGACGCGCGCGCTGACGAGATCGTCTTCGCCCACCGAGTACCCGCGCGGCATGTCGAGTGAGCGCAGCGCGGCGTACCCGGCGTCGGAAAGCTCCTTTTGTCGCTGCGGATCATCGACGCGCGCCGTGATCGTATAGGTCGTCTGACCGTTGCGTCGCGAGATCGAGCGCGAGCCGCTGCCGAACTCGAACTGCGCGAAGGAGGAGAGCGGGACGCTGGACTGACCGCCGAAGATCTCGAGGTCTCGCAGGGTGTCGAGACCGGCGACGGCCTCCTCGTCGTATTCGATGATGAGCGGCACTTCGCGCGCATCTTCTTGGTAGCGGGGAAGCTGCCAGCCGCGCAGCGCCCACCCGATGCTCTGCAGCGCGCTGTTCGCAGAGATCCCAAACCCCTGCGCCACATCCGGATCGAATACGACGTTGACTTGGCTCTGCGCCGAGCCCTCGGGCGTCGTGACGCCGGAGAGTCCCGGGATCTGCTCCAGCGCCTCGACCGCCCGCGCGCCGAGCTCTGCGAGCCCCTCCGAGTCGGGGCCGACGAGACGGAACACCACGGTGTTGCGGCTGCGCTCGTCCGCGCCGTTCTCGTCGTTGGAGAGGCGCACGCGCTGTCCCGGACGAGCGACCACGTCGTGGCGCAGTCCGCGCTCGATCGACTCGTACTCCTCGCGAGGGATGGCGGTGTCCCAATAGAGGGTGATGCGCCCGCCGCGCGTGTCGAAGCGCAGTGCGAGGTGGTCGAAGCCGATGCTTTCGCGGCGCTCCTCGAAGAACGACTCGTAGTGGCGCATCTCGTCGGCCGCTTCCTGCAGCGTAAAGTTCTCCTCGAGATCGACTTGGACCGAGAGGCGTGCCGTGTTGCTGTCCTCGCCAAACGCCGCGACGTTCATGTGGGTGGCGGGCCAGGCGATCGAGAGCAGCACCGCGAACGCCGCCAGCGACGCGGCGAAGCGATGGCGCAGGGTCCAGCCGAGCAGCGCGCTGTTCCCACCGATCACCATGTCGACCAGATTGCGCTGGCGCGGCACCAGCTCGGCCGCGCGCGTGAGTGTCTGAGTACTGCGGCGTGCGAAGTTGGGGACGACCCACAGGACGATTGCCAGCGCGATGGGCAGAGCCAAGCACTCGAACGCGAGCCCGAGCATCGTGTCGACGTCGGGTGTCGCCGCCCAGCCAAAGTCGGCCTGCAGACGTCGATCGAGAGCGAGCGCATCGTGCGCTCGCCAGTATTCGAGTCCGCCCAGACCGATCAGAACTGCGGCGATACCCCAGCGCGCCTTCGCGATTCCGCGCGCGAGGGCTCCGAGCGGCGGCAAGAGGAGTTGCGCGGTCTGCTCGCCACACCAGCGCACTCCACCCCACAGGCGCGCCACCGTTCGCGCGGGCAACGCGGCGAACGGTTCGAGCTTGTGCGCGAGGGCCGCAGCGCGCGGAGAGCGTTCGTCGACGACGCGCGCCGCGAGCACGGGCAAGAAGACGAGTGCCGCGACCAAGCTGAATGCGAGGCTCAAGCACAGCGGGTTCCCGAGCTCGCCAAACATCAGGCGCAGGAGCGGGTTCTCGTTCATGAAGATCATCGGCAGGAAGACGACGATCGTGGTCAGAGTCGAGAGCAAGACCGCGAGGGCGACCTCGCGCGTTCCCTCCGCGGCCGCCTCGACCTCGCTGCGCCCCTCGGCGCGCAGACGCGAGATGTTCTCGATCACGACGACGGAGTTGTCCACCAGCATGCCCATCGCGAGCGTGATGCCGGTCATCGTGAGCACGTTGAACGTGTGCCCCGTGAAGAAGAGCCACGCGACCGCAACGAGCGCCGAGAACGGAATCGACAGCGCTACCGCGAGGGTCGAACGCACGCGGCGCAGAAACAGGAACAGCACGATGACGGCGAGCCCGCCGCCCCACACTGCCGAGTCGCGCAGCGCCGCGAGCGACGAGCGGATGAAGTCGCCCTGATCGAAGAGCGGCAGGAAACGGAACTGACCGGCGAGTCGGGGGTCCATCTCTAGCTCCGCCAGGGCGTCCTTGAGACGATCGCAGGTCTCGACGACGTTGGCTTGTCCGTCCTTCTGGACCTCGCCGTAGAACGCGTATTGGCCGTCGATCTTGAAGAGTCGGTTGCGCACGCTCTTCGCGGAGATGACGCGCGCGACGTCCGAGAGCACGAGCCCGTTGCCGATCGGATAGCGCTCGATCTCCTCGAAGCTCTCGAAGCGCATGTCGGAGCGCAGCAGCACACGCAAGCCACCGTCCTCGACCTCCCCCATCGGCAGCGCGAAGTTGTCGCGCGAGAGCCGCCCAATCAGCGCGCCGAGATCGAGCCCCGCGGCGCGCACTCGGTCCTCGTCGAGAAGGATCCGCACCGAGTCGTCGAGCACACCCCAAACTTCGATTTTTCCAACGCCGTCGACGGCTTCGAGGCGTCGCTGGACCACGGTGTCGAGCAGGAAGTCTGTGCGCGGATCGTCGCCGGGATGGAGGATCGCGAACCACAGGATCGGCAGGCTCGAGTTCGACCACGAGTAGACGCCGACCTCCTGCACGCTCGTCGGGAGCTGCGCGCGCGCTCGCTCGACTCGGTCGCGCACCTCGGCCTTGGCGAGCTCCATGTCGACGCTGCCGTCGAAGCGCACGAAGGTGAACGCGCTGTCGTCACTCGCCGTCGAGTCGAGCCCTTCGACGCCCGGCAGGGTGCGCAATTGCTCTTCGATGATGCGCACGACTTTCTGCTCGTTTTCAGGTGCGCTTGCGCCCGGGTTGGCAACCCACACCTGCAGTCCGGGCTCGACGAAGCCGTCGGGCATCAGCTGCACCGGGATGCGAATGTAGGCGAGGACGCCGATCACGAGCAGCGCCACGAAGATCACGAGCAGCGTGACGGGACGCCGCACGAGCGAGTCGTAGAAAGAAGCGCCTTGCTTCATGCGGCTTCCTTCACGCGCCTTCCGCGCTCCAGCCAGCCCTCCGTCACTGCGTACAGCGCGGGGATCACCACCAGCGTGAGCAGCGTCGACACCGAGAGCCCCGCGATCACCGTCACCGCCATCGGCGCGCGGATTTCCGCGCCTTCGCCCGCGCCGAGTGCGCCGATCCACGGCAGGCTCTCGAGCCAGCCGGTCATCGGCAGGAGGCCGAGGACCGTGGTGCCGGTCGTCATGAAGATCGGCCGCAGGCGCGTCGGTCCCGCCTCGAGCAGCGCGTCGCGAATCGACATGCCAGCGGCGCGGTTCTGGTTGCAGCGGTCGATGAGCACGATCGCGTTGTTGACCACGATGCCCGCGAGCAGGATCAAGCCGATGAACACGATGACCGAGATCGGAATCGAAAAGACGACGAGCGCCGCGACCACGCCGATCACGGCAAGGGGCATCGTGATCAGGATCACGAGCGGCTGCAGCAAGGACTCGAACTGACACGCCATGACGACGTAGACGAGGAACAAGGCGAGCAGCAGCGCGCCTTGCATGCTCGACTGCGCCGCGTCCATCTCGCGCTTTTGGCCGCCGAGCTCGACCGTGACGTCGTCGGGGAGCTGCAGGGTCGCGAGCTCGGCTTCGATGCGCTTCGACAAACCTCCGAGGTCCGCGCCGCTCGAAGTCGCGGTCACGACCACGGCGCGCGTATTGCCGATGCGCCGGATCTCGGCGGGGCCCTGCACTGGCGTGATGTCGGCGACCGCCCGCAGCTCGACGGGATTGGGCGCGGAGGGATTCACGACGAGGTGCATCACGCGCTCGAGACGCCCGAGCTGCTCCTCGTCGCCGAGCACGCGCACGTCGATCTTCTCTTCACCGTCGGTAAAGCGCGTGCTCACGTTCCCGAGCACTTGGTCGCGCACGAGGTTGGACACGGCGGTGAGGTCGAGTCCGTATTGGAGCGCCTTGTCGCGGTCAAAGGTGACGCGCAGCTCGGGGAATCCGACCCGCACGCTGGTGCGGACGTCGGCGAGCGAGGGCAGCGCCGCGAGCCGCCGGTAGACCTCGTCGCCGACCTTCTGGAGACGGTCGAGATCGTGTCCGAGCACTTCGACCGTCACGGGCGCGTCGATCGCAAACGGTGTCGGGCGCGAGATGTCGACCGAGGCGACGTCGGGACTCGCGGCGATGAGCCCGCGCACCCCGGAGAGGATCTCCTCTTCGCGTCGACGCACCGCGGGCGCGTCGTCGAGGCGAACCGTCAGCCGCGCGGTGTGCTTGCCTTCGATTTCGCGC
>CAIYPP010000144.1 GCA_903928115.1 uncultured Planctomycetota bacterium
GCCTGATCACCCAGCAGCCGCTCGGTGGCAAGGCGCGCTTCGGCGGTCAGCGCTTCGGCGAGATGGAAGTGTGGGCGCTCGAGGCGTACGGCGCCGCGCACATCCTCCAAGAGCAGTTGACCGTCAAGTCCGACGACGTCGAAGGCCGCACCAAGATCTACGAGTCGATGGTGAAGGGCCTCAACATCCTCGAGCCCGGCACTCCGGTGTCGTTCGAGGTGCTGTGCAACGAGATCAAGGGCCTCGGGCTCAACATCCAGCTCCACAAGAAGGCGAGCCTCTAGGGGCGAAGGAAGGTCGAACCATGGTCGAAACGATCACCCATCGCATCAACGACTACGGCAGCGTCACCATCAATCTCGCTTCGCCGGAGGACATCCGTTCGTGGTCCTACGGCGAGGTCAAGAAGCCGGAGACGATCAACTACCGTACCTACCGCCCCGAGCGCGACGGCCTGTTCTGCGAGCGCATCTTCGGTCCTGAGAAGGACTGGGAGTGCTTCTGCGGAAAGTACAAGGGCATCAAGCACAAGGGCATCGTCTGCGACAAGTGCGGCGTGATGATCACGCACAGCCGCGTGCGCCGCAAGCGCATGGGGCACATCAACCTCGCCGCTCCGGTCGCGCACATCTGGTTCTTCAAGGCCATGCCGAGCCGTCTCGGCACCCTGCTCGGGATCCAGACCTCGCACTTGGAGCGCGTGGTGTACTTCCAGGACTACGTGGTCATCGAAACGGGTGACACGCCGCTCTCGGAGTTCCAGCTGCTCACCGAGGAGGAGTACCGCCAGCACAAGGCGAAGTACGGCTCGGAGTTCGACGCCGACATGGGCGCCGAAGCGGTCAAGAAGATCCTGCGCAAGCTCGACCTCAACAAGCTCTCGGGCGAGCTGCGCGAAGAGCTCCTGTCCACGCGCTCCAAGCAGCGCATGAAGGACATCATCAAGCGGCTCAAGACCGTCGAGATGCTGCGCGACAGCGGCCAGAACGCCGAGCACATGGTGCTCGACGTCATTCCGGTGATTCCGCCGGACCTGCGCCCGCTCGTCCTGCTCGACTCGGGCAACTTCGCCACGAGCGACTTGAACGACCTCTACCGCCGCCTGATCAACCGCAACAACCGGTTGAAGAAGCTGCTCGACCTCAACGCCCCTGAGGTCATCATCCGCAACGAAAAGCGCATGCTGCAGCAGTCGGTCGATGCGCTGTTCGACAACGGCCGCTGCCGTCGTCCGGTGCTCGGCTCGTCGAACCGTCCGCTCAAGTCGCTGACGGACATGATCAAGGGCAAGCAGGGCCGCTTCCGCGAGAACCTGCTCGGCAAGCGCGTCGACTACTCGGCCCGCTCGGTCATCGTCGTCGGTCCCGAGCTGCGCCTGCACCAGTGCGGTCTGCCCAAGAAGGTCGCGCTCGAGCTGTTCCAGCCGTTCATCATCCGCCGCCTCAAGGAGCTGCAGCTCGCCGACACGATCAAGTCGGCGAAGAAGATGCTCGAGCGCCGCGACGAGGAGGTCTGGGACATCCTCGAGGAGGTCATCCGCGACCACCCCGTGCTCCTGAACCGCGCGCCGACGCTGCACCGCATGGGTATCCAGGCCTTCGAGCCGGTGCTCATCGAGGGCAACGCGATCCGTCTGCACCCGCTCGTCTGCGGCGGCTTCAACGCCGACTTCGACGGCGACCAGATGGCCGTGCACCTGCCGTTGTCCTTCGAGGCGCAGATCGAGGCCTCGACGCTGATGCTGGCGACGAACAACGTGTTCTCGCCCGCCAACGGCGCGCCGATCATCTCGCCCTCTCAGGACATGGTGCTCGGCATCTACTACCTGATGAAGGCGCCGGCGGACCTCGAGCGCAGCCAGATCGCGCGCTTTGGCAGCTTGAACGAGCTGTTCCTCGCGTGGGGGCACGGCGCGATCCGTACCCACAAGCCCATCGCGCTGCGCATGGAGTCGGGGCGTCGGATCAAGCTCAGCCCCAAGGGCCCCGAGGTCGAGGTCGGTGATGACGGCCGCGTGCCGAGCGACCCGAAGAACGCCAAGTCGGAGCGCGTGCTCCCGATCACCACGATCGGCCGCGTGATCTTCAACGACATCCTTCCCCCGGGGATGCCGTTCTACAACTACGAGCTCGACAAGAAGGGCATTCAGGCGCTCATCAGCGACTGCCACCGGCTGCTCGGCCGCGACGCGACGCTGCGCCTGCTCGATGACCTCAAGGACTTGGGCTTCAAGGCCAGCACCCGCGCGGGTCTGTCGTTCGGCAAGGACGACATCCGCATCCCCAACACGAAGCAGCGCGTCCTCAACGACACCCAGAAGGAGATCGACAAGGTCGAGAAGTCCTTCCAGAAGGGCGTCATCACCGAGGGCGAGCGCTACCTCAAGATCATCGACCTGTGGACACACGCCCGCGAGAAGGTCGGTGAAGACCTGATGCAGGTGCTCCGCGAGGACCACCGCTCGGATCAGGTCTACGTGAACCCGATCTACTGCATGGTGTCCTCGGGCGCTCGTGGCTCGATCGACCAGGTCCGCCAGCTCGGTGGTATGCGCGGTCTGATGGCCAAGCCCTCGGGCAAGATCATCGAGACGCCGATCAAGGCGAACTTCCGCGAAGGCCTCAAGGTGCTCGAGTACTTCAGCTCGACCCACGGCGCGCGCAAGGGTCTGGCCGACACGGCGCTCAAGACCGCCGACGCCGGCTACCTCACCCGCAAGCTCACCGACGTGGCCCAGAACGTGGTCATCACCACGGAAGACTGCGGCACGCTCCAAGGCGCGACCAAGGGCGTCGTCTACAAGGGCGAGAAGGTCGTCGTGACCCTCGCTCAGGCGATCCGCGGCCGCGTCTCGCTCTCGAGGATCATGGACGTCGTCAAGGACGAGGTCGTGGTCCGCGAAGGCGAGGTCATCACCGAAGACGTCGCGCTGCGCATCGAGTCGCTCGGCTACGAGAAGGTCGGCGTGCGCTCGCCGCTGACCTGCGAGTCGGGCTTCGGCGTGTGCTCGAAGTGCTACGGCATGGACCTCTCGCGCGGTGCGCTCGCGGAGCGCGGCCTCGCGATCGGCATCATCGCCGCGCAGTCGATCGGCGAGCCCGGCACGCAGCTCACCATGCGTACGTTCCACATCGGTGGCACGGCGAGCCGCGCGATCGAGTCGTCGGAAACCAAGGCCAAGCGCGCCGGCAAGATCGCCTTCTCCAACCTGAAGGTGGTCAAGAACTCGGCGGGCGCCTACGTGGCGCTCAACCGCAACGGCGAGATGCGCCTGCTCGACGCGCGCAACAAGGAGATCGACCGCTACGCGGTGCCGACAGGCTCGACGATCTTCGTGAGCGACGAGCAAGAGGTGAAGCCCGGTGACTCGCTCTGCAAGTGGGACCCGCACCACGTGCCGATCCTCTCGGAGTTCAAGGGCAAGGTCCGCTACGAAGACTTGATCGACGGCAAGACGCTGCGCATCGAGCGCGACGCCCGCCGCGGCACGGTCCGCAAGCAGGTCATCGAGCACAAGGGTGACCTGCACCCGCAGATCGTGCTCGAAGACTCCGCCGGCAACCCGCTGGCGCTCTACCCGATCCCCGAGCGTGCGTACCTCGAGGTCGAAGAAGGTGCGATGGTGGGCCCCGGCGAGCTGCTCGCCAAGACCGCCCGCGACATCCAAGGCACGCAGGACATCACCGGCGGTCTGCCGCGCGTGACCGAGCTCTTCGAAGCTCGTCGCCCGAAGGACCCGGCGGTCGTGTCGGAGATCGACGGCGTGGTCGAGCTCGGCGAGAAGAAGCGCGGCAAGCGCACGATCCTCGTCAAGGCGCTCGGCGCCAAGAACGAGGTCCTCGAAGAGCGCGAGCACTCGGTCCCGCAGACCAAGCACCTGCGCGTCCACAAGGGCGACGAGGTGCGCGCGGGCGAAGCGCTGGTCGACGGTCCGCTCGACCCGCACGACATCCTCGCCATCACCGGCGAAGAGGAAGTGCAGGCCTACCTGCTGCGCGAGATCCAGAGCGTGTATCGCTCGCAGGGCGTGACGATCGACGACAAGCACATCGAGATCATCATCAGCCAGATGATGCGCAAGGTGTCGGTCAAGGATCCGGGCGACAGCGAGTTCCTGCCCGGCGCCGTGGTCGATCGCTTCCGCTTCCGTCGCGAGAACGAGAAGCTCAAGAAGGAGCGCAAGAAGCCCGCGACGGGCGAGACGCTGCTCCTCGGCATCACGAAGGCTTCGCTCTCGTCGGAGTCGTTCATCTCCGCAGCGAGCTTCCAGGAGACCACCAAGGTCCTCACGGAGGCCGCGATCGCGGGCAAGCGCGACAACCTCGTCGGTCTCAAGGAGAACGTGATCCTCGGTCACCTTGTCCCGACCGGCACGGGCTTCCGCGATCACAGCCGCACGCGCGTCAAGAAGAACATCGACTTCGGCGAGCTCGGCAACGCCAGCCAGTACGACGCACGGGTGGGGGACTCGGATCTCGAGTCGCTCGTCTCGGGCCTCGACCCGCTGGCCGTGGATCCCAGCTTGCTCCTCTCGGGCGACGGCGCGGCTGCGCGCACGGACGAGGACGAGGAGACGCTGGGCAGCGTGGGCATCGCTGAGCCTGTCGCCGACGGCGACGAGGAGGCCAAGCCGGACCCTCTGGCGGAGCCCAGCGACTCCGACGATGACGACGACGACCTCGACGCCGACTTCGATGCCGACGCCGAGGGGGGCGAGGACGACCTCTAAGGCTGCCCTCCTGCCCCGGACACCCTGACACCTGTCGGCCGCCCCCCGCACTGGGGGGCGGTCCGACCGGAGACCGCGCGAGAGCGAGATCGAGGCTTGACCTCGATGGCGGTCCCCGTAAGATGCTCGCCCCTATTTCTGACGGTTACCTATGCCGACGATCAATCAACTGGTTCGCAAGCCCCGCGTGGTCCAGAAGCGACGCACCAAGTCGCCCGTGCTGGACGCCTGCCCCCAAAAGCGTGGGGTCTGCCTGCAGGTCAAGACCATGACCCCGAAGAAGCCGAACTCGGCGCTGCGCAAGATCGCGCGCGTCCGGCTCTCGAACGGCAAGGAAGTGACCGTGTACATCCCCGGCGAAGGCCACAACCTGCAGGAGCACTCGGTGGTGCTGATCCGCGGCGGCCGCGTGCGCGACCTCCCCGGTGTGCGCTACCACATCGTGCGCGGCACGCTCGACGCCTCGGGCGTCGAAGGCCGTCACAAGAGCCGCTCCAAGTACGGCACCAAGCGCCCCAAGAAGTAGCGCCGCAGCCCCGCCACCACGAGCCCACTAGAGTCCAAGGAACACGCTGATGCCGCGCAACTACAAGTCCACCGAGGCCCTCCTCTCGCCCGACCCGAAGTTCGGGTCGATGCTCGCCACGAAGGTGATCAACAAGATCATGCTCGACGGCAAGAAGTCGACGGCCCAGGCCATCTTCTACGAGGCCCTCGACCTCGCGCAGAAGAAGCTGCCCGATGTGCAGGACCAGACCGAGATCTTCACCCGCGCGATCGACAACATCCGTCCCGCGGTCGAAGTGCGCTCCAAGCGCGTCGGTGGTGCCAACTATCAAGTGCCGCGCGAAGTGCGTCGCAACCGCCAGCAGTCGCTCGCCATCCGCTGGCTGATCGACAACGCTCGCTCCAAGAAGGGCAAGCGCATGGCGATCCGCCTCTCCGAGGAGCTCGTCGACGCCTTCAACGGAACCGGCGCCTCGGTGCAGTGGAAGGAACAGGTCCACAAGATGGCCGAGGCCAACAAGGCCTACAGCCACTACGCCCATTGATCGCGAGGGGCGCCGCGCGCGCCCCGCGTCCGAGCTCCTTCGGACAGCGTGCACTCGGCCCCGTCCGGCGCTCTCGCCGCAGCGGGGCCGAGGCCTTTTCCGCCCGCCCTTCTTCGCAGCGCTCGCCGCGCCTCCTCCGTGATCGACGTCCTCATCGTCCGCGATCCCCGCGAGTCCTTGGCCAAGTGCTCGCTCACGCCGCTGCGCGGCATGCCGGGGATCCGCTTCGTGTCCTACGACCCCGACCGACGCGTCGCGGCGGGGCCCCGCGTGCTCCTGCACCCCGACGGTGAGCCGATCACGGCGGCGGACCGCGGCCTTCCGCTGCTGCTCGTCGACTGCGCATGGCGCCGACTCCCGACGCTCTTGGCGACGATCGACGGGGACTTGGTGCGACGCCGCCTGCCGCCGCTCGCGACGGCCTATCCGCGGCGCAGCAAGACCTTCGAGGACCCCGAGCGCGGCCTCGCCTCGGTGGAGGCCCTCTACGCGGCCCTGCACCTGCTCGGCGAGCCACGCCCCGAGCTCCTCGCCCAGTACCGCTGGGCCGCGGAGTTTCTCGCGCGCAATCCGGAGATCGGCCCACAGGCGAGCTAGGTCGCGGGGGCTAGGATGCGTACGCGATGGGCTCCCTCGCGTGCATCCGCAACCTAGGCATCGTCGCGCACATCGACGCGGGCAAGACCACCGTGTCGGAGCGGCTGCTCTATTTCTCCGGCGTCGAGCACCGCATCGGGGAGGTCGACGAGGGGACGGCGACCATGGACTACCTCGCCGAGGAGCGCGAGCGGGGCATCACGATCGCCGCCGCGGCGACGACGATTCCGTGGCGAGGGCATTCGATCCACCTGATCGACACGCCCGGCCACGTGGACTTCACGGTCGAGGTCGAGCGCTCGCTGCGCGTGCTCGACGGGGCGGTGCTCGTCGTCGACGCGGTCGCCGGCGTGCAAGCGCAGTCGGAGACGGTGTGGCGCCAGCTGCGGCGTCACCATGTTCCCGCCGTGGCGTTCGTGAACAAGTGCGACCGCGCCGGAGCGGATTTTCTGGCGGCCGCAGCGAGCTTGGAGCGCCGCCTCGGAGCGCGCCCATTGCTGCTGCAGTACCCGTATTTCGAGGACGGGCACTTGGTCGGCGTGGTCGACCTGCTCGGGCAGCGCGCGCTGGAGTTCGCGCACGCTTCGGCAGCTCACGGTCACTCTCACGAGCACGAGGACGGGCCGCGCGTCGTGCCGATTCCGCCGGCGGTGGCGGACGAAGTGGGGGTGCTGCGCTCCGAGCTCGTCGACGCACTCGCGGAGTTCGACGACGCGCTGATGGCGACGGTGCTCGACGGGCGAGAGCCTTCGGTCGAGGCGCTGCGAGCCGCGGTCCGAGTGGCCGTGCTTTCGGAGAGCGCGCTGCCGGTGCTGTGCGGCGCAGCGCTGCGCTCGATCGGCATCGAGCCGCTGCTCGACGCCGTGGTCGACTATCTGCCCTCGCCTCTCGACGTCGGGGCCGTCCGCGGAGTCGATCCGAACACGGGCGCCGTGCTCGAGCGAGCGCCGGAGCCCGACGGCGCGCTGCTCGCGCTGGCGTTCAAGGTGCAGGCCGACGCCCACGGCGATGTTCATTTCTTGCGGATTTATGCGGGAAAACTGCGCGCAGGCGCGCACCTCTACAATCCTCGCAGCCGCGCGCACGAGCGCGTGGGACGCATCCTGCGCGTGCACGCCGACGCGCACATCGCGATCGAGGAAGCGGGGCCTGGCGAGATCGTCGCGGTCACGGGCCTGCACCACACGACGACCGGAGACACGCTGTGCGACGAGCGCGCGCCGATCGTCCTTGAATCGCTCACGGTGCCCGAGCCGGTGATCGAGATGGTGCTCGAGCCGCGCTCGACGCTCGACCGCGACAAGCTGCGCCACGCCCTCAAGCGGCTCGAGCGCGAGGACCCGACCTTCCATCAGCGCGAAGACGAAGCGAGCGGTCAGTGGCTGCTCGGCGGCATGGGGGAATTGCACCTCGAGGTCGCGCTCCATCGCCTTCAGCGCGACTACGGGGTCGAGGCCGCGATGGGCCGTCCGCGCGTCGCGTATCGGGAAGCTCCGCAGGCCGGTGCGGCGCCCGCGCGCGGCGTCGGGCGGGTCGAACGCATGATCAACGGACACGAGGTGTTCGGCGCGGTCGAACTCGAGCTCGGCCCCGGCGAGCGGAGCGGGGACGGGGCCCTGCGGGTGGAGTGGGGGAGCGGTGCGGCGGTGCCCCTCGCGTTGCGACCCGCGGTGGCGCAGGCCCTCGCGGACAGTGCGCAGTCCGGCCCGAGGCTCGGCTTCCCGCTCGTGGGGGCGCGGCTCGTGGTCACCGGGGGGGAGTCCCGCCCGAAGACCGACACCGAGCTGGGCTTCGTGCAGGCGGCCGTGATGGCCCTGCGGGAGGCCAGCGAGCACCTGCCGATCGACCTGCTCGAGCCCCTGATGGCCTTCGAGGTCGAGACCCCGGCCGAGTTTTCGAGCGGGATCATCGCGGACCTCAACGCCCGCCGGGCCGAGGTCGAGTCCGTGGAGAGCGCCGGAAACCTGCGGATCGTGCGCGGCAAGGTGGCCCTCGCACGCATGTTCGGCTACTCGACCGCGGTGCGCTCCCTCTCGCAGGGTCGAGCGAGCTTTTCGATGGTTCCCGCGGGTTTCCGGCCCGTTCCGGAGTCCGAGCTCGCCGAGCGGGGCCTCGCGCTGGCCTAGGCACGGGTGGACACGTTCGCGGCGGCCGCGGAGGCCCGAAAAGTTTCCGCGAGCGGAGCGTTGACGAGGGGGAGGGGCGCTGCTAACTTGCCCCGCCCTCGAATTCGGCGGACCGATCCGCCCGCGTTCGGAGGAGCCCGGCCGGTCCGGTGCCCGCCACCTGACACACCCCCTGCCGGAACCACGGAACACAGCCCGCCATGATGAAGGACAAGATCCAGATCCGGATGGAAGCCTACGACCACGAGGCGCTCGATCAGTCGTGCCTCGAGATCGTCGACACCGCCAAGCGCACCGGCGCGCGCGTCGCCGGCCCCATCCCGCTGCCGACCGCGATCGAGCGCTACACCGTTCTGCGCTCGCCCTTCATCGACAAGAAGTCCCGTGAGCAGTTCGAGATCCGGACGCACAAGCGTCTGATCTACATCTCCGAGCCCACCAGCCAGACGGTGGACGCTCTCTCCAGTCTGAACATGCCTGCAGGGGTGGATATCCGCATCAAGGCCTAGCCGCCTCGAGCGCGTTGCGCGTCCGTCGGGCGCGGCCCCCCAAGCGAGCGGGCTGCGGGAACGAGGGATACGGCAGCGCGTGGGAGTCGCACCGACCGTCCGGTGGGTGCGCCCGACCTGCAAGCACGAAGTCCTGATTCAACGATCCCCAAGCCTCGACGGTGAGTCCACCGCCGTGCACGGGATCGTCTGTTGTTTCGATCTCTGACCCAAACCAACCAGCCGCGTGGCCGGGCGTTGGAGCAACCCACTGTGGGGCGCTCCCCGGTCGAACCGGCACCTTTTCGAGAAGGTTCCTCGCATCATGACGCTGATCCTGGGACGCAAGCGCGGGATGACGCAGTTCTTCCGCGACGACGGCACGCTTGTGGGCGTGACGGTCGTCGAGGCAGGGCCCTGCGTGGTCACGCAAGTCCGCACCAAGGACAAGGACGGCTACGACGCCGTTCAGTTCGGCTTTGAAGACAAGGCGGACCGCCTCGTCGCCAAGCCGCAGCTCGGCCACTTCAAGAAGGCCGGCACCTCTCCCAAGCGCTTCCTGCGCGAAGAGCGCCTCGGCGCCGCCGCCAAGCTCGTGGTGGGGGACGTCCTCAAGTGCGACGCCTTCAAGGAAGGCGACATCGTCGACGTGATCGGCACGACCAAGGGTCGCGGCTTCGCGGGCACGATCAAGCGCCACGGCTTCAACCGCGGTCCCGAGACGCACGGCTCGATGAACGTCCGCGCGCCGGGTTCGATCGCCAGCCGCCGCATCGGCAAGCTGCCCAAGGGCAAGCGCATGGGTGGCCACTACGGCGTCGAGCGCTGCACCACCAAGAACCTCAAGGTCGTGCGCGTCGA
>CAIYPP010000145.1 GCA_903928115.1 uncultured Planctomycetota bacterium
GCCAAGGGCTGGGAGGCGCTGTGCTGGGTCGAGCCCGTCGACGAGTGGGTGCGCGACCTGCTGACCGAGTACAAGGGCAAGAAGATCGTCGCGCTCGAGCGCGGCGAGGCCGACTTCGCGGGCGAGGCGGACAAGCAGAAGCGCGAGGATGCCGAGCGCGAGTACCGTGCGGTGCTCGAGAAGCTCGAGAGCGAGCTCACGGGCTCCGTGGCGCGCGTGCGCTTCTCGTCGCGTCTGAAAGACAGTCCGGCGGTCCTCGTCGACGAGGCCGACGCGCACGGGCTGCACTACGAGCGCATGTTGCGCCAGACGGGCCGTCCGGTTCCGCCGCGCAAGCGCGTACTCGAGCTCAACGCCGATCACCCGCTGACGGCGCGTCTCAAGGCTCTGATCGACGCGGGCGACACGACGGGCAAGCTGAAGGACTGGGGCGACTTGCTCTATGGGCAGGCGCTGCTCGCCGAGGGCTCGCCGCTGCCGGACGCGCCGCGCTTCTCCAAGCTCGTGAGCGAGCTGATGCTCGCCACGAGCAAGTGAGCGTGGCGCGACGTCGCTACTCGACGTTGCGCAGCACGAGGACCGGAGTCTCCGCGCGCCGCAACAGGTCGCTCGCGACGCTGCCCACGAGGGTGCGCGCGAGCGCACCGCGTCCGTGCGTGCCCATGACGATCAGGTCGTGCTGACTCTGTCGATCGAGCAGCTCGCGCAGAGGCTCGCCTTCGCAGAAGTGCGCTTCGTATCCCACGCCGCGCCAGTCGAAAGCCGAGAGCAGCTTGTCGAAGTCCTTGCGCGCCCGCTCGCGGGCGTTGTCGACGACGTTCGCGGGGAATTGGACGGGATAGCCGAGGACGTAGCCGAGCTCGGGGCGCACGAAGGTGTGCAGGACGTGCAGTTCCGCGCCGAACGCGCTCGCGACGTCGCGCGCGAGTTGGAGCACCGCGAGTGCCGAGCGACCGAGGTCGATCGCACACAGGATGCGGCGCACCTCGCGCGGCTCGCCGCTCTGCACCCACACGGGGCACGAGGCGCTGGTGACGACGTCGCGCACGACGTCGCCGAAGTCGAAGGGGCCACGGCGCTCGTGGCGGCCGAGGACGACGATTCCAGCACCGCGGGTGAGCGCCCGCTCGGCGAGCGCGTGCGCCGGGCTGCCGGGAAGGATCTCGAGCGTGTGCTCGAGGTCGGACCCCACGATCCCCGCGGACTGCAGCACTCCATTCCAGTGCTCCGCCGATGCGGTGCGCGCCTTCTGGACGCCGAGCGGATCGACGTGGGCGAAGTAGTCGAGGGGCACCGAGCTCGCGTGGACGAGCTCGACCTCGAGCTTGAGCGCCGGCGCATGTCGGAAGGCGGCGACGACGGCGTGGTCCGCCGCACGGCGATCTTCGATGCCGACGAGGGCCAGCGTGGGAGCGTTGGGGAAGGTGCGGGGCATGGGCGAGGACTCCGTGGCAGAGGTAGGAGGTGCGACTTGCGCTTCCTTCGTTCCGAGCCCGCCGCGTTTCCATCCCGCTGCGCATCACGGCGTACGCGAGGATGCGTGACGCGCTCTTTTTCTCCGCGCAGGGGTTCGCGGGAAAGTGCTCGAAACCTGCGGAAAAACGCGCGAGTGTGCCCAAGGTTCGCACGGGGGGGTGGAACCGGACCGCCGCGAGCGCTTCCATGAACCCCTCGATGTTCGCTACGCACTTCTTCCTCCCGCGGATCGTTGGATGGGCGCGTACCTGACCCACTTGGAGTCGCCGTGGGACGGGTCCCACCACGACTTCCGCGTGCCGCAATCGCTGCACGAGGGGCGGCCCTTGGTCGCGCGCTATGACCTCGCGCGCTTGGCCAAGGAGGTCGAGCGCGACTCGCTGCTCTACGGCGCCGGGGCCCTGTGGGGCTTCCGCGATCTGCTGCCGGTGCAAGACGACCGCAACATCGTCTCGCTCGGCGAGCTCGCGACGCCGACCTTGCAGCTCGCGCGACTCGGCGCCGAGCTCGGCCTCGAGAACCTGTTCCTGAAGGACGAGTCGCGGCTCCCGACGGGTTCGTTCAAGTCGCGCGGCATGTCGGTCGCGGTCAGCAAGGCGAAGGAGCTCGGCATCTCGCGCTTGGCGGTTCCGACCGCGGGCAATGCGGGCGGCGCGCTCGCGGCGTACGCGGCGCGCGCGGGCATCGAGGCGTGGGTGTTCCTCCCCGCGGACACGCCGGAGATCAACAAGCTCGAGTGCGAGCTCGCCGGCGCGCGCGTGGTCGAGGTCGAAGGCTTGATCAGCGACTGTGGCGCGCTCCTGCGCGACGGCCAAAAGGTGTTCAGCTGGTTCGACATGTCGACCTTGCGCGAGCCCTACCGGCTCGAGGGCAAGAAGACGATGGGGCTCGAGCTCGCGCTGCACTTTGGCTGGCGCTTCCCGGAGGTCGTGCTCTATCCCACGGGCGGAGGCACGGGCCTGATCGGGATCTGGAAGGCCTTCGAGGAGCTCACGGGGCTCGGCTGGCTCGAAGAGCGACGCCCGCCGCGGCTGTATTCGTGCCAGTCCGATGGCTGCGCGCC
>CAIYPP010000146.1 GCA_903928115.1 uncultured Planctomycetota bacterium
CAAGGGCACCTTCGGTGACGAGCCGCAGACGCGCAACCAGCTGCAGGGCTACATCGGCGACAGCGACTACCGCGCGTTCCTCTTCGGCGCGCAGGTCACCGACCACATCTTCTTCGAGCAGAAGATGGGCTCGATCGACGGTCCTTGGCGCGGCCCCAAGGGCTACTACATCTCGCGCATCACGGGCAAGACGCCGCCGACCAAGCCGCTCGACCTCGCCGAGCCGCGTCACCGCGAGATCGTCGAGTACTTCTACCTGAAGACCGCGATGGGCTCGCGCGCCCTCGCGCTCCTGCGCGACGGCATCGCCTCGGGCGCCGTGAAGGGCATCGCCGTCGCCCCCGGCCTCAACGACTGAGCGCACGCCTCGCGCTCGAAACCACCGCGGGCCGCACGACGCCTCGACGTCGTGCGGCCCGCGCCTTTTCCACGGCTCGCAGTTACGAACCCGGCAGCTTGTAGGCCTCGGGGGCGGGCTTGACGGCGCGGGCGAAGTGGAGCGGGCGGCGCAGGGGGCCCTTCACGGGGCGAGCCTTGGCGAGCCACTCGTGGTAGACGGCCATCGACTTCGTCGTGTCGACCACGACGTCGCCATATTGGTCGCCCGAGTGCGCGCGCTCGACCTTCACGGCTTGGTGCCAGCAGTGCATGCCGCTCACGGGGTCGGGCTGCACGGGGAAGGTGAGGTTTTGGTGCACGCCGCCCTCGCTCCACCAGATGCGCTCGGAGTCGGGATCCGAGGACTTGTACGGGACGATGTCCTCGATACGGCGGAAGCGGTACTGGCCGGGTGAGAGCTCTTCGCGACGCACGAGTGGCATCGCGTAGGTCTCCTGCGCGACGTTCTCGTGAAGTCGCCAGCGCCCGAGGTGGTGCGAGCAAGCGACCACGCCGGGGCGCACGCCTTCGGTGACCCAGACCTTGTTGACGAAGTGACCGATGCGCGTCGTGACGCGCACGAGGTCGAGCGTCTCGACGCCGATGCGCCGCGCGTCCTCGGGGTGGATCCAAACGGGGTTGGTGTTCGAGAGCTCGTAGAGCCACTTCGAGTTCGCCGAGCGCGTGTGGATCAGCGTCGGGAGGCGGAAGGTCGGCACGAGCACGTACTCGCCCTTCGAGTGATCGAACTTGCCTTGGTGGACGTGGCTCTTGATGTACTCCGGTGTCGCGTACTCGGGCCAGCCCCAGTCGACCATGGTCTTCGAGAAGATCTCGCAGCGCTTCGACGGGGTATTGAAGCCCGCACGCGGCGCGCCCGAAGCGACGATCGCGACCGGCTTGCCGTCCTTCTCGAGCGTGCCCTCACCGCGGTTCGACGCGCCGGCCGAGTCGGCGCCTTTCATGTGCACTTCCCACGTGTCCTCTTTCACGAGGAACGCGCCGTGGCGGCGCATGTAGTCGAGCGGCGTGAGCCCTTCCTTCGCGGCCGCTTCGGGCAGGCCGGGGACGGAGTTCTCGAAGATCCAGCGGTAGTACTCGGTGACCGTGATCTTCTCGCCCTTGCGGTAGGGCGACTCGTACCACTTGCGCACTCCGAGCGAGCCGTCGGGGTCGATGCGCCACGAGAGCTCGATCCAGAACTCGTCCTCTTCCCAGACTTCGCCGGGGTTCGCTTGCCACGTGAACTCCACGGGCTTGCCCATGCGCTCCATCGCCACGCGGCGCACCGGCTGGCGGAAGCCGATCCACTGCGCGGCGTGCGTCTCTTGGCTCTGGATGTCGTGTCGCTCGGCACCGACGCCCATCGGCAGCACGTAGTCCGCGTACTGCGCCGTCTCGCTCCACGTCGGCGTGAGCGCGGCGTGCAGCTCGACTTTGGCCTCGTCACGCAGCACTTCCTCCCACACCATGCCGTCGGGGTTGGTCCAGACAGGGTTGTAGACGCGCGTGAAGTACGCCGCGAGCTTGCCGCGACCGTCTTTCAGGAAGTGCGGCAGCAGGAAGCTGAGCTCGTGGTGCGAGAGCGGCCACTCGCGCGGATAGAGCAGCTCGTTCCACACCTGCTGCGGAGGCGGCTTCACGAACGGCGCCGGGACGAACTTGTCCTGGATGTTCATGTTCGTGCCGCCCTTGGCGCCGACCGCGCCGACGAGCACGCCGACGAACTGCAGGCAGCGCGCGACTTGCCAGCCGCCTTCGTTGCCCGACGCGGCGTTGCGCCAAACGTGCGAAGCGAACGCGCGACCCGCGGCGCCGATGGCGCGCGCGACCTCCACAATCGTCTTCGCGTCGACGCCGCACTCCGCCGCCGCCTTTTCGGGCGACGCGTAGGCGTAGCGGCGTTGAAGCGACTCGATGAAGCGCTCGAACGTCGCCGGCTCGCCCGGGTGCGCCCACGCGAGGTAGTCGCGCCAGTTGACCCACTCTTCGAGGAATTCGCGGTTGTAGAGCCCCTCTTGGAGCAGCACGTGCGCGAAGGAGAGCAGCAGCATCGCTTCGGTGCCGGGGTACGGCGCGAGCCACCAGTCCGACATCGACGCGGTGTTCGAGAGGCGCACGTCGACGGTGCAGAGCTTCGCGCCCTTCAGCTTGCCGTCGATGATGCGCTGCGCGTGCGGGTTGAAGTAGTGGCCCGTCTCGAGGTGGCTTGAGAGCAGCAGGATGAACTTCGCGTTCTCGTGGTCGGGCGACGGGCGGTCCGCGCCGGTCCACAGCGCGTAGCCCAAGCGCGCCGCGCCGCTGCACACGTTGGTGTGGCTGTTGTGGCCGTCGACGCCCCAGCTCTGCAGCACGCGGTCCATGTAGCCGTCGTGGCCCGGACGGCCGACGTGGTACATGACCTCGGTCTTGCGACCTTCGACGAGCGCGCGCCGAATCTGCGCCGCGAACGTGTCCAGCACGTGATCCCAGCTCACGCGCTCCCACTTGCCCGAGCCGCGCGGACCGACGCGCTTCATCGGGTAGAGCACGCGGCCGGTGTCGTGAATCTGGTTGAGCGTCGCGGGCCCCTTCGCGCAGTTGCGCCCGCGCGAGCCGGGGTGGAACGGGTTGCCCTCGAGCTTCTTGATCGACAGGTCCTGCTTGTCGACGTACGCGACGAGCCCGCAGGCAGCCTCGCAGTTGAAGCACGTCGTCGGCACGAGCATGTAGCTCTTCTTCTCGCGCCGCGGCCACGCCTTCGCGTCGAGGAGCTCGACCGAGTCCCACGTTTCCGGTCGAGGGAAGTTCTCGATCGGCGTGATGTTCATCGTTGCGGGATCGTGGCTCATGACAGCGGCGGGAGTTGGGCGGCGCGGATGTAGGCGTGCTTGTAGACGAACAGTCCCGCGAGAACGGGCAGCCACGCGAGCGCGGGCAGCACGTACAGGCAGGGCAGCGCGGCGGCGACGCCGACGAGCAGGCCGAACTTGTAGGCCTTGAGGGGTCCGAGCCGC
>CAIYPP010000147.1 GCA_903928115.1 uncultured Planctomycetota bacterium
ACAGGAGCTTGCTCGGGATCAGGCGCAGCACGGCCGACAGGCGCCCGCGCTGGCGGAACACGCTGGCGCGGAAGCGGTTGCCCGAGGGATGCGCGATGCCGAAGTCGGTCGTGCCGACGTGCTCGATCTCGGCCCATTGCTTGTCGTTGCACAGCTGCCGCGCGAGCACCGCGACCGCCGCGTCGTCGAGCGTCTCCGCGCCCGGCAGCGAGACGAGATCCCCGTGAATGCGCACCACGGGCGGGCGCCCGGGGTTCAAGTGCAGGTCCGAGCCGCCGCGCTCGATCACCGCCGTCAGAAGGTCCATCGCTTGCACGTCGCTCTCCTTGGGGCGCCCTAGCGGCGCTCGTCGCCCACGCGCGTCACGCGCAGGATCTCCGTGCCCGTGGTCGAACCCGCGAGCACCTTGCGCGCGCCGTCCGAAA
Organism: uncultured Planctomycetota bacterium; assembly: GCA_903928115.1. Lineage (GTDB taxonomy): Bacteria > Planctomycetota > UBA1135 > UBA1135 > F1-120-MAGs118. The sequence goes on from CAIYPP010000147.1 coordinate 426, forward strand.
CGAGGGGCTTGAGCTTGCGCGAGGCGAGCGCCGCCGAGCGCACGTCCTCGAGGCTCGCGCCGCGGAACGTCAGGTCGCGCAAGACGTCGTCCATCTCCATGAGCTCGAAGATGCCGATGCGCCCGCGATAGCCGCCGCCCTCGCACTCGCGGCAGCCCTTCGCCGCACGCAGGGTACGGCCCTTGTAGAGTGCCGGGTCGAGCCCGAGCGCGCGCAGCTCCGCCTCGCTCGGCGCGTACTCCGTCGAGCACTTGCAGAGCTTGCGCACGAGCCGCTGCGCCATCACCGCCTGCACCGCCGCCGACACGAGGAACGGCTTGACGCCCATGTCGATCAAGCGCGTGAGCGCGCTCGGCGCGTCGTTGGTGTGCAAGGTCGAGAACACGAGGTGGCCCGTCAGCGAGGCTTGGATCGCGATCTCCGCGGTCTCCAAGTCGCGGATTTCGCCGACGAGGATGATGTTGGGCGCGGCGCGCAGCATCGCCTTGAGCACGCGGGCGAACGACAGCCCGATGCGCGGCGTGACCTGCACCTGATTGATGCCCTTGATGTGGTACTCGACCGGGTCCTCGGCCGTGATGATCTTCACGTCGGGCCGGTTGAGCTCGCCGAGCGCGGCGTAGAGCGTCGTCGTCTTGCCCGAGCCCGTCGGCCCGGTGACGAGCACGATGCCGTTGGGGCGCGCGATGACGCGCTTGAACCACTTGTAGTCGTCCTCGGCGAAGCCGAGCTCCTTGAGCCCGATCAAGTTGGCCGAACGGTCGAGCAAGCGCATGACGACGCTCTCGCCGTGGTTCGTCGGCAGGATCGAGCAGCGCACGTCGACGCTTCGTCCCTTGAGGTCGAGGCCGATGCGTCCGTCCTGCGGCTTGCGCTTCTCGGCGATGTCCATCGCCGCCATGATCTTCAGGCGACTGATGAGCGGGCTCGAGAGGTGCGGCGGGTGCTCGGCGACCACGCGCAGCACGCCGTCGATGCGGTAGCGCACGCGCAGCGCCGTCGTGGTCGGCTCGACGTGGATGTCCGACGCGCGCATGTTGAGCGCGTCTTGGAACATGCGCGAGACGAGCCGGATGATCGGCGCGTCGTCGCCCTCGTCCCCTTGTCCGGGCTCGGCGCCCATCGAGCGCGCGACGCTCTCCTCCGGCGCGGCGCCGTAGTACTGCTCGAGCGCACGGCGCAGGGCGCCGGGGGCTGCCATGGCGCACGCGACCTCGCAGCCGAGCTGGAACTGCAGCTGGTCGACCACGATGCGCTTGAGCGGGTCGTCGATGGCGACGATCAGCTTGCCGCCCTTGTCGAGCACCGGCAGGATGCCCTGCGCGACCGCGAACTCCGCGGGGATGCGCGCGAGCACTTCGGGCGCGATCTTGCCCTTGGTCGGGTCGACGAAGGGCAGGTTGTGGGCCTTGCCGAGGGCGCGGGCGACCGCGCTCTCGTCGGCGAAGCCCATGCGAACGATGACCTCGCCCAAGGCCTGACCGCCGCGCGCGGCGACCTGCGCCTCGCGCAGCTGCTCGCCCGTCAGCGCGCCTGCGGCGACGAGCAATTCCCCGAGATCCTGAGCCATGGGCGGCGGGAGTCTAGTCGTTCCCGCACACTTCGGGGACAGGGCGCCCTGCGATTCCTGTGCGATCTCGAACATGCAGCGCGGCCCGCCCCCCGCGCTCGGGAGACGGGCCGCGCTTGGTCCGTTGCTGCGAGTGCGGGATCCGCGCTCTCAGCCACCCTTGCCGCCGCCCACGGGCTGCGGCAGCGGCTGCGGCGCCGGCGGCGGGGTGCCCGCGACGCCCGGACGGCAGACGCCCGAGAACAGAACCGGAATCTCCGGCTTCTGCGGGTGGCCGGTCTTGATCATCATGCGGCCCTGGAACGAGCCGTCGACGGTGTCGGGCAGGCCGTTGAGCGTCAGCTCGACCGTGGCCGACTTCTTGTCGTCGCTGAGCTTGACCGAGTGGCTGAAGCTCGCGGCGTGCGGGAACTCGGGCTTCTGGTCGCTCGGGCCGACGAGGCGGATGTCGAGCGCGTCGGCGAAGGTGAAGTTCGGGTCGAAGACCGAGATCTTCAGCGTGCGCGGCACGACTTGGCCGGGGCGGACGAGGCCGAAGGAGAGGTACTGGGGCTCGAACGAGATCAGGCCTTGGACCTTGGCCGTGACCATCACGGTCGCGCCGTAGGTCGTGGCGGTCGTGTGGCCGTGGCCATCGTCCGCCGAGTGTCCGGCGATCGGCTCGTCGCTCTTGAGCTGGATCGGGTAGCCCGTGTTGCCCTCGCGCGCGCCCGGTCCGAGCGTGACGGTGACTTCCCAGACGCTCGCCTTGCCAGCGGCGTCGGGTTCCTTGGGCGCCATCGAGATCTTCATGCCGTCCGGCAGGGGGCGCTGCTCCATCGAGAGCAGGAAGTTGCCCGCCTTCTTGCCGGCGACGGTGAACTTGCGCTCGACGGTGCCGGCGGTCGAGAGCGTGCCGAGGTCGACCTGCGGCGGGGTGATCTGGAAGTAGGTGTCGACGCGCGCGGCGAGGCCGAGGGTCACGACCTGACGCGGATCGTTGCAGGTCACGTTGACCTTGCTCGACGCCTGCTGGTGCTTGCCCTGCGTGTTCAGCTCGGCGAGCAGCTCGATCTGCGCGCCCTTCGGCAGCGGATCGCCAAACTTGTAGACCTCGAGCGTGCCGTCTTCCTTGCGGACTTCGAGCTTGGCGACCGTGCAACCGCAGGTCGGCTTGGCACTCTGGATCACGAGGGGCTCGGTGCCCGCGCTGCGCATCTTGAAGACGTGGCTGAGCTTCTCGCCCTCGATCGCCGCGCCGAAGTCGTGGTCCATCGCGTCCACTTCGAGGCGCGCGGCCTGATTCGGCGTGGGCTTCTGGTCGCCACCGCCTTCTTGCGGGCGCGGCGGAACCGGAGACGGCAGCGGGGTCGGCGTCGGGGTCGGCGTCGGCGGGGTCTGAACTTGGAGGGCGAACGCGCTCGCGGAGCAGAGCGCCGCGGCGAGGATCGAGGCGGAGAGGCGGGACAGGGTCATGTGCGATCGTTTCCGGTTGGTTTCGGGACGGGTCGGGATCGTACCCCGCGGAGCCCGCTGGGATCGACGGCCGGGTTTCGACTGCCCGGGGTCGGAGGCTCAAGGCGGTCGGTCGGGGCCTTCCCACTTCGGGCAAGCCCCCGACGCAGAACGCTTACGGGGGCCGAGCCCCCGCTGATAGCGCGGAGTGGCAAAGTTCCGTCCGAAGCCGCTAGGCTCCCCCCATGGCCGAATCTCCCCGGCACCTGCTCCTCGCCCTCGGCCTGGGGCTGGCCCCCCTCGCCGCCTGCCGCTGCCCCGACCCCGCGCGGCTGGTCGGTGCCCGCCGCGACACCCCCCAGGCCACCGTCGAGGCCTTCCAGAGCTACCTCTCCGCCGACCTCTACGAGCAGGAGTACGGCTGCCTCTCGACCGGCTTCCGGCGCCGCGAGTCGCTCTCCCTCTTCACCTACTCGGTGTTCCGCGACCGTCAGCCGTGGTACGGCCTGATCTCCAACGCGAGCGTGACGCGCGAACGCTCGCTCGGACCCGCGGCCCACGAGGTCGAGCTCACCATCCTCGGAAAAACGCTGCGCGTGCGCCTCGTCCGCGAGGAGTTCTTCCGCGTCCACCTGCGGGATGGCTACGCCGACGGGCGCGCAGACATGGAAAAAATGGTGCGCATCGAAGCGCGACCCAACGGGGACGAAGAGTGGGTGCTCAGACTGCCCCGCGAAGCGTCCGAAACGAGCGTCACAGACCTCCGATCGGCCACGCTCGAGCGACTGTGGCTGATCGACGGGGTCGAGCTCGTCGAGTCCCCGTAGAGCGCGGCCCTCCCACCGTGGGTCGCAACCGCCATGCGTCCCACCCACAGGCACAAGCACAGCGCCCACCCCGCCCACGGCCCCCGCGTCCGTCGCGTCTACTTCTTCGGCGACGGCCACGCCGACGGCGACCGCACCATGAAGGACCTGCTCGGCGGCAAGGGCGCAAACCTCGCCGAGATGAGCCGCCTCGGCCTGCCGGTGCCTCCGGGCTTCACCATTTCAACCGAGGTCTGCAAGTACTTCTACGCGCACGAGCGCCAGTACCCGCGCGACCTCGAGGCTGCAGTCCGCGCGGCGCTCGAAAAGGTCGAGCGCTCGATGAAGAAGCGCTTCGGCGACGCAGCGGACCCGCTGCTCGTCAGCGTGCGCTCCGGCGCGCGCGTCTCGATGCCGGGCATGATGGACACGGTGCTCAACCTCGGGCTCAACGACGCGACTGTCGAAGGCCTCGCGCGCGCGACGGGCAATCCGCGCTTCGCGTGGGACGCGTACCGACGCTTCGTGCAGATGTACGCCGACGTCGTGCTCGGCATGAAGAACGGCAACGGCGACGAGCGCAGCCCGTTCGCGGCGGCACTCGAGCGCAAGAAGCGCGAGCGCGGGGTGGAGCTCGACACCGAGCTCTCCGCGGGCGACCTCGCCGAGCTCGTCACCGAGTTCAAGTGGATCGTGCAGCAGCGCACGGGCGCCAAGTTCCCCGACGATCCGCTCGAGCAGCTGTGGGGCGCGATCGGCGCCGTGTTCGGCTCGTGGCAGAACGACCGCGCGCGCGCCTACCGCGAGATGCAGGGCATCCCGCACGACTGGGGCACCGCCGTCAGCGTGGTGGCGATGGTCTACGGCAACCTCGGGCCCGACTCGGGCACGGGCGTGGCCTTCACGCGCGACCCCGCGACGGGCGAGCGACGCTTCTACGGCGAGTACCTGATGAACGCGCAGGGCGAGGACGTGGTCGCCGGCATCCGCACGCCGCAGCCGATCGCGACGCTGGAGAAGAGCTCGCCCGGCGCGTGGAAGGAGCTCAACCGCATCCAGAAGCTCCTCGAGCGCCACTACCGCGAGATGCAAGACATCGAGTTCACGATCGAGCGCGGGCGCCTGTTCATGCTGCAGTGCCGCACCGGCAAGCGCACCGGCCTCGCCGCCGTGCGCATCGCGGTCGACATGGCGAAGGAAGGCCTGATCTCACAGGACGAGGCCCTCCTGCGCGTTCCGCCCGAGGCGCTCGACCAGCTCTTGAAGCCGATCTTCGAGCAGCGCGCCCTCGCCGCCGCTCGCGCCGAAGGTCGCCTGCTCACCCGAGCGCTGAACGCCGGTCCGGGCGCCGCGAGCGGTCGCATCGTGTTCCGCGCCGAGGACGCGACCGAGTGGGCCGCGCGCGGCGAGACCGTGCTGCTCGTGCGCCTCGAGACGAGCCCCGAGGACATCCGCGGCATGCAGGCCGCGGTCGGCATCCTCACCGCCCGCGGCGGCATGACGAGCCACGCCGCGCTCGTCGCGCGCCAGATGGGCAAGGTGTGCGTCGCCGGTGCCGGCGAAATCGACATCCCCCACGGCGAGCGGCTGCTGCGCGTGCGCGGTCGCACCTTCCGCGAAGGCGACTGGCTCAGCCTCGACGGCTCGACCGGCGAGGTGTTCTCGGGCTCGATCCCGACCCAGCCCTCCGAGGTGATGGGCGCGCTCTTCGGCGGCAAGAAGGGCGGCGTCCTGTGGGACGCATTCGTGAAGCTCATGCGCTGGGCCGACGCGACGCGCGAGCTCGCGGTGCGCGCCAACGCCGACCAGCCCGATCAGGCCCACGTCGCCGTTGCGTTCGGAGCCGAAGGCATCGGCCTGTGCCGCACCGAGCACATGTTCTTCGAGGGCGATCGCATCGACCTCGTGCGCGAGATGATCCTCGCGGAGACGCGCGCCGAGCGCGAGCAGGCGCTGGCGAAGCTCCTGCCGCTGCAGCGCGCGGACTTCGAGGGCCTGTTCCTCGAGATGGCGCCGCGGCCTGTGACCATCCGCTCGCTCGATCCCCCGCTGCACGAGTTCCTGCCGCACGAGCCCGCGGCGATCGCGGCGCTCGCAGCGAAGCTCGGCGTCAGCGCCGAGCGGCTCGCTGCCAAGGTGGCCTCGCTCGCCGAGCTCAACCCGATGCTCGGTCACCGCGGCTGCCGCCTCGGCATCAGCTATCCCGAGATCACCGCGATGCAGGCGCGCGCGGTGTTCGAGGCGGCCTGCGCCGTGCGCAAGCGACTGCGCAAGACCGTCAAGCCCGAGTTCATGATCCCGCTGGTCGCGACGCGACGCGAGTTCGAGCTGCAAGAGCAGGTCGTGCGCCAGGCCGCCGAGCAGGTCTTCGCGGAGCAGGGCGTTCGCGTGCCGTACTTGGTCGGAACCATGATCGAGCTGCCGCGCGCCGCCGTGTGCGCGCACGAGATCGCGGAGCGTGCGGAGTTCTTCTCGTTCGGCACCAACGACCTGACGCAGACGACCTTCGGCATCTCGCGCGACGACGGGGCGAAGTTCATCCCCAACTACATCGCGCAGGACGTCTTCGCCTCCGATCCCTTCGCGCAGCTCGACGTCGACGGCGTCGGCGCGCTGATGCGCATCGCGGTCGAGGGCGGGCGGCGCACGCGCGAGGGGCTCAAGCTCGGCATCTGCGGCGAGCACGGGGGCGACCCCCGCTCGATCGCGTTCTGCCACGAGCTCGGCCTCGACTACGTGTCGTGCTCGCCGCACCGCCTGCCGATCGCGCGCCTCGCCGCCGCACAGGCTGCGCTGCGCGCGCGGGAGAAGTCGAAGCACCGCCGCAAGGTGGCCTGAATCGAGCCCGAGAAAAAAACGGCCCGGATCGCGACCTGTGCGCGGTCCGGGCCGAGTCGTCGAGGTCGCGTCGCTCGCGCTAGAGGTCGAGCTTGTCCGCCTGGAGGCCGTCGACCATGCGCAGCACCGTGCGGGCCACGCGGCGGATCTTGTCGTAGTCGATCTTGTCGGGATCGTCGGTGGGCTTGTGGTAGTCCTCGTGCACGTCGGAGAAGAGGAACGCCACCGGGATCTTCAGGTTCTTCGCGAAGTTCGCGTGGTCGGAGCGGCCCCAGTACGCGTCGCACGAGCCGAGCTCGGGGAAGCCCTCGAGCGGCGCCATCTGCTCGGCGAGCCGCACGAGCCCGTTGTACTCCGCGCGCTTGGAGGTCGGCGTGATGAGGAGCTTGTCCGGCGCGTTGCGACCGATCATGTCGATGTTCAGGTTGCACAGGGGCTTGGCGTTGTCCGGCAGCCACGGGTTCTGCGTCCACGCCTGCGAACCCCACAGTCCCTTTTCTTCGCCCGAGACCCACAGGAGCATCACCGAGCGCCGCAGCGGAGCGCGCGTGACCAGCGCCTCGGCGAGCGCGAGCAGGCCCGTCGTCCCCGAACCGTTGTCGTCCGCGCCGTTGTAGATTTGTCCGTCGCGCGTGCTGGTGCCGACGTGGTCGTAGTGCGCCGAGATCAAGATCACCTCGTCCTTGAGCTTCGGATCGCTGCCCGGAATCCAGCCGCACACGTTCTCGGCCATCACGCGCCCACCGTCGCCCAAGTACGCGCGACGGTGCGTCGCACGCAGCACGGTCTCCGGCCCCGGCTTGGGTAGTTCCGAGTCCTTGCCCGCAGCCTTGCTCCACGCGCGGCCGAGCGTGGCGCGCGACACGTACAGCACGGGCAGTTGCGGCTTCACATTGCCGCTCGCGTCGGTGCGCGGCCAGCTCACGTCGCCGCGTCGCATCGAGGCCACCTGTCCGTCGAAACGCTCGGCGTAGGGCTTCTTCGAGTACTTTTCGGCCGGCGTGAGCAGGAGACCGAGCGCACCGCGCTCGAGCAGGTCCGTCTCGACGTCGCCGAAGAGCTTGCCTTCGTCGAGTGCGAGCACCCACTTGCCCGCGACGTCGAGCTTGCCGATCGCGCGCTTGTCGCACTCGCCGCCGAAGATCACGTCGCCTTCGAGCTGCAGGTCGCGCGGCGTGCCCGGCGAGAACCAATAGTCGCCCGCGAAGACGCACTCGAGCTCCGTCTCGCCCGCGCGCAGGCGCAGCCACGTGTCCGCCTCGCGCAAGCGCGGCGAGACCAGCGGATACTCGTAGAAGTAGCCCGTGGGCGCACCCGGCGCGATCCCGAGGCGCTCGAGGCGCGAGCGGATGAAGCGCGCGGCGACGCGCTGGCCCGGGCTGACGGTGTCACGGCCGCCGAGCTCGTCGCTCGCGAGGAAGAAGATGTCGGCCTTGATCTCGTCCGCCGAGATCGTCTCCAAAGCCGCCTCCAAGGTGCCGCGCGTCGGCGCCGGCTCCCCCGCTCCGCCGCTGGCGCGCGCGCCGACGACGAGACCGCCACACGCAAGGAGCACCGCCGCAATCAACTGTCGCATCGTGGTTGGGAGCGCGGGAATCTGAGGCACGATCGCACGGCCCGCGCGGCGCACATCCTAGCGGCCGAGCGCCCCGCGCCGCGCTCCTTGCACGACTCTTGCGCCGGGCACACCCGCGAGCGCTCGCGGCACGGCCTAGGAACGACGCGGGGACCGCGCCTCGCGCAGTCCCCGCTCCTGTGTCGGCTCGAAGCCGCGCGCTCAAAGCTCAGGCGCTGGTGACGACCCCGCCCGACTTCTGGGCCTCGAGGAACGCCGAGCGCGCCCGCGCGAAGAGATCCTCGCGCCGCGCGACCTTGGGGTGCGGCATCGACGAGATGCCGACCGCGATCGAGAGCGGGTCGCCGACCAAGTCGCACAGGCCCTGCGTGCGCGCCGCGTCCTGCACGCGCTTCGCCATGATCTGCGCGCCATCGGGGCCCGTCGAGGGCAGGAAGAACAGGAAGCTCGACACGTCGAAGCGACCGAGGATGTCCGTGTCGCGCGAGGCCGAGAGGAAGATGCCCGCGAGCTGGCGCAGCACCTTCTGCGAGCACTCGCCCTCGAAGCCGAGCATCACGCACGACAGCGGCGTTCCGAAGCGCTGCGCACGCTTGAACTCCTCGTCGAGCTTGTAGTTCAAGAAGGCGTAGTTGAAGAGGTTCGTCTCGGGGTCGACGAGCGCGCTCACCACGCTCTGATCCACCGCGCCGCTCAGATCCTTGAGCAGGGCATCGGGGACGTTCGTCGCCTTCTCGGCGCCGCGCGCGGTCTGCGGCAGCGCCGGACGCTCGCGCTCGGTCGCGGCGAGCAGCTTGCGCAGATCCGCGGCGGAGACGGGTCGCTGCAGCACGCCGGTCGCACCGCAGAAGTGCGCGATGCCCTCGGCCACGCGGTTGTCCTTGTCGACCACGACGTACGTGCGGCAGCGCGTCTTGCCGACGAGCGTGCGGCAGACCTCGTACACGTTGGCGCTCGCCAAGTGACCGTCGAGCAAGAGCACGTCGCCGGCGACCGGCGGCTTCGCGAGCAGCTCGCCGTGCTGCTTCACCCAGGCGAACTCGAAGCCCGGAAGCCCGCTCGCCGCCGCCTTGATCGACGCCGAGAGAGATTCATCGCCCGAAACCAGCCGCACTGTACGCAGTCCGTCGCCCATGAGAACTCCTTCGCGCGCAACCTTAGCGAGCGCGGGTGGCGACTTGAAGCACCGCCCACCCCCCGCGTCCATTCGAGCGCCCGGGACGGGTCGCACTCGGGAAAATCATTCCGCCATCCACTCGGCGGGCATGTCGTAGTTCGCGTAGACGTTTTGCACGTCGTCGTTGTCCTCGAGCGTCTCGATCAGCTTGAGGATCTTGCGGGCGTCCTCGCGGTCGGCCACCGGGATGCGGTTTTGGGGCACGTAGGCGAGCTCCGCCGAGAGCAGCTTGGCATCGGAGAGCTTGTCCACCGCGGCCTTGAGCGCGGGGAAAGCCGTCGCGGCGCCGTAGAGCACCACCGTCTCACCCTCGAACTCGACGTCGTCCGCCCCGAGCTCGAGCGCGACCTCGGTCCACTGGTCCTCGCTGCGCGCGCCCTTGTCGAGCGCGATCACCGCGCGGAAGTTGAACATGAACGCGACCGAGCCGGGGGCGCCCATGTTGCCGCCGACCTTGTCGAACATGTGCTTCACGTCCGGCGACGTGCGGTGACGGTTGTCGGTGAGGCACGCCACCATCAACGCCACGCCGCCCGGCGCGTAGCCTTCGTAGATCACTTCCTCGAAGGCGTCGGAGTCCTTCGAGCCCGAGCCGCGCTGGATCGCGCGCTCGATCGTGTCCTTGGGAACATTGGCGGCCTTGGCCTTGTCGACCGCGTAGCGCAGCTTGAGGTTCGCGTCCGGATCGGGCCCGCCCTGCCGCGCCGCGGAGATGATGGCGCGCGCGAGCTTCGAGAAGACCTTGCCACGCTTGGCGTCGACCGCGCCCTTGCGGCGCGCGATGTTCGCGGAATGACTGTGTCCTGCCATGGGTCGGGAGTTCGCTGGTGTCGGACGGGCACCCGCGAGCGAGTGCCTTGGAAGCGACGCCGCGCGACGCTTTCGGGCGCCGCGCGGTGTCTTCGGAGATCGTTCGCGTCGCGGGCCTCGCGGCCGCGCGCGCAGAGCCCGAGGGCTCTCAGCGCTTCGAGAACTGGAAGCCGCGACGTGCGCCGCGACGGCCGTACTTCTTGCGCTCCTTCATGCGCGAGTCACGCGTGAGGTGACCGCCGCTGCGCAGGCCGCCGTCGAGCGACGGGTTGACGGTCTTGAGCGCGCGCGCGAGGCCGAGGCGGACCGCGTCGGCCTGACCGATCAGACCACCGCCGTCGACCGTGGCGAACACGTCGTACTGCGCGCCTTCGAGCAGCTTGAGCGGCGAGAGCGCGCGCATCCGGTGCTCGAGGACCGGGAAGAAGTTTTCGAGCGGACGGCCGTTGATGAAGAACGCGCCGGCGCCGGGCTGGATGCGGACGCGCGCGGTCGAGGTCTTGCGACGGCCGAGGCCCCAGATGTAGTTCGTCTTGGTCATGGGTCGGATGTGCTCGTGCTAGGGGGCTACTTCGACTTCGCGGTCGTGGTCTTGCGCCGGGTCACGGCCTTGGCCGGGTTCTGCGCGGTGTGCGGATGCTCGGTGCCCGGGTAGACCTTGAGGCGGCGCAGCATGTCGTGGCCCAGACGCGTCTTGGGCAGCATGCGGCGCACGGCGAGCGACACGATGTCCTCGGCGCGCTGCACGCGAACATCGGAGATGTTCACGCGCTTCAGGCCGCCGGCGTACTTCGTGTAGTGCTGGTACTCCTTGGTCTCGCCCTTGTTCCCCGTGAACTTCGCCTTGGCGGCGTTGATCACGACGACGTGCGCGCCCGTGAGCTGGTCGGGCGTGTAGGAGGGACGATCCTTGCCCATCAGGTGCATCGCGATCTGGCTCGCCATGCGACCGAGAGTGTGCTCGGAGGCGTCGTACAGGATCCAACGCTCCTGGGCGTCGGCGGAGCGAACGTGGGTCGACTTCATCGGAGTGGTTTCGGCGCTCGCGGAGCGGGTCTCGGGCTCCTAAGCGGGCGAAGAGAGTAGCGAGACCGCCCCCGCGCATCAACGGGGTAATCCCAACTCCGTCCCCGAGGCCCCCACCCAGCGCAGCCAGACCTCACCGCCCGGCCTCGCTCCGCCGGCGAAAGTCCCCGGCGCGAGCCGGGCCACGAGCACCGCCACGCCTTGGGGCAAGGCAGGGTTGAGCCCCCCCGGAGGCATGCCCGGCGCCCCGGCGGGCAGGGGCTCGCCCGCCTCCCACGGCCCGTGCGTGCTCCAAACCCCCTCGGGGCTGCGCACCCAGACCGCCTCGAAGCGACCCCAACCATTGAAGTCGTGCGCCACACGCCGCGGGGCCGCATCGAGGACCTCGCAGCGCCGCAGCACCGCGCGCGGCGCCTCCAAGCGCCAGCGGTCGATCCCCGCGGGCCCCAGCCGAGCCGTGGCGAGCACCTCCGCGCTCTCGGGAACGACCTCGAGCCGCAGCGGGACGCCCGCCGACGCCTCCAGCACCTCGTAGCCGCTGTCCCAGGCGACCCAGGCTCCGCTCGCGTCGCCTTCGAGCACGCGCAGCTCGCGCGGTGCCTCGCCCGCGCGCGCCGCCCACCCGAGCAGCGCCGCACTCCCCGCGAACGAAACTCCGAGCGCGAGCACCGTGCGGCGCCGCAGTGCGAGCGCCGCGAGACACAACGCCGTGGCGAGCGCGATGCCCGCGGTCTGCGGCTCGCGACCGCGCACCGCGTCGAACAGCGCGACGGGCGGCCGCGCACGCAAGCCCGGCGGCAGCGCGTCCCACCGCGCGCGAGCCTCGCCGTGTCCCGCGCGAGTCCAGCCGTTCCAACGCGCATCCCCCTCCGCCTCGGGCAGCTCGCGCAGCACGGGCTCGCGCTCGTCGGGCTCCGCGCACAGCGGCACGGTGATCGTGCGCTGTTCGAGCGGCGCGAGGTCGAGCTCGACGCGCGTCGTCGCCTGCGCCCCGAGCGAGAGCTCCAGCGCGCTCAACGGACCGCGCAGCTCGATCTCGGCTTCACGGAAGCGACCGAGATCGGGCGCTTGGCAGCCGAGCAACAGACACGCGAGCACGCTCACGCCGCACCTCGTTCCGAGCGTCGCTCGAGCACGATCACAGCGAACGGCGCGAGGGCGCCGACGAATCCGAGCGCGAGCGCACGCGCCTCGATGCGCACGAGCGTGAACTCGAGGCACGCGGCGAGCGGAGAGGCGAGCGCCGCGCGCGCCCAAGGCACAGACTCGACCGTCGTCGAGAGACCGACGAGATGCAGCGTTCCCGCAACCAAAGCAGGAAGAACGAACAGAAGCGACACGCCGACGCGCGCAGCGCGCGCTGCGTTCCGATTGCGCCCCGCCGCCGCAAGCAGGGCAACCGAAAGCACGGCGAGCGAGGCCACGCACGCGAGGTCCTTCGACGCGAAACCCGCGCGCAGATCGAGCGCGATTCCAAGGGCCAAGCTCGGCAACGTTCGTGCCGCTGCAACGCGCGCGGCATCCGCTCGGCTGCCGCATTCCTCGCTCGAAGGCACGCACGCGAACGCGATGTGAACGAACGCAGCCCAACCGCAGAACGACAGCGAAGCAAGGCTGGCACGCGCAGGCTCGGCCCATGCCGCCGCGACCGGCGCGAGCGCCGCGATGTGGGCCGAGAACGGTCGAACGAGCTTCAAGCGGTGTGCGATTGCGCCGTGGGGCGCGCGTGCGCGCAAGCCGCGCGCAGCTAAAAACGCAGGCACCCTGCCCCGAGCGCCCCTCGGCCTACTTTTTCTTCGCCGGCTTCGGGAGCCCGCCGCGCGGCAGGACCTCGGGCATGTCCCAGCGCACGTCGACCATCTCCCAGTCGACCGGCGGCTCGCCGCTCTGCGCGAGACGCAGCCCCCGCGCGAGCGACTCGCACTTGAGGCGCACCGGCAGCTCGCCGGGAGCGTCGATGTTGGGACTGCGGCCGAACAGCACGCGCCGCGCGCCTTCGAGCAAGAGCACGACGCCCGGATTCTCGACCGTCGCCGAGCCCGCCTCGCGCGCGTCGATCACGATGCGACCGAGGTGCACCCAGTCGTCCGCGGCGAGCTCGCGCTCGAGGGCCGCCGCCACAGCGAGTGCATCGAGCGCGCCCGCGGAATCGAGCACGTTGCCTTCCCAGACTTCACCGCGCACCTCGTCTTCCAAGGCGACGAGCGGCAGGAAGCCCTGCTTGCGCGCCGGCGGCGTGCTCCACGCACCCGGCAAGATGACGCCGTCCGCGGCGAGCGCGAAGTACACCTCGCCCGAGCGCACGCACGCGACCGGCTGGCGCAGCTCGATCGACACGCGCAGCCCGTCGGGCCACACCACGCGCGACGCGCCGACTCCGGCGACGAAGGGGAGCTTCAGCAGCGCGTCTTCGACGGCGCGCACGTCGTCGGGGCGCTCGGGGTGCAGCGGTGGGAGCCCGCGCATCACCGCCGCGACCGCGGCCTCCCAGCGCGGATCGCTCCAGCCCGGGCCGAACTCGACGTGCGAGACGCTCGGATCGACGCTGGCGAAGCTCGCGGCCTCCGCGTCCCGGACGAGCACGCGGAAAAACCACAGGATCGCGACGATCGAGAGCGCGAGGCCGAGTGCTCCGAGCCGCGCGGAGGTGAGCAGCTCTTTCGACGAGCGCTCGCCGGAATGCGGCGCAGACGACGGAGCGCCCGCGTCGGGCGGGAGCCCCGCGCCAGCGAGCTGGGTCGGTCCTTCGAGCGGAGAATCCATGGTGCGGAGATCGACCGAGGGAGCTCACGCGGAGAGCGCGCCGACGACGGCCGACGCGCGACGTCGACGGCGAGCGCGCCCGCGGCGCAGAGAAGCTAGTTGCGCGCGACGGCGAGCGGGCTCTCCGACGCCGCGGAGGTGTGCGCGCCCGGACGGCGCGAGGCCTCTTCGATGAACACGTCGATCACGGTCTGAATCTCGACGATCTCGTCGCGCGAGAGCGTGATCGCCTTGGCGGCCGACTGCGCGTGCAGCTCGTGCGAGAGCAGGCGCGAGATGATCTTGAGGCCCGCGAGCGAGCGCTGGGCTTGGGCGAAGTTCTTGGGCAGGTTCGTCGATTCCATGGCGGAGTCCTTCAGGGTCGGCACAAGCGTGGTTCGTCGCGACGCGGCACGCGCGGTGCACGGCGTCGGCGAGCTCTGCCGAGGCAGCGCGACGCGCGCGCTGCAGGCAGGTCCGGCGCCGGAGCTTGGTATCTGGCGCGCGAGAGGTTTAGATACCCCGCGCGACGGCGCGTCTCAAGCGCGGCGCGCGAATCCGCGGCCCGAACTCTGACTCGCCCGAATGCCCGACCAACCCGATGACGCGCCGCTCGTCCGCTGGCGCGGCTACACGCTCAGCCCCTTCCAGGCGCGCGCGGTCGCGGCGATTCGCGCCGGAAAGAACGTGCTCGTCGGAGCGCCGACCGGCGCCGGCAAGACCTTGGTCGCCGAGTACGCCATCGAGGAGGCGGTCTCCCGCAAGCGCCGCTGCATCTACACCTCGCCGATCAAGGCGCTCTCGAACCAGAAGTTCCGCGACTTCAAGGCGCAGGGCATGGACGTCGGGCTCCTGACGGGCGACGTCACCCTGCACCCGCGCGCGCAGGTCCTGATCATGACGACGGAGATCCTGCGCAACGCGATCTTCGAGAACCCCCGCGAGCTCGACGACGTCGAGTTCGCGGTCTTCGACGAGGTGCACTACCTCGACGACCTCCTGCGCGGCTCGGTCTGGGAGGAGTCCCTGATCTTCGCCCCGCCCTCGATGCGCTTCATCTGCCTCTCGGCGACCGTCCCCAACATCTTCGAGCTCGGCAAGTGGCTCGGGCAGATCCGCCCCCACCCGATCGAGGTGGTCGAGTCCAAGGTCCGCCCCGTGCCGCTCACCCACCGCCTGTTCGCCCCGCCGGGGGCCGCCGGGGAGGTCGACGAGCTCGACCGGCTGCGGCGCAACGCCCGCGCCGCGTCCGGGGGCCATGGGAAGTCGCGTCGGGGGGGCCATGGAGGTCCGAGAGGGCGCCAGCGGGACGGCCGCGGCGAGTCCTTCCGCAATCGGGCAGCCGACGCGGCGCTCGTCACCGAGCGGCTGCTCGACGAGGTGGCCGACAAGGGCGAGCTGCCGGTGCTCGTGTTCGCCTTCAGCCGCAAGGACTGCGAGCGGCTCGCGCGGCGCAACGCGCGGCGGGACCTGCTCACGCCCAAGGAGCGCGCGGCGATGGCGGAGCTGCAAAAGGAGCTGCTCGCCTCCTTCCAGCTCGACGAGCGCGAGCTCCAAGGCGAGCTGCTCTCCATGGGGCGGCGCGGGATCGGCTACCACCACGCGGGGGTGCTGCCGATCCACAAGGAGCTCGTCGAGCGCATGTTCACCTCGGGGCTCTTGAAGATGCTCTTCACCACCGAGACCTTCGCGCTCGGCATCAACATGCCCGCGCGCACGGTGGTGTTCCACTCGCTGATGAAGTTCGACGGCGTCGAGATGACGTGGCTGCGCTGCCGCGAGTACCTGCAGATGGCGGGCCGCGCCGGGCGACAGGGCATCGACGACGAGGGCCTCGTGTACTCGGTGCTCGACGAGAAGGCCCTCGAGGAGGCACCGATCGAGCGCATCTTGGGAGGCGCCTCGGAGCCGGTGATGAGCCGCTTCCAGCTCTCGTATTCGAGCCTCCTGCACTTGGTGCCGACCCTCGGACTCGAGCGCGTGCACGAGGCGTGGGAAAAGAGCTTCAACCGCTTCCAGCACCGCTCGGGCAGCCCGAGCGCGCAGGAGAAGAACCGCCGCAAGCAGAGCGCGATCGTCGACGCGCACCTGCGTGTGCTCGAGGAGCTCGGCTATCTCGAGAACGGCGAAGAGCTCACCGCGCGCGGCAAGATCGCGCGCGTGATCAATGGCTTCGAGCTCCAGACGACGGAGCTGCTCTTCCGCGGCGCGCTCGAGACCCTCGGATCCGAGGCGCTCGCGGTCGTGTTCGTGGCGCTGATCCACGAGGAGCGCCGCCGCGGCGGCGGGCCGTGGCTCGCCCAGTCGATGTATGGGAGCCTGCGCAAGGAGGTCTCGGACATCGTCGGGCGCGTCGTGCGCATCGAGGCCCGCCACGGCGTGCCCCAGACGATCAAGGAGCCGGACTTCGGGCTCACGCCCGCTGTGATCGCGTGGTGCGGCGGGGCGAGCATCGAGGAGCTCGCGGAGCGCACCGAGGCGAGCCCGGGCGACGTCTGCCGGACCCTGCGCATGGCGATTCAGCTGATGCGCGAGGTGCGCCGCGCCATCGACCCTGACTGGGACGTCTTCGAGCGCCTCGGCTCCGCCATCGAGCTCGTCAACCGTGACGAGGTCGACGCCCGGCGGCAGTTGGAGCTCGGCTAGGCGCCCCCGACGGACGCGCCCCCCCCTTCGACGGGCCTGGGGCGCGGCTCCGACCCCCATTTTGTGGCGCGCGGGTGGTTGCCGCCCGATCGAGACGCTCTAGAGTAGTTCTCTTCCAACGCGCACCCCGTGCCTCCAACCTCCGCTCCGATGGGGCCGAGTACGGCGCACGGGAGCCGGTCGGCCCTACCCCAAACCGCTCGACTCTCCCCTCCCGCGCCCTCCCCCCGATGGCCCTCCTCCCCGCCCTGCTCGCCGTGGCGACCCTCGCCGCGGCCCCGGCCCCTCTCCAGTCGACCGTCGAGGCCTCCGCCAAGGCCAAGCAAGTCTCCTCGGCCACAGCCGTCGAGCTCACCTCCGAGGACAAGCGCAAGCTCGCGGGCTCCTACTGGGCCCCCAAGGACACGAAGGGGGCGGCCCCCGCCGCGGTCCTCGTCCACGACGCGGGTGGCGATCGCAGCCAGCTCGCCGAGGTCGGTGAGCGCCTGTGGAAGCAGGGTTTCGCGGTGGTCGCGATCGACCTGCGCGGGCACGGCGAGAGCCTCGGCACGGACAAGTCGTGGGCGCAGCTCAGCGAGGAGGAGCGCGGGCGTGCTTGGACCTTCGCTCTCCGCGACGTCAAGGCCGCCGCGGAGTGGATCACCGAGCAGACCGGAGTGCACACCTCGAACGTGTCGCTGCTCGGCGACCGAGCCGGCGCGACCCTCGTGACGCGCTACGCCCAACGCGACGACAACGTGCGCTGCATCGTGCTGCTCGAGCCGCCGACGGAGCAGCTCGGCTTCAACGTCGCCAAGGACGTCGCGACGCTCGCGGGCCTGCCGACCTGCATCGTGGCCCCCAAGGAGTGCGCGAGCTCTGCGCAGTCGATCGCGGACGGCGGCGCGGCGGCGAACGATGGCAACAAGTTCGTCGAGGTGATCTGCGCCAAGGGAGGCTCCGGTCAGTGTGCCGCGGACAAGACCGCGGTGGTCGGACTCGCGAAGTTCATGAGCACGCAGGCCAACCCGCAGAAGGCCGCGGACAAGAAGTAGCGCTGCGGCTGCCGCGCCGAGCAAGCCGCGGCCCGCTCCCCACCCGCGCGGGGTCCCCTTTCGGGCCCCGCGCCGTCGTTTCTCGGAGGTCTTTTTCCGCTTCGGGAGCCCGGGCGTCGCTCAAGCGAAGGCTCGCTTGGAAACGAGTAGACTCCCGTTCGCCTTCGGTGCGACCCGTGGTCGTGAAGTCCCTCCTGCGCCAGCTGCTCCCGCCCGCCGCCCGCGCACGCGTGCGGCGCTGGCTCGACGTGCTCGACACGGAGTGGCACTTTCGCTTCCGCCGCGGCGCGGTCCGCGCGCGCTTGGAGAGCCTGCGGCGGATTCCGCGCGGGCTGCACGTCGAGGGCACCAACATCTGCAACGCGCGCTGTGTCTTCTGCGCCTATCCGCAGATGGAGCGTCGCAAGCAGACGATGTCGATGGAGGACTTCGAGCGCGTCGTCGCGCAGTACCTCGAGATGGGCGGACGCCACGTGTCGCTGACGCCGATCGTCGGCGACCCGTTCGTCGACAAGCACCTCTTCGAGCGCCTCGACCACCTGATGGCGCTCGAGCAGGTGGACGGCATCAGCTTCTACACCAACGCGATCTTGATGACGCCCGAGAAGTCGGAGCGTCTCTTCGCCTACGCCTCGAAGCTGCACGTGCACGTCTCGTGGGGCGGCTTCGACCGCGAGACGTGGAACGAGATCATGGGTGTCGAGAAGTTCGAGGCCGCGCGCGACGCGGTGCTCGCCTTGCTCGCGCTGAAAGAACGCGCAGGGTCGGCGCTGCGCGTGACGCTCGCGCTGCGCTGCCCCGACTCGAATCGCAAGGGCGAGCTCCACGACACGCTCGACGCGTACCGGCGCCGCGGGCTCGTGGAGATCGCGCCGATGAGCGACTACGACTCGTGGGCGGGCAAGGTGACGCCGCAGGCGCTCGAGAAGGTCGGGCTCACGCCGCGCGAGATGCCCTACAAGCGTGGCGCCTGCGAGCTGCTCTTCACCAAGCCCGTCGTGCTCGCCGACGGTCGTGTGAATGCGTGCGCCTGCCGCGACGTCGAGGCGGAGCTGATCGTCGGCAACGTGAACGAAGAGCCGCTCGGCAAGATCTGGGCCGGCGAGAAGATCACCGAGCTCATCGAACGCCACGAGCGCGGCGACTACCCTGAGGTTTGCCGCCGCTGCACCTACTTCGTCAGCGTCTACAACTCGCGCCGCTCGCGCACGTTCGCTGCCGATGGCAAGCTCGCGGGCAACTGGGCCGAGGACTAGCGTTCCCCGACGGGCACGAACTTTTTTCTTCGCGCCGCACAATCCCGATGCTCCACGAACCCACCGTGAAATCCGCTGTTCAGGCACCGCAGGGGGCCCAGCGGACTTCGTGGCCGAGGCCCCCTCACACGGGCCCGGTCAAGGCCGGAGCGGCGGCCATCCGAAGACCCGCACCCGCCCGCGGCGGCCCCACCCCATGAGCACCTTTCAACTGACGCACCTCGAAGAACTCGAGGCCGAGGGCATCGCGATCATCCGCGAGGTCGTGGCCCAGTTCGAGAAGCCGGTGATGCTGTTCTCGATCGGCAAGGACTCGATCGCGATGCTGCGCCTCGCGGAGAAGGCCTTCGCGCCCGGGAAGCTCCCCTTCCCGCTCCTGCACGTCAACACGACGTTCAAGTTCAAGGAGATGATCTCCTTCCGCGACGAGTTCGTGAAGAGCCGCGGCCACCAGCTGATCGAGTGGATCAACCAAGACGGCGTGAAGTCGGGGATCACGCCGTTCAACGCGGGCACGCAGCGCTACACGCACGTGATGAAGACCGAGGCGCTCAAGCAGGCGCTCAGCCACTACGGCTTCGACGCGGCCTTCGGCGGCGCGCGGCGTGACGAGGAAAAGAGCCGCGCCAAGGAGCGCGTGTTCAGCTTCCGCGACCGCTTCCACCAGTGGGATCCGAAGAACCAGCGTCCCGAGCTGTGGAACCTCTACAACGGTCAGGTCGCGAAAGGCGAGTCGATCCGCGTCTTCCCGCTCTCGAACTGGACCGAGCTCGACGTCTGGCTCTACATCTACCGCGAGCAAATCCCGGTGATCCCGCTGTACTTCGCCAAGCCGCGGCCGGTGCTGCAGCGCAACGGCACGTGGATCATGCGCGACGACGAGCGCATGCCGCTCGAGCCCGGAGAGACGCCGGAGCTGCGCTCGGTGCGCTTCCGCACGCTCGGCTGCTATCCGCTCACGGGCGCCGTCGAGTCGACGGCCTCGAACCTGCGCGAGGTGATCGAGGAGATGCTGCGCTCGCGCACGAGCGAGCGCCAAGGGCGCGTGATCGACTACGACGAGGCGGGCTCGATGGAGCAGAAGAAGAAGGAGGGCTACTTCTAATGCTCCACGGAGAAGAGCTCGACCGCGTCGGCATCGACGGCTGGCTCGAAAGCTACCAGCGCAAGGAGCTCCTGCGCATCCTCACCTGCGGCTCCGTCGACGACGGCAAGTCGACCCTGATCGGGCGCCTCTTGCACGACTCCGCGGGCGTGTTCGAGGACCAGCTCAAGACGCTGAAGAAGGACACCACGCGCTACGGCACCACGGGCGAGGAGATCGACTTCGCGCTCTTGATGGACGGCCTGCAGGCCGAGCGCGAGCAAGGCATCACGATCGACGTCGCGTACCGCTACTTCAGCACGCCGCGCCGCAAGTTCATCGTCGCCGACACGCCCGGCCACGAGCAGTACACGCGCAACATGGCGACCGGCGCGTCGACCTCGGACCTCGCGATCATCCTGATCGACGCGCGCAAGGGCGTGCTCGCCCAGACGCGCCGCCACGCGTTCATCTGCTCGCTCCTTGGCATCAAGCACGTCGTGATCGCCGTGAACAAGATGGACTTGGTCGAGTACTCGCAGGAGGTCTTCGAGACGATCCGCCGCGAGTGCGGCGAGTTCCTCGGGCGTCTCTCGATCCCCGACGTCCACTTCATCCCGATGAGCGCGCGCCGGGGCGAGAACGTCGTCGGCCGCTCGCAGACGATGCCGTGGTACCAAGGCGCGCCGCTGCTCGACTACTTGGAGACCGTGCACATCGCAGGCGACCGCAACACGATCGACCTGCGCCTGCCGGTGCAGCTCGTGCTGCGCCCCAACCTCGACTTCCGTGGCTTCGCGGGGACCTTGGCCTCGGGCGTCCTGCGCAAGGGCGACGAGATCGTCGCGCTGCCCTCGGGTCGCCGCGCATTCGTGAAGCAGGTCTTCGTCTCGGGCGCCGAGCGCGACGAGGCGGGCCCCGGCATGGCGGTCACGATCACGCTCGACCGCGAGATCGACATCAGCCGCGGCGACCTGATCGCGCGCCCGAACAACGCTCCGCCGCTCGAGCACGCCGTCGAAGCGATGGTCGTGTGGATGAACGAAGCCACGCTCGTCCCCGGACGCCAATACCTGATCGTGCAGAGCACGCTGATGGCGCCGGTCGCGGTCACCGACCTGCGCTACAAGATCGACGTCAACACGCTGAAGAGCGAGGACGCCGCGCAGCTCTCGCTCAACGAGATCGGCCGCATCCGCCTCGAGTGCGCCAAGCCCTTGGCCGCGGATCCCTACACGAAGAACCGCCACACCGGCGCCTTCATCCTGATCGATCGCCTGAGCAACGCCACGGTCGGCGCAGGCATGATCCTCGATCGAACTCCCGCCGAGCAGGCCATCGACCGCGAGCGCCGCTCGCGCGACGCAGGCACGAACCTCACGCCCGGCGCGGGCAAGGTCAGCCCCGAGCAGCGCGCGGCACGCATCGGCCAGCGTCCGTTCACGCTCTGGCTCACGGGCCTTCCGCGCTCGGGCAAGAGCTCGCTCGCCCACGCGCTCGAGCACGTGCTCTTCGAGCGCGGCGTGCAGTCGGTCGTGCTCGACGGCGAGTCCCTGCGCAAGGGCCTCTCGAGCGACCTCGGCTTCTCCGTGCGCGACCGTGCCGAGCACGTCCGCCGCGCCGCAGAGCTCGCGAAGCTCCTGAACGACCACGGACAAGTGGTCCTCGCCGCCTTCGTCTCCCCCACCGCCGAGCAGCGCGCGCGCGCCCGCGCCACCGTGGGCGAAGAGCGCTTCCTCGAAGTGTTCTGCGACGCGCCGCTCGCCACGTGCGAGTCGCGCGACACGACCGGCTTCTACGCCCGCGCCCGCAAGGGCGAGATCGCGAACGTCACCGGCGTCGACACGCAGTATGAAGCGCCCGCGGCTCCGACCCTGCGCCTCGACACTGCAGGCCAGAGCCTCGAAGCCAACGTCGAGCGCATCCTCGAGCTCCTGAAGAGCCGCATGCTGCTGCACTGAATGCCCGCGTTGCCCGTTCCGGGGGAGCTCGCGCCCTCGCGGGAACGCGGCCGTTTGACTTGTCGCGGGGCGACGCGCATCGTCGCACTCGCGTGACTTCGAGCGGACACAGCGCAGATCGCATCAACGGCTGGACCGGCGGTCAGTACAGCCTCGCGCGCGCGGGCTTCGGCCTCGCGCTCGCGCTGAGGTTCGCGCTGCACGCCTTCGCCGCGCCGCCGCTCGAGGCCTCCTTGCACGCGACGGGCGCGCTCGCAGCCGTCGGCTTCGCGCTCGGCTGGCACGAGCGCGCGAGCGCCTTCGTGCTCGCCCCCTCGCTCATCGCCGCAGGCTTCGTCGGAGGCGAGCGCGGCCCGGGGCAGGTTCACTGGCTCGCGCTCGGAGTGCTGTTGCACCTCGCGACCCCGCCGGCGCCGTTCCTCTCGCTCGACGCGCGCGGTCGCGTCGATCCGCGCGGCGGCTGGTCGATGCCCCAGCACGTGCGAGTCTGGGCGCTGCTCGCCTTTCTGGGCTCCCTCGCGACGTGGTGGCTCTCGCGCAGCGAGCCGCTCCTCGCGACCTTGTGGTTCGCGAGCCTCTGCGCGGATCCCGCGTGGATCGCGCCGCGCGCGCCGCAAGGGCCGACTTGGATGTTCTACGACGGCTCCTGCGGGCTCTGTCAGCGCTCCGTGCGCTTCGTCCTCGCGGAGGAAGCGCCGCCGGGAACGCTGCACTTCGCGCCGCTGCACGGCGAGCAGTTCGCGCGCTGCGTCGACGAAGCCCGGGCGAGAGCGCTGCCCGACAGCGTCGTGCTGCTCGAGCCCGATGGGACCCTGCTCGTGCGCTCGCAGGCCGCACTCGCGCTCGGCGAGCGCATGGGCGGCGCGTGGCGCATCCTCTCACTCGTCGCGCGCGGCGTGCCACGCCCGCTGCGCGACCTCGCCTACGACGCGCTCGCGCGCGTGCGGAAGCGGCTCTTCGCGGCTTCGAAGGACGCCTGCCCGATGCTCCCGCCCGATCTGCGCGCGCGATTTCGGGCCTGAGTGGGCCCTTTCGCGCTTGATCCTGCGCCCTGCTCGGTTCCAATCGTCGGCCACGCGATGGACAACGGGGTGCTCGAAGAGGTGGATCGGCTGAAGGCGCTGCGCGACGTGGTCGCGCGCGTGTGGGGCTACGAGGAGCTGCGCCCCCTGCAAGCCGAGGCGATGCTCGCCGGCCTCGAGGGCCGCGACGCACTGGTCGTGCTCGCCACCGGCGGCGGCAAGAGTCTCTGCTATCAAGCGCCCGCGCTCTTGCGCGAGGGGCTGACCGTCGTCCTGAGCCCGCTGATCTCGCTCATGCAAGATCAGATCGCGGGCCTCGCCGAGAGCGGCGTGCAGGCGGCGATGCTGACGAGCGCGCAGGAGAGCGCGGAGAAGCGCGAGGTCTTCCAGCGTCTGCGCAGCCGCGCGCTCAAGCTGCTCTTCGTCTCGCCCGAGCGTTTCATCGTGCCCGGCTTCATCGAGGAGCTCGCGCAGCTCGGACTGGGCGCGCTCGTCGTCGACGAGGCGCACTGCATCAGCCACTGGGGCCACGACTTCCGCCCCGAGTACCGACGCATCGGCGAGCTGCGAACGCTCTTGCCCGAGGTGCCGATCCAAGCGTTCACGGCCACGGCCACGCCGCAGGTGCGCGACGACATCGTGCGCCAGCTCGGCCTGCGCGCGCCCGAGCTCCTCGTAGGCAGCTTCGACCGCCCGAACCTGACCTATCGCTTCCTGCCGCGCGAGGACGAGGCGGAGCAGGTCCTCTCCGTGATCCGCCGTCATCCCGGCGAGGCCGGAATCGTCTATTGCCTGCGCCGCACGGATGTCGACGACCTCGCGCCCAAGCTCGCGTCGGCGGGGATCCGCTGCCTGCCCTACCACGCGGGGCTGAGCGCGGAGACGCGCCAGCGCAACCAAGAGCGCTTCCTCTCGGAAGAGATCGAGGTGATCGTCGCGACCGTCGCCTTCGGCATGGGGATCGACCGCCCCGACGTGCGCTTCGTCGTGCACGCCGCGATGCCGAAGGGCGTCGAGCAGTTCGCGCAGGAGACCGGCCGCGCCGGGCGCGACGGCGCACCGAGCGAGTGCGTGATGCTCTACAGCGGCTCGGACTACCACGGCTGGCGCAATCTGCAGGAGCGCAGCCACGCCGAGGCGCGCGCCCAAGGCGTCGAGATCGATCCGCTCGAGGCGCAGCGCTCGCTCGAGCGCTTGTCGGAGATGTACGGCTTCGCGACGAACGCAATCTGCCGTCATCGCTTCCTCGTCTCGCACTTCGGACAGGAGTGGAGCCACGCCGAGGGCTGCGGTGCATGCGACGTCTGCCTCGGCGAGCTGCGCTCGCTCGCCGACGCCCAGCGGGTGGCGCAGATGATCCTGTCGTGCGTGGTGCGCTGCGAGCAGCGCTATGGCGCCGCGCACATCGCCGACGTGCTGCGCGGCGCGAGCTCCGAGCGCATCCGCGCTGCGGGGCACGACCGCCTCTCGACCTTCGGGCTCCTGCGCGACAAACATCCGCGCGAGATCCGCCACTGGATCGAGCAGCTGGTCGGCCTCGAGCACCTGCGCACGGCGCCCGGCCAGTACCCGACACTCTCGCTCACGCGCACCGGCGTCGAGGTGATGAAGGGGCAGCGCGAGCTCGCCCTCTTCGAGCTCCCCGTCCCGCCGCGCGGCAAGCGCTCGGCGCTCCCGCGCACCGTCACCACGCGTCGCACGCACCTCACCTACGAACCCGACGGCAGCACCGCCGCCCGCACCGCGGTCACCTCCGACGGCGCGGAGATCGAGCTCACGGTCGACGCCGCGCTCTTCGAGCGCCTGCGCAACCTGCGCCGCCGCCTCGCCCGCGAGCGCGGCGTCCCGCCCTACCTGATCTTCGGCGACCGCACGCTCCAAGAGCTCGCCGCATTGCGGCCCACCTCCCTCGACGACCTGCGCGGCATCCGCGGCATCGGCGAGACCAAGCGCGCCGACCTCGGCCCCCTGTTCGTGGCCGAGATCGCTGCCCATCGCGCCTGATGCGGCTCGGTTCCGAGAGCACGAGCGTGCGCTACTGAACCTGCGGAGCATGAGCCGCGTCTTCTGCACAAGCACACGCCCCATGGACCTCCGATTGTCTCATTACGCAGCGACCTTCCTCGCCTCGGTCACGTTGGGCGTCGCCGCTTGCTCGCAGGAACCGAAGGGCTCACCCACGGTGGTCCTGATCAGCATCGACACGCTGCGCGCAGAGCGTCTCGGCGTGTATGGCAACTCGCCCGATGTCTCCCCCGCGATCGATGCGCTCGCGCGCGAGTCCGTCGTGTTCGATCAGGCGCTCAGCGTCGCGCCGTGGACCCTGCCCTCGCACGCGAGCATGCTGACCGGCCTCGATGCCGTCGCGCATGGCGTCGAGGCTCCGGAGGACCGCATCCCGACGCGTGCGACTACGCTCGCCGAGCACTTTGCCGCTCGCGGCTACCGAACCGCCGCGTGGACCGCCGGCGGCTTCGTCGGGCCGGGCTGGGGGCTCGAAGATGGCTTTGAGGTCTTCGACACGAACACGCCTTGGGTCACGGCCAACATGGGCTTCTCGCGACACCTCGAGCGCACCCTCGAATGGATGCGCGAGCGAGCGAACGAACCCTACTTCCTCTTCCTGCACAGCTTCGACGCCCACGGGCCGTACAGCCAGTCGGATCCCGAGCTCCTCGTACGCTTCCGTCAGCGCCAGGTCGGCGAATCCGAGCGCGACCACGAGTTCTTCCGCGCGACCTACACCCGCTATGCGCGGAGCATGGGCTTCGATCGCTACCAACAGCTCGATGCGGCGCTCAACGACTACGACAGCGGTGTCGCGGAGGCCGATCGCGCCGTGGGGCGCATCCTCGACGAGCTGCGTTCGAGTGGCCGCTACGACGACGCACTGATCGTCGTGCTCTCCGACCATGGCGAGACGTTCTACGACCGCGGGCTGCGCTTGGGACATGGGATGCAGCTCTACGACTGCGTCCTGCGCGTGCCACTGATCGTGAAGCTGCCGCACTCCGAGCTCGCTGGCACTCGTGTCGGATCTCTCGTCGATCTCGTCGACATCGCGCCGACCTTGCTCGACGTCGCGGGTCTACCGCCCGACGCGCGCATGCAAGGCTCGAGCCTCGCCCAGATCGCGCGGGGCGGTCGGCGCTCCCGCAGCTATTCGATGTCGGGGACCCACGCCACCGCGACGCACGCGCTCGTGCGCGACGGCTACAAGTACATCGGCGAGAGCGCGATCCCGCCTGTGCACTCGATTCGCGTGCACATCCAGCCCGAGACGCCGCCTGCGCTGAAAAAGTACGTGCAAGGCGACGAGTTCAAGACGCTCGACGAAAATGGCGTGGAGATCGTCACGCGCTATCCGGTCGCGGGCGATCCGCTCGGCTACTTCGAGGACCTAACCTTCCGAGAGTGCCTCTTCGAGCGCGCGAGCGATCCGGACGAGCGCCGCAACCTCGCAGCCGAGCGTCCGGAAGCGCTCCAAAAGATGCGAGACGCGCTCGCCGCGATCTACACGGCCTCCAAGGCACTCCACGAGGGCTTGGAGAGCGGCATGGCACAGCGAGAGTTGAACTCGATCGAACTGCGACAACTGCGCGAGCTGGGCTACGCCGTCGGAAGCGAGCCCGACGAGGCGACCCTCGACGAACTGGATCGGCAGCTAGCCGAGGCTCGCACCAACCCACCGCTGCCACCCCCGAACTCGAACGTGCTCGTCGCGCTCGACCAGCGCGTCCACCGTGTGCGGCTGGCGCTCCGCGAGCGCGGGGATCTCACCGCGGATTCGCTCGGTGAACTCGAGCTCTGCGCCGGAGGCGTTCTCGACTGGCTCGAGTCGACGGGCGACGGTCGCTGGGCCCTGCGCGCGCTTTGGCGGCTCGTCGAGATCGAGGAAATGTCGCGCTCCGCGGGCCACGAGCTCGACTCGGCGCCCCTGCACCGTCGCCTGCGCCGCTTCGTAGCCCCCTTCCTGCAAAAGCAACCCGCCGGACAGGGTTCCGCGCAGCCCCGCGAGCGCTGAAACAAGCTGCCCTGCGGGCTTTCCACGCGCCCCCTCGGCGGCGACAATGCGCCGCATGGGTGAATACCGACTCGAGGTCAACGGCGACACGCACGAGGTGTCGGCCCCCGACCACTGGACGCTGCTCGAGGTGCTGCGCTACCGCCTCGGGCTCACGGGCTCGAAGCAGGGCTGCGACAAGGGCGACTGCGGCGCGTGCACCGTGCTCGTCGACGGCCGGCCGGTGCTCTCCTGCCTCTCGCTCGCGCGCGCGAGCGAAGGCCGCGCGATCACGACCATCGAAGGGCTCATGCCCGCGCACCTGCGCGCCGGCGGCAAGGGCGCCGATCCCGTCCAAGAGGCCTTCGACCGCTGCGGTGCGCTGCAGTGCGGCTTCTGCCAGCCCGGAATGATCCTCTCCGCGCGCGCGCTGCTCAACCGCTGCCCCGCGCCTTCGCGCGAACAGATGCGCGATGCGCTTTCCGGCAACCTGTGCCGCTGCACGGGCTACACCCAGATCTTCGAGGCCGTCGAGTCGGCGGTCGCGACGTCGCTCGGTCTGACGCCCGCGCCGCGCTCGTGGGAAGCGCCGCCCGTTGCGAAGGAGGCCCGCCCGTGAGCGCGCGCGATCTGCACGGACCGGGCGCTCCTTGGGGCCCCGGCGAGCCCGGCGCGAAGTCGAACCAAGAGTTCGTCACCGTCGGCAAGCCGCATCGCAAGGTCGACGGCATCGCCAAGGCGACCGGCGCCGCGATCTACGCGGATGACATCACGCTGCCCGGCATGCTGCACGCGAAGACGCTGCGCAGCCCGCATCCGCACGCCAAGATCCGTCGCATCGACACGTCGAAAGCGCGCGCGCTGAAGGGCGTGCACGCGGTGATCACGGGCGAGTCGATGCCGATCAAGTACGGCGTGATTCCGTGGACTCCGGACGAGAACGCGCTCGCGGTCGACAAGGTGCGCTTCATCGGCGACCCGGTCGCGGCGGTGGCTGCGATCGACGAGGACACGGCCAACGCCGCGCTCAAGCTGATCGAGGTCGAGTACGAGCTGCTGCACACTTTCCTCGATCCGCGCGAGTCCCTCGTCCGAGCGGAGCCTGCGATCCACGAAGGCCGCAAGGAAGGCAACATCTCGAAGAGCGTGCAGCTCGAGTTCGGGCAGGTCGACGAGGCGCTCGCGAGCGCCGACGTCGTGGTCGAAGACGACTACTTCTTCCACGGCTCCACGCACGCCCCGATCGAGCCGCACTGCGCGGTGGCAACCTACTCGCCCGACGGCGTGTTGACGCTGTGGTCCGCCACGCAGATCACGCACTACGTACACCGCGCGCTGTCGCGCGTGCTCGAGCTGCCGGCGCACAGGATTCGCGTCATCCAGCCCTGCCTCGGCGGCGCCTTCGGCGGCAAGTCCGACCCGTTCAGCCTCGAGTTCTGCGTCGCGAAGCTGGCGATGCTCACGGGGCGCGCGGTGAAGATGCTCTGGACGCGCGAAGAGGTCTTCTACGCGCACCGCGGCCGCCACCCGATGCAGCTGCACTACCGAAGCGGCGCCACGAAGGACGGCAAGCTCACCGGCGTCGACGCCAAGATCCTGATCGACGGCGGCTCCTACAGCTCGTTCGGCCTCGTCACGACCTACTACTCGGGCCAGCTCTTGACGGGCCCCTATCACTTCCCCACCTACCGCTTCGACTCGACGCGCGTCTTCACGAACAAGCCGCCCTGCGGCCCCAAGCGCGGCCACGGCTCGGTGCAGCCGCGCTTCGCCTTCGAGGTGCAGCTCGACCAGCTCGCGGAGAAGCTCGCGCTCGATCCGATCGAGATCCGCCGCCGCAACTTCCAAGGCGACTTCACGCGCACCGTCAACGGCCAGCGCGTGACCTCGAACGGCTTCTTGCAGTGTCTCGACGAGGTCGAGCGCGCGAGTCGCTGGCGCGAGCGCCGCGGCAAGCTCGGCTTCGGCCGCGGCCTCGGCGTCGCGGGCTCGATGTACATCTCGGGCACGAACTACCCCGTGTATCCCAACGAGATGCCGCAGGCGGGCATCCAACTCAAGGTCGATCGCTCCGGCCTCGTCACCGTCTTCACCGGCGGCAACGACATCGGTCAGGGCTCGAACTCGATGTGCGCCTACATCGTCTCGGAGGAGCTCGGCATTCCGATCGAGCGCATCCGCGTCGTCGCGGCCGACACGGACCTCTGCCCCGTCGACCTCGGCGCCTACTCGAGCCGCGTGACCTTCATGGTCGGCAACGCCACGATCGACGCCTGCCGCAAGCTGCGCGAGCAGCTCGTCGCCGCCGTCGCCGAGAAGTGGGGCTGCGCGCCAACGCGCGTGCGGCTGCTCGAAGGCCTCGCGATCGACTTGGAGGACACCTCGCGCTCGATGACCTCGGTCGAGGCCTTCCACCTCGCCGAGACGAAGTTCGACACGCTCGGCGCGACCGGCTCCTACAACACGCCCAAGCTCGGCGGCGACTACCGCGGCGGCACGATCGGCGCCTCGCCCGCGTATTCGTTCACGGCGCACGTGGTCGATGCCTCCGTCGACGTCGAGACGGGCCGCATCACGGTTCACGACGTGTGGGTCGCCCACGACTGCGGCCGCGCGCTCAACCCGATGATCGTCGCCGGACAGATGGAAGGCTCCGCGTACATGGGGATCGCGGAGGCGCTCTTCGAAGAGCACGACGTCAACCGCTTCGGCCTCCACCGCGGTCCGTCGCTGCTCGACTACCGCCTGCCGACGAGCCTCGACACGCCCGAGTTCCGCGCGCGCATCGTCGAGTCGATCGACCCCGAGGGCCCCTACGGCGCGAAGGAAGCGGGCGAAGGTCCGCTGCACCCCTCGCTCCCGGCGCTCTCCAACGCGGTCTACGACGCGGTCGGAATTCGACTGAAGCACCTGCCCTTCACCCCCGCGAAGGTCCTCGCGGCGCTGCGCGAAAAGCGCGAGCGCGAGTCCGTCGCCACCGCGCAAGGAGCACGCTGATGCTGCGCCTTCCGAAGTTCGAGCTGTGCACGCCGCACACGGTCGCCGAGGCCGTAAAGCTGCTCGCCGAGTGCCCCGGCGCGATGCTCGTCGCCGGCGGCACCGACCTCGTGCCCAACATGAAGCACGAGCTCTTCACGCCGCCGCGCTTGGTCTCTCTCGCGAACGTGCGCGAGCTGCGCGGCATCTGCACGCGCGACGACGGCTCGCTCGTGATCGGCGCGATGACGTCGCTCGCGGACGTCGCCGCGAGCGACCTCGTGCGCGCGCACGCGCCCGCGCTCGCGCAGGCGTGCTCGCTGATCGCGGGACCGCAGCTGCGCACCATGGGCACGCTCGGCGGCAACGTGCTGCTCGACACGCGCTGCCAGTGGTACAACCAGACGTACTTCTGGCGACAGGCGCTCGGCTTCTGCATGAAGAAGGACGGCGAGGTCTGCCACGTCGTCAAGGGCGGCAAGAACTGCGTCGCCGCAGCCTCGAATGACAGCGCGCCCACGCTGATGACGCTCGGCGCAATGCTCGACCTCGTCGGACCGAGCGGTCCGCGCAGCGTGCCCATCGATGAGTTCTGGGTAGCGGACGGCATCTACAACAAGCAGCTCGCCAAGGACGAGCTGCTCGTCTCGATCCGTGTCCCCAAGCCGCCCGCGGGACACCGCGGCGCCTACGGCAAGCTGCGCGACCGCGGCAGCATCGACTTCCCGCTGCTCGGAGTCGCCGTGCGCCTCGACCTCGACGCGAGCGGAGCCGTCGAGCACGTCGACATCGTCGTGACGGCCCTCGCGGCCCAGCCCAAGCGCATCACCAAGGTGCTGGAGCTCTTGCGCGGCACCCGCCCGGGCACGCCGCAGTTCGACGAGTCCGTGGCGCAAGCCGCGGCGCTCGCCCACAAGCAGTGCAAGCCGCTCGCGAACATCCCCGGCGATGCCGATTATCGCCGAGAGATGGTGCCCGTGTACGTGAAGCGCACGCTCCACGCCGCGGCGCGCGGCGAGGGCCCCGTTCACCACGTCTGAGCGCGAAAGCGAGGCTCCCCCCTCGCGATTTGGACGGTTCGTGGTTCAACTTGGGGTCACCCAAGGAGGTCCCCGACCATGCGCATCCCGAGCGTTCTCGCCAGCCTCATCGCTCTCGCCACTCCGACCCTCGCGCAGAGCTTCAACTACCCGAACTTCACCTCGACGTCGGGCTTGGTGCTCAACGGCAACGCGCTCGCCACGGCGGGCATCCTGCGCGTGACCCCGGCCGCGGCGAGCCAGCGTGGCGCCGTGTGGTACTCGCAGCCGCTCTCCGTCGTGAACGGCTTCACGCTCGACATGACCTTCCAGTTCACGAGCCAAGTGAACAGCGGCGCGGACGGGCTCGCGATCCTGTTCCAGAATGACCCGCGCGCGACCGCCGCGCTCGGCAGCGCCACCGCGGGCAGCTGCATCGGCTACGCGGACAATCCGACCCAGCCCGCCAACGTCGGCATCGTCAATTCGCTGGCGCTGGAGATCGACACCTACGACGCCGGCTCGCCTTTCTTCGACGGCACCGGCGCCGACTTCAGCTGGCACACGAACGGCACCGCGCAGAACGACGCGCGCGAGAGCTACTCGATCGGGTATGCGACTCCGGCCGTCGACTTCACGAACGGCCTCGCGCACACCGTGCGCATCGAGTACGTCCCGGGCACGCTGAAAGTGATCTACGACGGCGCGCTCCTGTTCACCACGCCCTACAGCTTCGCGACCGGCGGAACCTGGATCGGCGGCGGCAGCGTCGGCGGCTTGAACCTCATCAACGGTACGTCCCTCTACATCGGCGTGACGGGCGCGACCGGCGGCGTGTGGGAGAACAACGACGTGCTCACGTGGAGCTTCGCGAGCACCGCCAGCGCTCCGACCTCCTACTGCACCGCGGGCACCTCGACCAACGGCTGCACACCGACGCTCTCCGCGAACGCGAACCCGAATCTCGCGCACTCGACTCCCTGCACGATCTCCGCCACGGGCGTCGAAGGTCAGAAGACCGGCGTACTGTTCTACGGGCTCGACTCGTTGATCCAACCGTGGGCGACGGGCAGCACGAGCTTCCTCTGCGTCCGCCTCCCCACCCAACGCACGCTGAGCCAGTCCTCCGGCGGCACCGTCGGCACGTGCAGCGGCACCTTCACGCTGGACTGGAACCTCTTCCAGACCACCACGCCCGGCGCCGTGGGCCAGCCTTGGATCGCGGGGGAGGTGGCGTGTGTGCAGGCGTGGTACCGCGACCCCCCGGCGCCCAAGTCCACCAACCTCTCCAACGCTTTGCGCCTCACCTATCTGCCGTAGAACAACGGCCGGTCGCGGTACCTCTCAGCCGCGCCTCGCTGCGCTCGGCTTGGGGGATCCCCTGCCGGACAGTCCACCGGAATGTCCGGCTTCGTTTCGGCCGCGAGCTGCAACGAGAGCGCTCAGCGCTTCTCCCACTGCAGGTTGCGGCTGTGTGCCGTGACGTCCCAGGGCGCGGGCTCGCCGCCGAGGTAGGTGTGGAAGAAGTCGAGGTGAGCGTTGTAGTAGAACGCCATCTCGTGCCACGCGGGCCAGTGACCGGCGTTGGGCAGCACGACGAGACGCGCGGGGACGCCGCGCTTCTTCAGCGCGGTGTAGTACTGCAGGCTCTGCGTGTACGGCACGCGGTAGTCGAGCTCTCCCGCGACTACGAGCGCCGGAGTCCTGAAGTTCTTCACGAAGTTCGAGGGCGACCAGCGCTCGTAGAGCTCGCTCGTCCACGGCGTGCCGAGCAGGTCGTGCTCGGGGAACCACAGCTCCTCGGTCGCGCCGTAGAACGAGCGCAGGTCGTAGAGGCCCATCATCGCGGCGTTGCACTTGAAGCGGTCGGTGTGGCCCTGCATCCACATCGCCATGTAGCCGCCGTAGCTCCAACCCATGACGCCCATGCGCGTCGAGTCGACGAACGGCAAGCGCTCGAGCTGGTCGCACACGGCCATCAGATCGTCGTAGGGACGACCGCCCCACTCGCCCGTGATCGCGTCGGTGAAGTCCTGCCCGTAGCCGGTCGAGCCCGCGGGATTGCAGAAGGCGACGATGTAGCCCTTGCCCGGATAGACCTGCCAGTCGCCGCGGAAGGCGTCGGTCCACTGCGACTGCGGGCCGCCGTGGACGTTGAGGATCAAGGGATAGCGCTTCGACGGATCGAAGCCGTGGGGCGTGACGACGAACGTGTGCACCTTGCGCCCCTCCGCGCCGTCGAGCCACAGTTCCTGCGCGGGGCGGATGTCGACTTCGTTCGCGACGTTGTCGTTGAACGAGGTGAGACGCTGCGGCGCATCCTTGCGCGCGACGAAGAGCTCCGTCGGCTCGCCCACCGAGCGCTGTGCGTAGACGAGCTCGCCCGTCGAGGTGAGCTCGAACCCAGCGATGAAGCCGTGCCGCAGCACGAGGCTCGGCTCGCCGCCCTCGAGGCCGATGCGATAGAGCGGATTGCGGCCGTGGTGCTCGGCTTGGAACACGAGCTCCGCCGAGTCCGTGGTCCAGCGCATGTCCTCGACCATGTTGTCGAATCCGCCGCGCGCGGTGAGATAACGCACCGTGCCGCTCGCGCGTTCGTACAGCGCGAGGCGCTTCAAGTCGCTCTCGTAGCCGGGCGTCTCCTGACTTTGGAACGCGATCCACTTGCCGTCCGGCGAGTAGAGCGGTCCGCCGTCCCAGCCGCGGTTCGAAGCCGTGATGTTGCGCGCGGGCGCGCTGCCGTCGATGGGCACGGTCCACAGGTCGCTGTTCGTCGAGCTCGCCTGCTCGCGGTCGTGGTTCGAGACGAAGCACACCTCCTTGCCGTCGGGCGACCACGCAAAGCCGCGACCTCCGAGGGAGAAAGCCGGCGCATCGAACTCGCCCGGCGTGAGGTCGCGCACGAGCGCCCCGCTCGCAGCATCGACGAGTGCGAGGTGCGTGCGCTTGCCTTGGTGCCAGCTCGTCCAATGGCGATAGAGCAGCTCGTCCGCCATCCGCACCTGCAGCTTGCCTTCGAGACCGGTCGCGATGCGTGAGTTGCAGGCTTCGTCGAGCCCGCACTCGGGCCACAGCTCGACCGTCACCGCGAGGTGCCTGCCATCGGGCGACCACGCGAAGCCGCCGAGGCCGAGGCTCGTCTTCGTGAGTTGGCGCGGCTCGCCGCCGTCGATCGGCATCGTCCAGACCTGCGCGGAACCGCTGCGCGTCGAGAGGAACGCGACGCTGCGTCCATCCGGAGTGAACTGCGGCTCGCTGTCGTTGTTGCGACCCGCCGTGAGCTGGCGCAGGTTGCTGCCGTCGAGCCCCACGGACCACAGCTCGGACCAGCTCTTGCCCGCCTGCAGGTCGTAGCGGCGCACGCCGAACACCGCGAGCTTTCCGTCGGGCGAGACGCTCGGCGCCCCCACCGTGGCGCAGCGATAGAAGTCGACGATCTCGAAGGCCCGCTTCGCGGCCGCACCGGGCTCGTCGGCCCATCTCGCCGCTCCGAGCACAACATCGTCCGCTCCCGTCGCGGTGCATCCGCAGAGCGCCAGCGCCCCCGTCGCCAGCCAACCCGCCAGACCACTCGCCCGCGCCGCCACTCGTTCGATTGCCATCGTGACTGGGAGCCTACGCGCACCCTTCGCCCCCCGCCACATCGGACGCACCGCCCACGACAGGCTCCCGCGCCATTTCGTCCGCACCTGAATCCGAGGTTGGAGCGCCCGGCGCGCGACCCTCGCTCCGCGGCGAGCATCCGCATCAAGTCCGGCCCCCCCATGAACGAGGCGGCCCCAAGGGAAGTTCCCGCTCTGCGAAAAAACTTCCTGCACCGCAGCGCAGCACAGCGGCCGACGCATGACCACTTTGCAACCTCCTATCCCGGGTTGCAGTGGCATTCCCGCATGCGCGCGGGCCCTTCGCCCGAGTCACGCACAAAAAAAACAGAAGCTTTTTCATCTCAGTCGTTGCGCAGGGCGTCGCCATAGATTGCAATTTCCTATGTCGACTGAGACGGCCTTTCCCGCGGGAGGTCTCGGGCGGCGCCGGACTGGCAAGTTGCCAGTCCGCCTCCCCCCCCAAAGCAAAAGCCAACCTATGCAGATCTCCGCTATGCAACCGCACGTCCTCCGCTCTGCTCTGCTCCACTCCACGATCCTGCTCGGCGGTCTCGCCGCGCCCGCCTGGGCCCAGAGCGCAACACTCGCCGATGGCCGCGTGCTCACGATCAAGCAGCCGCTCGAGCTCTTCATCACCGAAGGACCGATCTGGGACATCAACACCGCGGCCCGCACGGTCACGGTGACCGGCAAGACCGTCACGATCCCGGCCACCGTCAATGGTGCGGAGTTCCGCATCGGGGGCACGGCCGTGACGGACGCCAACGGCCAGACGGTCGACGCCATCGGCGCCCACAACTTCGATCGACTCCTCGATGAAAACGCCGTCGGCCGCGATGTGACGCCGCTTCAGAGCGGCGCGGTCCGCTCGCTGTTCTCGACCATGGAGAACCTGCGGCAGGACGCGCTGCGTCCGACCACACGCAACGCTGCGATACAGCAGGTGATGCAGGCGAACTACTTCGCCACGGCGCGCGACCTGATTCCCCTGCACCCGACCGTCCTCGCGCCCACTTTTGGTTCGGTGGTCGGATTGCTCGGGGAAGAGAGCACCGGCTGGGTCTACCCGGCGACGAGCGGCGGCACGTTCAAGTCCGCGGGCCACGTGTACTTGGACGCGGCGGGCAACTCGTTCCTCATCCCCGATGACGAAGCGGGAATCGAACTCGCGGAGAACGTCGCCGGCGGCTTCGTGACCTCGGTTCACCCCGGGGGCAACGGCGTTCCGCCCTCGTTCACGATGGGCAACCTGCTCGTCGTGTACAATCAAGACCCGCGCTTCCCCGCGAGCACCCTCGGCCTGGTGGGCTCCGAGATTCCGCGCAATATCTTCCTGCAGCAGGCCGTCGGCCAGGAAATCACCGTCGTGGGCTACATGGTGAGCGAGCACGTGCTGTTCGCCAACGAAGTGGAAACCACGCTCGTCGACCCGACGGCGCCCATCGCCGTCGTGCCGCAACAGTGGCTCTTCAAGAACTCTGGCAACGAAATCCGCATCCGCGGCATCGTCGACCGTCCGCAGGGCATCGCGCTCTCCGCGCGCATCCTGAACCAGACCTTCCCGATCACGCTGGTCGCCGACCCGCTCACCGGTGGTGCGACGTTCGACTTCCGCAGCAAGGGCCAGCTCAACGTGGCCCTCGTGACGCAGGTCACCCTCGAAGCCCGCTACGTCGGTGCGCCGGTGGGCACGCCGCTCGCGTTCCAGCAGACGTACCTGCGCTCGGTCGTCGCTCCGTGAGCAAGCGACTCGCCTAGTTTCCTCTCCCGAGGGCGGCTCCCGCGCGCAGCGGAGCCGCCCTCCGCCACTTTCCGGTCGAGGGTGGCCTACACTGGAGTGCGCTTGAACGCACTCCTCGTACTCGCGACCTGCCTCGCAGGCCTCTGCCCCACTGCTTCCGCACAGGCCAAAGACACCCCTCTCGCGGAGCTCTTGGTCGCGAGCTGCGTCGAGTGCCACTCCGGCGAGGACGCGGAGGGAGAGACGCGCTTCGACGAGCTCCTGCGTGGCGAGCGCTCTCTCGGGGACCTCGCGCTGCTGCGCTCCATCTCGGCGGAGTTGCGTTCCAAGCGAATGCCGCCGCGCAAGGCCA
The DNA here is from genome assembly GCA_903928115.1 of uncultured Planctomycetota bacterium. Classification (GTDB taxonomy): domain Bacteria; phylum Planctomycetota; class UBA1135; order UBA1135; genus F1-120-MAGs118. Next base: position 37,104 of record CAIYPP010000147.1, read on the forward strand.
AGCGGCCCGAGCCCGCGCAGGTCGACGCTGCGCTGCGCTGGATCGACGCGGAGCTCGCCAAGGCGAGTGACCCGGGGCGCCCCACGTTGCGTCGACTCAACCGTCGCGAGTACCAGAACAGCGTGGCCGACCTGTGCGGCGTGCGCTTCGAGACGGACGAGTGGTTCCCGCCCGACGAGGTGGGCTACGGCTTCGACTCGATTGGAGACGTCCTGTCGATGCCCGACGTCCTGCTCGAGAAGTACGTCGTCGCCGCGGAGCGCATCGCCGCGCGCGCGATCCTCGTCGCCGACGCGGACAACCCCTACGCGGTGCGCATCCCCGACGAGCGCGTCGTCCATACGGAGAAGTTCACGACGCACGACGGCGCGTGGTCGCTCTACAGCTACGGCTTCGTCGGCGTCGACCACGAGTTCGAACGCGACGGCGAGTACGTGCTCCGCGTGCGCGCGTGGGCCTCACAGGCGGGCCCCGACCCGGCGCGCGTCGAGCTCAAGCTCGGTGCGACTTCGCTCGGGCGGCTCGACGTCACGGCCGGGCGCGGCGCTTCGCAGACCTACGAAGTGCGCGCGACGATTCCAGCGGGAAAGCAGCGCTTTTCGGCCTGGTTCGTCAACGACTTCTACAACCCCGACGAGCCCGACAAGAAGAAGCGCGACCGCAACCTCTACGTCGAGTGGCTGGAAATCGCGGGGCCCGTCGGCTGGACGCCGGAGACCGACTTTCAGCGCCAGCTCTTCTCCGGTGAGAAGCCCCGCAACGCGCGCGAAGCAGTCGAGCACCTCGCCGAGCGTGCATGGCGCCGCCCCGTCACCGCGAGCGAAGTCGATCGGTTGATGCAGCTCGCGCCACGCGGCGCCAAGCACGATCGCATCACCCGCGACGCGCTCGTCGGCATCCTCGCTTCGCCGAACTTCGTGTTCCGCGTCGAGCGCGATCCGAGCGACGCGCACGCCGGCGCGGTGCGCGACCTCAACGGCTACGAGCTCGCCACACGACTCTCCTATTTTCTTTGGAGCACGCTGCCCGACGAGACGCTCCAGAAGACGGCCGTCCAGGACCGTCTACTCGAAGACAACGTGCTCACGGCACAGGTCACGCGCATGCTGCGTGACGCACGCTCGAGCGAACTCGTGCGGAACTTTGCCGGACAGTGGCTGCAGCTTCGCGCGCTCGACCGCATCGCACCGGACGCCGCACGCTTCCCGCAGTTCGACGCGAAGCTCCGCGCCGCGATGCGCGCCGAGACCGAGCTGCTCTTCGAGGCGGTCTTGCGTGAGAATCGACCGGCGCGCGAGCTGCTCGACCCAGACTTCACGTTCCTCGACGCAACGCTCGCTGCGCACTACGGCGTCGAAGGCGTGACGGCAGAGCACATGCAGCGCGTTCCGCTCGACGAGAGCGCGCGGGCGACGCGCGGTGGCCTCTTGCAACAGGCGAGCGTGCTGACGGTGACGAGCAACCCGACGCGCACGTCGCCCGTGAAACGCGGCAAGTGGATCTTGGAGACCGTGCTCGGCACGCCGCCGCTCGCGCCGCAGCCGGGCGTGGACTCACTCGAAGAGACGCCGCAGGCCGTCGCCGCCGCCAGCTTGCGGGAACGGCTCTCGCAGCACCGTGCGAAGCCCGAGTGCGCGGTCTGCCACGACCAGCTCGACGGGCTGGGCTTCGCGCTGGAGAACTTCGACCCGATCGGTCGCTGGCGCACCGACGCCGATGGATTCCCTGTCGATGCGAGTGCGGAGCTGGCCGATGGGACGCGCGTCGATGGATCCGCGCAGCTGGAGAAGAAGCTCGCAGCCGACCCCGCGTTCGTGCGCTGCCTGCTCGAGAAGCTCGCGATCTACGCCATCGGACGCGGAATGCGGCCCGTGGACGCTCCGGCGCTCGACGCGCTCGCCGCGAGCTTCACGGGACGCGACCCCACGCTCGCGGAACTCGTGCTCGCCGTCGTGCGCATGGACGCCTTCCGTCGTACTGTGGTCGCGGAGAAGCCATGAGCCTTCACTTGGAGCGTCGAGCGCTGCTGCGCGGCATGGGAGTCGCGCTCGCGCTTCCGTGGTTCGAGAGCCTCGCGCGCGCAGGCGTGCGCGCGGTGCCCGCCCCGCGCCGTGCGATCTTCCTCTACGTCCCCAACGGCATCCACATGCCCGACTGGCGACCGCGCGGCGAAGGCGAAGCGCTGGAGCTCGGCCCGACGCTCGAGCCGCTCGCGCCGTGGCGTGACTCGCTGCTCGTGATCAGCGGCCTCACGCACGACAAGGCGCGTCCGCACGGTGACGGTCCGGGCGACCACGCGCGCTCGGCGGGCGCGTTCCTCACCGGCTGCCACGTCGCGAAGACCGATGGGCCGATTCAAGCGGGAATCTCGGCCGATCAGCTCGCGGCGCGCGAGCTCGGCAACGAGACGCGCCTGCGCTCCTTGGAGCTCGGCTGCGAGCCGGGACGCCTCGGTGGACAGTGCGACAGCGGCTATTCGTGCGCGTACTCGAACACCATCGCGTGGAGCGGCACCCACACCCCGCTCGCGAAGGAGACCGACCCGCGACTCGTCTTCGACAGGCTCTTCCGCGACGAGGCGAGCGAGCTGCCCGAGGCGCTGCGCGACGAGTTCCGCCGCCGCCGCAAGAGCGTGCTCGACTTCGTGCGCGACGACGTGAAGCGCCTCGAGAAACAGCTCGGGACGGCCGACCAGCGCAAGCTCGACGAGTACGAGAGCGGCGTGCGCGAGCTCGAGCGCCGGATCGCGTTCCTCGAAAAGCGCAGCGCGGAAGCGGGCATCGAGCGACCCGACGCGTTGCCGGAGAACTACGCGGACCTCGCCAAGCTCCAGTTCGACCTGCTCGCTCTCGCGTTCCAGACCGACTCGACGCGCATCGCAACGATGATGCTCGCCAACGAGGGCTCCGGCCGCAGCTACGTCGCTCTCGGCGCGCCCGAGGGCCATCACGAGCTCTCCCACCACGGCGGCGATCCCGAGAAGCTGCGCAAGATCGCCGCGATCAATCGCCACCACATCGAGCTCCTCGCCCACCTGCTCACCGCGCTCTCCCGCAAAGAGGGCGAAGCCTCGATCTTGGACTCGACGCTCGTCGCCTACGGCAGCGGCATCTCCGACGGCGATCGCCACAACCACGACGACCTTCCGATCCTCCTCGCCGGCGGCCGGGCCTGCGACGTGCGCGGCGGCCGCCACCTGCGCGTCCCCGACGAGACGCCCTGCACCAACCTCTGGCTCTCGCTGCTCGAGCGCCTCGGAGTCCAAGCCGCAGCGCTCGGCGACTCCACGGGCCGCCTCGAGGGCCTCGCCTGAGCGGAGGCTGCCGTGGTCGGATTCGGCGACTGCAAGAACGGGGCCCGCTGAATCCGAAGGGGCGCGCGGCGCGAACGCCAAGGCGTTCGAAGAGCTCGCTGCCGACCCCCATGACCGAAAACCGTCCCCAGCCTGTCGCGCGCTTGCGCGGCGTCACGAAGAGCTACGTCGAGGTCGATCGCACGCGCGAGGTGCTGCACGGGATCGACCTCGAGCTCGCGCGCGGCGAGTTCGCGGTGCTGGTCGGGCGCAGTGGCAGCGGAAAGTCCTCTCTGATCCACGTGCTGTCGGGCATCGACCTGCCGAGCAGCGGCCACGTGGAGCTCTTCGGCGAAGACATGAGCCGCGCGAGCGAAGAACGCCGCACCGACGTCCGCCGCCGTCGCATCGGGCTCGTGTTCCAGTTCTTCAACCTGCTGCCGACGCTCACGATCGAGGAGAACCTGCTCCTGCCGCTCGAGCTGTGCGGCAAGCTCGACGCAGCGGGCCGACGGCGCGCGCTCGAGCTGCTCGATGCCGTGGGCCTCTCCGCGATGCGCACCAAGTTCCCCGATCGCCTCTCCGGCGGCGAGCAACAGCGCGCGGCTGTCGCGCGTGCGCTCGTCCACGACCCCGAGCTCGTACTCGCCGATGAGCCGACGGGCAACCTCGACGACCACAACGCACGCGCCGTGCTCGGGCTCTTCTCGCGCCTCCTGCGGCCGAGCGGGAAGACGCTGCTCATGGTCACGCACAGCGCCGAGGCCGAAGCCATCGGTGACCGCGTGTTCGAGCTGCACGACGGCCGCATCGCCCCGCGCGCGCGGAGCCAGTCCAAGTGATCTCGCTGCTCTCGCGCGCGAGCCTGCGCTACTTGACGCGCCATCCTGCGCAGCTAGTGCTCGCGATCCTCGGGGTGGCAGTCGGCGTCGCCGTGGTCGTCGGCATCGACACCGCTGCGGCGAGCGCGAGACGCTCCTTCGAGCTTGCGACGCGCGCCATCTCGGGCGATGCGACACACGTCGTGCGCGGCACGCCTTCCGTCCCGGAGAGCGTGTACACCGCGCTCGCCCTCGAGCCCCATCGCCCGCCCGCCGCTCCGATCGTGCAGCGCTCGCTCGCTCTCGTCGAGCCGCGCTCGCGCACGCTCGACCTCCTCGGAGTCGATCCGTTCGCAGAAGGCCCGTTCCGCTCCTACACGAGCGGAGGCGCAGGCTTCGACGGCGCGGCGCTGCTGCGCGGCGACGGCGCATGGCTCTCGGCCGCGACCGCGACCGAGCTCGGCATCGAGCTCGGCGACGAGCTCGTGTTCTTGGTCGGAAGCCAGCGGCGCTCGCTCCGCCTCGCGGGCATGGTCGAGCCGTCCACAGAGCTCGCGCGCAGCGCTCTCTCCGACGTCGTGCTCGTCGACATCGCCACAGCGCAGTCGCTCCTCGGCACGCGCGGCGAGCTCTCGCGCATCGACCTGGTTCTGCCGACGGAACCGACGGCCCTCGCAGAATCGACCGCGCGCCTCTCGCGGCTCTTGCCCGAAAGCTGCGTGATCGAGCCCGCGTCGCGGCGCTCGGAGACGCTCGCCGGAATGACGCGGGCGTTCGACATCAACCTCCGCGCGCTCGGGTTCCTCGCGCTCCTCGTCGGAGTGTTCCTCGTCTACAACACGATGACCTTCGCCGTCGTGCAGCGTCGCCCGCTGTGGGGCACGCTGCGCTCGATCGGAGCGACGCGGGGCGAGCTGTTCCGCCGCGTCTGTGCCGAAGCGCTCGCCATCGGTCTGACGGGGACGGTCCTCGGCCTCGGCTTGGGATTGCTGCTCGCGCAGGCGCTCGTGAAGCTCGTGACCCAAACCATCAACGACCTCTACTACGTCGTGAGCGTGCGCGAGCTCAGCCTCGAACCCGCAGTGTTCGCGGAGGCCGCGGCACTCGGCATTGGCGCCACGCTCCTCGGCGCGCTCTTCCCTGCGCTCGACGCCATGCGAACCGCGCCCCGCGCCATCCTCGACCGCGCTGCGGGCGAGGCGCGGCTGCGCTCGCGCATCGGAGTCCTCGCGCTCGCAGGCTTCCTCGCGGCGGCGCTCTCGATCCTGCTTCTGCGGGCTTCGGGCGATAACCTGCCGCTCGGCTTCGCGGCGCTGTTCTTGATGCTCTTCTCTGCAGCGCTGCTGGTGCCCGGAGCGACCTCGCTCGCATGCCGTGTCGTCGCGCCGCTCGCCGGACTCGCCGCTGGCAGCCTTGGTCGCATCGCGACCCGCGGAATCACGAGCCACCTCGCGCGCAGCTCCGTCGCGATCGCCGCGCTCGCGATCGCCCTCTCGGCGACCGCGGGCATGGGCATCCTCGTCGACAGCTTCCGCGCCACCGTCGTGAAGTGGCTCGACACGACGCTCGTCGCGGATGTCTACATCTCCAGCCCGAGCACGTTCTCCAACCGCGAGTCCGCGCTGCTCTCCGCACAACTCGTCGAGCGAATGAGTGCGGATTCGCGCGTGATCGGCACGACCTCCTTCCGTGACATCGACCTCGAGCTCGCCGCCGGTGACAAGGTGTTTGCGACGGCCGCCGCGCTTCATCCGAAGAGCCGCGACGCCTATCGCTTCCTCGAAGGAGATCCGGCCGTGATCTGGCCGGCCTTCACCACGCGCGACACGCTGATCGTGAGCGAGTCCCTCGCGCGCCATCGCTCGCTCTCGCCGGGCTCGACACTCGAGGTGCGGACCCGCGAAGGAGTGCGTCCCTTCGAAGTGCTCGGCGTGTTCCGCGACTACTGGTCCGACCAAGGCTGGGCGATGCTTGCGCGCGAGACGTGGCTTCGGAACTGGGGCGACGAGCGGATCAGCGCGCTCGGCCTGTTCCTCGCGCCCGGCGCCGACGTCGACGCGACGATCGCGAGCCTTCGCGCAGCGGTACCGAGCGGCGAGATCGTGAAGGTGCGCTCCGGCACGGAACTCGAAGCGGCGTCGATGGAGATCTTCGATCGCACCTTCTCCGTGACGCGCGTGCTCCGGTTGCTCGCCGGTGTCGTTGCGATCCTCGGCGTCGTAGGCGCGCTTCTGGCGATGGAGCTCGAACGCGAGCGCGAGATGGGCGTGCTGCGCGCCATCGGGCTCTCACCGGCGGGCCTCAAGCGCGTCGTGCTCGGACAAACCGGCCTGCTCGGCGCCCTCGCGGGGCTGTTCGCCGTTCCCATCGGCATCGCCGTCGCGCTCGTGCTGATCCTCGTCATCAACGCCCGCTCGTTTGGCTGGACGCTCGACATCCAGATCAGCCCGCGCGTGCTCTTGGAGACCTTCGCGCTCGCGCTGGGCTCCGCGCTCATCGCAGGCGCCTACCCTGCCTGGCGCATGGCGCGACTTTCTCCGGCACAGACCCTGCGAGGCGAGTGATGCGCAAGCTCTGGCCCCTCCTGTTCCTCGCGCTTGCCTCGTGCGCTCCGTCGAGCGAGCCCGTGCGCGCATCGCTCGAAGTCGGCGACCTGCTCTCCGCGCCCGCCGATCCGCGCTTCACGCGTGCGCTCGAGCCGCGCGAGCTCGCCTTCCCCGCCGACCACGGCCCGCACCCGGAGTTCCAGACCGAGTGGTGGTACTTCACCGGCACGCTCGCCGACGACACGGGCCGCGAGTACGGCTACCAGCTCACCTTCTTCCGTCGAGCCCTCGCGTTCGAAGCGCCGACGCTCGACTCCGCTTGGTCCGCACGCGACGTCTTCATGGCGCACTTCACGCTCGCCGACGCTTCGAAGGACTCGTTCGAGGCCCACGAGCGCTTCGAGCGCGGCGCGCTCGGCCTCGCGGGCGCATCCGCGGCGCCCTTCGGCGTCTGGCTTCGCGACTGGCGCCTCGACATCCAGAGCGACGGACGCATGCAGCTGCGCGCCGCGGAGCAGGACCTCGCGCTCGACCTCGCGCTGGAGCCGTCGAGCGCCTTGGTTCTGCAAGGTGAGCGCGGCCTCTCGCGCAAGGGCGCGCAGCCGGGCAACGCGTCGCACTACTACTCCATTCCCCGCATGCGCTCGACGGGAACGCTCACGCGCGGCGGCTCGCGCCTCGCCGTGCGCGGCGAGAGCTGGTTCGACCGCGAATGGTCGACGAGCGCGCTCGAAGAGGGACAAGTGGGCTGGGACTGGTTCGCGCTGCGTCTCGACGACGGCAGCGAGCTCATGCTCTACCGCATGCGCCGCGCCGACGGCAGCGCGGATCCCTTCAGCTCCGGCACGTTCACGCGCCTCGGCGCGGATCCTCGCAAGCTCGATTCCGACGACTTCCGCATCACCGAGCTCGCGCGCTGGACGAGCCCGCAGAGCGGCGCGTCCTACCCCTCGCGCTGGACGCTCGAAGTCCCCTCGCTCGGACTTACCTGCACGCTGACGCCGCTCGTCGAGAGCTGCGAACTGCTCGCCGCCGTGCGCTACTGGGAAGGCGCCGTGCGCGTCGAGGGCTCGCGCTCGGGTTCGACCGTCGGCGGCCGCGGCTTCGTCGAGCTGACGGGCTACTGAGCCTCGCGCGCCGCACCACGCCCGCGCTCGAGATCGACGCGCGAGAGAAGGAGCGCGCCGACGAGGAAGAATCCAAAGAGAGGCAGCACACCCGCGCGCGGCTCGCCGGTCCACGTGATCGCGAGCGAGAAGCACAGCGGGCCCAAGATCGCCGAGAAGCGCTCCAGCACGCCAAAAAGCCCGAAAAACTCGCCCGCGCGCGCCGGGGGCACCATGCTCGCGAACATCGAGCGCGTCAGCGCCTGACACCCGCCCATCACGAGCGCGACGCCGACCGCGAGCGCGTAGAAGAGCTCGACCTTGTGCGTCTCCTCGGGGCTCGCCATGCGCCACGCGATCACCGTGATCGCGACGTACACCGCCACGCCGAACATCACCGCGCGCTTGGGGCCCACGCGCGACGCGAGCCATCCGAACGCAAAGGCGCACGGAATCCCGACGAGCTGCACGAGCAGAATCGCGGGGATCATCTCCTTCGCGCCCAGCCCGATCTCCGCGCCATAGATCGTCGCGAGGCGAATGATCGTGTTGATGCCGTCGTTGTACGCGAGCATCGCCAAGAGGAGCAGAAACGCGTCGCGGTGCCGCGGAATGTCGCGCAGCGTCTCCCACAGTCGCCGCACCGCGGCACCGATACCGCCGCCCGCGCCCTCGCTCACCCGCGGCTCGCGCACGCGCAAGAACAAGGGCAACGCGAACAGCGCCCACCACACCGCCACCGACACGAACGCCAGTCGCACGGGCAGCGTCGTGCCGCTCTCCATCCCGAACCACTCCGGCCGCAGGATCCACGCGAGGTTGATTGCGAGCAGCACTCCCCCGCCGAGGTAGCCGAGCGCGTACGCCGCGGTGGAGACGCGATCGAGCTCTTCCCCGCGCGCGACGCTCGGAAGTAGCGCGTCGTAGAAGATGAAGCTGCCCGCGACACCGACGTTGCCGAGCACGAACAGCGCCGCCGCCCACTGCGCGTCGCCGCGCTCGACCCACCAAAGCCCCGCCGTCGCCAGCACGCCGAGCACCACGAACGCCCCCATCATCGGCTTCTTGCGGGCGCCGCCGTCCGCGAGCGCCCCGAGCAGCGGCCCGACGAGGGCGATCGCGACCATCGCCCACGTCGTCAGCGTGCTGTAGCCCGCGAGGACGCGCTCGTCCCCCGCCGCGGCCACCTCGCGGTAGTAGATCGGAAACAGCGCCGTGACGACGGTGGTGAAAAAGGCCGAGTTCGCGCAGTCGTAGAGCGCCCACGCCCGGAGCTCGGGCCTCCCCAGCCCCGCGCGCTCCAGCCAGCCCTCCTGCGTCTTCATGCGCGCAGCGTAGCCCGCGGACAACGTCGCTGTGGAGCCGACGGCTGTCGTGAGCTACACCCTACATCGCATGAGCACCCCGCGCGGCGACCCCACCCTGCTGCTCGTCCCCACCGAGCTCGAGCTGCGTCGCCTGCTCGACCTCGGCGGCTTCCCCGCGGGCCTCGCGCTCGTCGAGACCTGCGGCTTCGGCCCGGTCGCCGCCGCCGCCCGCACCGCGGCGCTGCTCGCCCGCCTGCGCCCCGCCCGCGTGCTGCTCGTCGGCATCGCCGGTTCCTACGACGTCTCCGCGCACCCCGTCGGTAGCGCGCTGGAGTTCGGTGAGTGCGCCATCGAAGGGATCGGCGTCGGCGAAGGCGCGAGCCTCCTCGCGCCGCCCGCGCTCGGCTTCCCGCAGTGGCCCGGCCGCGATGGCGCCGCCGCGATCTTCGACCGCCTGCCGCTCGCGTGCGCGAGCACCGACCGCGCGCCGCTCCTGCTCACCACCTGCGCCGCTTCGGCGGACGCAACCCAAGCCGCCGCGCGCCGCCGCCGCTTCCCCGCAGCCGCCGCCGAGGACATGGAGGGCTTCGCCGTCGCCGCCGCCTGCGCGCTCGAAGGGATCCCGCTGCGCATCGTGCGCGGCATCTCGAACGAGGTCGGCGACCGCCGCCCCGAGCACTGGCGCATCCCCGCCGCGCTCGCCGCGGCTCGCGAGCGCGCGCTCGAAGTCCTCGTCGCACCCGCCGGTCGGGGAACGCGATGACGCGCGAGACGCTGCGCGTGGGCATCTCGACCTGCCCCAACGACACCTTCGCCTTCCACGGCCTGCTCGAGCGCGCGAGCGATCCGCAGGGCTTCGACTGGCAGCTCGAGCTGTGCGACGTCCAAACGCTGAACGAGCGCTGGCTGGCGGGCGACTTCGACGTCGCGAAGGCGAGCTTCGCTGCCGCGCTCCAAGCCGACGAGGACACGCTCGTCCTGCCCGTCGGCTCCGCGATCGGGCGCGGCGTGGGTCCGGTGGTGCTCGCGCGCCCTGACGTCGCGCTCCCCACCTCTCCGCGCGTGCTGGCACCCGGCGAGCACACCACCGCGACCCTGCTCTGGCGCCTGCTCCAGCCCGGCCGCGGCCGCCTCGCGCAGGTCGTGTTCAGCGCGATCATGCCCGCGCTCGCACGCGGCGAGGCCGACCTCGGCGTCTGCATCCACGAGGGCCGCTTCACCTACCGCGAGCACGGCCTGCGGCTCGAGCTCGACCTCGGCGCGCTCTGGGAGCGCGAGAGCCTCTGCCCGCTGCCCTTGGGAGGCATCCTCGCGCGGCGTCGGCTCGGTCCGCAGCGCTGCGAGCGCGCCGCCCGCGCCATCGCCGCCTCGCTCGCCTGCGCAGGCGAAGACTCCGCGGCAACGACCGCGACCCTGCGCCGCTACGCCCAAGAGCACTCCGACGAGGTGCTCTGGAAGCACGTCGAGCTCTACGTGACCGACGACACGCGCGGCATCGGCGCGGAAGGGCGCAAGGCCCTACGTGAGCTCGCGCGCCGCGCCCGCGCCGCAGGACTCGCCCGCAGCGCGCGTCCGCTGGCGCTCAGCGACGAGCCGGCGAGCTGGGCCTGAGCTCTCCCGCGAAATCGTCCGCGGCTGCGTTCTCACTCGAAAAGAAACACCCGCGCCGACTCGCAGGAGTCGACACGGGCGCTGTTCGAAGAGACTGGAGGCGCGAGTTCTCCCGCGCCGCTCGGGCTCACTTGCCCGGAGTCGCGCCACCGGCGTCGCGCAGCTCGAGCATCTCCTTGCGGATGTCCTGAGCGATGTTCTTGACGTCCTGCATGGCCTTGCGGACGCGGGCGCAGGCAGCCTTGTTGCCGGCGGCAGCCTTCTCGACGTCTTCCTTGGTCGACTCGATCGTCGACACGAGCTTGGCGAAGTTCGTGGTCATGGTTGTTTCCTTGCGTTGGACTGACGCGGCGGCGGTCGCTGCGAGGGTTCGAGCTTCGCTGCCCGCCCGCTGCGAGCGAGCCCTTGGGCAGCGACGTCGAGAGAGTGTAGGCCAGCTTTCGGGGGGCGATGCAAGCTTCCAGACCCCCGCGGCGGGGTCGCCGCGGGCCCTTCGCGCCGTGCCCCGCGCTCGCCACGAGGCGTCCAAGCTGCCGTAAGTCACTTTTAGATAACGGATTACGACCGAATCCCACAGTCCGAACGCCGCCCCGGCCCCAGCGGGGCTCCGCTCCGCAAAACTTGTCGCGCGGAGGGCAAAAAAAGGGCCTCCGGGGCCCTTCAGGACCGCTTGCGAGCCCCAGAGCGCCCCTCGGAGGCCGCTCCAGAGGCCTTGCGCGCGGCCAGCGCGACGACGAGCTCGAACTCCTCGCGCGTGACCGGCTGGATCGACAACCGACTGCCGCGCTGCACCACGCCCATCTTCGCGAGCGCGGGCTCGGCCTTGAGCTCCTCGAGCGGCACGAGGCGCGCGAGCGCCTTCACCGCCGCGAGCTCGACGCCGAACCACACGGGCGCCTCGCGCGTCGCACGCGGCTCGTGATAGTCGCCGGCATCGAACTGCGTCGGATCCGGCGAACCCGCCGCCACCACCTCCGCGATGCCCGCGACGCCCGAGGGCTCCGCGTTCGAATGGTAGTACAGCACCAGATCCCCGACCTGCACCTCGTCGCGCAGCATGTTGCGCGCCTGATAGTTGCGCACGCCGTTCCAAAACGTGCGCCGCTTGGGCGCCGCGAGCAGATCCTCGAACGAGAACTCGTCCGGCTCGCTCTTGAACAACCACCACCGCTTCCCCGCCTTCGCCATACGCGCCCTTCTACCGCACCTCCCCGCCGCGTTCGAGCGCAACGCCGCGGCCGGGACGCTCGGATGGGCGATCCACCCACCCTACGAGCCCCGGCCTCGGCCCACGCTCTTTGGCCGAAGACGTCCAAGGGACGCCTGACGACCCGGACCGGCCCCCGGTTCTCGTCGTGACGACTTCGCGTCGCGCTGGGGCGAGAGCTGGGGCGAGCACGACCCGGAATCCGATGTTGTTGTTCGCGTTGCCGGGGTCGTTGTTGTTCCGGATCGCGGAGCGGCAGTTGTTCGAGTTGTTGTTCCAGCTGCCGCCGCGGATGACCCGGTTCGGGCCGCGTGGAGGCCGACCCGTGAGAAGAAGAACAACGCCAACGCGCGGGAAGGTCAAGCATCGACGTCGGCAAACTCCGCGATCCAGCTCGCGCGCAACCCGCGCGCGCTCACGTGCCGAGTGCGTGCGAGAATCGCTGTCGCCCGCAGCGCGAGTCTCGTACCGTCCAACGTCCCCGCTCGATACTCCGCCACAAGGCGCCCGAGACCCGCGCGCACGCGACGCTTCGTCTTGCCCATGAGCCGGACATGCGTCGGAAGAACCAGAAGCCCCAGATACCCCACGCCCCGCCGACACTCATCGAGGGCACCCGCGCTCTTCGGTTCCAGCGCCAGCCCCCGCCGCAGGAACTCCTCGATCCGCGCACGCCAGCCCCGCAGGGTCTCGCGCTCATCGGCGAACACCACGAAATCGTCCATGTAGCGGACATAACCGGGGGCGCGCAGCTCCTCCTTGGCGAAGTGGTCGAGCGGAGCGAGGTAGAAGTTCGCCAGATGCTGCGACGTGAGCGCTCCGATCGGCAGTCCCTTGCCGGAGCTCGTCGAGTACGAGCCGATCAGCCCACCGAGCAGCCCGAGCAGCGCGCGATCCTTGAAGCGCCGCTCCAACCGCTGCAACAGGATCGCGTGGTCGATCGAGTCGAAGTACTTGCGGACGTCGAGCTGCAAGAACCAACGCCGTCGTCGCACGAAGGCGTGGGTACGTTCGATCGCCTTGTACAGTCCCTTGCCCGTGCGACAGGCATAGGAATCGAAGATCGCCACGCGCTCGAGCTCGGGCTCGATCACCTGCACGATCGCGTGATGCAGCACGCGGTCGCTGAACGCCGGTGCCGCGATGCGCCGCGGCTTGGGATCGCGGACCTCGAACATCCGATAGCCATGCCAGAGCACGCGCTTTTCGAGGAGCTGCGCCCTCAAGATCGCGATGTTGCGCGAGAGGTCCTCACCGAAGCGCTGGATGGCATGGCGGTCCCGCTTGCCGCGCCGCGCCTGATGGAAAGCGAGCAGCAGGTTCTCGGTGTCGGCGATGCGCTCGTAGAGGTTGCCCGCGCGACGTACCAATCAGGACACGCCCGTCGCGGCCAGCCCCGAGTCCGCGGCCGCCTCCGCGGGATTCGCGGGCGCGACCCGACTCGGTTGCGCAGGTTCCGGATCCGGCATGCTGCCCAGAATGCCGAGCAGCACGGTCCCGTAGCGCTGAATCTTCGCCTCGCCGATCCCCTCCACCTCCGCGAGCGCAGCCTTGCTCTTGGGGACCCTGCGGGCGAGCTCGGCCAGTTGTGCGTTGGTGAACAGCGCATAGACCGGCACCGCCTCGCTGTCGGCCAGTTGCTTGCGCAACTGGCGCAGCTTCGAGAAGCGGGCGAACTCCGCCGTGCTGAGCAACTGTCGGTAGTCGGTCTTCGGCTTCTCGCCCGCCCCGGCGCCACTGCCGTGCCGCGTGGACTCCGACTCCGCGCGACGCTGCAGGTACTCGACGCAGACCGACCAGAACTGCCGTCCTTGGGCGACCACGGGCGCCTTCTCGACGCACAGCACCTTGTGCGTGCGCAAGAAGAGGTTGAGCTGCGCGACCGCCTCGTCGTCGCCATCCATCGGGATGGAAAAGATCTGAATCTGCATGTGGGGTTCCTATTGCTGGTCCGCTGCGCGCAGCCCTCGGCTCCGGCATCTACGGCGTCGCTCCGCTCACGCCTCCGTGCCTGCGCCTCGCGCCGCGCTCCGCTCGCTCAAGGGACGAGAACTGGGGCGAGCACGACCCGGAACCCGATGTTGTCGTACGCGTTGCCGGGGGCGAGGATGTCCCGGAACGCGGAGCGGCAGCTGAACGAGAAGTTGTACCAGCTGCCGCCGCGGAAGACCCGGTACGGGCCGCCTGTGACGAATGGGTCCGTCACGGCGCTCGACGAGTAACCCGCATACGAATCGAGGCACCACTCCCACACGTTGCCGTGCATGTCGTAGAGGCCCCACGCGTTCGGCGCGTAACTGCCCACAACCGACGGTTGGCCAACGCAGTAGCCGTTGCTGTTGTGATTCGCCTGCGAGCAGCTGAGCGAATTGCCCACGTTCCAGCTCGTCGTCGTCCCCGCCCGGCACGCGTACTCCCACTCTGCCTCCGTCGGCAGGCGGTACTCGTAGCCCGAAGGCACCGCGCCCAGCGCGGCCTGTTGAGCGGTCAGCGCAGCGCAGTAGGAGCGGGCGTTGAACCACGTGACCTGCTCGACAGGACGGCTTGCGTTGCCTTGGAAATACGAGGGGTTGCTCGCCATCAGACTCGCGTACTCCGCCTGCGTCACTTCCTTCGCGCCCATCCAGAACGGGTAGCTGATCGTCACGGAGTGCACCGGCTCCGCGACACCGACCTCACCCATCTGGAACGTCCCCGGCTGGATCGGCACGAAGCCGCTCGGGATCTGGCACGCGCCCGACGGAGTCACCGTGAGCGTCGCCACGCAGCTCGACGTGTTGCCCACCGCGTCCGCGGCCGTGATCGTCACGGGAACCGACACCGCTACCACGCTTGTCAGCGTCCCCGCCAACGGCGACTGCGACAGCGTCACCGAACCGCCGCACGCGTCGACCGCCACGGCGGACACCGTGAAGTCCGGCACGATCGCTTGGCAGTTGCTGTTCGCGCTCACCGTCTGGTTCGGAGCGCAGGTCGTGAACGCAGGCGCGAGTGTGTCCGTCACCGTCAGCGTCGCGACGCACTGCGCGGTGTTGCCAGCCGCATCCGTCGCCGTGAGCGTCACCGCATGCGTGCCGAGCGCCACAGTCGCACCCGCCGCGGGCGATTGTGTGATCGCGGGGCTCGTGCAGTTGTCGCTCGCCACGACGCCGGACGTGAAGTTCGGCACCACGCCGAGGCAACCGCTCGCCGCACCGACCGTCTGATTCGTCGCGCACGTCGTGATCGTGGGCGGCGTCGTGTCGCCGCTTCCGCTGCACAGCGCGAACACCAGCGCGTCGCTCAGGTTCGTCTGGCTCGGCGCCGCGGGGTCGCGATACCAGCCCTGCGCGCGGATCGTCTGGCCCTGCGCGAAGGGCGAGCCGAGAGCGTTGGGGTTCGCGGCGCGCCACGCGTTGAAGTCGAGCTGGATCGCGCCGTTGCACTGTCCGAGCACGCCGCCGCTCGACATCGCGCCCGTGCGCTGCACCGGCGGCGCCACGCACAGGTAGCTCGGGCTGAAGGGCGCCCACGCCTGATTCGCCGCGTAGAACCCGTAGAAAACGAGCCCCTGCCGCTGCGCCGGAACGCTGGCGACGCGCACCACGAAGCCGCTCCCCGCATCCATGCTCGGAACGCCCGTGCCCGAGATCTGCGGCAGACACCCCTGCACCGACGTCCCCGCCGTGCAGTACGTGCTCACGTTGCCTGTGCAGCACTGCTGCGCCTGCACCGACCCCGCCAAGAGGCCGACAACTCCGAACACCGCCGCGACCGCAGCACCGATTCGCTTCATGACGACAAGCCTCGCTAGCAACTGAACATCGAACGATGGGAATGCCGAGCCCCTCGATTTCGCCGCGCGACCGAGAGTCCGGGATTCCTCAAAGTCTACTCGCTCCCCCAATTCCCCGCCCGCGCCCCTTGAGCGCGACAACTCCTGCGCTTGCGCACAGCGGTCGGGCTCCGGCATCTACGGCGTCGCTCCGCTCACGCCTCCTACTCCGCTCGCCCCTACTCTGCCCGCCCGTGCGCCGGGCCGCGCGCGCAGACGGGCTCGGGGGGTGGCGGGAGCGCATGGGAATCGAACCCACCAACCCCGCTGTTCACGAGGTTCGACCGGCTTTGAAGACCGGGCGGCACACCAGCACCGATCCGCTCCCGCCCAAGGGGTGCCACTCCAACAGCCGACGCGCGCCAGCGCAACTGCGCAGGGTCCGGCGGCTCACTTTTCGGCGCGCTCAGGCCTCGCTCGTTCGCAGGAGGCCCGGCTCGCCCCCCGCGAGAGTGTCCGGCAGTCCGCCCGCCCAGCGCCGCACCACGGTGCGCACGCCGCGGCGCGTGTTCCGCAGGCCTTCGATTCCGACCGAGAACGGCACCCCGCTCGGGCGCCCGGAGAAGCCCGCCGGGAGCGGCAGGCGCAGGCCGCGCGTGCCGATGTGGTACTCGCCGTCGAGGTGCACGACGACGCGCGCATCCGCGAGATCGCCCGCGCTCTCGAGGCTCACGAGCAAGTCCCCGTGGCGTCGGCGCAACGTGACACTCGCCGGCGGATCGCCGGGCGATTCGCGCAGGAGCGCGAGGCGCAGCGCGTCGGTCCGCGCGTGGACGACGCGTAGCCTGCGCAGTGGAGCGTCGAGCTCCAAGATCGGCTCGGCGCCGGAGGCGGCGTCGAAAAAGCGTGCCCACACGAGCGGGTCACCGCCGGGGGACCACGAACCGCCCGCGAGCGCGAGTGAGACGCGCAGGTCCGCGCCTGCGGCGAGCTCGAAGCGCGGCGGCAGGCCGCGACACTCGAACGCCCCGCGCCGGACCTCGAAGCGCAGCTCGACGGCCACGGCGAACGGGAACGGGTTGCGGACGAGGACCTCTGGCGTCCAACTCCCGCACCACTCGCCCTCGCCGCCGAGCGTGTGCTGGGGCTCGACCCAGAGCTCGCTCGCCCGCAGCGGGTACGGGCCGCGATCTTCGGGCGCGAGCTTCACGAGCCGCCGCACGTTCAGCGCGCGACGCGGCTCGGTCGTGACGATCGCGTTCACGCCCGCACGCACGGCCGCGAGCAGCTCGTCGGGCGACTCGATGTCGACGACGAAGCGCTCACAGGGCCACTCCGCCCGCCCGAGCGGCGAGTCCCACTCACGCCAGCGCGCCGCGACCGCCGTGAGCCGCTCCTCCGACGCGAAGCGCCGCACATCGTCGCTCAGCCTGCGCGCGAGGTAGAGAGCATCGAGCCCGAGCTCGCGCGCCTCCGCGCACGCGCTGCGGTGATCCGAGAGCACGCGCACGGTCCGCCTGCGCGCGTGCTCCTCGAGGACGGCCGCGACCGACGCGAGCACCTCGGGCTCGCGCAGGACGAGCACGACCTGCGGCGCGCCCGCACGCCCCCGGAGCGCGAGAGCCTCCGCCAAAAAAGCGAGCTTTTCCCCGGAAAAACGCGGAGAAAACCACGCTCCCGCGTCGACGGCGCCCAGCTCGCGCGGCGCGTGCTCCGCGAGGGCGCCGTGCCCGTCGCTGGTGCGATCCAACGTCGCGTCCGCGCACAGGACGAGCTCGCCGCCGCCGCACGCGCGCACGTCGACGCTCCATCCGTCGAGGCCCAGCTCGAGTCCGCGCCGCAGACTCGCCAAAGTGTTCTCCGGCGCCTCGCGCGGGGAACCGCGCAGCCCGAGCACCCACGGCGGCCCCTCGACACCCTGCCCGCCTTCCCGTCCCCCCTTCGCCATCGCTCGCGCGCAGCGTAGCGCGCCCGCGTGCATCGCCGTCGCGCCGTCCGTAGCCTCTGAACACGCCATGGAACCCGCGCCGCCCTCCGACGATCTCCGGCGCTTTCGCCTGACCGCCCTCGGCATCGTCGGCGGGAGCCTCGTCGGGCTCGTGCTCTACGTCCTGCTGCAGGGACTCGAAGCCGCGGGCGAGCTCGCGCTGGCCGCGACCCTCGTGTTCCTGTCCAAGCTCGCCATCTTCGGCGGCAACATCCCTCAAACGCGCTTCAACCCGTGGGAGCTCGCCTTGCTGGCGTGGATGATCGACCTGTGGGTCTCCTGCGCGCTTCTGGCCGGGATCGCGGGCTTCGAGCGCCTGCCCGTGGCCGGGGCGGCGCTCACCGAGGCGCGCGAGCGGGCCGACCGAACCCTGCAGCGCTATCCGGGCCTCCGCCGGCTGGCTTTCTGGGGCATCGCCCTGCTCGTGTTCTTGCCCATTCCGGGCTCCGGCGCGGTCACCGGCACCCTCGTCGGACGCCTCGTCGGCCTGAGCCGCCTCGCGAGCCTGCTCGCGGTGGCCGGCGGAGCGGGTGTCGCGGTGCTCGCCTACGCGGCGATCGCGGTGTTTTTGGGAGCCCAGTGGGAGGCCCTCCTCCGCAACCCTTGGGTGCTCCTCGCCAGCATGGCCGCGCTGGTCCTTCTGCTGCGCCTCGCGTGGCTCAGGGTGCACGCGGAAGTCCTTTCCGATTCCTGAAGTAGGGACGCCGAACCACAAAAGTAGCTAAATCCCCAATTTTCCCCCTAGCGGGATCCGATGGGGGGTGTGCACATTTTAGAAAGCCACGAATTGTCCCACTTCTGAGAAGCCTCAGGCGGGGACGGTTCGGTGGTATCGGTCGCCCAGCGATGGCGTTCCCAAGCCCGGGGACGTCCTCCACGGCGCGCCCGAGCCCCCCCCCACAAGCCTTGGACCGAGGCCGCGCCTCGGTCTTAGCGACTTTGTAGGAAAGCTCGTGCGCGCGGCTGTGTGACCGGGAAACCCCCACACGACAGCCGCCATGACCCAGACCAACGCCCCGCGCAACGTCTCCCCCTCGACTACGCTCCTCGGCAGCCTCGCCCGCGCGCACCGCCCCGTCGCGCTCGGCATCTTGGCCGCCCTCGCTTCCGCCGGCTCCGCAGCTGCGCAGAACGTGGTGATCAGTCAGGTCTATGGCGGTGGCGGCGAAACGGGAGCGACGTACAGCCGCGACTTCGTCGAGCTCCACAACCGCACGTCCGCTTCGATCAGCCTCGCGGGCTGGTCGCTGCAGTACGCGCAGCCGGCGGGCACGACGTGGTTCGTGGCGAACCTCTCCGGCTCGATCCCGGCGAACAGCTACTTCCTCGTTCACCTGAACGCGGGCACGGTCGTCACGGGGGCCACCCTGCCGACGGCAGACGCCACCGGTTCTCTGACCCTTTCGCCGGCCTCGGGCAAGGTCGCGCTGGTCTCCTCCACCACGGCGCTCACGGGCTCGGGCTGCCCGTTCGACGCGTCGGTGGTCGACTTCGTGGGTTACGGCACGGCGAACTGCTCGGAGGGCACGGCGGTGGCCACCCTGAGCGCGACCCTCTCGGCGCAGCGCAAGGGCGGCGGCTGCACCGACACGAACTCCAACTCGGGCGACTTCGATCGCGCGACCCCGGCGGCGCGCAACTCCTCGAACGCGAACGCCTCGGCCTCGGCTTGGTACCTCGACGCGGACGGGGACGGCTATGGCCTCACGAGCTCGCTGGTCTTCTCGTGCAACCAGCCCTCGGGCTACGTCTCGGTCTCGGGCGACTGCAACGACGCGAACGCGCTCGTGAACCCGGGTGCGATCGAGCTCTGCCTCGACGGCATCGACAACGACTGTGACGGCACGATCGACAACCCGTCCGTCACCGGCATCTACAACTTCAGCGCCGACACCTACCACTGCAAGATCCAGGACGCGATCAACGCCGCGCTGCCGAACGACGTCATCCTCGTCGCCTCGGGCACGTACGTCGAGACCATCACGGTCAACAAGGCGCTGACGATCAGCGGCCCGAACTGGAACGTCTCGCCGAACGGCGGCACGCGCCTCGCGGAAGCCGTGATCGTTCCGGCCTCGACGAACACCTCGTCGGGTGCGGTGGTGACGATCACCTCCTCGAACGTGAGCTTCAAGGGCTTCACGATCGACGGTGACAACACCTCGCTCGCTTCGAGCGGCGTCGGTCTCGGCGGTGCGCTCGGCACGTCGATCGACGCGGCCCGCGCGATCTTCATCAACGCCAACGGCGTCAACACGATCGACGTCTCGAAGAACGTCGCCAAGAACGTCGTCAACGGCATCCGCCTCGAGCAGACGACGAACTACTTCGCGACGACGGCGGGCGCGCTCCGCTCCTACAACGTCCTCGTCGACGACAACCTCGTCCAAGACACGACGGGCACCGGCATCTACCTCGGCAACAGCATGTACGCCAAGGTGACCAACAACACGGTCACCAACGCGAACAACGGCATCGCCTTCAGTTCGTTCCGCATCTCGGACGCCGGCAACGCCGCCGACCGCGTGATTCAGGGCAACACGATCTCGGCTCGCTACGCGGGTATCTGGGTCAACCTGTACCACGCCTCGCCGTACGCGCTGGTCAACAACACGATCACCGTCGCCGCGGCCGCCACCTCGATGGCCCCGACGCCGCAGACCCGCACCGCGTGGTTCGGCATCATGTACTCGACGGTCTCGGCGCCGCAGAACTTCACCAACCAGATCAGCCTGCCGCTCGTGGCCACGCCCGAGCGCTGGACCGCGACCGGCAACGTGATCGACGGTGCCGCGCTCGAAGGCACCTCGACCGGCCACGGCTACTGGCTGTACTACGTCGACAACAACCGTGACACCACGGGCGCGGACAACTTCGGCCTGATCTCGGGCGGCACGGTCTCGAACGTCGCCTACGGCATCCTGCTGAAGAACAAGGACTCCGATCCGGCCACCAACTTCGGCAACTCGGCCGTCGGCGCGCACGCCGCGGTCGCCGGCACGACGTTCAACCTGAACGCAGGCGGCACGGGCTTCCGTTTGCTCGACGACGCGGCGTGGGTCACGGGCAACCCGGCTCCGCTCGTCAATAAGCGCAACGTCCAGCTACTGGTCGGCTCGGGCGTGACCCTGAACGGCGGCGCGACGGGTGTCAGCATCTCGCAGCCCGCGTCGCTCACCTACGATCCGATCGTCGGTGGCAACCTCGGCGACCTCGCCTTCAGCGGCCAGACCGGCAACTACGTCGCT
>CAIYPP010000148.1 GCA_903928115.1 uncultured Planctomycetota bacterium
CGGCGCTCATGCAGTTCGCTTCGGCGATCTCGAAGCGGATGTGGCGCGTCCAGACTTCCTCGTGCGTCACCAGCGACGGGTGGCGCGCTTCGCGGGCCGCCGAGTCGTCGACGTCGGCCTTGGGGCCGTAGATGCGCTGGTCCATCACCGGCGACACGTTCGTCGACGTGCCGACGTCGGGCGAGAGCGTGAGCACGAAGTCCGCGGCGGTCTTCCAGCGCTGCTCGTGCTGCGTGAGGTCCTTGCCGCCCGACATCTGCGGGCCGCCTTCGTCCGCGGTGCCGATGCGCACGAGCTTGCTCGCGAGCTGGCCCCACATCCACTGCGTGTGCGCGAGCGGGAAGAGCGAGAGGTCGATCTGCAGCGATTCGGGGATCGTGCCATCCTTCTCGATCTGCTCGCGCACCCATGCGCGGTTGCGCTCGCGCAGCACGCGGTGCGCCTCGATGCCGTCGCGGAACTTGCGCGAGCGCGCGGCCAGGAAGCGTCCCTCGTCGGACTCCGCGGGGAACAGCCCGAAGGGTGCGTCGAAGGTGCAGCCCGAGCGCTCGAGCAGCTTGGTCACTTCCTTCTGGTCGGGCAGCGCGGAGTGGTTCGACGGATCCGCCGAGCATTCGAGACCCCAGCCCTTGACCGTGTGCGCGATGACGAGCGTCGGCTGCGTCGCTTGCGTGCGTGCCTGCGCGAATGCGTCGATCAGCTTGGCGAGGTCATGGCCGCCCACGTCGCCGAAGGAGCTCAGGACCTCTTCGTCCGAGAGCTTCGCGAGCAGCGGCTTGCACGTCGGCTCGAGCTCGAGCGCGCGTGCGCGGATCTTTCCGGCATCGCGGGCGAGCAGCAGCATCTGGTACTCGAAGTCCGTCAGGCCGCCTTCGAGGAAGCGCTTCCAAGCTGCCCCGCCTTCGCGGGCGAAGTGCGCATCGCGCACGCTGCCGTGGCGCAGCTGCACGACCTTCCAGCCGTTCGCCACCGCGGTCGCTTCGATGCGGTCGCAGTCGGCGCCCGAGAGCCCGCGCTGGTTGGGGATGCGCGTGCCGTCGAGGTTCTGGCGGTTGTAGTCGATGATCCACGTCACGTTGCCGAGGTGGCGCTCGCTCACGTCGGGCAAGCACTCGAGGAGCGAGCCTTCGCGGAACTCGCTGTCGCCGATCAGCGACCAGAAGTGCGCGCCGTCCGGCACGGTCCAGCCGTGGTCCTTGGCGTAGCGGTACGCGAGCGCGAGGTACACGCTCACCACCGGCGGGATGCCGACCGAGCCCGACGGCAGGAAGTGGAACGAGTCGGGGTCCGTGCGCGCGTGATAGCTCTGGAAGACCTCGGGATGCTCGACGGTCTTGAAGGCTCGCAGCGTGTACATCACGTGCGCGCTCTCCTCGGGCGTGAACCACGTGCCATCCTCGCGCTTGAAGAGCTGCAGGAGGTTGTGGAGCGCGTGGTCGACCGGGCTCGCGTGGGGCTTGCAGCACACGTAGTCCGCGGGCTCGCGCGCGGCGAGGTGGAGCGCGGCGAGGATGTGCATCGAGCTCGCGCACGAGGCCGGGTGGCCGCCGACCTTGGGATCGCCCGGACGCTTCTCGCGGTGGTTGGCGTGCCAGATCATGGCCTGCGTCTGCGCGAAGGCGCGCTCGGTGATGCGTCCGAGCAGGCGGAGGTCGGCGGGGGAGAGCGGGCCGGCGCCGGGGTTGCCGGCGGAGTCCTTGGGCGGGTTCATCAGTTGGGTGAGCGGGTGCGCGGGACGGTTGCGGGAGCCCGTGTTCGGCTCGGCCGGGCGGTCGCGAAGTTCGTGGCTCATCGTGGAGGGAGGGGCGTCGGTCGAAGGGCCGCTTTCACCCGCGCTGGCGGGGGATGGGGCGAGCTGCCTCGAAGGTCGAAGATCATAGGCTCCCGCAGGCCGGAGGGCGAACCCGAGCGGGGCCACGAAGGGCCCCCAAAAAGCGCCTCCGGCGGCCGATTGCGGGCGTGCGGCCCCGTGGTGCGGTCGGTTGGGACGGAGTGCTCCGACGCTCAGCGCAGCCCGTAGAGCGCCTCGTAGCGCCCCGCCATGGCGGCGAAGCTGAAGCGCTCGGACACCTGTGCGCGGCCGGCGGCACCCAAGCGCGAGCGCAGCGACGCGTCGGACGCGAGCTTTCCGAGCGCGGTGGAGAGCCCCGCCTCGCAGTCGGGGCCGAGGCGCACCACGCAGTCCCGAGCAGACTCCGGCAGCATCGCGCGCACGTCCCCGACGTCGGTGGCGACGACCGGGAGTGCGCTCGCCATGGCCTCGAGCAGCGCCATCGGCATCTGCTCGGTGTCGGAGGTGAGCGCAAACACATCCATGGCGCGGTAGTGCGCGCGAGGATCGCTCTGGTAGCCCGCGAAGTGCACACGGCCGAGGAGCTCGGGCGCGCGTGCGAGCTCCTCGAGCCGCGATCGCTCGGGCCCGTCGCCGAGCAGCAGCACATGCACATCGTGGACGGCTGCACAAGCTGCGACGGCGCGCAGGAGTCGCGGCACGTTCTTCTCGGGGCGCAGGTGGCCGACGGCGCCGACGAGCAGCGCAGACTCGGGAATCCCAAGGCTCGCGCGCAGCGCCGAGCCGCCGTCGCGCGGCTCGAAGCGCTCGAACTCGATGCCGTTGGGCACGAAGTGCAGCCTTCGCTCCGCAAGGCCCCAGCGCTCGCTCGCGATGCGCTGCAGGTTCGCGCTGATCACCACCACGTCGACGTCGCCGCGCAGGCACAAGCGCCGCATCCAGCTGCGTCGCAGCTTGAGCCGCTGTGCTTCGTCGGGCAGGAAGCCGTCCTCGTGGTGCAGCACGCGCAGCCCGAGCAGGCGCGCCGCGACGACGCTGTCGATCGCTCCGAAGTTGTACGTCAGCACGAGGTCGGGCGAGAGTTCACGCAGCAGCGTGCGCATGCGCGGCACGGTCGCCAGCGTGCCAGCCTTCGGCGGGGCCGGTGCGAAGTGCACGTCGAGGTGAGCGGCGAGCAGCTCGCGCGCGTCGGTCCGGTTGTCCATCGCGACGATCGTGTGGCGAGCGCGAGCGCCAAAGTGGGCGAGGAGCTTCGCCGTGCGCACCTGCGGACCCGCGGGCGCGAACGTCGAGAACACGTGGACGAGGTGCGGCGTCGCCACGGGCTTCAGCTCGCGGGCGTGTCCGACTGCGGCGCAGCCATCGGTCGCACCGCCAGCGCGAGGAAGCGCTCGCGCTCCTCGACGGGCTTCCAGCCGAGCACCGTGCGCGCCAAGTCACATGCGAGCGGCACCGTCAGCGCACGGCTCGCGAGGTCGCGATAGCTCGGGAAGCTCGCATCCTTGCGGCGTCCCGCCTTCTTGACGAGCCACTTGCCGATCTCCATCGACTGGCTGAGCGCCAAGCTGCGCGGGTGGAAGTGCAGTGCACGTCCCGAGGCGCGGCGCAGCTCCGCCACGGTCTCGCGCGCGGTGAGCGGCACCTTTGCGGCGAGGTTGAGCGCCTTGCCGTGGAGCTCGGGGCCGTCGTGGAGCGCCGCGAGCACGAGCGCCTCCGCGACGTCGTCGACCCACACGAGCGGGAGCGGCGTGTCGCCGTGGCCCCAGCCGACGCAGTGGTTGTCGCGCACCCACAGGCCGAGGCCCGAGTGCTGCAGCGCGGTTCCGCGACCGACGACGATGCCGGGCCGCAGCACGACGAGCGGGAGCCCGTGCGCGCGGTGCAGCTCGAACAGCGCGCGCTCCGTCGCGATCTTGCCGCGCGCGTAGAGCGAGCGACCGTCCGGCTGCGGATCCGTCTCGACCGAGTCCGTGCGTGCGTGGGGCTCGTGGCCGCCGAGGTACAGCGCTGCAATCGTCGAGGCAAACAGGAAGCGCTCGACCTTGTGCGCGAGGCATTGTTCGGCCACGGCCACGCTGCCCTGCACCATCGCGCGCTCGACGGCTTCCCACGAGCTGCCGTTGCCCGTGGCGAGCTGCATCACGCAGCGCGCGCCTTCGAGGGCCGGACCCAGCGAGCCGGGATCCTCGAGGCTTCCGCGCACGAGCCGCACGCGTCCGTCGCGCGCCGCGTCGAGCAGGAAGGGCGGCAGGCTGTGCGCGCGTCGTACGACCGCGGTCACCGGCACGTTGCGTTCGAGCAGCTTCGCGATCACGCGCTTGCCGATGAATCCGGTGCCACCGAGCACGACGACCTCGCCTTGGCGCACGGGACCGGCGGGCGGGAGCTCGCTCGCGCTCGCACGGTTCGCGCGAACCCAGCTCGTCGCTTGTTCGCACCAGCGCAGCACCGCCTCGCCCTTGCGCGCGTCGGCGGGGAGCTCCGCCCGCGCGGCGAGCGCCGCGTGGAACGCACGGATCGAGCCGCGCATTCCTGCGAAGAACGCATCTTCGCGCGGTCCCAAGCCGAGCGTGAGCTTCAGGTAGCTCACGAGAGCGCGGCGCGCGCTCGAACGCAGCTCGCCGCCGCGCCGCCAGCCCGCGAGGAAGCTGTTCCAAAAGTCGAGGTAGAGCGTCTTTTCCTCGCCCGCGACGAGGTTGTGCGCGAGGTCCGCTTCGAGCGAGCCGTCGCTGCCGAGCACCTCGATCGTGCTGCGCGTGAACGCGGCGCCGAAGTGGAAGTAGAGCTCGACGCCGCCGCGCTCGCCTCGACCGGCGACGACCCAGCGCTCGTGGAACAGCTGCCCCGGCTGGAGCTCGCGCGACATGAGCGCGTGCGAGTGGACTTCGAGCGGCCCGCCGACGAGCTCGACCACTTGCGCGAAGGGATGCGGCGCTTGCTCGAACACGATGTTGCGCGGCTCGCGGAACATCCAGTGCGAGAAGTCGCCTGCGTCGAGTTGGCGCAGCGGCACCGCGAGGCAGACGCGCACATGCTCGACGCGCCCGATCTCGCCGGCGCGCACGCGCGCGAGCAGGCGCTCGAACGCGGGATGGAACACGGCGTTGTGATTGACGGCGAGCGGCACGTTGCGCGCCTTGGCGAGCGCACCGAGCTCCGCGGCATCGGCCGCGGAGAGCGCCAGCGGTTTCTCGACGAACACGCCGATGCGCAGGTTGAGGAGCTCGCGGGCGACGGGGACGTGCAGCGCGGGTGGAACCAGAACGTGCGCGACGTCGATGCGCAGCGCTTCGAGCTCCGAGAGCTTCGTGACAGCCTTGGGCACGCCGTGCCGACGCGCGGCGGACTGCGCCCGCGCGAGGTCCGCGTCGCACACCGCGACCACCTCGACGCCGCTCGTCGCGCGCAGGATCTCGAGGTGGAACTCGGCGATGAAGCCGGCGCCGACGATGGCGACGCGGGTCGGACGCTGGTGGGTGGGAGCCGTCACGGTGGGGCGGGGCTGGGGGCGGCGCGATGCGCTCCCTCGGCCGCGCATCCTAGGGATGCGGAGCGCCCGGATGCAGCCTCGCGCGGACCGCTCCTATCGGCTCGGGGCGTGCCTCGACCGTGCCCCGGAAGGAAGTTCCGCCGGCCGCGGCCAGCCCGCTGTGCGAAATTCCGCGGTCGGTCGCAAGTCGGGGCCCGTCGCTACCCGACACTCCCCCTCATCTCCTCCTTCCAGGGCCCGGCAGCCTGTCACAGGGCTGTCCGGGCCCTCTTGCTTCCTTGGACTTGGCCCGCGCCGCTGGCTAGACTCCGGCGCTTTCCTAGGCGATCCGCAGCCCCTCCCCGTGGGCGTCCCGGAGCTGCCGCGGAGAAGCGGACCGTCCCACCAGACGCGGAGCCCCCGAGACCCGGCGGGCTGCCTTGCTTTTCCGCGCGCGGCCCTCAGGGGCCCGGGGGTGAGCTGCGCGGATCGCGCATGCGAGAGCCCCCGAACATGGTCCAAGAACTGCCGCTCGGCCTGACGTTTGACGACGTCCTGCTCGTGCCCTGTCACTCCGACGTGATCCCGCGCGACGTCGACGTTTCGACGCGCTTCTCGCGCAACGTCCCGCTCAAGGCGCCGCTGGCCTCGGCCGCGATGGACACCGTCACCGAGGCCGGGCTCGCCATCGCGCTCGCGCGCGAGGGCGGCATCGGCATCATCCATCGCAACTTCACGATCGAGCAGCACATCGCGCAGGTCGATCAGGTCAAGCGCTCGGCCAACGGCGTGATCCTCGACCCCGTCACCTTGCCGCCGAACGCGACGCTGCGCCAAGCGCGCGAGCTGATGGCGCGCAACAAGGTGAACGGCTTGCCGATCGTCGAGGGCGAGACGGTCGTCGGCATCCTCACGAGCCGCGACTGCCGCTTCCACGCGTCGGACGAGACGCCGGTGGCGCAGATGATGACCTCCAAGGGGCTCGTGACGGCCCCTCCGGGCACGTCCCTCGACGAGGCGCGCGATCTGCTGCACCGCCACAAGGTCGAGAAGCTCCTGATCGTCGACCGCGACATGCGCCTGAAGGGCCTCATCACGATGAAGGACCTGAAGCAGCTCGCGGAGTTCCCCAACTCCTGCCGCGACGCGCGCGGCCGCCTGCGCGTCGGCGCGGCGGTGGGGGTGCACGACTACGAGCGCGCCGAGGGGCTCGTCTCGGCGGGCGTGGACGTGGTCGTGGTCGACACGGCGCACGGCCACTCCTCCAACGTGATCAACACGGTGAAGGAGCTCAAGAAGCGCCTGCCGGTCGACGTCGTCGCGGGCAACGTCGCGACGGCGGAGGCCACGCGGGCACTGGTCGCAGCGGGCGCGGACGCGGTCAAGGTCGGCATCGGGCCGGGCTCGATCTGCACCACCCGCGTCGTCGCCGGCGTCGGCGTGCCGCAGCTCACCGCGGTGCTCGACTGCGTCGGGGAAGCGCGCGCCAGCGGCGTTCCGATCATCGCCGACGGCGGCATTCGCCTGTCGGGAGACATCGTCAAGGCGCTCGCCGCCGGCGCGTCGTGCGTGATGCTCGGCAGCCTGTTCGCGGGCCTCGAAGAGAGCCCGGGCGAGACCATCCTCTTCAAGGGTCGCTCCTTCAAGGCCGTGCGCGGCATGGGCTCGGTGGGCGCGATGATGGCCGGCGGCAAGTCGCGCTATCGCCAAGACGACGTCAAGGACGCCGACAAGCTCGTGCCCGAGGGCATCGAGGGCATGGTGCCCTATCGCGGCAAGCTCTCGAGCTTCGTGTACCAGCTCGTCGGCGGCGTGCGCAGCGGCATGGGTTACCTCGGCGCCCGCACGATCTCGGAGCTGCCGGAGCGCGCGCGCTTCGTGCGCATCACGGCGGCGGGCATCCGCGAGAGCCACCCGCACGACGTCGCCATCACCAAAGAGTCGACCAACTACTTCGTGTCGCAGGAATGAACGCAAAGCCCAAGGGTGTCCTGGTCGTCGACCTCGGTGCGCAGTACGCGCAGTTGATCGCGCGTCGCGTGCGCGAGGCGGGGAGCTACTGCGAGATCGCGCCTCCGCGGCGCGCGCTCGAGGTCGCGCGTGCGATGAACCTCGGAGCGGTCATCCTCTCCGGCGGTCCCGCATCCGTGTACGCCGCGGATGCGCCCGCGGTCCCGCGCGGTCTCCTCGAGCTCGGAGTGCCGGTGCTCGGCATCTGCTACGGCATGCAGTGGATCGCGCGCGAGCTCGGCGGCGAGGTCACGCGCGCCGACAAGCGCGAGTTCGGCCGCCAGTCCGTCGAGGTCGCCGCCGCCTCCGAGATCTTCGAGGGCATCGCGGGCAACACGGTCGTGTGGATGAGCCACGGCGACTCCGTGACGCGCCTCCCGTCCGGCTTCCGCGTCTACGCTCAGACCGAGCACTGCCCGATCGCCGCCATGGGCGACTCGGCGCGCGGCTTCTTCGGCGTGCAGTTCCACCCCGAGGTCACGCACTCGGTGCGCGGCCGCGAGGTGATCGAGAACTTCCTCGTGCGCGTCGCGAAGATGCCGGGCGACTGGCGCCCGGAGGGCATCGTCGAGCGTGAGATCCGTCACGTGCGCGAGATCGTCGGCTCCGACGGTGAGGTCGTGCTCGGCCTCTCGGGCGGCGTCGACAGCTCGGTCGCCGCGATGATCCTCCAGAAGGCGATCGGCCCGCGCCTGCACTGCATCTTCGTCGACAACGGACTGCTCCGCAAAGGCGAGCGCGCCGTGGTCGAGTCGCAGTTCCGCGACCAATTCGGCATCGACCTCACCGTGGTCGATGCGACCGAGCGCTTCTTGAAGAGCCTCGCCGGGATCACCGATCCCGAGCAGAAGCGCAAGCTGATCGGACGCGACTTCGTCGACGTCTTCAAGCTCGAGGCCAAGCGCTTCAGCCGCGCGCACTTCCTCGGTCAGGGTACGCTGTACCCCGACATCATCGAGTCGGTGAACGTGCACGGCGGCAACACGGCGGTGATCAAGAGCCACCACAACGTCGGCGGGCTCCCCAAGGACCTGAACATGACCTTGGTCGAGCCGCTGCGCGAGCTCTTCAAGGATGAGGTCCGAGCCATCGGCCGCTACCTCGGCCTCGACTCGCGCATCGTCGATCGCCAGCCGTTCCCGGGCCCCGGCCTCGCCGTGCGCTGCTTGGGCGAGATCACCCGCGAGCGCCTCGAGACGCTGCGCGAAGCCGACGCGATCGTGACGAGCGAAATCGAGGCCGCGGGCCTGCACAAAGGTCTGTGGCAGTACTTCGCCGTGCTGCTCCCGGTTCGCTCCGTCGGAGTCATGGGCGACGCGCGCACGTACGAAGAAGCCTGCGCGCTGCGCGCCGTCGAGTCCACCGACGCGATGACCGCGGACTGGGCGCACCTGCCGCACGAGCTGCTCGGCAAGATCTCCAACCGCATCATCAACGAGGTGCGCGGCATCAACCGCGTCGTCCTCGACATCAGCTCCAAGCCTCCCGCGACGATCGAGTGGGAGTGAGCCTTCGGCCGCGCGCTCGCGCGCGGCGGCGCCGAAGACGCCTTGGCGTCTTCGGCGAGGGATCCCCCGAGCATCGCCGAAGGCGATGCGCTGGCTGAAGCGCGAGGCAAGAATGCCTACGGCAACAGGCTCGCTCCGCTGCCCTGTTTCTCTAGGGGCCAGAAAAGGTTTGGAAGACGCCTTGGCGTCTTCGGCGAGCCCCCTCCGCAGGCAGAGCCTGCTCGGGGATCCCCTTGCAACGACGCCAAAGCGTCGTTGCATCGGATCGCTGCGCGATCCGAACCGGGGCTTACCCCCCCGAGCATCGCCGAAGGCGATGCGCTGGCTGAAGGTGGTTCCGCGACCCGCCGTCGGGTCAGCGGAAGATCACGGACACAGGTTGAAGCCGATGCCGTTGGAGAGGTTCGTCGTCTTGGCCGCCGGCGGGTCGCGGAACCACGCCTGCGCATCGAAGTGCTGACCCGGGGCAATCGGCTGACCGACGGCCGTGGGGTTCGCCGCCATGAAGGCGAAGAAGTCGAGCGAGAGCGAGCCACCGCAGGTGCCGCTCACGCCGCCGGAGCTCGCCGCGGCCGAGCGCTGGGTCGGCGACTTGACGCACAGGAAGCTCGTCGAGCCCGACGACCACGGCAGGCTCTGCACGCCGGTGATCGAGTAGAAGATCAGGCCCTGCTTCTGACCCTCGACGCTGCTCGCCGTGAGGATGAAGCTGCCGGCGCCGGCCGCGATCGAGGCGGAGCTGCCGCTCGCGCTCATGACCGGGTTGCAACCGCTCGTCGTCGTCGACGGGGTGCAGAAGGTCGCGACGGCGCTGCTGCAGCCGGAGGCCGCCGTCACGATCGAGAGGTCCCACTGAGCGAGAACGCCGATGTCGCCGCCGGCGAGGTCCGCGATCGCGAGCTCCCACGTGCCGTTCGGGCTGAAGGGGCAGGGCGCCCAGAAGTTCGTGAGGCTCTGGTCGGGCTGGAGATCCGGCGCCGCGACGCCGTTCGAGAACACGTAGCTCGCGATCGGGTTCAGCGAGCTCTGGTCGAAGAGCGTGCCGTTGAACACGTCGTCGTAGGCACCGCCACGCTGGTTGGAAAGGATCACCTCCTGACCGTTCGGAGCGATCAGGGTGATACGCATGTCGGCGCACCAGGTGTGCGTGATCTGCGTCGAGACGTTGACGTCCCACACCGAGCCGCTCACGCCCGTGACCGAGATCGTGTCGCTGACGATCGCGTTGTCGATGATGCCGAGGTTCGGCTGGGAGGTGAAGTTCACCGCCGGGTTGAAGCTCGTCGGGAGCGGCGGCGGCGGGTTGGTCGTTCCGTCGGTGATCGTGATGTCCCACGACCAGAGGTCACCGATGTCGCCACCGGCGTTATCCGCGACATCGAGCGTCCAGACGCCGTTCGCGTTCTGACCGCGGAAAGTCGTGTTGAGCGACTGCTCGGGACGAATGTCGGGGACGAGAACGCCCGTGGAGTAGACGTAGCTCGTGACCGAGGAGCCCGACTGATCGTCGAACAGCGTCCCGTTGAACACGTCATCGGCCGCGCCGCCGTTGCCCGACGAGATGTCGCAGGTGGTGCCGGCGGGCGAAGTCAGCGTGATCGCCAGGTCGGAGTTCCAAGTGTGGGTGATCGCGAGGAACAGATCGACGTCCCAGATCGGATTGACGACGCCGGAGACCGTCGCGGTAGTGCTCAGAGTCGTGTAGTCGAAGATCGGGCCCGAACCGCCCGGAACCGCCGGGTAGGTCGTGCCAGGGGTGCCGGAGCAGTTGGCGGGAGCCACGATGAACGAAGGGCCGCCGACCGCGCTGGCCGACGGCGCGGCCACGGGAGCCGCACGGAGGCCGATCGTCGGGGCGCCGGTGCGCTCGCTCAGCGCGAGGTACTGGCGCTTGAGCTGCGCGGCGAGCGTGGCATTGCCGGCGGCCGAGGCGGCGCTGGCTTGCTGCTCGAGGCTCTGGAGCTGCTGCGAAATGGCGGCCTTGCTCTGGGCGAAGGCGCCGGTGGCGAGCAAGCCCGCCGCGAGGAGGATCTGAGTGTTGCGGATCATCGTGGAGGAGTGAAAAAGATCGGGTTCGTGAGGAAGACCGAGGACGGGGAGAGAGACCGCCACCGGACGGATCTGGAGCTATAGACGAATTGTCCCCCGACTTGGTTCGGACCGTAAGACGCCAAGTTGGGATTTCCCGACGCGAGGGCCCGAGCTCCGAATTTCGGACTGCGAATCCGAAATTGCTTCCTAGGCGTGATTCAGGATTGCACGCTCGGAAGCGGCCTGCGTACCTCGGGCCGTACCGACGCCGATGCAGGGAACCCCATGACCGGCGCCTCGAGTGGGACCATCGCCAAGAGCTTTGCGGCGCTCGCCTCGGGCGACGCACTCGGCCGCGTCGTGGCCTTCCTGGCGGGGGCC
>CAIYPP010000149.1 GCA_903928115.1 uncultured Planctomycetota bacterium
GGACGCATGCGGGCCCGCGGGCCACGCGGCGGCTGTGCCTCCAGGATGGCGAATGGCGTGTCGTGTCCAGCGACGCGTCACCCACGGACAACTGACGGACGGAACATGGCAAGAAACGTGGTGGTGGTCGGCACCCAATGGGGTGACGAGGGCAAGGGCAAGATCGTCGACTGGCTCACGGATCACGCCCAGGGCGTCGTGCGCTTCCAGGGCGGGCACAATGCCGGGCACACCCTCGTGATCGGCGGCGCCAAGACGGTGCTGCACCTGATTCCGTCGGGCATCCTGCACCCCGGCAAGGTCAACGTGATCGGCAACGGCCTCGCGGTCGACCCGCTGAAGTTCATCGAGGAGGTCGAGGGCCTGCGCGCGCGCGGCGTGAAGGTCGATGGCTCGAACCTGCGCCTCTCGTCGGCGGCGCACGTGATCTTCGAGCACCACAAGCGCATCGACCTTGCCTCCGAGCGCTGGCGCGGCGTCGGCCGCATCGGCACCACGGGGCGCGGCATCGGGCCCTGCTACGCCGACAAGGCGGCGCGCACCGGCCTGCGCGTTGCGGACCTGCTCGAGCCCGAGCGCTGCCGGCGCCGACTGCAGGCCGCGCTCGCGGAGAAGAACGCGCTGCTCACGCAGGTGCACGGCGAGCAGCCGCTCGCGCTCGAAGAGCAGCTCGAGCGCTACATGCACTTGGGCGAGGTCTTGCGGCCCTTCGTCGGCGACACCGGCGCCGAGGTGCGCGAAGCCTACCGACGCGGCAAGCAAGTGCTCTTCGAGGGCGCGCAGGGCGCGCTGCTCGACATCGACCACGGCTCGTATCCGTACGTGACGAGCTCGAACACGGGCTCCGACGGCATCGCCGCGGGCGCGGGCTTCCCCGCGCGCTGGCTCGACCGCGTCGTCGGCATCGCGAAGGCGTACTGCACGCGCGTCGGCGAAGGTCCGTTCCCGAGCGAGGACCATGGCGCCGACGGCGTCAAGATTCGCGAGGCGGGCAACGAGTACGGGGCGACCACGGGCCGTCCGCGGCGCTGCGGCTGGTTCGACGTGCTCGCGATGCGCTACAGCCTCGAGCTCAACGGCGCCGACGGCTGGATCATGACCAACCTCGACGTGCTCGACAGCTTCGAGGAGATCAAGGTCGCGACGGCCTACGAGGTCGCCGGTCGCGTGCACAGGGAATGGCCGGGCGCCCACGTGGACCTCGCCGACGTCAAGGTGCACATGGAGACCGCGCGCGGCTGGAAGACCGACATCACGGGGGTTCGGCGCTACGAGGATCTCCCGCAGCTCACGCGCAAGTACGTCGAGTGGGTCGAGAAGCTCGTCGGCGTGCCGATCGTGATGCTCTCGGTCGGTCCCGACCGCGACCAGATTATCCCGCGCGAGGGCCTGAAGGGCGCGCTCGCGCACGCTTGAGCTCGCGATGACGCGCCCGCGCCTCAAGATCGAGCGGCCGGACCTCGGGGGACCGTTCCCCGAGCACATCGCTGTGATCATGGACGGCAACGGGCGCTGGGCGAAGGGGCGCGGGATGATGCGCGTCTTCGGCCACAAGGAGGGCATCGGCTCGGTGCGCGAGATCACGACCGAGTGCGCGAAGATGGGCGTGAAGTCGCTCACCCTGTACGCGTTCTCCGTCGAGAACTGGAAGCGCCCGCGTCAGGAGGTCGCGTTCCTGATGGAACTCTTGGAGCAGTTCCTCGTCGAGGAGCGCCCGACGTTGATGGAAAACGGCGTGCGCTTGCGCGCGATCGGGCGCATCGACGACCTGCCGGCCGGCGCGCTCGCGCGGCTGCGTGAGACCGAGGCGCTGACGGCGCAGAACGAGGGGATGCTGCTGCGGCTTGCGCTGTCCTACGGGGCGCGCGCGGAACTCGCCGATGCGCTCAAGCTCTTCGCGCGCGATGTCGCGGCGGGCAAGGTGCGCGAGGGCGAGATCGACGACGAGACCTTGCGCCGCTACCTCTACGATCCGACCACGCCCGATCCGGATCTCTTGATTCGCACCTCGGGCGAGCTGCGCATCTCGAACTTCCTCTTGTGGCAGATCAGCTACAGCGAGCTCTACGTCGCGAAGGAGTGCTGGCCCGAGTTTCGACGCCCGCAGCTCATGGCGGCGCTCGAAGACTATGCGCGCCGCGTGCGCAAGTTCGGCGGCTTGGTCGCGGACGCGCCGGCGGCGAGCGAGGCGAAGGCGTGAGCGAGCAGAACGACTCCGGCTCCGTCGGCAAGGCGGCCGGGTCGCGCGGCGCGAAGCTCTGGCGTCGCACTTGGGTGGGCTCGTCGATCGCGGCGGCGCTCGCGGGGATCCTGTACCTCACGACGCTCTTCCACTCCGAGTGGCCCGTGCTCGGGCTGTGCGCGCTCGTGCTCGCCGTGTGCATCTACGAGGTCGATGCCATGGGCGCGCTCCGCGGGCGTCGGCTCGCTTGGCCGCTCTCGCTCGCGGCGCTCGTCGCGACGTGGATCACGCATCAGGCCTTCTCGAGCGTGGGCGGCGGAATCGACCTCGAAGGCCACCGCGACCTCGGCTTCGGAGTCGCGTGGTTGCTGCACGCGGGAACGGCCAGCGTCGTGCTCGTCACGGCGGGCTATGCGCTCGTACGCAGCGCGTCGCGGATCGTGCAGGTCGCGGCCGCGTTGCTCGCGGTGCTCCCCTTGTTCGCGGAGCGCGCGTTCGGACCTGAGAACGGGCCGCTCGTGGTCTTTGGGGCGTTTCTGTTCGTCGCGCTGCGCCTGCTCGTCTTCGGGCCGGAGCGCCGCGGCGAGTCGCTCGCCGTGATGCTGCTCGGACCGCTGCTCGTGGTGTCGATGCTCGGCCTCGTGTGGGTCTGGTACGGCTTCGGCCACATGGGGCTCGTGACGTTGCTCGCGCTCGCGAAGATCGGCGACTCGGCGGGTTACTACGTCGGCAGCACGCTCGGGAAGCACCACCCCTACAAGTGGATCAGCCCGGGCAAGACGACCGAGGGCACTGTGGCGTCGCTCGTCGGCGCCTCGCTCACCTGCGTGGGAGCCCATGCGCTCGGCTGGCTGCCGTCGGAGACATGGCTCGGAGCGCTGCTCGCCGGCGCGGTCGCCAACGTCGCCGCGCAGGCGAGCGATCTCCTCGAGAGCTGGGTCAAGCGCAAGGCGGGCGTGAAGGACTCCGGCACATGGTTCGGCCCGTCGGGCGGCATGCTCGACTTGGTCGACAGCTTCTTCCTCGCGGCTCCGGTCGTTCTCCTCTGCTGGCCGTTCCTTCTCCGGCTTTGAGCCGGCTTCCACTCTTGACAGAACCCGCGCCCCCGGCCGATACCCACCTCCGAGAGCGGCTCCCTCCAACCACCCCGAGCACGCACCCTTGAGCGAAGTCACCATCCCGCTGCGTTCCCACGAAGAGGCGATCCTCGTGCTCGGTCCCTATGACCGGCACGCCAAGCTCCTGCGGCAGGTGCTCGACATCGAGATCTTCACGCGCAACGGGAACCTGCGGCTCAAGGGCAGCGAGGAGCACACCTCCGAGGCCCGCCGTCGCATCGAGCACCTGCTCGGCAAGCTGCGCAAGGGTCGCGAGCTCGACCCCAAGGACGCCGAGGCGATCCTGATCGGCTCGGACGCGATGGACCTGCCCTCGGGCGTCTCGCCGACGTCGTTCCCGTCGGTGCCTCCGCCTTCGCCGCGCCTCGGACCCGGTGGCGGCGCGCCGCGCTGGGGCGGTGCGCCCGCGATGGATCGCGCCGCGAACGTCGGCGTTCGCTCGGCGCGCCCCGTGTCGCCCACGGGCTTTCGCATGCGGCCTTTCGAGCCGCGCGGTCCGCGCCAGCGCAAGTACGTCGAGCTGATCGCGCAGAAGCCGCTCACGTTCGGCCTCGGCGCCGCCGGAACGGGCAAGACCTACCTCGCGGTCGCGTGTGCGCTGCGCGCGCTGCGCTCGGGCGAGTGCCGCAAGCTCGTGATCACGCGCCCCGTGGTCGAGGCGGGGGAGAAGCTCGGCTTCCTGCCCGGCGACCTGCTCGCCAAGCTCAACCCGTACATGCGCCCCGTCTACGACGCGCTCGGCGATCTCTTGGAGTTCGAGGACGTGATGCGGCTCGAAGAGGCGGGGGTGATCGAGGTGGCGCCGCTCGCGTACATGCGTGGCCGCACGCTCGCGAACGCGTTCGTGATCCTCGACGAGGCGCAGAACACGACCGCGCCGCAGATGAAGATGTTCCTCACGCGCCTCGGCGAGGGCTCGCGCATGGTGGTGACCGGCGATCCGAGCCAGACCGACCTCGAGCGCGGCCAGAAGAGCGGCTTGGTCGACGCCATCGCGCGCCTGCAGGGCTTCAAGGACATCGGGATGGTCGAGTTCACCCCCGAGGACATCTGCCGTCACCCCTTGGTCGAGCAGATCGTGCGCGCCTACGAGGGGCCCTCGCGCTCCGACGCGGGGCCGCGGCGCGACGAGCCGTCGGCGTGAAGCGTCCGCGGGCGAAGATCGAGGTCGCGTGGGCCAGCGCGCGAACGAGGCCGCGGGGGCTCGGCGTCGCGCAGGTTCGCCAAGCGGCGGAACTCGCGCTCGAGCACGGCGGTCGGGCGGGGGAGTCGCTGTCGATCGTCTTCGTCGATGACGCAGAGCTCGCGGCGATGCACGCCGAGTGGCTCGACGACCCGACCCGCACGGACGTGATCACCTTCGACCTCGGCGCGGGCGGCGAAGATGGGCCGAGCGGAGAGCTCTACGTCAGTACCGAGCGCGCGCGAGAGGTCGCGCGTCGACGCGGACTCGATGTCGTGCGCGAGCACCTGCTCTACGTCGTGCATGGCACGCTGCACCTGTGCGGCTATGACGATCACGACCCGCGCGAGCGTGCGCGCATGCGTCGCGCGGAGCGCGCGGTGCTCGCGCGACTCGGCGTGGCGCGCCGCAACTAGGGGCTTGAACACGAGCTTGGAATTGTGGATCAAGGAGTGGTCGACGCTGCTTGACGCGCGCCCTCGCGGTGCGTGACCTGCCTCGCAGCGTCCTCACGCTTGAGCTCCGAACAAGTCCTCTCGACTGTCCCAAGTCCGCAGCCGACTCGCCCGGCAGCGCGCGACCGCCGCACCGGCGCGGGCGCGCTCGTCGGCCGCGATGGCGCGAAAAAGCGCGGGAAAATCGCGCAGTTCGTGCTCGTTCCGGTGGCTCCCGCGACGCCGCGCTCTGCCGAGGTCACAGCGGCCGCGACGAGCAAGCCTGCACGCGCCAAGGTGCGCCGTCCGCGCGTCGTCGACCCGGTGACGGTCCTTTGGCGCGAGTTCGCGCGCAGCCGCGGAGCCGTCGAGCGCAACGCGCTGGTGGAGACGTACCAGGGTCTCGTCGCAGATTACGTACGCCGATTTTCGAGCCGTCTGCCCCGCTCGGTCGACCCCGGCGATCTGACCACCGCCGCCAACGTCGGACTCATCGCCGCGATCGAGGCCTTCGATCGCCGACGTGGCGTGCCGTTCGAGTCGTACTGCGAGCTGCGTCTGCGCGGTGCGTTGCTCGACGAGCTGCGTTCCCAAGATTGGCTCCCGCGCCCGTGGCGTGCGCGCCTCGAGCGCCACAAGCGCGTGGTCGAGCACCTGCGGGCCGAGCTCGGTCGCGAGCCTTTCGAGGCTGAGATTGCGGCCGAGCTGGACATGCACCCCGCCGAGTACGCCACGAGCTTCGTGCGTGGGCTGGTCGGTGCTCCGAGCGCGACTCCCAGCGCGGCCGAGGACGATGAGCCCAGCGGAGTCGAGATCGTGCCGGACACAGCCTCGGAGGCCCCGGGCGAGCGCCTGACGCGCGAGGATCTGCTCGCGCTCGTGGCCGAGAAGCTCACGCCGCAGGAGGCGCGCATCGTCTACCTGAAGTACTGGGAAGACCTGTCGCTGCGCGAGATCGGCGACCTCGAGGGCTTGAGCGAGTCGCGCGTGTGCAAGATCCACATGAAGCTGCTCGAGCGCCTGCAGGAACGGCTGCGGGCGAGCGCGGACGCCTAGCCGCGGCGAGCGAGCTCGAAAAAGAGCGAAGGCACGGAGCGCGGGCTCCATGCCTTCGCAGCAGACTCGGCCGTCGGGATCCTTCTCAACCGGCGGGCGGCTCACCCCGACGCGGCGGTGCCGCGGCGGTCCCCATGGTGGTCCGCTCGACCCGCGTGAGCGGGTCGGACTCGAGTCGGACAGCGGCGCGGGGCAGTCCCCACCGACCCCGGACGCTGTCCTCTCCGCTTCCGAAGAGCGCCGCCCACCGTCCCCACAGCGGTGCGGCAGCCCCTCTCCTCCTCCCAGCATCGCGCGAGAAGTCCCCACCTTCGCGCGACGTTCCAGGCCCGCTTTCCGCGCGGAGCGTGGCTCCGGCGCGAGCGGGCACGCAGCCAGCCGGCCGCGTCGAATGTGCGAACGTCTCCGAGCCCGCGCACGCTCGAGCGACCGAGGCGCCCCTCCCTGCGGAGGCGTGGCAACCGTGGCGGTCGAGTGCGAGGTGCGGGTGGAAGCTCATGGTCCGAGGTGCGTTCGCTCAGGTTGGAGCACACCCCGGCCGAGTCCGCGGGGCCCGTGCCGACGCCGCGAAGGGCGTGGCGCGGACCCGGGAGCGCGCGCCGGTGGGTCCGGACGCCGTTCCTCGCGTCGTACGCGGCTCGGGGTATGCCCGGCCGCTCCTCGGATCCCGCGCAAGTATCGGTTCGGCAGCTAGGCTGCCCCCGGGTCTCCCCGTGGGCCCTCTGGCTTTGCGTCCCCACGTCGCCGTGGGTTTGCCCTTGTCGCTCGATCTTTGGAGCCCCTCACTATACTACGAAGTTGCATTTCGGGCAAATCGCGCGGGAAGGAAACCGCGCGCAGGCTGCCCATTGTCCTTCTAAGTCTATTTCCAACAGCGGTTTGCGTCACCCATAAAAAGCGCTACGCTGGGCGCATGCCAGCCCTGCCCGCCGTCCTCGAAGAGCATCGAAAGCGTCTCGACGCCCGCCCGGCGCCCGCGGGGGCTGGGGCGCGTGGGGTGGGGGAGAACCCGGCCTGCGGGGACCGGGTCGAGCTCTGGCTCGCCGACGGTACGGGCGGGCTCGACGCCGGGTACCACGGCCGCGGTTGCAGCGCGGCGTTGGCCCTCGCGAGCTATGCCGCCGAGCGTCTGCGCGGCGCGGATCGCGAGCGCCTCGCGGCCTTCGACGTGCGCGCGGAGGTCGCAGCGCTCGGCGGGCTCGCGCGAACGCAGCAGCACGCGCTCGAGCTCGTTGCGCGGGCCATCGACGCCGCCCGCGCGGAGCTCGCGCGCGGATATCCTCAAGGGTAGAGCGCCGTCGCCCGCGCGCTCTCCGCAGCCATGTTTCGCTTCCTCAAGCGTTCGACGGACTCCAACGCAGCCCACGAAGAGGCGACGCGCACCGCGCTGCTGCGCATCCTGGAATTGAACAAGGAGATGGCGCGCGCCACGCGGCCCGAGGCTCTGCCCGACCGCGTGCTCGACACCGCGATCGAGCTCGCGGGCGCGGAGCGAGGCTTCTTGATCGTGCGCGCGGGAACAGCGGGCGCGCTCGCCGCGCGCGTCGAGGGGGCTGAGCCCATCGAGGCCGCTCCCGGCTGGGAGGTGGTCGCGGCGCGCAACATCGACCGCGAGAACGTGAAGAAGGCGCTGCGCAAGGTGTCGCGTTCGATCACGGGCTCGGTACTGGAGA
The DNA here is from genome assembly GCA_903928115.1 of uncultured Planctomycetota bacterium. Taxonomy (GTDB): domain Bacteria; phylum Planctomycetota; class UBA1135; order UBA1135; genus F1-120-MAGs118. The sequence continues at coordinate 7,647 of CAIYPP010000149.1, forward strand.
GCGGCAAGGCGTTCCGCTCCGATGATGCGGTGAACGACGAGGCGCTCAATCCGCGCCAGTCCGTGGCGGACTTGAAGCTGCGCAGCGTCCTGTGCGTTCCGATGCGCGTCGGAGACGAAGTGCGCGGCTGTCTGTACGTCGACAACCGCTTCGCGCAGGGGCAGTTCGACGATCACTCGCAGGAACTGCTCGAAGCCTTCGCGGATCAGGCGGCGCTGAGTCTGGAGCGCGTGCGGCTGCTCGAGGAGAACGCGCGCGTGATGCGCGACCTCGAGCTCGCCAACGCCGAGCTGAAAGGCGCGCTCGCCGAGCAGGCGAAGGCGCTCGACTCGCTCTCGGAAGGCTTCGTCCCGAGCGGGCTCGAGCTGCGCCACAAGTATCCGCACATCCTCGGCCGCGGTCGGGCGATCACGGCGATGCTCACCGTGGTCGATCGCATCACCGACGGCGACTTCCCAGTGCTGCTCTTCGGCGAGAGTGGCACGGGCAAGGAGCTTGTCGCGCGCGCGCTGCACGAAAATGGACCGCGACGCGAGCGGCCGTTCGTCGGCGTCAACTGCGGCGCGATCGCCGAGGGGCTGCTCGAGAGCGAGCTCTTCGGCGCCGTGAAGGGCGCGTACACCGGCGCGCTGAAGGACCGCGCGGGACTGATCGAGTCGAGCCACGGCGGCGTGCTCTTCCTCGACGAGATCGGCGAGATGAGCCTCGCGCTGCAAGCGAAGCTGCTGCGCGTACTACAGGAGCGCCGGCTGCGACGCGTCGGCGGCAACGAGGAGATCACGGTCGACGTGCGCGTCGTGAGCGCGACGCACCGCGACCTCGCGCGGGAAGTCGCGGCGGGGCGCTTCCGCGAGGACCTCTACTATCGCCTCAAGGTCGTGCAGGTCGAGGTCCCGCCGCTGCGCGAGCGTCGCGAGGACATTCCGGTGCTCGTCGACGCGTTCTTGACGCGTCTGCACGAGGAGCAGAAGGCGAGCGGGCGCGCGAAGCCTCAACTCTCGCGCGAGTGCCTCGAGCGACTGCTCGCCCACGACTGGCCGGGGAACGTGCGCGAGCTGCAGAACGAGATCACGCGCATGCACGCGCTCGGCGGCGAGCTCTTGGGGCCCGAGCTCATCGCACACCTCTCGAAGGCGCCGCGCCTCGCGGGACAGGGCGGCGTTCGCGGCCTCGTCGGGAGGCGCATGGAGGACGTCGAGGCCGAGCTGATTCGCGCCACGATCGAATCGACCGGCGGCAAGCGCGGCGAGGCTGCGCGCATCCTCGGGATTCCGCGCCGAACCTTCTACAACCGCCTCAAGGCACTGGGAATCGAGCCGTGAGTCTCGCCCTCGCGGCGCTCCTCGCGCTGCAGACGACGCCACCGTCGCTGGACTTCGCACGCGAAACCCGCGGGACAGGCCCCGCGCGCCTCTTGGTCCTGATCTCGGTCGACCAGCTCATTCCTGAGCAGCTCGATCGGCTCGCGCCGTGGCTCACCGGCGGGCTCGCGCGCTTCGTCCGCGAGGGCCGGGTCTTTCCGCGCGCGGAGCTGCGCCACGGGGACACGGAGACGGGGCCGGGACACGCGGCCTACGGAACGGGCCGACTGCCGCGCAACAACGGGATCATCTCGAACGATTGGTTCGCGCGCGATACGCGCGGCTCGGTGTACTGCTTCGCAGATCCCGATGCGCGCGCGGTCACGGATCGCGGCGTGCTCGACGAGGTCGCCACGTCGCCGCGCAACCTGCGCTGCGACGGGATCGCGGACTTGCTCGAAGCCGCGCGGCCGGGCTCGCTCTCCTTCGCGGTGAGCTCCAAAGACCGCTCGGCGATCGGCATGAGCGGCAAGCGCGCGGACCTCGCACTGTGGTGGGACAAGAAGCGCGGGGGCTTCCGCAGCTCGACGTGGTACGGATCCGAGCTGCCCGAGTGGGTGCGCGTACACAACAGCGACTGGCAGGAGCGGCTGCCGTTCGCGGGAGGCTGGAAGAGCGAGCTGCCGGAGCGCTTCGAAGGCTCGGGCACGGCTCCCGACGAGCGCGAGGGCGAGGCTGGACGCGCGGGGCAACGCTCGTTTCCGCACCCCGTCCCGCCGCGCGGCGCGAACCTCGACGACAAGGCGCTCGCGACGCTCGCGATGTGGGTGTACGAAGGCGCTGCGAGCGATGTGATGGTGTGCGACGTCGCGCGCGCCGCGGTCGATGCGCTCGCGCTCGGGCGCGACGACGTTCCCGACCTCCTGTGCGTGAGCCTCTCGGCGTGCGACACGGTGGGACACGCGTACGGACCTGGCAGCGTCGAGGTCACGGACGTGATCCTGCGCGCGGACCGTGAGCTCGGGCGCTTGTTCGCGCAGCTCGATGAGCGGGTCGGGCGCGGCCGCTGGGTTGCGTCCCTCTCTGCGGACCACGGAGTGCTGGAACTGCCCGAAGCGCTCGCCCCGCTCGGCTATCCCGCGCGTCGCATCACGGGCCGCGAGATTGCGGACACGTTCAAGGACGCGCGCAACGCGGTCGCGGCGAAGTTTGGCAAAGACTACTTCGCCGTGGGCAACTATCGCGGTCTGCGGCTCGACGGGGCGGCGCTTGCAGCAGATGGGATCGACGCGCGCGCGGTGCGCGAGCTCTACGCGAGCGAGCTCCTCGCGCGCGGAACGAGCTGGATGGAGCACGCGGTGACGTGGGACGAGCTGCGCGCCGTCGCCCGCGAAGGCGCTGCTCCGCGTTCGGGCTTGATCGCGATGGAGGCGAACTCGTTCGACGAAGAGCGCACGAGCGACGTCGTCACGCTCCAGAAGGCCTACACGCTTCCCGGGGTCGCCGCGGGCACAGCCCACGGGACTCCGCACAGCTACGACCGACGAATCCCGCTCGCGTTCCTCGGCGCGGGCGTCAGCGCGGGCCGCGACTGGCGCGACGCGTCCTCGATCGACGCGCTGCCAACTTTGTTTTCGCTCGCTGGAGTCGCGGTTCCCGCGGGTCTCGACGGGCGCAGCCTGGTCGAGCGCTAGCGCGCGTCGCTGCGCCGCACCGTCCCGCTGCCCGAGCCGCGGAAGAGCCGCTCGAAGGCGCGCAGCACGGGCTCGAGCTTCGGATCGATCGGCGCCGGTGCGGGTGCGTCTGCGGGGGCGGCCTGCGGGTCGCGCGGTGACACCGCGGAGCTGCCGACGCGAGCTCCGAAGCGTCGCGGCTCGCGCTCGAGACGCTCGACTGCGAGCAGCGCCGCCTGTGCGTCGACCAGGTCGGGTTCTGCTGCGAGCACGCTCTCGAGCTCCCTTCTCGCCGCGGGCGCGTCACAGAGATCGAGGAGGCAGCGCGCACGTTCGACGCGGGCTGCGAGTGCCACCTCTCCCGTGCCCACCAGCGCAATCGCAGCGTCGAGGCGCGCGATCGTGCCCCGCAGCTCGGTCTCGGCGCGTGCGATGTCGCCGCGGTCCAGAGCCGCGAGGCCGACGCGCCGCTCGACCAGCGCGGCGTCGAGCAGGGGACGCGGATCGGTGGGCCGCTCCAGGATTCGCAGACCGTGCAGCGTGAGCGCCTCCTCGTAGCGCGAGAGACCGCTGAGCACCGCGGCGCGATAGAGCAGCGCGGAGTCTCGCTCGAACGCTGTGAACAGCGGCTCGAGCTCCGCGAGGACCTCGCGGTCGGAACTTCCCTGCGCACGCGCGAGCGTCGCGGCGAGCTCGAGCGCCTCGGCTCGGATCTCCGGCATGCGATCGAGTGCGGAGGTGCGCAGGACATCGAGGATGCGCTCGCTCGCTTCGAGCTGCTTGCCTCGGTCATCGCCTGCGTTGGCTTCGGTCCAAAGCTGGCGCGCGTCCGCGATCGCACGACGCGCCACGGCGGCCGTGCGCTCGCGCCGCTCTAGGTCGCGCTCGCGCTCCGCGAGCGCGCGGTTGGCGGCCTCCGCTTCGGCCTGCTTCTCCGCGACCGTGACGTCGGCCTTCGACTCGTTCCAGCGGCTCCACACCCAGCGGAACGCGCCGCCGAGCGTCAGCGTGATCACGAGCGCACCCACCGCCGCGCCCGCTTGCAGCGGGTGCCGCCGCGCCCAGCGCACCGCGGGATCGAAGAAGCGCGGCGAGCGCGCGGTCACGTGTCGCCCCTCGCGCACCGCGATCAGATCGTCGCGCAGCTCCGCCGCCGACGAGTAGCGTTGTGCCGGATCCTTCTCGAGGCAGCGGTGCAGCACGGCTTCGAGGTCGCGCGGCATGCTCGGTCGCCGCTTGCGGGCGCGCGCCGGCTCGCGCTGCAGGATCGAGTGCAGGATCGCGGAGGCGGTCGCGCCTTGGAACGGAGGCTCGTCGCAGGCGAGCTCGTACAGCGTCACGCCGAGGCCCCAGATGTCCGTGCGCGCGTCGATGTTCCCGAAGTCATTCGAGATCTGCTCGGGCGCCATGTAGAGCGGTGTGCCGACGAGGTCGCCCGATTCCGTGACGCTTCCGTCTTCGGAGTCCGTGTGGCGCGCGAGGCCGAAGTCCGTGAGAAGGACGCGGTCCCCGTCGCGCAGCAGGTTGCCGGGCTTCACGTCGCGGTGCAGCACGCCGCGCGAGTGCGCGTGCGCGAGCGCTGCGGCCACGTCGATTCCGATGCCGACCACGTCCTCGATCGCCAGCGGCCCCGCCTTGCGCACGCGGTCGAGCGACGGTCCCTCGACGTACTTCATCGCGAAGTAGTGGAAGCCCTTGCGCGAGCCGACTTCGTAGACGTCGACGACGTTGGGGTGCGCGAGGCGTCCCATGGAGGCGGCCTCACGCAGGAAGCGCCTCACGGTGCGCTCCCGCAGCGCGAACTGCGGCGGGAGTACCTTGAGTGCGACGCGGCGCGCGAGTCCGTGCTGCTCGGCTTCGAAGACCATGCCCATCGCGCCCTGCCCGACTTGGCGCAACACGGTGTAGCCGTCGAGCTCGCGGTTGAGCGCCGCGACGGTCACTTCGGCCGCAGTGCGCGAGTCCGACACGACGGGGTAGGGCGTGCGGCGCTAGCGCGAGCGCAGCGCGCGGTGCACGGAGAGCACCGAGTCGAGGATCGCGGGGAACTCGTGCAGGCGCACCATGTTCGGTCCGTCGGAGGGCGCCTGTCCGGATCCGGGTGCACCTCGAAGAAGAGGCCGTCGACGTTGCCGGTCGCGACCGCCGCGCGCGCGAGCGCGGGGACGTGCTCGCGATTGCCGCCGGTCGAATCGCCGCGCGCACCCGGCTCCTGCACCGAGTGCGTCGCGTCGAACACGACGAGCGAGCCCGTCGCGCGCAGGTGCTCGAAGCCCGTCATGTCGACGACGAGGCGCCCGTAGCCGAAGCTCGTGCCGCGCTCGCACACCATCACGTTGGGATTGCCCGCCTTCGCGCACTTCGCGACGACGTTCTTCATGTCCCACGGCGCGAGGAACTGGCCCTTCTTGATGTTGAGCGGGCGGCCCGTGCGCGCGGCGGCGAGCAGGAGGTCCGTCTGGCGGCACAAGAAGGCCGGGATCTGCAGGAGGTCGCACACCTCCGCGGCGGGCGCGCAGTGCTCGGGGAGGTGCACGTCGGTCACGATCGGCACGTTCCAGCGGCGCTTGACCTCCGCGAGCAGCTCGAGTCCCTCGGCGATGCCGGGGCCGCGCGTGGCCGCGGCGCTCGAGCGGTTGGCCTTGTCGAAGCTCGCCTTGAAGACGAGCGGCACTCCGCGCTCGCGCGCGATGCCGACGAGGGTCTCGGCGATCTGGTGGGCGAGCTCGGGCGTCTCGAGGACGCAGGGGCCGGCGAGGAGGAACAGCTCTCCGCCGCCGAGCTCGTGCTGGCCGACGCGGACCTTGGGGCGGGGTGTGGACATCAGGGGATCAGGATGCGACGGCGCGTCGAGCCCACTGTGAGCTCGATCGGCGTGGTGCCGCCGAAGTCGCCGTCTACATGGTAGGGAACGGGGCGCTCGGACGTGACCCTCAGGCTGCGCGCGCGACGCAGTTCGCAGGCGCCGCCCGGCAAGCGCCCGCACAGGCCGCGCAGGCCCGCGGCGCCCAGCCCGCGCAGGCGCGCGTCCCGGAAGAGGTAGATGTCGAAGAGCCCGTCGTCGAGGACGCGCGTGGGGGAGAGCCGCAGGACGCCCCCGTAGTGGACGATGTTGCTCGCGAAGAGGCCCTCCACGGGCCCCTCGACCGCTGCCCCGTCGAGCTCGACGTGCAGCGCCGTCGGGCGCCACTGCCGCAGGGCGGCGAGCGCCGCCGGTACATAGCTCCACTTGGTGATCGAGCCTCGTCGCCGTCGCTCGACCTCGGCCACGACGGCGGCGTCGAAGCCCACGCCCGTGACGAGGAAGGAGAGCCGCCCGTTGACCGAGGCGACGTCGAGCGCGGTCGAGCGGCCGCGGCGCACGAGCTCCGCGAGCCCCGCGGGGGACCGCGGCAGCGCGAGATCGATCGCGAGCACGTTGGCCGTGCCCAGCGGCAGCACCGCGACCGGCACCGAGTCGTCGCCGAGCCCCTCGAACACCTCGCGCAGGGTCCCATCCCCGCCGACCGAGGCCGCGAGGTCGAAGCTGCCGCGGCGCTGCTCGACGGTCTCGCGCGCGTCGCCGCGATGCCGCGTCCTGTGCAGCTCCGCTTCGACGCCGAGCTCGCCGAGGTGCGCGACGAGCTCCTCCGCCGCTCGCTCGCCGCGCCCGCGACCCGCGATCGGGTTGGCGATCACGAGCGCGCGCCGAAACGGACTCGCCGCGCCGCGCTCGGCGCTCGTAGGGGACGGGCTGGATGCCATGGGGCGCGGCCTGCGAAGATAGCACCGTGGAACCGCGATCTCGCTCGCTCGTCGTGCTCGGTGGCACGGGATTTCTCGGTGCGCAGGTCCTGCGGCGTGCGGCGGCGGCCGGTTGGGAGCGCACGGTTTCGCTCTCGCGCGCCACGGGCCTCGACCTCGCGAGCGCCGGGCCGCGCGCGGTCGAAGTCGCGCTCCGCGCAGTGGATGCCGACGCGGTGATTCTGTGCTCGGCGATGGCGAAGATCGACGAGTGCGAGCGCGAGCCCGAGCGCGCGGCCGCCACGAACACGCTCGGGCCAGCGAGCGTTGCCCGCGCGTGCGCCGCGCTCGGGCTGCGACTGGTCCATGTGTCGACGGACCTCGCCTTCGGAGCCACTCCGGCGCCGTCCGGCGGATTCCGCGAGGACCACGAGCCCGCGCCGATCTCGACCTACGGCCGCACAAAGGTCGCAGGAGAGCGAGAGGTGCTCGCATCCCACCCTTCGGCGCTCGTCGCACGCATCCCGCTCCTCTACGGTGATTCGTTCGGCCGCGGCTTGGGCGCGAGCGACGGCCTGCTCGCCGCCCTCGCCCGCGGGGAGACTCCGACGCTCTTCGTCGACGAGTGGCGCACACCGCTCGATGTCGTGGACGCAGCGGACGCCCTGCTCGAGCTCGCGCACTCCGCGGCCTCCGGCCTCTTGCACGTCGCGGGGCCGGAGCGCGTCTCCCGCGCCGAGCTCGGTCGTCGTGCGCTCGCGGCCGCGGGCGTCTCCACGGTGTTGCGCACCGCCTCCCGCTCGAGCGCGCCCCTCAACAACCTGCGCCCGGCCGACGTCTGCCTCGACACGTCGCTCGCCCGACGTCTGCTGCGCACGCGACTGCGCACGCCCTTTGGAAGCTGACGCCCGCGGGCGTGCGGCTCACGGGGGCGATCGGTACCCTACGCAGCCCACACAACAGGCGAGAGACGACGTGACGATGGAACTTCCGACGCGCTTTGAACCCAAGGAACACGAAGGCCCCATCTACGCCGCGTGGAAGGCCTCCGGGGGCTTCCAGCCCAAGGCGGCCCGAGGCGGGCGCGGGACGTACTGCGTCATGATCCCGCCGCCGAACGTGACGGGCGTGCTGCACATGGGGCACGCGCTCAACAACACGATCCAAGACATCTGCGTGCGCCATCGCCGCATGCAGGGCTACGAGACCCTTTGGGTGCCGGGCACGGACCACGCGGGTATCGCGACGCAGGCGGTGGTCGAGAAGAAGCTCTTCGCGGAGAAGAAGCAGAAGCGCCAAGACATGGGGCGCGAGGCGTTCCTCGGCGAGGTCTGGAAGTGGAAGGAGGAGCACGGCTCGAAGATCTTGGAGCAGCTCGCGCGGCTCGGCAGCTCCTGTGACTGGTCGCGCACGCGCTTCACGCTCGAAGAAGGCATGTCGCGCGCGGTGCGCGAGAGCTTCGTGCGGCTCTTCGAGAAGGGGCTCGTCTACCGCGGCGCGCGCCTCGTCAACTGGGATTGCGTGCTCGAGACGGCGGTCTCCGATGACGAGATCGAGATGGTGGAGCGCAAGGACAAGCTCTACTTCATCCAGTACGCGATCGAAGGGCAGCCCGAGCGTTTCCTCACGGTCGCGACGACGCGTCCTGAGACGATGTTCGGCGATACGGGCATCGCGGTGAACGGCGACGACGAGCGTTACCGCGATTTGGTCGGGAAAAAAGCCCTGATTCCGTTCATCGGCCGCGCCATTCCGATCCTCGCCGACGAGACCGTCGAGGCGAAGTTCGGCACGGGCGCGGTCAAGATCACGCCGGGCCACGATCCGGCGGACTACGAGCGCGGCGCGCGCTTCAAGCTCGCGATCGTCACGATCCTCTCGAAGGACGGCAAGCTCATCGGCGACTGCGGGCCGTTCACCGGCATGACGCGCGAGAAGGCGCGCACCGAGCTCTTGAAGCAGCTCGAAGCTCAAGGCCGCCTCGAGAAGGCGCAGGATCTCGTCCACAACGTGCCGATCTCCGACCGCTCGAAGAGCGTGATCGAGCCGCTCGTCAGCGAGCAGTGGTTCGTGAAGATGAAGCCCCTCGCCGAGCCCGCGATCGCGGCCGCGAAGTCCGGCAGGCTGCGCTTCCATCCCGAGCGCTGGCAGAACGTCTACCTGCAATGGCTCGAGAACGTGCACGACTGGTGCATCTCGCGCCAGCTGTGGTGGGGGCATCGCATTCCGGTGTGGTACGACGAGGACGGCGTGCCGGTCGCGTCGCGCACGGACCTCCCGCTCGGCTCGCCGCACCCCGTGACCGGCAAGCCCATCGTCCGTCAGGACGAGGACGTGATGGACACGTGGGCGAGCTCGTGGCTGTGGCCGTTCGCCACGCTCGGCTGGCCCGACAAGACGCCCGATCTCGAGCGCTTCTACCCGACCCAGTTCCTCTCGACGGCCCGCGACATCATCTACCTGTGGGTCGCGCGCATGGTCATGGCGGGCTACGAGTTCTGCGATCACCTGCCCGCGGACAAGCGCTGCCCGTTCGATGTCGTCAACGTGCACGCGACCGTGCTCGACGCCCAAGGGCGCCGCATGTCGAAGTCGCTCGGCAACGGCATCGACCCGCTCGAGATGATCGAGAAATACGGCGCCGACGCCGTGCGCTACTCGCTGATCCTCCTGACGCGCGAGGGGCAGGACACCAAGCTCGCGCCCGACCGGCTCGAGCAGGGCTGGCGCTTTGGCAACAAGGTCTGGAACGCGACACGCTTCGTGCTCGGCCAGATGCAGGGCGAGCGCACGGACGGGACGCTCGCGAGCGCGGTGGCGCTCGAAGACCGCTGGATCCTCTCGCGTCTCGAGCGCACGCGCGTGAGCGTGACGCGCGCGCTCGAGGAGTACCGCCTCAACGACGCGGCGACCGAGCTCTACAAGTTCGTGTGGAACGACTTCTGCGACTGGTACGTCGAGCTGGTGAAGCCGCGTCTCTCGGGCTCCGACGCCCGCAGCGCGGCCGCCGCCCGCGGCACCTTGGCGCGCGTGATCTCCGACTCGCTCGCGCTGCTGCATCCGTTCACGCCCTACATGACGGAAGTGTTGTGGCGCGCCCTCCACGAGACACTGGGCCGCACCGGTTCGCCGATGCTGATGAACAGCGCGTGGCCGGACGGGGCCGGGCTCGCGATCGACGAGCAGGCCGAGGCCGACATGGGCGTGATCCAGAGCTTGGTCGGCGCCGTGCGCTCGATCCGCGCGCTCACGATGGTCGGGGAACGCAAGCCCCTCGTCGCCGTCGTGTCGGCGCCGCGCGAGCAGGAGCGGCGCGTGCTGGAGCAGCATGCAGCGTCCGCGCGCGCCCTCGGCTTCCTCGAGAGCATGGCCGTTCACGAGCGGGCGCAGCGCCCGGCTGCCAGCGCGGCTGCGGTCTCCGGCGGTGTCGAGGTGTTCGTGCAGCTCGGTGCGGACGTCGACCTCGTGAAGCTCAAGGACGTGTTCGCCCAGCGCATCTCGAAGCTCGGCGGCGCCATCGCGCAGATCGACGGCAAGCTCGGCAATGCCAACTTCGTGCAGCGCGCGGACCCGGAGGTCGTCGCGGCAGAGCGCGCGCGCCGCGAGGAACTCGTGCTCGAGCGCGAGCTCCTCGAGCGCAACCTCTCCGGCCTCTAGCTCCCGAGCAGGCCACCGAGCGAGCGAGGCCGGCGAACCTGTGCGGTTCGCCGGCCTCGCGTGCTCTCGGGCTTGGGCCCGCGCCTAGCGCATGCGCCAGTCGCTGCCGATCTCGCCGGGCTTCAGGTACAGCGGGAGCTGGAAGGTGAAGCCCTTGTTGGAGACGCGCACCCAAGCGTTGAGCGACAGCGTCAGCAGGGTCGCGTCCTCCTCCTTGCGCTCGGTCATGCCACCATCCTTCGCGACCGAGTACTGTCGCTTGGCTGCGATCACCGTCGCCTTCGGCTCGGTGGGGCGCGCGTAGCTGAAGTCGGGAGCCGGCATCCAGCCCTTCGGCTCGCCCTCGGTCGAGTAGAAGATCAGGGCGTCGAAATTGATGTCGAAGCCCTCGGGCAGCTTCTCGACCACGGGCTTGGGCTGCGCGTCTTGGAAGATTCCCTTGGCATCCGCCGGCTTTTCCTTCTCCGGCGCGGCGGCGGGCTTGTTGGCGAGCTCACCCTTGGCACGGTAGCTCACGACGTACGTGCCGCGCTCGAGCGCCGGCTGCACCAGCGTCTTCGTGGTCGCGAGGATGCCGATCGGCTGCGGCCCCTTCTGCTTGGTGATGTCGCCGAAGCCGATCACCGATGTGGCGTCGATCTCGACGGCGGGCACGAAGGTCACGTGGTCGTAGCCGGTGATCACCGCGTAGCTCGGCACGGGAACCGGGGGCTTGCCCTCTTCGAGGATCGTCTGCGCGGTGCCGGGCTCCGACGTCCAACGGTCGATGGCGAAGGTCTTCGTGCCGTCGAACTGCGAGCCCTCGGGGCGCTTCTCGATCGGCAGATCGTCGCGCAGGATCTGGGCCGACAGGTCGACGCCTGCAGTGCCGCTCGACGCGCAGCGGAAGCCGACGCTGTCCGTCGCCTCGTAGCGCTCGATGCCGCGGCGCGTGGTGAGACGCGCGGCGACGAGGCCGAGCTGGAAGCAACCGCCGACGAGCACGCGCTGGTTCGCGTCCCAGCGCGTCAGGCCGTCGATGCGGCGCTCCTGCTTGCCGTTTCCGACGGTGATCTGGAGGTCCTTGTAGCCGGGGAACGGCGAGTAGGGGGACGAGGTCCATTCCCAGACGTTGCCGCACAGGTCGTAGATGCCCTGCGGCGTCTTGCCGCCTTGGAGGCTCGCGACACGGTAGGGCTCGGCGGGGCGCACTTCGCGGCCGCCGAGCTTGAGCTCGAGCGTCACCGAGCGCGTCGCGTCGGTGTCGTTGCCCCACGGATAGAGCGTGTCGCCGCGGCCGCGACCGGCGCGCTGGAACTCGAACTCGCTCATGAGCCGCAGGCCAGCCCAACGCGCGTACGCCACCGCGTCGCGGTAGTCGACGTACACGACCGGATGGGTCTCCTTGCCCTTGGGGATCTGCCAAGGCTTGCCTTCCCAGTTCTTGCGCCACCACTCGGCGCGCACGAACTTCTGCTTCTCCGGCGCGGGACGGCCTTCCTCCTTCGCCTTCTGTGCTTCCTCGCCTTGCTTGCGCAGGAACTCGGCGCTCGCCTCGTCGATGAGCTTCGCGGCCCAGTGCTCGGGCGGACGGGCGCCGGTGGCCTTGACGAAGGCGGCGTATTGCTCGTTGGTGACCTCGGTCACCATCAGGAAGTAGTCGTCGAGACGCACCTCGTGCTGCGGGGTCTCGCGCACGAGGTTTCCGAAGAGCGTCTCGTTCTGCTTGCCGATGTCCTCGACGTACTTGACCGGCGAGCCGATCTTGGTCGGGCCGCCCTCGATGGCGACGAGACCCGGAGGCGGGGCGAGCTTGCCTTTTTGAACCGGCAGGGCGACGGGGGTGGAGACGTTCGCGAGCGCGGTCGCGAGGGGCAGGAGCACGTGCAGCATGCGTTCGGCCTGAGCGGTCGGTGGGACGGGGGTGGAGGAGCCGCCCCGGACGGCAGACTCCTAGACCACGGGGGCGAAGATGTTACACGCGCAGGGGGGGCTCGCAACGCGAACCGTACCGAGCGAATCCGGCTTCCCTGCGGGGGCGCTGTCACGCTAGGGAACTGTCGGGTCGAGCGGCTTGGTCGCCCCGCGCTGACTGCGGTCGAACTGGGGCCGCGCCATCCAGGCCTCGCCGTTGGCAGCGAGCAGCGGGAGGAACTGATCGAGGACGTCGGGGTCGAAGGCCTGCTCGCGCTGGGTCTCGAAGAAGTCGAGCACCTTCTGGAGGCCCCAGGCGTCCTTGTAGGAGCGCTTGGTCGCGAGGCTGTCGAACACCTCGACCACGCCGAGCACCCGGCCGGGCAGCGAGATCTCCTTGCCGCGCTTGCGAGCGGGATAGCCCGTGCCATCCCAGCGCTCGTGGTGCTCGGCGATCCACTGGCACACCTCCTTCAGGCGGGTGTGGTGGCCGAGCTTCTCGGCTCCGAGGGTGGGGTGGCGTTGGACCGCGAGGTACTCGGCTGGGGTCAGCGGCCCCGCCTTGGTGAGGAACCCGAGGTCGTCCAAGAACACCTTGCCGTAGTCGTGGGCGATCGCGGCGAGCTCCAGCTTCTGGCGCGTCGCCGCATCGACGCCGCAGCGCTCCGCGAGCATGTCGCAGTAACGGCGGGTCCGCTCGCCGTGGCCGGCGGTGTAGGGGTCGATGCGCTCGATGGTGTTGGCGACCATCCCCGAGAGGATTTCGACCAATTCGCCGAAGCCCAGCCCCTGCCGATCGAGATTCCGCTCGCGCAGCGCGCGCTGCAGCTTGGCGCTCAGCAGCACGGGGTCGACGGGCTTCTGCAGGTAGTCGTACGCGCCGCCCTTGATCGCTTGCACCGCACCTTCGAGCGCGGGCTGGCCTGTCATGAGCACGACGGCCGCGTCCGGCTGTAGCTCGCGCGCCGCGCGGAGGATCTCGTCACCGTCGCTCGATCCTTCGAAGAAAACGTCGGTGACGACCGCTTCAAACTTGAAACGCTTTAGGGCTGATGTCGCTGCGCGCGCGCTCGCCGCAAGCTCGATCTCGAAGCCCTCACGAGTGAGGGCCCTTGCGAGCAAGTCGAGCGTACGTGCTTCGTCATCGACCAGCAGAACGCGGGGCGGAGAGGACATCGTCGGAGAGACCCGAGATGATACGCTCCTCGCCTGCAAGGCGCAGCGGGCAGGTCACCTCGGCACCCCGCTCCGCGTTTGGCGTTCCATCCAGAAAATGGACGGCTCCGCCTCGGCCATCGCGTGCGGACGGCCCCGTCGGCAGAATGAGGTCCGCCCGAGTGCACTCCCATGGGATTCCAGCGCCCCTCCTACACCGTCGGCAGCCGCCACACGCTCCGCCTGCCCGAGGGCACCGAGGGTCGGCGGCTCGACCGAGTGCTGGCCGAGCTCGTGCCGGAGCTCTCCCGCTCCCACTGGAAGGAGCTGTTCGAGGCCGGGCTGGTGACGGTCCAAGGCGCGGTCTGCGAGCGTCCGAGCACGGAGGTGGTCGCCGGGGCTCAGGTCGAGTTCACGGTCGCCGAGCGCGCCAAGCACCGCACCGAGGCGCCGGATCCCGCCCAGCTCGTCGTGCTGTACGAGGACGACGCGCTCGTCGTGATCGACAAGCCGCCCAGCGTGCTTGCGCATCCGACGGACACCCGCAGCGGCGCGACGATCTCGGACCTCGCGGTCGCGCGCTACGGTCCCCTGCCGACGCTACAGGGCGATGACCGACCCGGCATCGTGCACCGCCTCGACGCAGGCACCAGCGGCGTGATGGTGCTCGCGCGCACCACGGTGGCGTTCGAACACCTGATGAACCAGTTCCGCGCGCGCGAGGTCCACAAGACGTACCGCGCGCTCGTCTACGGCGCCCCGCGCTTCGACACCGGCTGGATCGACGCGCCGCTCGAGCGAGACAGCGGCGACTCGAGCCGCATGGTCGTCGCGCGTCCCGGCGAGGGGCGCGAGGCCCAAACCTACTACGTGGTCGAGCAACGCTTCCGCGGGCTCGCCCTCGTCGCTGCGCAGCCCAAGACGGGTCGCACTCACCAGATCCGCGTGCACCTCACGCACGCCGGGATGCCGCTCGTCGGCGACAAGCTCTACCGACGCAAGGGTGGCCCATCGCTGCGCCTCCCCGCCGACGCGCCGGTGCCTCCGCGGCAGTGTCTGCACGCCGCCGAGATCCGCTTCGTGCACCCTTCGACGGGCGAGCCGGTTCACTTCTCTGCGCCGCTCGCTGCGGACTTCGCGCAGATGCTCGCTTGGACGCAGCGCGAGCTGGCCTGAGAAACCAAAAAGCACACGCGAGCGCCATCGCCCCGCGCGTGCTCGCAGAAAACGCAGAGTCCGCGCTCAGTCGAGCTTGATGCGCAAGTTGCGCTCGGCTTGACCGGAGAGTGAAAGCGGCTTCGACTCGCTCTTGCCCGCATCGTCGGTCGCGGTCACGCGATACTTGCCCGGAGGCAGAGGTCCGAGGCGCTGCTCCGTCGACGAGAAGCCCTCGGTGAACATCGTGCGGAAGCTCTCCGCGCTCATCATGTTGCCGTACTCGCGGCCCGCGTCGTCGACGACGCGGATCGAGGCGCGCACGGAGTTGCCCTGCCCGTCCTCGACGCTGACCTTCAGCATCGTGCCACCTTCCATGACGAGCTCGACCTCGGCGACCTCGCCGGTCCCCGTGCGCACCGCGCCGCTCTCGCGCGTCGTCATTTGCTCGCGCCGCGCGCTCAGCGTGTAGGTCCCAGGCGAAGCCCCCTCGAACTTGAAGCGCCCGTCGGTGTTGGTCATGCAGCTCGACAGCGGGTTGACGACGCGTCCCGCGGAGTCGCGCACGAAGACCGCAGCGCCGCTGATCGGCTTGCCGTCGCCGCTGCGGACGACGCCTTCGATCGTGCAGGGACCTTCGAGGCGGATCTCGATTCCGTCGAGCGTCGCGCCGTCCTTGAGCTCGAGTCCGGTCACGACCGCGGTTCCAAAGCGCGCGGTGCGTCCGAACGCGCCCGCGAAGCCGCTGTTGCCCACGCGCAGCGTGTAGCTGCCCGGGCGCAGGTTCGTGATCGTGAATGTGCCGTCCTCAGCCGTCTCCTGCGTGCGGCCCATGTCGAAGGCGAAGATCGTGGCGCGTCCCTCGCGCTCCGCCGTGAGCGGCACGTTCGCCGCGGGCGCGCCGTCGGGCCCGAGGACGCGACCGCGGATCGAACCGCCGGGGAGCTTCAGGTCGAGGTTGAGCTCCGGCACCTGCGGGATCGACTCTTGGAACTCGGTCGAATTCGGGTCGCCGAGCTGCGCGCCGACGACGAAGGCGTAGTCGCCGGGTGCATCGAGCGTGAGCGAGTAGCTGCCGTCGGGCGCGATGCGCCCCGTCTTCATCGACGAGAGCATCGTGTTGCCCTCCGCGAAGGCCATCACAAGGCCCTTCTCGAGCCCGCGATCGCCCTGCAGCACGCGGCCACTGACGCGCACAGGGTTCGCCGGCGGCGCGCCGAGCACGACGCGCGTCGTCTGACCGTCGAGGATCTCGACCGGCGTCATCTTGAGCTGCGACATCATTCCGGCGACGTCGAACTCACCGTCGCTGCTCGCCGCGTTGGCGAGCGTGTTCATCCGCGGCATCGCCATCACGTTGTACTTGCCGGGCGCGATGCGCTCGGCGACGAAGCGCCCGTTGGCATCCGACTTCGTGTTGCCGCCCATGTCGCCGCCGCCCGGACCGAAGTTCCCGACCATGATCTGGCGGTCCGCGTCGGGACGTCCGGTGGAGTCGTAGATCTCGCCTTCGAGGCGCCCGCCCATGCGCAGGTTGAGCACGACGTCGCGCGCGCCCGCAACCGGATCGACCGTCACTTCCATCTCGAGGCTCGGAGCCCACGCGTCGCTCTCGGCGCGCAGCGCCGCCATGCCCGGCGGGACGTCGGCGATCGTGAAGCGCCCCTCGGAGTCGCTCGTCGCGTTCTTGCCGCCCATGCGGCCGAACATGCCGCGACCGCTGTCTTGGCTGTGCGTGACCTTCGCGCCCGCGACCGGCGCGCCGGTGGGGGAGAGCACGACGCCGGAGATCTCGCACGTGCGCGCGAGCCGGAACTCGAGCACGTCGGCGGACGGCGCGTTCGCGCGCTTCGCCTCCGAGCGCGAGAAGCCTGCGGACTCCGCGCGCAGCTCGTAGCTGCCGGACTCGACGTACACGACGAAGGTGCCATCGGTGCGGCCCGAGAAGTCCTTCGAGTCTCCGCCCGAGCCGAACATCGCGGCGAAGTTCCCGCCCATGGGGCCGCCGCGGTTGTTCGATGCGCTGCCGGCGGCCGACACTTGGATGCGGAACTCCTCGATCGGCTTGCCCGCGCCGTCGAGCACGACGCCGCGGATCGGGAGCGGCGCTTCGAGCACGAGTTCGAAGGGGCCCGACGCGGGGCTCGGGCCCGCCTTCGCGCGCCACTCGGCGGGGAACCCGTCGATCGCCTTGCTCTCCTTGGCGGTGACGAGCACGCTCGACCACGCGATGCCGCTGCACGTGAAGCGCCCCGTTTCGTCGGTCTTCACCGTCTCGATCTCGCCGCCCATGGCGCGCATCGCGCCACGGAAGCCGCCGCGCATCGCGTTGCGCATCGACTGCTGGGCGTCCGCGCCGCGCTCGGGCGCGATCTGCACCGTCGCATTCGCGACCGGCGTGCGGTCCGGCCAGAGCACGATCCCGCTCACCGTGTTGCCCGCCCCGAGATCGAGCACGACGTTCTCGACGAGCTCGCCCTCCGCGAGCTCGAACTTCTCGCGCAGCGCATCGACGTAGCCGTCGAGCTGAGCGTTGAGGTCGGGCTTGCCCGGCGTGATGCCCTGCAGGTCGAACGTGCCGTCGGCGCCGGTGACCTGCGTGCGTCCGAGCGCTCCGCGGATCCAGTCCATGCCGCCGCCGCCACCGCCGCTCACGCGCACCTGCGCGCCCTTGGCGGGAGAACCGTCCGGCAGGCGCACGGTGCCACGCACGCGCGCACCGGCGGCGAGGTTGTAGCTGCGCTCGACGTGCTCGCCTTCGCGTGCGGTGACCTCCGCGTCGATCACCGGCACGAGGAACTGCGGGTCGATCGTGAGGAAGTAGTTGAGCCCCGAGCGCAGGCCGCCCGCGGAGAAGCCGAGCTCCGGCGAGAGGCGCGTGCGCAGCGAGTGGTTGCCGCCGCCCATCGACCAACCGACGAGCACGACGTCGGTGTTCGCGAGCTGCGTCACGTCGGATCCCGAAGGCAGTCGCGCGGGGAGTACCACCGAGCCGGTGAGCCACGCACCGAGCTTGGGCTCGAGGGTCACCGTGGCGCCCTTCGCGGGCTCCTTCACCTCGATCGACTTCTGCAGGTAGCAGTAGCGCGCGCGGAGCTCGATCACGCCGACCGGCGAGTCCTTGGAGAAGCGCGCGACGAAGCCGCCGCGGCCGTCGCTCTCGCAGGGCACGCTGAGCGCGCGCTCGTCGGGCGGCGTCGGGGTGCGGTCGCCGGAGAAGGCTCGCATCATCTGGCCCATGTCGACGCCCGACGGGTTCCAGTTCGACGCCGCGCCGCGGGCGGCGGGCTCGTTCTTGTAGGCCGAGATCGGGAAGCTCGTCGCCACGACCTCGAGCACCTCGTCGGTCGGGACGCCCGCCGGAAGGACCACGGCGATCGGTACGACGTGCGCGTCGGCGAGCAGGTTGGCCTCGCGGTCGGCGCGGGCGTCGGTCGCGGCCACGTCGGCGCGCTCACCCGACTCGGCGGCGGGCTCCGCGGGCGCGCTCAGGTCCTCGGGGCTCGCCGCCGCCGGCTCCGCGGCTGCGACGGCCTGCTCCGCCACGGCGCCCGCTCCGGCGGGCTCACGCCGCAGCCACACGAGCAGTCCGACGACCAACAGGATGAGCGGAATCGACCCGAGGAGCAGTTTTCGCTGGTTCATGGCGCAGAGGGCAGGGGCCGCAGGGGGCGAGCAGGGGGCTCCGTCCGCGGGCGTGCGCAGAAGGCAATCCTCGTGCCCGTGGGCGGGCACCCGGGGGCCAGAGAGGTTAGGCCCGACCCCAGCGCGCCACCATGGCCGCCGAGTCGATGACTACGCACCCCTGCCTTCCGCGGTTGCAGCCGCGGGTGGGAGAAGGTGGCGTCGGGTGGGACCGCGGGGCTCCCCAAAACAGGCTGCGCGGGCCCCGAGGGAGCGTTTCGAGGTCGCTCAGGCCCAGACCGCGAGGTCCGCGAAGCCGTCGTCGATGCCCTTGCCGGGGTGGGCGCGGACGCGGATGCCGTAGGCGAAGTTGCCCGAGCGCGCGAGGACGTGGGCACCGGCGAAGGTCTGCAGGCGACCCTCGGGAGCGCCGGTCGGAGCGAGCACGATCGCGAGCGGGTTGCGGAGCTCGCCGCCTTGCTTCGAATGGCCGAGGACCAGCTCGACGTTCACGTCCTCGGGCGCGAGCCCCGCGAGGTCGACCGTGACGCGCGCGTCGACGCTGTCGCCGACCTTGAGGCCGGAGAGGTCCGAGACCTGCGCTTCGCGGATCGCGAGCTCACCGAAGGCCTTGCGCAGGCGGGTGCGCGACGCGGCGAAGCTGCGGGCGACGGCGAAGCGGTCGCGGGCGAGCTCGGTCGCGGCGAGCGCCATCGGCGCATAGGCGCGGTCGCGGTATTCCGACACCATGCGGTCGGTGTTGAACTCCGCGGGCAGCGTGGCGAGCGAGTGCAGCGCGCGCTCGAGCCAGCGGCGCGGCACATTGCCCGAGTCGCGCTCGAAGAACAGCGGGCGCAGCTCGTTCTCGATCAGCTCGACGATGCTGCGGCTGTCGGTCTCGTCCTGCAGCGCGGGGTTGGGCCACGCGCGCTCCTCGCCGACCGTCCAGCCGTTCTTGCCGTCGAAGCCCTCGATCCACCAGCCGTCGGCGATCGAGAGGTTCAGGCCGCCGTTGGCGGCGACCTTCATGCCCGAGGTGCCGCTCGCTTCGAGCGTGCGGATCGGGTTGTTGAGCCACACATCGACGCCCTGCACGAGTGCGCGGGCGAGCTCGATGTCGTAGTCCTCGAGGAAGAAGATCTTGCCCGCGACCTCGGGGCGGCGCGTGTACTCGACCACGCGGCGCAGGATCTTCTGGCCTTCGCCGTCGCGCGGGTGTGCCTTGCCGGCGAAGAAGAGGCGCACGGGGCGGCGCTCGTCGGCGACGAGCGCGGCGAGGCGGTCGAGGTCACGGAAGATGAGGTCCGCGCGCTTGTAAGGCGCGAAGCGGCGGGCGAAGCCGATCAGCAGCGCGTCCGGGTCGAGGCCCGCGAGCACCTTCTGCATCAGCGCCGGGCTGTCGTGGCGCTCGAGGAACGAGCGCTCGATGTTGACGCGCGCGTGCGCGAGCAGGCGCTGGCGCAGCGCGGTGCGCGCGGCCCACAGCGCGGCGGGGTCGAGCTTGCGCGAGCGCTCGGTCACATCGGCGCCGCACACAGGCGCGGCACCGCCGCCGCACAGACGCTGGATCTCGGGGTGCATCCACGACGAGAGGTGCACGCCGTTCGTCACCGAAGTGATCGGCAGTTCGCTGCGCAGGAGCCGCGGCCAGAACGGACGCAGCAGGTCCTTGGAGACCTCGCCGTGGAGCTTGCTCACGCCGTTGACGAAGCCCGCGAAGCTCATCGCGAGGTACGTCATGTTGAAGTTGACGCGATCTTCCGGCGCGGTGCCGAGCGACATGAAGCGCTCCCACGTCACGCCGAGCCAACCGTCGATGTCGCTGAAGTAGCGCCGCATCAGGTCTTCGCCGAAGCGATCGTGACCGGCGGGGACGGGCGTGTGGGTGGTGAACGCGGTCGTCGCGCGGACGAGCTCGCGGGCCTCGTCGAAGGTGAGACCGTGATCGCGGATCAGGCGCGCCGTGCGCGAGAGCACGAGGAACGCCGCATGGCCTTCGTTGATGTGGAACACCGAGGGCTCGATGCCCATCGCGCCGAGCAGCTTCACGCCGCCGCGGCCGAGCACGAGCTCTTGCCGCAGGCGCTGCTCGTGGTCGCCGCCATAGAGCTGCTGCGTGATGCCGCGGTCCTCGGGGCGGTTCTTGTCGTTGTCGGCGTCGAGCAGGTAGAGGTCGACGCGTCCGACGCGCACGTGCCACGCGCGCAGGTGCAGCGTGGCCGAAGGCAGCGGGAGCTGCACTTCGAGCGGCTTGCCTTCCGCGTCGCGGACGAGCTCGACCGCGAGGTTGCGCGGGTCGTTGTCGGATTCGAGCGCGAGCTGCTCGCCGTCGGAGCTGATCTTCTGGCGCAGGTAGCCCGCACGGTAGTACAGACCCACGCCGATCAAGGGCAGCGCGAGGTCGCTCGCGGACTTCAGGTGGTCGCCGGCGAGGATGCCGAGGCCACCCGAGTACACCTTGAGCGACTCGTGGATGCCGAACTCGGCGCAGAAGTAGGCCACGGGGTTTGCGGCCGTGATCGCACCGAAACGTGCGCCCGCCTTGCGCGCCATGTACGCGTCGAAGCGAGCGAGCACGCGGCGGAGCTTCGCGACGTAGGCCTTGTCGTGCGCTCGCGCGGCGATGTCCTCGGGGAACGCCATGCGCAGGAACAGGACCGGGTTGTGGCCGCTCGAGTCCCAGCCGACCTGCGAGATGTCCTCGAAGAGCGACGGACCTTCGGGGTCCCAGCACCAGTAGAGGTTGCGCGAGAGGCGCTCGAGACCCGCGAGCTCGTCGGGCAACGTGGCGGAGACTTCGAACGAGTACAGGCGCGGCCGCGCGCCCTCGACGGGCGGCGCGACGCTGAGCGCGACGCGCGGACGGAAGCGCGCCATCGGCTGACCGTCGATGCGCGTCTTGACCGCCGCGAGCGAGCGCTCGAAGGCGGTGTAGTAGCGCTCGACGAGGCCCGACCATGCGGTGCGCTGCGCCGTCTGGCGGCAGGCTTCGACCACGCCCTTGCGGCCGAGCTCTTCGGCGACGAAGCGCTCGATCCAGCGGCCGAGCTCGCTCGCCGCGCTGGCGTCGTCGAGCTTGCTGCGCTCGAGCAGCCACACGCCGTCACCGGGGCCGAGCTTCTCCTCCTTCGCCCACAGGCCGAAGCCCGCGAGGTCGGTGGTCACCGTCGGCACGCCGACGGTCAAGCTCTCCTCGGGCGTGTAGCCCCAAGGCTCGTAGAACGACGGGAAGAGCGACAGGTCGACCGCGCGCAGGACCGCCTCGTAGGGCAGGTCGAGGAAGCCGTCGGTCTTGTGCAGGTAGATCGGGATCTGCACGAGCGTCACGCGCGAGCCCACGGAGTTCGTGAGGCCGAGGCGCAGCGCGTTCTTTTGGATCGGGTCGTTCTCGGGGTCGATCAGGTTGTGCGTCGAGATGCCGAGCGCGTCGCTCGCGGGCGCGTCGGGGTGCGCAAGGCGCCCGCGCAGCGCCTGCGAGATGCCCGACTGTCCCGCGGGGACCGCGAAGAACGCGACGACCTCGCGGCCCGCGCGCGTCTGCACTTGGGCGAGCGACTCCATCAGGAGGTCGAGGCCCTTGTTGTGGAACTCGTAGCGGCCCGAGGCGAGCAGGAACGCGGCCTTCGAGACATCGCGGCCGAGGAAACGTGAGGCGAGTGCGCCGAGGCGTTGGCGCGCTTCGTCGCGCAGCACCGGACCGGCGAGCTCGTCGATCACCGAGAGGTCGATGCCATTGGGGAGCAGCGGCTCGGCGCGGCGTCCGAGCAGGAGCTCGGCCTCGCGCGCGGTGATCTCGCTCACCGTCGTGAACACGTCCGCCTTGCGTGCGCAGGTCGACTCCATCGAGTGCTTCGAGCGCACGCCGCAGTCGCTCGCGGCTTGCTCCGGCGTGCGGCCGCGCAGGCCCGCGGCGGGCTCGCTGCCGCCGTGTGCGAGGCTGCGGCCGAGGATCGTGGCGTGGGTCGTGAAGACCGTGCCCACCGCCGGAAGCTTGTGTTGGAGGTAGAGCAGGCCCGAGCCCGTCATCCACTCGTGGAACTGCGCGACGGCGTGGCCGGTCGTGCGCGAGACGTGCTCTTGGCACCAGCGCTCGATCACCATCGCCGCGGCCCAGCCGAACATCACGGGCTCGTCGTAGTCCCAGCCGCCGGTGATCGAGTCGACGCCGTGCGCCGTCCACAGCTCTGCGAGGATGTCGTTCTTGCGCGCGTACAGGCCGGTGAACTCGACCAAGATCGTGCGCGGGCTGCCCGGGATGCGCCAGCGGCCGACGCGGACGGGAACGCCCATCTCGCGACAGGCCTGCACGAAGCTCTCGTGCCCCGGCTCCTCGACGAACACGTCGTTGGACTCGCGCTTGCCGAGCAGCCACGGTCCCAGCGCGATGTACTCGTCGCCGAAGCGCTCGACCAGCGTCTTGGCCTTGGTCGAGATGACGGTGTGGATGCCGCCGACCTTGTTGCAGACTTCCCAGCTGACTTCGAAGAGGGTGAAGGTCACGGGTTCTCTTGGGTGGCGGTCGTGGCCGGTGCGTCGGGAGTGCGCGGGGCCGCGGAGGCGACGGGTTGCGTGGTGGAGGCGGTGGGGAGGTCGGTGGAGCGAGCGGGCAGCGCTTCGAGCCCTGCGCGCACTTCGCGGGACAGGTCATCGAACACGTTCATGAACGAGATGAACGCGTCGTGCGGAGTGGCGTAGGGGCTGAAGTACTTGTGGACGTCTCCATCGGAGAACCACTTCGTGCACATGTAGTAGACGTGGTCCGAGGTCGAGAGCCGGCGCCACTTCTGGTACGGGGCTTCCACCCCGGCGGCGGCCAGTTTCTGGACTTCGGGCAGGAGCCCGTAGAGGGCCTCGTGGGCCGCCTTCTGCATCGGGTTGCCCAGCCAGGCGGTCAGGTCCCGCTCGGCGTCGGCCCAGCTGATGGGGCGCGGGATGTCGAGGCGTGCGACCGGGTCGAGGGTGGCGGCGAGCTCCGCGGGGGTGCGGAAGTCGAGTGCGCCCGTGGAAAGGCACGCGTCGGGGAGTTCGCGCATGAAACGGAAGATCCCGGTCTCCTCCCACTGGTGCTCGCCGAAGGTCTCGTAGTCCATGAACAGGCCGACGAAGCGCTCCTTCTCGCCGAGGCCCGCGAGCCAGCGCGCAAAGCGCTCGGCGG
The DNA here is from genome assembly GCA_903928115.1 of uncultured Planctomycetota bacterium. Classification (GTDB taxonomy): domain Bacteria; phylum Planctomycetota; class UBA1135; order UBA1135; genus F1-120-MAGs118. Next base: position 30,983 of record CAIYPP010000149.1, read on the forward strand.
GGAGCGGGTACTCCGGCCACGACTTGTTCGAGAAGCGAAACGCGATGTCGTCGCTGTAGCGGTACGAGCGCAGGAGGAGCTTGATGCGCTCGCAGCCTTCGGGACGGTACACGCGGTGCGGGCTGCGCCAGCCCAAGAGCTGGTCGGCTCCCTCGCCGAGGATCGCCGTGAAGCCGAGCTCTTCCGCGCGCCGCGCGACCTCGTTGGTGATCACGAGCTCCGTGTTGCGGAACGTCGTCGGGCGCTTGCCGAAGAGCCGCTCGATGCGCGCGGCTTGGTCGAGCACCTGTCGGTCGAACTCCTCGATCGAGGCGAGCGCTGCGAGCGAGTGGTGCGACGTCTCGCCGAGAAACTCGACGCAGCCGGTGGCCGCGAGCTTCTGGAAGCTCTCGATCACCTCGGGGACCCAGCGCTCGAACTGGTCGAGCGCCGCGCCGGAGATCGAGTACGAGATGCGGAAGCGGCCCGCGAGCCGCTCGATCGCCGAGAGCATCTGGCGATTCATCGGCAGGTAGCACTTCTCCGCGACACGGCGCACGATGCGCGCGTTCTCCGCGTCGTCGAACCACTCGCGGCCCGAGCCGATGTCGAAGAACGTGTAGTGCCGCAGCCGCCAGGGCTGGTGCACCTGGAAGTAGAAGACGACCGAGCGCATGGGGGGAGGATAGGGACTGCGGCGCCCGACTTCAGCCCCCGCGCCGCTCAAGCCGGGGCGAGCTCGTGGTAGACACGGGCGAGCACGCCCGCGCGCTCGTCCCAGCTCATGGCGCGCACCTCGTCGCGCCCGGCGTCGAGCAAGTGCTCGCGCAGCGCGGGATAGCGCAGCAAGGCGAGGATCTTGTTGGCAATGTCCTGCACGTCCCAGAAATCGACCTTGAGGGCGTTGCGCAGGACCTCGGACACGCCGCTTTGGCGCGAGACGATCACGGGCACGTCGAGCGCTAGTGCCTCGAGCGGCGAGATGCCGAAGGGCTCGGACACCGACGGCATGACGTAGATGTCGGCCATCGAATACACGCGCTCGACGTCGGCACCCGTGAGGAAGCCCGTGAAGTGCACGTGGCGCGCGAGCCCCATGCGCGCGGCGCGCTCGACCATCTTCGGCAGCATGTCGCCGGAGCCGACCATGACGAACTTGACGCGCGGCTCGACCGCGACCACGCGCGCGGCGGCCTCGAGGAAGTAGTCGGGACCTTTTTGATAGGTGACGCGGCCCAAAAAGAGCACGACGGGCTCGGGGATGTGGCGTTCGCTTCCGAGTGCGCGCGCTTGCTCGCCCTTGTTCACCGCGTTGTGCACGACGCGCAGCTTGTCCTCGGCGACGCGGTAGTGGCGCTGGAGCTTCTGTGCGGTGTAGTGGCTGACGCACACGACGCGCTCGGCGTGGTCGAGGCCGAGCTGCTCGAGGTCGCGGATGCGGGTGTTCGGCGTGTCGCCCGAGCGGTCGTGCTCGGTTGCGTGCACGTGGCAAGCGAGGGGCTTTCCGCTCGCGCGCGCAGCGGCGATCCCCGCGGGAAACGTCATCCAATCGTGGGCGTGGATCACGTCGAAGGTCTCGCGTCGCGCCAGCTCGGCCGCGCAGCGTGCGTAGCGCTCGACTTCGCCGAATAGATCGGCTCCGTAGCGGCCGGTGAACTCCAAGCGACGGCGCGCGCGACGACGGACCTCGACTTCCTCGGTGCGCTCGATGGTGCGCGCGGCACCTTCCCCGCGCTCGCGGCGCACGTCGGCGTGGACGCGCCAGCGCTCGCCCTTGCGCGGCGCGAGGCTGCCGAGCCATGCCTCGAGGGCGCCCGGCGACTCGTAGGCCGAGGGCCGCGGCGCGTCGTGCGGGGGGAGCACGAAGCTCTCCCTCTCCGCGCGCCAACTCACGAACTCGCGCTCCGTGGCGGCGCCGGGCTCGTTCTCGCTCACGCGGCGCAGCTCGCGCTCGGTCCACTCGTCGTCGACCTCGACCTCGTTGCAGCCGATCACGCGCGCGAAGCGCTGATCTTCGTCGCCGTGCGCGCGCGGAATCACGAACGTGACTTCGACGCCGTGCCGGTGCAGTCCCTCGCACAATCCCGCGCAGGCCGTGGCGAGCCCGCCCGTGATGTGCGGGGGGAACTCCCAGCCCAGCATCAGGACCTTCATCGCTTGGCCTTCTCCGCAGCTGCCGCGAGTGCTCGCGCGCGCAAGAGCTCCGCCGTGCTCCACGCCTGAGCGAAGCAGCCGCCCGGGCGGTGCGGCGGGTCGCCGTCGTAGACCTCGTTCACGTGGTTCAGTCCGTGCGAGCGCACCTCGGCTTCGAGGCCCGCGAGCAGCGCGCGCACGTGATCCGCGCTGCGGCGCGTCGCCGGATGGCAGCGCAGGTAGGCCTCGCAGTGGAAGCCGAGCAGCCACGGCCAGACCGTGCCTTGGTGGTAGGCGCGGTCGCGTTCGTGCGGAGTACCGCTGTAGCGGCCCTGATAGTCGCGATCGCGCGGGCCGAGCGTGCGCAGGCCGCGCGGCGTGACGAGCTCGAGCTCCGAGCGGTACACGATGTCGGCGCGCTGCGACTCGCTGAGCGGCGAGAACTCGAGCGCCGCAGCGATCACCATGTTCGGCCGCACGCGCGCGTCTGCGACGCCGTCCTTCCAAGTGTCCGCGAGATAGCGCGGCGCGGTGAGCCAGAAACGCTCCAAGAAGGCTTTGCCGACCCGCGCTCGATCCGCGCGCCAGCGCTTCGCCTCGCGCGCTTCTCCGGCTTTGTCCGCGAGCTCTTCCAAGTACGCAAGCAAGAAGTACCAGAGCGCGTTCAGCTCGACCGCGAGGCCATCGCGCGGCGTCACGGCGAGTCCGTCGACGACAGCGTCCATCCACGTCGTGTTGAGTTTGCCGTCGCCCGCGAGGAGCAGGCCCGACTCGTCGATGCGGATCCCGAGCTCGGTGCCTTCGCTGTAGCGCGTCGCGATCTCGACGAGCGCCGGTCGCAGGGTGCTCGCGATCAGCGCGGAATCGCCGCCCGCTTGCTCGTACAAGCGCACGGCGCGCGCGAACCACAAGGACGCATCCACCGAGCCGTAGTGACTCGTCTCCGGCGTCGAGCCGAAGATGTTGGGGAGCAGACCGCGCCGCAGGAACGGCACCACGCCGGCGAGTGCTTCGCCACACTCGGCGACGCGTCCGCGCGCGAGCAAGAGCCCGGGCAGCGAAAGAAAGAGATCGCGACCCCACTCCGTGAACCACGGGTAGCCCGCGACGACGCCCAAGCGGCCCGAGCGCGTTCGAAAGAGGAAATCGTCGGCGCCGAGCTCGAGCTGGGCCGCCCCGCGTGTCTGCGCCGCCGCCGCTCGCTCGATGCGCGCGCGCGCATGTTCGTCCCACAGACCTGCGAGGTCGTTGTGCGGTGTTTCCAGCGAGGCGCACAAGACGACGCTCTCGCCGGGGCGCAGGCGAATGCGGAAGAGCCCCGGGCTGAAGTTGTCCTCGCGTGCGTCGTAGCCGCGCTCGTGATCGACCTTGTACTCGATGTCGCGATACCAAACCGGATCGCCCTCGAAAGCGCCCTCGCGCGCGTCGAGCGCCAGCGCCATCGGCGGTAGCCCCGTGTACGGTTGGAGGACGAGCGCACGGCGCGTCGTGCCGATGTAGCGCACTTCGGGATGCAGGTCGACGTTCTCAAACGTGAGCGCATCCGCCTCGCGATAGGCAAGCAACGGACGGACGCGCAGCTCGAGCTCGTCTTCGCCTCCGCGCAGCGTGTAGCGCACGAGCACGGTGGGGGAGCCGTGCGTCATCTGGATCTCGCGCGTCAGGCGCGCTTCGCCGAAGCGATGGGTCGAGGTCGGGAACGGCGCGAGCTCGAAGCTCTCGAGCGTCGTGTGCCCCTGCGGGTGCCACGTGTCGGGGTAGCGCGCCATCGACAGCGGGAAGTGCCCCTCGCCCGCCGGACCGATCCCGCTCTCGTCGAGCGCGTGCACGCTCTCTTCGAGGCGCGCGAGGAACACGTGGCGCTTGTCGGTGCCCGGGAACGTGGAGACGAGCAAGCCGTGGTAGCGCCGCGTCGGGCATTGAAGGACCGTCGACGAGGCGTAGCCGCCGAGTCCGTCGGTCTCCAGCCACTCGCGCGTCAGGGCCAGGTCGAGCTCGAGGAGTCGCTCGCGCTCGATGCGCAGCAGCGTGGGGTGCAGGAGAGTTTCCATGGAGAGCGCCGAACAGGTTAGGGTCCGCGTCGCGAGGAATGAAGCTGCACGCAGTCGCAGGGATGGGAATCAATTCTCGCGCCGCCACGGAGGGTGCGACGTAGAATCCGCTGCGACCAAGGCTCCGCAACGTGTTCGCTCATCCGCTCGGTCTGCTCGCGCTCTTCGCCGTACCCGCGGTCTTGGCGCTGCACCTCTATCGACGTCGCTTCGAGCCACGTCCGGTGAGCGCGCTCTTTCTGTGGCGCGCCGAGGACACGCAGCCTGTCTCGGGCCGCAAGCGCGAGCGGCTCGTGCGCAGCGCGTCGCTGTGGTGCGAGCTGCTCGCGAGTCTCGCGCTGGCTGTGTGCTTCGCCGGGCCTCGCGCGAGCTGCTCCGCGAGTCGCTCCGAGCACCTCGTGGTCGTGCTCGACTCCTCGGCTTCGATGGCGGCGACCTTGGAGGGTATTTCTGCCGCCGAGCGCGCGGTGACGCTCGTGCGTTCGCGTATCGACGCGCTGCCGCGCGGCTCGCGCGTGACTTTGGTGAAGAGCGGCGCTCGCCCCGCCCTGATCGCCGGCCCGGCCGCCTTTCCGAGCGAGGCGAGTGCTCGTCTCGCGGAATGGAGTCCAAGAGGCGCTGGACACGATCTCCACCCAGCGCTTGCACTCGGCCTGGAACTTGCGGGCGAAGGGCGCGTGCTGCTCGTGACCGATCGCTTCGAGCCCGAGGCGTATCCGCCGCGCGTCGAGCTCGTCTCCGTGGGACAGCCGTCGGACAACTGGGCCATCGTCCACGCCGTTCGCACGCGCGAAGCGCGTCGTGGCGCAACCGCGCGCGAGCGGGCGTTCCTCACGTTTGCGAGCTATGCGCGGGCTCCGCGCGCGCTCGAGGTTCGCCTGAGCGCCGCCGGGCGCGAGCTGGCGCGGCATCAAGTCGAGCTCGCGGCGCGTGATCGCGCGCACCTTGCGTTCGACGTGCCCGAAGGCATCGCGGAGCTCGAAGTGCGCATCCCCGAGGACGCGCTCGCGATCGACAACGTGGTGCAGCTCGTCCCGCCAGCCCCGCGCACGCTCGCTCTGCACTCGACGCTCGGCGCGGAGTGGGAGCAGGCGCTCGGTCTCGCCGATCCCGGCGAGCGCAACATGGCGCGCTGGCTGGCGCTCGTTCCGCAGGCGACGGCTGCGGACGCCCTCGACACTGCACACCTCGCGCTGACGCGCGGTCCGGAGCTCGGCGCCGCGAGTTGGAACCTGTCTTTCGAACCACAGGGCTCCGCGCGGCGCGACCTCATCGGACCGTTCCTCCTCGAACGCGGGCATCCCGTGCTCAACGGCCTCACGCTCGACGGAGTGGTGTGGAGCATCGACCCCGAGCTCGCGCTGGCGGGAGTCCCGCTCGTCCTGGCGGGAAATCAGCCGATTCTCACCGAAGAGCGCCGCGGCGCCCGCGTTCTGTGGCGCATCAACCTCGATCCGACGCGCTCGTCGCTCCAGCGCTCGCCCGACTGGCCTATCCTGCTCGCGAACCTCGCGGAGGCGCGCCGCGCGGAGCTCTCTGGGCCCGTGCGCACGAACCTCGTCGTCGGGGAGAGCCTGCGCTATCGGCCGGGCAGCGAGCTCGCGGGGGACGAGCGCGAAAAGCTCGCGCTGTACGTCCTCGCAGGTCCGCGCGGTGCGCCGGAGGCAGCGCGCCGCGAAGTCCAAGCTCTCGAAGAAGTGATCGTCGATGGGCTCGACGCCGCGGGTCTCTACGAGCTCTCCCATGCAGGGCGCACGGTCGCGACGTTCGCACTTTCCTTCGTCGATTCCGCGGAGTCGGATCTCTCGACGGCGCTCCCTGGCAAGCGCGACTCCGAGGGCGCGAATGCCGCGGTCGACACCGCGCTGAGCTGGTTCGAGTACGCACTGCTCGCGCTCGCGCTCGCGGCGCTCCTCTTCGACTGGTGGTTTCTCCAGCGCGGCCTGCGCGCGGCGAGCGCGGGAGCCTGACCATGGGATTCGTCCACCCCGAGTTCCTCTTGCTCGCACTCCCCGTCGCACTCGCATGGTGGAAGCTGCGGGGCGTGGGCCGCGGAACGCAGGTGGTGCGTGCGCTTTCGCTGGCGCTGCTGCTCGCGGCGGCGGCGGCTCCGTATCTGCGCCTGGGTGAGAACGGGCGGGACCTCGTCGTCGTCGTCGATCGCTCGCGCTCGATGCCCGCGGACGCGGATGCGGGCGTCAAGGAGGTGCTGCGCGCGGCGGAAGAAGCGCGGCGTGAGGGCGATCGCGTCGCGATCGTGAGCTTTGGGGGCAATGCCGCCATCGAGCAGCTGCCGCATCGCGACACGCGCTTTCAGGGCTTTCAGCGCGCGATCGACGCGGATGCGTCCGACCTCGGTGGCGCGCTGGACGCGGCGTTGGCGTTGGTGCCCCGCGAGCGCGAAGGCTCGATCGTGCTCCTCTCCGATGGGGAGTCGAACGGGAGCGATCCCGTCGCGGTGGCGCGCTCGGCGTTCGCGCGGGGCGTACGCATCGACGTTCGTCCCATGGCGCGCGGCAGCGAGCCGGACCTCGCCGTCGATCGCATCGAGCTGCCCGTCGAAGTTGGCGCGGGCGAGCCCTTCGCCTTTGGCGCTTGGGTGCGCGCGGATGCCGCCGTCGAAGCGGACTACGAGCTCGTTCGCGACGGCGAGGTGCTCGCGAGCGGCCGCCGTCGCTTCGAAGCGGGGTTGAATCGGATTCCGTTCCGCGACCGACTCGCGCGCCCGGGAGTGGCGCAGTACCAGCTGCGACTCTCCGGCCACGCCGATCGCGTCGCCGAGAACGATCGCGGCTTGGGTGTCGTGCGCGTCGCGGGCCAACGCTCCGTGCTCGTCGTGAACCAAGATGGAGCCGAGGATTCGCTATCGCTCGCTCTGCGCAAGGCTGCGATCCCCGTCGCGGTCGCGAGTCCCGAGAGTGCGCGGCTCGATCGCATCCTCCTCACGCGCCACCGCGCGGTGATTCTCGAGAATGTCTCCGCCGATCGCATCGGCGGTGAAGGCATGCGCGCGCTGCGGGAGTTTGTGCTCGAGCGCGGCGGCGGGCTCTTGATGACCGGGGGCGCGGCCAGCTTCGGCATCGGAGGTTGGCACCTCTCGCCCGTCGACGAGGTGCTGCCCGTCTCGATGGAGATGCGCCACGAGACGCGCAAGATCGGCATCGCGCTGGCCGTGGCGCTCGATCGCTCGGGCTCGATGGCCGCGGAAGCGACGCCCGGCGTGCCGAAGATGCAGCTTGCGAATCTCGGCACGGTTGCAGCGATCGAGCTCCTCTCGCCGCTCGACTCCGTCGCGGTGATCGCCGTCGATTCCTCGCCGCACGTCGTGCAGGCGCTGGTGCCGGCGGAGGACATTCCGTCGATCAGCGCGCGCGTGCGCCGCATCGAGAGCATGGGGGGCGGCATCTACACCTACACCGCGCTGCGCGCAGCGGCGCGCGAGCTCGAAGGGGCTTCGCAACTCAATCGACACATCATCCTCTTCGCCGACGCCGCCGACGCGGAGGAGCCGGAGCGCGTGCCCGAGCTGATCGCACGCCTGCGGGAGCTCAACGTGACCGTCTCGGTCGTGGCGCTGGGCGCATCGACGGACGTCGATGCGGAGTTCCTGCGGCAAATTGCCCGCTCGGGCGGCGGAGAGTGCTACTTCACGATGGACCCCGGCGAGCTTCCGCGGCTCTTCGCGCAGGACACGATGCGCATCGCGCGGTCCACCTTCGTCGAGGAACCCACGGCGACGCGCGTGCTGCCCGACTTGTATGGCTTGGGCGAGCTCGATCCCGCAGCGGGCTTCCCCGTGCTCGGCGGACACAACCTCAACTGGCTGCGCGAGGATTCGACCGCGGGCGCGATCGTGATGGGGGAGTTCAGCTCGCCTGCGTTTGCCTTCGCGTATCGCGGACTCGGCAGGACGGCGGCGTTCGCGGGACAGATCGGCGGAACCTACGGAGCCGAGGTGGTCGCATGGCCCGGCTTCGCGCCCTTTTTCGTCACCGTGGTCCGTTGGCTCTCCGGTCAGGAGGAGCCCGCGGAGCTGTTCGCGACAGCGACGCGCGACGGGCGCGACGGGGTGATCTCGGTCGAGGTAGATCCGCGCGCGGCGACGCCGCCCGATCTCAGCAGCGCGCGCGTGCGCATCACCGGCGCGGACGGAACCACGACCTCGCTTCCGCTGGAGCGCGTCGGCGAGACGCGCTACGAGGCGCGCGCACCTCTCGTGCGCGAAGGCGTGCTCTTGGGTTCGGTCGTGCTCGGCCGCGATGAGCGCGGTGACGAGCGCATGCTCACTCTGCCGCCTCTCACGTTGCCCTACAGCCCTGAGTTTGAACGCAGCGCGGACCCGCGCCGCGGCGAGCGCATGCTGCGCGCGATCGCCAGCGCGTCGGGGGGCGAAGTCGCGCCGCCTTTGGGGACTCTGTTCCGCGGAGAGCGCGAGGCTCGCGTGTGGCGCGTGGTGAGCCGCGAGCTCGTGCTGCTCGCCCTGCTGCTGCTCCTCGTGGAAATCGGATTCCGCCGCTTGCATGTCTGGGGCAGTCTCTCGGCGCTCCTTGCACGGTGGCGACCGCGTGCGAAGTCGATCTCCCCTGCGACGGCTCCGCGCGCCGTCCCGGCCACGCCGACACGTCCCACACCCGCCGTCGAAACGGCGAGCACGGGGGAAAACCCTGCGACTGCGCCGCGAGAGTCTGGCACTCCTTCGATGGACGACGCGCTGACCAAGGCACGTCAGGCCGCACGCCGCAAGCTCGATCGCTGAGAGCGCGCCTTCAGTGCGCGGGAACCAGAAAGCCCTGCGGCGCAAGGTACGCGCGGCACTGGTCTTCTAGGGACGACGACGCAATCAGGCGCGAAAATCGTGCGCCCGCACGCAGCGCGTTCTCTTCGAGCGCACCCTGCAGCCGCTCGAGTCGCTCGACGTAGCGTGCCACGGTCGTCGCATCGAGCACGATGTCGAGGGTTTCGTCGCTCTCACAGTCCGTCATGCGAGCCGCACGACCCAAGGGTGGCTCGATGTCCTCTTCGGCGAGCACTTGGATCATTCCGAGCGCGCCCGCGCGCGCAGCCAGAGGACGTACGAGCTCTGCGGCGTCATGCGGCGAGAGAAAATCGCTGATCACGAGGGTCATCGCACCGCGACGACAAAGGCCGCCGACTCCGCGCAGCGCATCGCCGAGACTCGCGCGGCCTTCGAACTTCACACCCTCCCGCTCGAACTCGGCAGCGGACACTTGTCGCGGCTGCGAGTCGAGGGGGAGCACGACGGCGAGCGCGCCGGACTCCGCGGCCGCCCGAGAGAACAAGCCCGCGAGGTCGACCGCGAGCTGCGCCTTGCGCGGCTCGATCTCCATCGAGCGCGAGACGTCCAAGAGGATCTCGCAGCGAGCGAGCACTTCCTCGCGCCACTGACGCACGAGCAATTGGTCCGTGCGTGCATACGCCCGCCAATCCAAGTGCCGTACGTCATCGCCCGCCACGTAGCTGCGTCGGTCGTGGAACTCGAGGCTGGCACCCGTGCCGCGCGCGAGCCTTTCACCGGCAGGTCCGCGGGGCGGTGTCCGATCGAATCCGAGCTTCCACAGCTCGCCGAGCGCGAGCGCTTCAGGCCGCGGGCGCATCGGTTCCCTTGGTGCGCACGGTTCGACTGGCGGCCAAGATCTCGCACAACCCGCTGTAAACGCGCGGCGCGTTGACGACGAGGCTCAGAGCGACGGCGAGCGCCAAACCGACGAGCGCGAGAGTCGGACGCTCTCCCTGACCTAGCGCGTAAACGACGTAGAACGGATTGAAGCCGTGGGAGAAGGCATCGGAGCCATCGTTGCTGTCGAGAAAGATGGCCATCAGGCTCGGCACGATGATGAGCACGGGTACCGCGACGACCACCGCGATGCGAAGCACCAGGCGCGCCGATGCGCGACGTACGAAATAGGCGCCGATGCCACCGGCGAGAGTGCTGAAGACGAGCAGGTAGGCGTACATGGCCGCGACAGCCACCGTGACGTCCAGCGCGATGGGAAGCGAGCCCGAGGCGAAGCGCATTCCGAGGAGCGAGCCCGAAACGGCGAGGGCACCGAGCAGGAAGCACAACAGCGCTCCGCGGCCACCGCCCGGGATGTAGGCCGCCTGAAGTAGCGCGAGCACGCGGCTGCGCGGTGCGCTCGCGGACGTCCGACGCGGCAGCTCCTCGGGCTCTGTCGAAAGCAGAAGCCATGGAAGGAAGCTCAAGAGCACCGCAGCGGCTTGGCAGCCCATCATCGCTTCGCCAGCGCCGAACTCGGCCACGAGCCACGTACCCCACAGCGTCGCAAACACCACGATCACCGTGGCGATGACGCGCAGCGGCGTCGATCGGTTCTCCTCCTCGTGGGCGAAGCGTGCGAGTGCGACGGCATTGGCAAGGAGTGCGAGGACCAGTGCGGCCGTGAGGAACACCACGAACGCAACTTGCCCCTCGATCGAGCGCAAGACTTGCGGCTCGAACGTGATCGCGGCCGCGAGGCCCAGCGACATGCCCCACACGGCCATCAGGCCCAAGCCGAAGAGCGCCATGATCACAACGCGCAGGATCTTGTTGCTCGCAAGGCTGGAGGCGGCGACCCCCGACAGAGTCAGCGCGATGCAGAGCGCGAAGGAACCCGCGAGGATCACGGCCACCGAGCCCAAGTCGATTCCGTTCAGCAGGAACGCGAAGACGAGGAATGGCCCGAACGTCGAGTAATAGAGCAGGGCCTGAATCAGCGCGGAGAGCAGCTTGCCCTGCACGATCTGCCGCGGGCGCAGGTTCGAGATGATGAGCAAGTCGTAGGTGTTCTCGTCCCACTCCGCGCTCGTCGAGAGGAAGGCGGAGAAGGGGACAAAGCAGTGCACGGCGGCAGAGAGCACGCCGAAGATCGTCATGAAGAAGACTCGGCCGGTCTCGATCGAAGGCTCGCTGCCGGCCTCGGCGATCACCCCGAGACCGATCAAGGTGCCAACGAGCAGCGTGATCCAGAAGAGCACGCGGAAGTACTTGCCGCGCAGCGCTTGGCGCACTTCCTTGACGAGGATCGGATTGAGCCGATCGCCGAGCCGCTCGGTCATCGTCGCTTGGGTGCTCATTGCAGCTTGCCTTCCGTCAGCGACAGGAACACGTCCTCGAGGTCGACCGCCTTGGGGGCGAATTCGATCAGGCCCAAGCCGCTCGCGGCGAGATTCGCGAGCAGCTCGGAGAGCGCGCGCTCGTCTCCGAGGAAGTCGAAGGCGAGGCCTTCGCGCTCCGCATGCACCTTTGAGACCTGCGGTAGCTCCAGCAAACGCCGCTGCAGCGCGTCGACGCCAGCGAGGGCGCGGACGAAGATGCGCTGGCCGCTCGTCACGCCTTGCGCCACGGTCTCGACCGCGCCGCTGCCGCGCACTTGTCCACGCTCGATCACCGTGATCGTCGTGCACATCTCCGCAAGCTCCGAGAGGATGTGCGAGGAAAGCAGGATCGCCTTGCCCATCCCGGCGAGCGCCTTCACCAGCTCGCGCAGCTCGACACGCGCGCGCGGGTCGAGCCCCGCGGCCGGTTCGTCGAGGATCATCACCGCCGGGTCGTGCAGCAGCGTCTTTGCGAGACACAGGCGCTGCTTCATGCCCTTGGAGAGCGAGTCGATGTACTTCTCCCGCAGATCTCCGAGTGACGTGAACTCGATCGAGCGCTCGATCACCGCCGTGCGCGCCGCCCCGCGCAGTCCGTAGGCGCGCGCGAAGAAGTCGAGGTAGTCGTCGATCGAGGTGTTCGCGTAGGCACCGTACGAATCCGGCATGAAGCCGATGCGCCTGCGCGCCTCGCGCGGATTCTCCGTCACACTCACGCCGTCGACTTGCACGTCGCCGGTGTCGGGGAGCTCCAGCGTCGAGCAGATGCGCATCGTCGTCGTCTTGCCCGCGCCGTTGGGGCCGATGAAGCCCATGATCTCGCCGCGCGACACGCGGAACGAAACTTCATCGACGGCTTTCAGCGCGCCGAAGCGCTTGGTGATCGCGCAGACGTCGAGGGCGGTGGTCATTTCCAGACCTCCGCGTCGAGCGGCCAAACGCCGAAGAGCCGGTGGTCGCTCGCGAGCTCGGTGGTCTCGATCCCGCAGTTGTCGCGGAAGGGCGAGCGGTCGAGGCGCGCGAGGTAGCAGCCGACGGGGAAGTCGGAGATCTGCTCGCCGCGCAGGATGCCGAGCAGCGAGAAGGGATCGTTGAGCAGGGCCAAGCTCGGAGCGCCCGACAGCGCGAGCTTCGCGCTCGCGCCTTGCTCGACCGGTGTGGCGAGCGAATGCCAGTTTCCTTCGAGATCGCGCGCGAAGAGCTCCTCGATGCGAGTTCCCAGCCCGTTCGTGATCTCGAACGTGTCACCGGCGCGGCGTAGCTCGACGCGGCCGCGCGCGGCACGCTCGCTGATGGTGACGTGCTCGACCGGGATGCGCGTGGGAAGGTAGTCGCCGCTGAGGAGCGGCGCCGCGGGATTCTCGATCTCCATCGCGCGACCGAGCGCGCTGAGCGGACTCGAGTCCATCTCGCCCGGCAGGTGCACGTGCGTGCCCGACTCCGGTCGCAAACCGGCTCCGGGGGAGAGCCCCGCGAACCACAGGCGATCTTCGATGCAGGCCGAGCGGTGCAGACGCTCGTCGAGGAGCGCCACCGAGGTCGACGCCGACTTCACATCGAGCCCTTGGAAGAAGATGCCGTAGAGCAGGAGTGCGACGGTGGTGACGAGCGCCAGCGCAGGAATCGTGACGAGCAACAAGACGGGGCGCTTGCGCTTCGCGATCCAATAGAAGTTGAGCGGTCCGATCACGAGCGCGAACAGGATCAAGAGCAGTGCGAAGATGTGCCGCGGGATCGTGGCGAGGCCGGGGATCTTCGGGTTCGCTCCGGTGGTTCGACTCGTACCCGTCGCGCCCGGAGCGACGTCGTTGTCGCGGTTGGCGAGCTCGTAGGCCGTGTCGCGCAGTGCGCCATCATCGAACCACTCCGCGCTGTCGTGGAACGCGAGTGTTCCAAGGCCGCAGATCCGCAGCTGGCGGAAATCGTCGGGAAAGCGAAAGCGCTCTTCCATCCAAGGGGCCAAGGCGCCGCGCGTCTGCGCGAGCTTCTTCGCTGTCGGTCCGACGAACAGCGCGGTCCCGCCGCTGCGCACCCAAGCCATGAGGGGCTCGAGCTGCGCGTCCGGCGGCAACTCGCGCCGTGCATCGACCACGACGAGATCGAGGCTCGTGTAGGCGCTCGCACTGCGCGGGAGGTCCGCAAAGCGAGTCAGCGCGATCCGCGCGTCGTCGTTGTTCCCGACGGTTCCAGTCGGACTCCACTGGCCGTTGATGACGTTTCTCGACGTCTTCTCGCTCCACGCGGCGACCACGCTGGGTGCGACCGTCTCCTCGCTCACGGCGAGAATCGCGAGACGCTCCGGGGAACCTCCGATCGTGCCACCGCTCGCGATGTGCTGGTCCCCCCGATCCGATTCGAGCCGCAGATTCCACCCAGACTCCCAAGTTGCAACCGCCGGAAGGAGCAGCTCCGCGTTCACGCGCTCTCCAGGAGCGAGCGCGAACTCGGCGCGGTAGCGACAAGCGGACTGGAACGACGAAGTACTCCCCGCGAGCTTCAGCCGCTGGGGCAGCTCCGAGCGGTTGTGCGCTTCGAGCTGGACTGGCATCCAACCGCGCTGCACGCCCTCGGGCCAGACGTTGCGCACGCGGACATCGAGGTTGGCCGCGCTGAGCGTCACCGAGTTGTCGACTTGAACCGCCAGAGCGGGCGCGGCGAGCAGCGCCAAGGTGAGAAAGGCCGACTTCATCGTGCGCTACACGCGCTCCGGCGACTCGGGTATCGCAGCGAGCACGTCTTGCACGATGTCGGATCCGCGCACGCCTTCGAGTCGCGCGCGGTAGTCGAGCACGAGTCGATGCGCGAGCGCCGGAGTCGCCACGGCGCGCACATCGTCGAATCCCACGGTGGGCTTGCCGCTGAGAAGGGCCTGCGCCCGCGCTGCTTCCGCGATGGCGATCGCGCCGCGCGGACTCGCGCCGTGCTTGACATACGCCTTCACTTTCGCGCTCGCATGCGCCGAGGTCGGGTGCGTCCCCTCGACGATGCGCGAGATCCAGCCCGCCACGGCGCGCGAGAGGTGGACGCGCTCCAGCGTGGCGAAGATCGCATCGAGCCCCGCCGCATCGATCGCGGGCCGGTGCTCGGGCGCGCGGCCAGCGCGGCGCGTGGTCAAGATTTGCTCCAGCGTGCTGCTCGACACCGCAGGGACCTCGACCTTGAAGAGGAAGCGGTCGAGCTGGGCCTCGGGGAGGGGATAGGTCCCTTCGAGTTCGATCGGGTTCTGCGTCGCAAGCACGAAAAAGGGGCTCGGCAGCGGGTGCGTCTCGCCCAAGACCGTGACGCGCCGCTCGGCCATCGCCTCGAGCAGCGCCGACTGCGTCTTGGGGCTCGCGCGGTTGATTTCGTCGGCTAGCAGAACGTTCGTGAACACCGGACCGGGTCGGAACACGAAGTTGCGCCGTCCGTCCGTCTGCTCGAGCACGTGCGCGCCCGTGATGTCGCCCGGCATCAAGTCCGGCGTGAACTGCAGGCGGCGGAACGAGAGTCCGAGCAGGGCCGCGAGCCCCTTCACCAGCTCGGTCTTGCCGAGCCCCGGCAAGCCTTCGAGCAGCACGTGACCGCGCGCGAGGCAGCCGACGAGCACGCGCCGCGTCAGCTCCTCTTGGCCGAGCAGCGTTCGATTGAGACCGTCGAGGATCGCACCCGCGCTCTCGCGCGCCTTTGCAACCTCCGCCGGAGAGGGCAACGTCGCTTCCGCCGTCGTCATCGCTGTGAACCATCCTTGCCGAAGAAATCGCGCACCGCCTCGCGGTGGTGCGGTGCGAGTCGGCGCTTCCATGCGCCGCGCCCTGTGCTGGTTCCCGACTCGACGAGTCCCGCGCCCTCCGCGTTCGGTGCCGCCTCCGGGGCCGCGGCGCCCACGCCGACCAGCGCCGTCGACTCCGCATCGAGCGCCGCCGCTTCTGGCAGAGACTTCGACTCGAACTCGTCGGTGCGCCCTTCGGTCTCGCCGCTGAACCGAAGCTCGGCATCGCCGCGTCCGCGGCTCACGCCGCCCGAGCCCGGACTGGTTCCGGCCACGCCCACGGCGTGACCCTTCCCTCGGCCCTTTCATGTCCCGCCGGGCTGCTTGCATTCCTCGTCGCACTCGTGCGTGTCATCGAACTCGTCGAGCGAGCCCGACGCCGCGCGCTTCGCGAGTTTCTTCGGATCGATGAGTCGACCGTTCGCGAGCTTCGCGAGCCCCGCGTCGAGACCGCCCTTGAGCTCTCGCGCGAGCTTGGCGAGCTCCGCGGACGAGAGCGGTTCTCCCGACTGCGCCGCCTCTGCGAGCGCTTCCTTCAGCGCTCGCTCCGCATCCGGCGAGAGTTCCTTCGAGAGCCCCGCGGCCTCCAGCGTCTCCCGCGCACTCTTCAGCGCCTCTTGCGCCTTCGCCAAGCTCGGGTCACTCGCCGCGCGCTCCAGCTCCGCAAGCGCTTGTTGCGCCGCCTGCTCGGCGCGCTGCGCTTCTTCTTCGATGCGACCTTCGAGTTGGTCGAGGGCCTCGTAGGTGCTCTCCGGATTGCCCGCTTCGGAATCCGCGCGCGCGGCCTCCAAGCGTTGCTCCAGCTCCGCTTCGAGCTCGGGTTCGAGCGCCAGCGCCTCCTCGAGTGCGTCGAGCTTCTCTTCGACGCGGGCGATCGCAGCGCTCGACACCGCGGGCGGCGGTCCGATCACTCGCTCGGGTAACTCGATCCACAGGGCGAGTGACGCAAACGCGACCGCGAGGGAGAGCGGAGCGAGCAGCGCGCGACACTGCGGCTTCGGCAGAGCGGCGAGCGCGCGCTCGAGTGCCTCCTCCGTTCGCGGCGTCCACGAACTCTGTCCCAGCTCGTCCTCGGTGACGACGAAGCCGCTCGCGTCCGCGTGGACGTCGAGCCAAGTGGCCGCACCATGCGCGCTCGGAACCTCGCGTCGCGCGAAGACGAAGGCGAGCACCGGAGCCGCCAAGGCGGGCGCGAGCAGCCACGCGGCCTCCGCGCGCTCCCAGTCCGCGAGCGCACGCGCCGCGAGTGCGACGGTCGCGGCGCCCGTGAGCGTCCAGCCGAGCCACGGCCCGCTGTGGCGCAGCCACGCCCGCGCGAGCGCGCGTCGGCGCAGCTTCGAGACGGCTGTTTTCAGCGTCACGGCCATGGACCAGATGCTAACGTCGCCGCCGATGGGGTTGCGAACGGCCACGACGGCATTTTGCGTGCTTTTCGCGCAGGGTCCCACTGCCGAGACCCCGCCCCGTGCGCTCGATTTCATCGAAGTGCGCGAGGGGGCCTTGCCGCTCGTCTTGAGCGCGCCCCACGGCGGCACGGAGAAGCCCTCCGCCGCGGCCGATCGCACGAGCGGCGTCACGACCCTCGACGTCGGAACCCGCGAGCTCGCGTTCGCGGTGGCGGACGAGCTCGAGCGACTCCTCGCGGCTCGCCCCTTCGTGGTGGCGACGTCGATCCATCGCTCGAAGGTCGACCTCAATCGACCTGCCGACGATGCCACGGACACCGCAGGTCTCGGCGCGGACGTCTGGCGCGAGTTCCACGCAGCGCTGGAGCGCGCAACCGCCGCCGCGCGCAAGCTGCGCGAGGGCCGAGCCCTCGTCATCGACGTGCACGGTCACGCGCACGAGGAGCCGCTCGTCGAGCTCGGCTTCGCGCTCGATGCCAAGCAGCTCGCCCTCGACGATGCGACGCTCGCCCGCGAGCGCTGGTTTGGCGAGGCATTGGTGGACGTTCCGTGGGTGCGCGGCACGCAGTCGCTCGGTGCGCGCCTCGCGGAGGCAGGTCTCGGTGCCGTGCCGTCTCCCGCACGACCGCATCCGGAAGGAAAACCCTACTTCAACGGCGGCTACATCGTGCGCCGTCACCGCGATGCGGACCTGCGCGCAGTGCAGCTCGAGTTCCCCGCGGTGGCGCGCTCCAAGGAGCGCCGCGTCGAGACAGCTCGCGCGGTCGCCCGCGCGCTCGCCCAGGTGCTCGCGGACTGGTATCCCGCGCCGAAACCGAGCACCGAGACCTCGCCCGCTAAAGCCGCACGTTGAGCTTGCGCTCGCTCTGACCGCTGAGGGTGACCGGCTTGGTCTCCTTGCGGCCGTCGGTCGAGGTGACGATCACGCGGT
This sequence comes from uncultured Planctomycetota bacterium, assembly GCA_903928115.1. Taxonomy (GTDB): domain Bacteria; phylum Planctomycetota; class UBA1135; order UBA1135; genus F1-120-MAGs118. The sequence goes on from CAIYPP010000149.1 coordinate 48,347, forward strand.
ACTTCCCGGGTGCGAGCGGCCCGACACGCTGCTCGCGACTCGAGAGGCGTCCGGCCTGCAGGTCTTCGAGGAGCTGTGCGAGCGAGAGCAGGCCGTTGACCTGCCGCCCCTCGTCGTCGAGCACCGTCACCGACGCCTCGACCTCGCTGCCGTCCTCGTTCGTGACGCTGACGAGCAGCATCGTTCCCGCGCCGAGCGCGAGCTCGACCTTCGCCGTCGTGTTCGAGTCGACTCGCACGGCTTCGCGCTCGGGACTCGCGAGTCCGCCCTTGCGCGCGGAGAACACGTAGTCTCCAGGTTCGAGCCCTTCGCAGGTGAATCGTCCCGCTTCGTCCGTGGCCAGCATCGAGAGTCGCTCGAGCGGCCGACCGGCGCTGTCCCGCACGAAGATCGCCGCGTCGCCCGTCGGGGCTCCCGCGGAGTCGCGCACGATGCCGGTGACGGTTCCGGGACGCTGAAGACGGAAGTCGACGCCCTCGGTGCGTTGACCGCGGCCCACGCGAACGTCCTCGCGCACCTGACGACCCGCTCGCGCCGTTCCGCCGAGCATGCCACCGAGCGGTGCGCCGCCCGCTGCCACCGTGTACGACCCCTCCGCCAACCACACGAGCTCGTAGCGTCCCTCGGAATCGGTCTCGACCTCCGCATAGTTGTCGCCGAACGCCGTGCCGAGCTTCACCGGCCCCGACACCGAGAGCGTGACGCGCGCGCCGACCGCGGGCGCGCCCTCGGAGTCGCGCACGAGTCCCGCGATCGATCCGATCGGCAGCTCGAAGGTGTGCGAATACGCCGCACCTTCTGGGACGTCGATGCTCTGCGAGATCGACTGCTGCTGCCCCGCAGCTCCGGGCTTTTGCAGGGACACCAAATACGAGCCCGGGCCATCGAGCGTCGCACGGAATCCGCCGTTCGCATCGGTGCTCGCGAACTTCATCGCGCTGTTGCCGGCGCCGAGCGCACGGTCGGGGATCAGCGTGACCACGATCCCCGCAACACCTTGGCCGTCGAGCTCCACTCGGCCGGAAAGCTCGACGGCGTTCTTTGCCGGTGCGCCGAGCACCACGTGCGCGATCCCGCCCTCGACGATCGTCGCCGTCGCGAGCTGCATGCCCGTCAACAGCTCGGAGGGATCGGGCTCGCCGGTGTCCGCCGAGGTCAGCCCCGCGTCCGCGAAGTGCATGACGTTGTAGGTGCCGGGCGCCAAGTGCTCGACGCGAAAGCGTCCCTCGGCGTCGGCGTTGGCGAAGCGCTGCACGAGCGGATCCGCGCCCTGCTGCAACAACACCTGTGCGCCCGCCGCGGGCATGCCTCCCTTGCCGTACACCTCGCCCGTCAGCGTCCCGCCGAGGCGCAGCGTGAGCACGACGGCGCCGGTGGACTCGCCCGCGCGCACCTCGACCTCGACCGTCTCGCTGCTCGCGCGACCGTCGGCGCTCGCCACGAGCTTGTGGTGTCCTGCGATCATGCCCTCGAGCGTGAAGGTGCCATCCGCGCGCGAGCTCGCGCGCTGCGCGGCCGCCGCACCTTCCTCGCCTTGCTCGAGCACGTTGTTGAGCGTGCGCTTCACCTGCACGATCGCACCCGCGATCGGCACGCCTCCGACGTCGAGCACCGAACCCGAGATCGAGCCGCCGCGCTCCAGCACGATCGAGGGCGCGCTCGCACCGGGCTCGAGCGGCAGACTCACCTTCAGCGCTGCGCTGCGCGAGTATCCCTCGGCTTGCGCCGTGAGGATCCAGTTGCCCCGCGCGAGCTCCGCGAGCTCGAAGGCTCCGCTCTCGTCCTCCGTCTCCGTCCGCTCACTGCGCCCGCCGAGTCCGCGCACGACGGCGCCGGTGTCTTCTTGCGCTCGCACTTGGGCCTTCACGATCCCTCGTCCGTCGGGACCGACGACACGGCCCGCGAGTGCGAGGGGCGCCTCCAACACGAGCTCGTACTTCCTTCCGCTCGGCGTCACGCCGCCAAGCCGCGCGCGGTGCTCGGGGGCTCCCTGCGCGGGACTCGCGCTCGCGGAGAGCACGAACGGTCCCTTGCCGAGCCCGACGATCGCGAACTGCCCCTCCGCATCGCTCGTGGCTTCGCCGCGCGCGCCTTGCATCGCGTTCAGCGCGCTCATTCCACTCAGTGCGGCGGGATCGAAGTCCGCTCGCACGGTCACCGCGGGGCACGCTCGTCCATCGGACCAACGCAGGATGCCTGTGAGCGTCGCGCCGCCCTTCAGGACGACGTCGCCGAGCTCCGTTGTTTCTCCGCCTCGCGCGTCCGCGGCCACGGCTCGCTCGAGCACGCCCGCGCCCGAGAACGCGACATCGACTTTGCCCTCCGTGACCGCGTCGAGTCGAAACTCACCGTTCGCTCCGCTCGTTCCCTCGCGCACCTCGAAGCCGCCCTGACCGAACATGAGCGGATCGATCGACGCGACCAACTTCGCGCCCTCGATCGCAACGCCGCGCTCATCGACGACGCGCCCGCGCAGGCTGCCTCCGCGCGTCAGCACGGCTGGGATCGTCGCATGCATGCCCGGCTCGACGACGAATCGGCTTCCCTTGAACGCCGCGAGTTGCGCACAGGTCACGCGCAGCTCGCGCGCGAGGCGCGAGGCGACGCCGCGAAACTCGAAACTTCCGTCGGAGCGCGGGTGCGTCTTGGGTGCGCGCAATCCCGAGGGCGGGGGAGCGCCGCCCGCGAGCGCGAGGGCGTCGAACATCAGCTCGAGCTCGCACGCACGCACATCGAAGCCCTCGACCTCGACGCCGGACGCGATCTCGACGCGCCCCGTGACCCACGCGCCGAGCTCGGGTTCGAGCAACAGATCCACGTTGTAGTCCTCGTCGCGCACACGCCGCGGCTCGCTCAGGAACGCGTAGCGAGCCCGCACCGCGATCCACAGGGGCTCGCCATCCGCGCGGTGGGGGATGGAAAAGCGTCCGTCTGCATCGACGCTCGCGCGCGCGAGGATGCGGGGTTCCGCCGCCAGCTCGTCGTCGTTCGCGTCCCGCAGACGTTCGTCGGCGAGCGCCTCGCGGCCGATCAACAAGATCTCGACGTTCTCGTCGCTGGGCGTGCCCAATGGCATTCGCACGACGCCGCGGAGCGCGCGCGCTGCACCCGTCGGCTTCTGCTCGACGCGCTCGCTCTCAAGGCCAGAGTCGACCGCGCTCGGCTCGCCAGCGAGCTCCGACGCGGATTCCGATGCCGACTCCGACGCCGGACTCGCGGCTTGCGCGCTCGACTGAGACGGCGCCTGCGCCGCGGGCACCTCGTGCCTCGTCCGGCCGAGGCTCCACCAGAACGCCAGACCGAAGCAGAGGAGCGAGAGAGCGAACAGGATCCGCGGCGCGCGTCGCATGGCGCGCCAGCATCAACGAAGAGCGTGCCGGAGTCGAATGGGGCGTTGTACGAGTCGTGCGGCACGACCTGCGCGGCCTTCGCCGTGCCATTTCGACTCACTCGTGCCGCTCACGCCCCTTCGAAGCGTGCCGCGAGGTCCGCGACGATCGCCTGCGGTGTGCTGCCCGAGGTGAACACGGTGTGCTCGCACTGTGCGTACAGCGACTCGCGCGTCTCCAAGAGCGCCCGCAGCTCCTCGATCGCTCGCGGCCGCCCGCGCATCGGACGCAAGTCGCCCTGCGCGACGACGCGCGCGTAGTGGTCCTCCGGCGTCGCCTTGAGCCACACCGTGTGGCAGGTCGCCCGCAGCCGCGCGTAGGTGTCGGCCGAGTTCACGATCGAGCCGCCGGTCGCCAACACGAAGCGCTCGCCTTCGGAGAGCACCTTCTCCAGCGCCTCGGCCTCGAAGCGGCGGAAACCTTGGCTCCCGTGCAGCTCGAAGATCGCGGCCAAGGAGAGGCCCGCCAGCTCCTCGACGCGCTGGTCGAGCTCGACGAAGGGGACTTCGAGTGCGAGCGCCAGCGCGCGCCCGAGGCTCGACTTGCCCGCGCCGCGCAGCCCGACGAGCGCCACGCGCGCCGGTTTCGTCGGTTCGAGGTCGAAGAGCCGCGTCAGGCGGACGCCCAACGCCTCGGAGAGGTCGAACAGCTTGCCCACGGACAGGTTCGCGCGGCCCGCCTCCGCCTCGGTGACGTGGCGGCGGCTCACGCCCGAGCGCTCGGCGAGCTCGGTCACGCTCAGGCCCGCCGCCTCGCGCGCGGAGCGCAACTTTCGGCCCAACTCTCGAAAGAGGACTTGTCGATCCATGGGGTGGGAACTATGCTTCCTCGGTCGCTCAGGTTGTGGGAAATATACTGCCCATCGCCGAGCCGGGCAAGTCCCTACTCCCCAACCCCATCCCACCCCGTGGCCGCGACCGCCCATCCCTCCGTTCCCGTCGTCTTCCAGACGCACCCCAGCCGCTACAAGCACTGGAAGCTCAGCTTCGAGGGCGACATCGCCACGCTGGTGATGAACGTCAACCCCAATGGCGGTCAGCGCGAGGGCTACGAGCTCAAGCTCAACAGCTACGACATCGGCGTCGACGTCGAGCTCGCGGACGCGATCCTGCGCCTGCGCTTCGAGCACCCTGAGGTGCGCTCGGTGATCGTCACCGGCGGCATCGACCGCGTGTTCTGCGCCGGTGCGAACATCGTGATGCTCCGCACGAGCACGCACGGCTTCAAGGTGAACTTCTGCAAGTACACCAACGAGACGCGCCTCTACATCGAGGACGCGAGCGCGAACTCGGGCATCAAGTTCCTCGCGGCGCTGAACGGCACCGCTTCGGGCGGCGGCTACGAGCTCGCCATCTCCTGCGACAAGATCCTGCTCGCCGACGACCGCAACAGCGCGGTGAGCTACCCCGAGGTTCCGCTGCTCGGCGTGCTGCCCGGCACCGGCGGCCTCACGCGCATCACCGACAAGCGCAAGCTGCGCCGCGACCACTGCGACGCGTTCTCGAC
>CAIYPP010000150.1 GCA_903928115.1 uncultured Planctomycetota bacterium
CCGTAGGTGAGCTTGAGGGGCGCGGCGCCGAGGGCTTCGGTGAGGGTCGCGAGCTCCGACTCGAGGGTGGCGGTGGAGAGCTTTTCGTCAGGGAGCACGATGGCGGCGACGGGGCGGCCGGAGGTGGTGCGGGCGACGGCGCGGATGTAGCGGCCGGAGTGGCGGGCGACGTCGGGGAGTTCGTCGCCGACGAGCTCGGCGGCCTCGTGGCGCAGGTGGTCGAGGACGAAGTCGACCTTGGCTTCGTCGAGGAGGCGCGGGAGGTCGGGCTCGATGAATTGCTCGAGCACGCGCGCTCCGCGACCGGCGTGGATCAGCGAGAGGTGCGGCTGCAGGTGGCGGTAGTGGAACTGCAGGAAACGGTCGGCGATGCGGTAGCTGCCGCGGCGCGAGCGCAGCGGGTCGGGATCGGTGAGCGGGACCTCGCGCTCGACGAGGCGCAGCTCGCGCAGCGTGTGCAGGTACTTGTTGGCGGTGGTCGAGTCGACGCCGACGTCGGTGGCGATGTCGTTGAGCTTCGAAGAGCCGCGTGCGATGGCGGCGAGCAGCGAGTTGTAGGTGGCGGGATTGGAGAGCTCGGAGCGCAGGAGGAACTGCACCTCGTCGAACAGGAAGCCCTCGGGCCGCAGCACGTCGCGCAAGAGGTTCTCGCGCAGCGGGCGCGTCGCGTCGAAGCGGCGCAGGTAGGCGGGCATGCCGCCGAGCACCGAGTAGCCGAGCACGCGCTCTTCGAGCGACCAGTGCGGGAAGAACGGCAGCGTCTCCAGCGGGCGCAGCGGCTCGAGGCGGCGCTGCGCGGTGCGGCGCCCGAAGAGCGGCGAGCGCTCGGCGAGGACCTCGTTCTCCATGAACGACACTTGGCTGCCGCACAGGACCAGCATCAGCGAGCTGTGCTTGCCGCGCGTGTCCCAGAAGCGCTGGAGCTGCGACGGCACGCTCTTCTGGCCCTCGCACAGGTAGGGGAACTCGTCGAGCACGACGACGAGTCGTTCGTCCGCCGCGCGCTCGGCGAGGAAGCCGAGCGCCGAACTCCAGTCGGGGAACTCGACGTCGCCCGCGAGCGTGTCGCCGAGCTCGCTCGCGATCGCGTGGCGGAACGCGCGCAGGTTGTCGCGGTCGCGCACCTGCGCCGCGAGGAAGTAGACCGCCTTGCGACCGGAGCAGAACTGCTGCAGCAGCTCGGTCTTGCCGACGCGCCGACGCCCGTAGAGCACGAACAGCTCCGGCCGACCGGAGTCGGCCAGCTCGTTCAGGAAGGCGAGCTCGCGCTCGCGGCCGAGGAACGGAGGCGGGGCAGCGTGGGGCTTCTGTGCCATGGCGATTACTATACCCTCGACTATTATACTCCAACGTATAATAAAAAGTGGCCCTCCTGACGTAAGGAAGGCCACTTTTGGGGCTTGCCGCCCCCCGCAGCCGTCACTTGCCGCGCTTCTCTTGGCGCAGGGCGATCGGGACGTAGCCGACTTCGAGACCGGCGGGTGGGGTGACGAGGAGGGCGGGGTCGAGTGCGGCGAGGGTGCCGGTCGCCGGGGGCGGGAGGTAGTCGCGGTCGGGGGACCATGCGCGGTGGAGCAGCTCGACGCGGCGCTGGGCCTCGGCGCGCTGCGCTTCGGTCAGGTCGGCGCGCAGCATCGCGGGCTGGTCGGCGAAGCGGTACCACGCGTAGGAGAGCGTGCTGCCGTCGCCGAGCTCGACTTCGAACGGACCCGCGGCGGGGCCGGGCTTTCGGAAGGGGCTGTCGTCGCGCCGGTCGGTCTCGCGCGCGGGCTGCGGGCGTTCGCGCGGTGTCGCGAAGCGCAGCTCGGCGAGGCCGGTCGAGGCCGGAACGTCGCTCGCGCCGACGACCGACCAGCGCGGCGCCTTGCCCTCGCGCGGATCGAGGCGGAAGTACTCGGGAAGGCGCACGCGCGGGCCGCCGCCGTCTTCGACGCGCGTCACGAGCGCGCTGTCCCAGGTGAAGCCGAAGGTGTGCGGATCGTGCGCGAGCGGCGTGCCGAAGCTCTTCCAGTGGATGTCGAAGCGCTCGTCCTTCTTCGTGCCATCTGCGAAGAGGCGCCATGTCGAGCCGCCGCCGGAGCCGAACGACTGGACGAAGGACTGCGCGGGGTCGATTGCGCCGCTCGCGCTCGCGCCGCCTGCGAACCACGCGCGCACGGAGTCGCCGAGCGCGGCGGACTTGTAGCAGGTGAGCTGGTGGAGCACGACGGTGCGGCCCTGCTCGTCGATCGGAAACGACATCGGCTGCACGCGCCCATAGGTGCGCGCGTCGTCGGTGCTCTGCACCGCTGCGGCGACCCACTGCGTCTCCATCTGGAAGGCCTTGTTCGGCTCGGAGGGGCGCGTGTCGAGCAGCTTGCCCGCGAGCTCGGGGTGGCGATCGGCGGAGCGCGACCAAAAGCGCGGCGTGAAGAACGCGAGCGGACCTTTGAAGTTCGCGCTGTTCAAGAAGAGCGTCCAGCACTGGTTGCCGCTCGCTTCCGTCGCGTCGAGGAGCGGCAGCGGCAGATAGCCGTAGCCGAAGAGCTCGCCGCAGGTGCCCTGCTTCAGGTTGAGGCCGTCGAGCGGAAACACGACGCGCGAGCAGAGCTGCGCGACGCCGTAGAGCCCGCGCGGCTCGTCCCACGTGCCGCGCCCGTAGCCCGGACCATTCGCGATCTCCTCGAAGTCGTAGGCGACCCCGCCCATCAGGAACTTGGGCGTCTCGGTCGGGAAGTGCGTGTCGCGCCACCAGCCGAGCCCGCCCTCGATGTCGGAGTAGAGGTCCTTGGGCTTCTCGCCGTCGAACTGCGCGAACATCCAAGTTCCGAAGAGCCCCGACTGAAAGTCATGGCCCGGATAGCGCTCGACGAGCGGCCACGCAGCGGCGTAGAGCGAGAAGCCCGCGTTGAACTCTGGCGGAGCCTTCTCCACGGGGACGAGCATGTAGCCCGAGAGCTCGGCGGACTTCGGAGCGGGGCGCGGCAGCGTCGGCACGAAGGGCGGCGAGCTTGGAACGACGAGCGCGCGCATCGCACGACCGAGCGCATCGCCGACCAAGAAGTACGTCTCGGCGTTGCCGAACTCGTGGTGGCCATGGCCCGGGTTGGGAGACGCCTCGGCGTCGCGCACGAAGGCGGCCGTCGGCACGAACAGCACGCTTCCACGGAACTCTTCGCGCGCCGCAGCGCCCGCCTGTGCGCGGCGCAGCGTATTCCACTCGCCCGGAGCTTCGACCCACGGCCCCGTGAGCTCGCCGATCACGACGGGAAGCTGCGGAGCGCCGAGATCGCGCCGCACATCGCGGATCAGATGCACGACGTTCTGTTCGTACTCGGGCACGGCGTGCTCCGGATCGCAGCCGTCGTTCCAGCCGTGATACCAGACGAAGCCCGCGAGCTCGACTCCACGCGCGCGCGCACGTGGAAACTCGGTCGCAGCGTTCGCGAGAGCCGCGCGAACCTGCTCGATCATGCGGGTGTAGTAGGGGCCCGTCGTACCGCCGGCGGACGGCGGTCGAAAGTCCACAAACAGGCTCTTGCCGCCCCACGCGGTCTTGACGAGCAGCACGTCCTCTTCGAACGCATCGCCGAGCACGTGGCCGAGCTGCAGCTCCGGCCCGAAGTGGTGCTCGTCGAGATAGGGGGTGAAGCCGAAGCCGAGCGGACCCGTGCGCAGCGGAGCACCTTCGCGCTGGTAGCGCACCCACACATCATCGCGCACGCGCCACGTTCCTTCGGCGTTGAGCAAGTGCGCGTACGTCGGGCGTCGCGCCGGATCCTCGACGAGCTTCGCGAGCGTTCCCGCGCCATCGTTGTAGTCACGTCCCCCGAGGTTGACGACCGCTTGGCCTTCCATGTTGGACTGGCCCGCGAGCACGAACACCTTCAGCGGTCCATCACCTACCGGCGCAGCAGGAGACGGAACAGCGAAAGCCAGAGCGAGTACGAAGAGCG
>CAIYPP010000151.1 GCA_903928115.1 uncultured Planctomycetota bacterium
CGCTCGCGGTCGCTTCGTCGAGCACGACGAAGTGGGGCTCGCCGGCGAGCGCGCGCGCGATCGCGAGCAACTGTCGTTCCCCTGTCGAGAGCGTCGCGCCGCGCTCGGCCACGGGGGCTTCGAGTCCGCCTGGCAGGCGCCCGATCACCTGCGCGGCGCGGCTCGCGGTGAGCGCTGTCTGCAGAGACTCCTCGCGCACGCTAGCGCGGCCCATGACGAGGTTGTCGCGGACGGTTCCGGCGAACAGGAAGTCCTCCTGCAGAACGAGGCCGAACTGCTCGCGCAGCGCGGTGAGGTCGAACTCGCGGAGGTCGACGCCGTCGATCGTGATGCGGCCCCGCGTCGGCTCGTAGAAGCGCAAGAGCAAGTTGACCAGCGTCGTCTTGCCCGCGCCCGTCGCGCCCACGACAGCGACGGTCGCGCCGGGCGGAATCTCGAAGCTGACATCTTGGAGCACCGGCGAGCCGGGCAGGTACTCGAAGCTCACGTTCTCGAAGCGCACGTGGCCCGCGCGCGGCTGCGGGCTGCGGGCGAGTTGTGCGGGCGGCGAGACGATCGCAGGCTCGGTGTCGAGCACCTGAAAGATGCGCTCGGACGACGCGAAGGCCGATTGGAGGATGTTGTAGCGCTCGCCGAGCTCGCGCACGGGGTCGAGCAGCTTGTTGACGTAGATCCAGAACTGGAAGAAGAGGCCAAACTGCAGGGCGCCCGAGGCGATGTCGACGCCGCCGGCCCAGACCACCGAGCCTTGGATCCCGTTGACGACGAAGTCGAGTGCGGGGAAGAACAGCGCGAAGAGCAGGATCGTGCGGACGTTGGCGATCAAGTAGCGATCGAGCAGTCCGGCGAAGCGCTCGCTGACGCGCTGCTCCCGCCGGAACACCTGCACGACACGGACGCCGGAGAGAACCTCTTGCAGATATCCGTTGAGTCGCGACAGCCGCCCGCGCACGTCGCGATGCGCGTTGCGAGCGCCGCCGCGGAACACGAGGCTCACGCCGACGAGGAGCGGCATCAGCGCCGTCACGACCAGCGCGAGCTTCCACTGCATGTAGAAGAGAACGACGAGCAGCACGAGGATGCGCACGAAGTCGAAGCCCAGCGTGACGAGGCCCGACGTGAACATCTCGTTCAGGTTCTCGATGTCGCTCGTCACGCGCGTCACGAGTGAGCCCGTGGGGCGCTTGTCGAACCACGCGAGCTCGAGTCGCTGGATGTGGCGGAAAACGCGCGCCCGCAGGTCGGCGATGACCGTCTGTCCCGTGCGACCGAGGTGCGCGACTTCCAAGTAGCGCAGGACCGCGATGAGCCCGCAGCAAGCGAGGTACGCGGCGGCCCACCACCACAGCTCTCGCACGGGCGCCTGCGGATCGGGCAATGTCGTGCCCGCTTCACGAGCCGCCATGACATCGGCCACGGGTCCGTCGATCGCTTCGCGCAGGATCCAGGGGCCCGCGAGCTCTAGAGCGAACAGCAGCGCGAGGATCAGGAACGCGCCGGCGAAGAGCTTCCAGTGCGGACGGGTCTCGCGCGCGAGCCGTAGAGCGAGGCGCGAGTCCCAGACCTTGCCGGCGACAAACTCCTCCGGTGCGTCGTCGTCTTCGTCGTCGCGACGCTTGGGCGCGTCCTTCGTTTGTTGCAGCGTCACAGCCCCGCGAGCTCCTCTTGGGTCTGCTGGCGCTTCCACGTCTCGGCGTACCAGCCAGGGCGCGCTACGAGCTCGGCGTGAGTGCCACGCTGCACGATGCGTCCCTCGTCGAGAACGACGATCTGATCCGCGTGGCGCACAGTCGACAGGCGGTGTGCGGCGATGATCACCGTGCGACCATGGCCTGCGCTGCGGAGGTTTCGCACGAGCTCCGACTCCGTCTCCGTGTCGACTGCACTGAGCGAGTCATCGAGCACAAGCACGCGCGGATCGCGGGCCAAGGCGCGCGCGATGCATGTCCGCTGCCGCTGGCCGCCCGAGAGCGTGACTCCGCGCTCGCCGATGCGCTGCTCACGTCCCTTCGGGAAGCGCGCGACCTCCTGAGTCATGCACGCGCGCCGCGCGAGGTCGTCGATCTCCTCGTCCGTGAGCTCGCGCTCGGCCCCGAACGCGACGTTGTTCCGCCACGTATCACTGAAGAGGAAGCTGTCTTGGGGCACGTACCCCAGTGCGCCGCGCAGAGTGGCGAGGGGGAGCCGTCGAATGTCGACACCGTCCAGACGGAGCTCGCCTTGCGCGTCGAAGATGCGTGCGAGCAGGTTGAGCAGCGTGCTCTTCCCCGAGCCCGTCGGTCCGACGACGCCTAGGACCGTGTTCGCGGGAATCGTGATGTCGATGCCTGCGACGGCCGGCGTGCTCGCGCTCGGGTACGTGAAGGTGACGTCGCGGAGCTCGAAGCGACCCTCGACTTCGGCGAGCGGCAGCGGCTGCGCGGGCTCGCGGATCTCCGGTACCGTGTCGAGGAGCTCGCAGACGCGCCGCGCGCTCACCACACTGCGCGGATACACGCCTGCCATCCAGCCGAGCGCGATGATCGGCCAGAAAACCTTGGCCGTCAGATCGATGAACATGAAGAGATCGCCAGCGGGAAGCGCGCGGTCGATCATCGCGAGCCCGCCGACGAGGAGAATCGGGAGCAGGGTCAGGTCCTTGCTCGTGTAGGTGATCGCGTGCGTGATCCCGCGTGCGCGAGCGAGCTCGATTTGGTGCGCGAGGTTCTTCTTCGAGCTTTCCTCGAAGCGCGCGGCCTGCTGCTCCTCGCGGGCGTAGCCCTTCACGACGCGGGTGCCTGCGAAGCTCTCCTGCGCGCGCTGACCGATCTCGGAGATCGTCTCCTGCACGGCGAGCGAGTGTTTCTCGAGGCGCGGCGACATCCACCACATGCCGGCGCCCATGCACAGGAGCGGCACGACCATCCACAGCGCGATGCTCCAGTCGATCCAGAGTAGGTACGCGAGGCTCGCGGGAACCATGACGAGCGCGCCCGCGACGTACATGAGTCCGGGGCCGAGGAACATGCGCACGTTCTCGACGTCGCTGGTGAGCCGCGAGACGAGGTCGCCCGACTTGTTGCGCACGTGGAACGAGGTCGGCAGCGAGACGAGCTTGTCGAACAGGTCCTGCTTGAGCCGCACCTCGACCCAGCGCGAGACGCACACGAGCCACCAGCGCTGGAAGAAGCGGAAGGTGCCGCGCAGGAGGGATACGCCGAGCAGGATCCAGAACATCCCTACGAGGAAGTCGGCATTCGAGCCGTCGCGCAGACGGTTCAGCGCGTCGCGGATGATCGTGGTGATCCAGATATCGCCGAGGGACGCGAGCGGAATGCAGGCGAAGCCCGCGAGCAGCGTCCAGCGGTGGCGCAGGAAGCGCCGAAAGAGACGAGCGAGCTCGCGCACGAACTACCTCGCGATCTCCGCGACGGTGCCGAGCTCGCCTACGATGCGCGCGAGCTCGAGGTCGAGCGCCGCCTGCCCGTCGCGCGCGGCTGCACGCAACGTCGGGAACGACACCGAGCTGTAGCCGTCTTCGATGTTCGGCGCCCACAGCACGTTGCGGAACCACTCGCGACCCGCCAGCGAAGGTCGATTGAGGATGCGATACAGGTCGTGGCTATTGGCTCGTGATGGCGCGCGCTCTGCACGCGCTGCGAGCGCGTCGAAGGCAGCCGCGAGCCGGTCGGCGCGCTCACGACCGCACCACGCCTCATCGCCGAGCGCACGCGCACGCGCTGCGAAGGAACGCGCAGCCTCCACGGAGTCGAAGATGGACCCCGAGTCCGTGAGCTGTGCGAGCAGCTCGGCGAGGAACCGCCCCGCGAGCTCGTGGCCGACCCAGCCCGGGTCGAGGTGGTCGCGCACCATCGAGTAGTCGTCGAACGTGGCGTGGTACTGGCCACCGGAGTTGCCACCGAAACCCGGCTCGACCACGGGGATGCCGAGGTGGTGTGCGAACACGGCGTGATCTGAGCCCGCGCCCGGAAGTCCGAGCTGCGGCGCGCTGTCCTTCGTGCGCGCGCACCAGTCCTGCCACAGGTTGGTGCTCGCGCCCGGCACCGAGTTGCGCTCCGCGGCAATGCGCAGGACGCGCAGCATGCCGGGCGATCCACCGCCACTGAACGCGGTGCCCGCGATCGACGCATCGCAGTTGACATAGGCCACGCAGCGACGGCGCAGGAGCTCCGCGTTCGCCTCGCCCCACTCGGTGCTGCCGATCAGGCCGAACTCCTCCGCATCCCAAAGGCCGATCTTCAGCGTTCGCGCGGGCTTCCAGCCGCTCTTCGAGCGCTCGCCGAGCTGCTGCGCGGCACGGATGAGCGCGACACAGCCGCTCGCGTTGTCGTTGGCGCCGCGCACCCACGCGTCGCGATGACCTCCGGCGATCACGAGGTCGCCGTCCGGCTTCGAGCCATCGAGCGTCGCGACCACGTTGCGGATCATTCGCAGCTCGCGCGGAACGTCGAGGTCGAGCTCGA
>CAIYPP010000152.1 GCA_903928115.1 uncultured Planctomycetota bacterium
ATTTCCGAGATCCGCAAGCCGGAACTCGATGCGCAGCTCGTTGCCGACGGTATCGCGCAGCAGATCGAGAAGCGTGTGATGTTCCGCCGCGCCATGAAGCGCGCCGTGATGAGCACCATGCGCAGCGGCGCACTCGGCATCAAGGTGCGGCTCTCGGGTCGCCTCAACGGCGCCGAAATCGCCCGCACCGAGTGGTCGCGCGAAGGGCGCATTCCGCTGCACACCTTCCGCGCCGACATCGATTACGGCTTCGGCGAAGCCCGCACTACCTACGGCGTGATCGGCGTCAAGGTGTGGATCTTCAAGGGCGAAGTGTTCGACAAGGAAGACCTGGCGAAGGCCGCCCCCGAGGGTGATGCCGCCGCGGCTCCCGCCACCGATGCTGCCGCAGCGACTGCTGCGCCGGCGGCCTGAGCGGACTGAGGAATTGCAGCCATGATGCAACCCAAGCGCACCAAATACCGCAAGCAGTTCAAGGGCGACAACGCCGGACTCGCGCAGCGCGGCAACAGCGTGGCCTTCGGTGATTTCGGCCTCAAGGCCACCGAGCGCGCGCGCATGACGGCTCGCGAGATCGAAGCTGCGCGCCGCGCGATGGCCCGTCACGTGAAGCGTGGCGGCCAGATTTGGATCCGTGTCTTTCCGGACGTCCCCATCTCGAAGAAGCCGCTCGAGGTCCGCATGGGCTCGGGCAAGGGCAACGTCGAGTATTGGGTCGCCAAGGTCAAGCCGGGCAAGGTCCTCTTCGAAATGGAAGGGGTGGACGAAAAGACTGCGCGCGAAGCGTTCCGGTTGGCCGGCGCCAAGCTCTCGGTTACGACCTCCTTCGTGAAGCGACAGGTACGCTGACATGAACGCCAAGGATCTGCGCGGCAAGGCCGCGAACGAACTCAACGAGGAACTCCTCAAGCTGCGTCGCGAGCAATTCTCGCTGCGCATGCAGCGCGCGACGGGTCAGGCGGTCAAGCCGCACGACTTCGGCCGCACGCGCAAGGACATTGCTCGCCTGAAGACGGTGCTCGCCGAAAAGGCGGCTGCTGCCAAGGCCCCGGGGAAGTAAGCCATGACCGACACCCAAGAAAACAAGACCCTGCGCACGCTCACCGGGCGCGTGGTCAGCAACAAGATGAACAAGACCATCGCGGTCGAGATCGAGCGCCTGGTCAAGCACCCGCGGTACGGCAAGTACATTCGCCGCACGACCAAGTTGCTCGCGCACGACGAGACCAACGAGTCGCGTGAGGGGGACACCGTGACGATCGCCGAGTGTCGTCCGCTGTCGCGCAACAAGTCCTGGCGGCTGGTGTCCGTCGTGGAGCGTGCATCGTGATCCAGCTGCAGTCACTGCTCAATGCCGCCGACAACAGCGGCGCCAAGACGCTCATGTGCATCAAGGTGATGGGCGGCACTCGCCGTCGCTACGCCGCCGTCGGCGACATCATCAAAGTTTCCGTCAAAGACGCGATTCCGCGCGGCAAGGTCAAGAAGGGCGAGGTCTACGACGCGGTCGTGGTGCGCACCCGTCGTGGCGTGCGTCGTCAGGATGGCTCGTTGATCAAGTTCGATGGCAACGCCGCCGTGCTGCTCACCAACAAGCTCGAGCCGATCGGCACGCGCATCTTCGGACCCGTCACGCGCGAACTGCGCACGGCGCAGTTCATGAAGATCATCTCGCTCGCGCCGGAAGTGCTCTGAGGACCCCGTCATGAGAAAGATCCGCAAGGGCGACAACGTCATCGTCATCTCGGGCCGCGACAAGGGTCGCAAGGGCGCCGTGGTCAGCGTGCTCGACGACGATACTTTGATCGTCGAGAACGTCAACCGCGTCAAGCGGCACACGCGCGGTAATCCGCAGCAGAACAAGCCGGGCGGCATCCTCGAAAAGGAAGCCCCGCTGCATGTTTCGAAAGTGGCGCTTTTCAACCCGGGTACGCAGAAAGCCGACCGTGTGGGCGTGAAGCGCCTCGCCGACGGCAAGCGTGTCCGCTTCTTCAAGTCCAACGGAGAAATGATCGACGCTTGAGCGTCGATCCCTCAGGACCACCAGCATGGCAAGACTTCAACAGTATTACCGCGACAAGGTTGTGCCGCAGCTTCGCAAGGACCTCGGCGTCAGCAACGTCATGGAAGTCCCGAAGATCGTGAAGATCACGGTCAATATGGGCGTGGGCGAGGCCGTGGCCGACAAAAAGGTCATCGAGGCTGCAGCGGGCGATCTCGCCAAGATCACCGGCCAGAAGCCCGTGCTCTGTCAGGCGCGCAAGTCGATCGCATCGTTCAAGGTCCGCGAGGGTCTGGCGATCGGTTGCAAGGTCACGCTGCGTGGCGCGCGCATGTACGAATTCCTTGATCGTCTGATCAGCGTCGCAATGCCGCGTATTCGCGACTTCCGTGGCGTGTCGCCGCGCTCCTTCGACGGTCGTGGTAACTACAACATGGGCGTCAAAGAACAGATCATCTTCCCCGAGATCCAGTACGACCAGATCGACCAGATCCGGGGCATGGACATCA
>CAIYPP010000153.1 GCA_903928115.1 uncultured Planctomycetota bacterium
GCCGCTGCGGCGGCTCCCTCTGGTGCTCGTAACGCCAGAGCGCGCCCGGATCGCCGACGCGCGCCCGGATCGCCGACGCGCGTTCATGTCGCCGAAGCGAGCAGCCGCGAGCTGCGAGCGCTACAACCGCGTCCGGATCGCCCAAAGGTCGGGAAACAGCGGATTGAACAGCGTCGAGCGCAGGTACGCCGCGCCCGGACTTCCGCCCGTCCCCTGCTTGAATCCGATCGTGCGCTCGACCATCTTCACGTGCCGGTAGCGCCACTCCTGAATGCCCTCGTCGAGATCGACGAGCAGCTCGCACACGCCGCGCTCGACGGGATGCCCGCGATAGACCTCGAGAAGCGCGTCCTGCATCTCCGGCCATTCCTGCATCGGCTGTGTCACGTCACGCTCGAGCAGCGCCTTCGGCACCCTGTGCCCGCGTGCGGCGAGAAACCGCGCAAACGCGTCGTACAGCGTCGGCTGCGGCCAGCGCGCCATGATCGCGCGGTGCTCGGGCGAACCCTCGGGATTGTGCGCGAGCACGCGCGGATTCTTGTTCCCGAGCAGGAACTCGAACTCGCGGAACTGCGCGCTCTGGAAACCACTCGAGTTCGAGAGAAAGCTGCGGAACGAGAGGAACGACACCGGGGTCATCGTCTCGAGCACGTCGATCTGCTGCACCATCGTCTTCAGGATCGTGAGCATCCGCTTGAGCGTTGCGCCCGCCTCCTGCACCTTGCCCTCGAGCAGGCATTTCGCCAGGAAGTCGCCCTCGTGGAGCTGCTGCTTGAACCAGAGCTCGTAGACCTGGTGGATGACGATAAACAGCATCTCATCATGCTCGGCCATACCCGTCTGCGGATGACGCGACAGCGGCTTCTGCAGCGCGAGCAGTTCGGGGACCTTGAGATAGCCACCGTAGGTCAGGCTTGCGATCGGGCTCGTGGTCGTGGGCACTGCGGAATTCACGCCGACAGCGTAGCGAAACGCGCGCTTCAGCGGCCGCCCGTGACCAGCGGCTTCTTGATCTCGATGCGTCCGTTGCGGAGATCCCACTCGATCTCCTTCGCCTGCAGCGGCGTCGGCTTGTCGGTGAAGACGACGGTGACCGAACGCCCCTCCGCGGCACGCAGCGTGGCGAGCCCGGTCTGCACCGAGTACTCGATCTCGCCACACTCGAGATCCTGCGTGGGCGTGCGCACGAACACGCCGCCGGAGCCCTTGAATCCACGGAGTTCCGCAGGACCGCCGAGATCCACGCCCTTCCTCGCTTCACCGTCCGCGACCGGACGCGAGACAAGCGCCTCGAGCGTCGCGCAGCGCAGCGACAGGCTGTCGGAATCGTTCACGCCCGCGTGGAGGAGCTCGACCCCTTCCTCCATGCGGATCCGGAAGAGTTCGCCCTCGACGCGCTCGAGCGCCATGCCCTCTTTCCATGTGAAACGCGTCGAGCCCGTGGCGCCCATGCGAATCGGCCCAGCGTCCGCCGGAGCGGGCTTCGCGGCATCGGGCGGCATGTTCACGAACAGCACGCCAGCACCGATGACCGCGCCCTGTCGCGAGCGCATGTCGTACTCGATGTGCTCGCCGGTGATGCGGAAGACGCGCGGCTCTCCCTCGTGCGCAGCGTTGGTCCACGCGCGGCTCTCGATGCGCGCGGCACCGCGCGCGAGGAAACTCTCGAGCGCGCGCTCGCTTCCCCCGCCTTTCCTCGCTGGCTCCGCACCGATTCCGATCACGACCGATTGTGCGTCCAGCGCATCCGTGGCGAGTTCGCTCGGACGTGAGCGCATCTCGACCGAACCCCTGATCTCGACCACGCTCTTCTCAGGCGAGGGCTCCGAGTAGGAAAGCCCGTCCGTCCACGATCCATCGAGGGTCGTCGGTGCCGTCGGCTCGGGGCGCGGTGAAACACCCTCGCCCACGACAAGCGCATCCTTGAACGCTCGCAGCCGTCCGCCCCCCGCGCTCGTCGCGGTGTGGGTCGCGTCGTCAAAGCGCAGGTCGCGCAGGTTGTCGGCGATGATGTTCGCGCGCACGATCGCGACATCCTCACCCGTGAGCCGCACGCGCCGCTCGATTGCGTTGCCGGCGAGATCCTGTGCGAAGACGCGCGCGCCCGCGCCCTCGCGACCCGCAAGCAGCACCTGCACGCCGCCGTGCGCCTCGACCTGA
>CAIYPP010000154.1 GCA_903928115.1 uncultured Planctomycetota bacterium
ACGCACTTCAACTGGGTCAACGACCTCGAGGTCGCGCAGGAAAGCGAGCCGGAGTGGATGCTGCTCTTGGAGCGCCTCTCGTGGGGACGCTTCTACGGCACGCCTCGTGCGATCACGATCGATGGCGCGCGCACCGAAGCCGCGCCCGAGGAAGTGTGGAAGCGCTTCGAGGAGCATCATTCCGAGGTTCGCGCGCGTTGGGAGCGCCGCCACGAGCTCGAGGTCGTCGAGATCGGCGAGGTCAATCACCGCATCGAAGCAGCGCGACTGCGCGTGCGCGAGGCGGAGCTGGGGGACGGAGCCGACTCTGCGCAGGCGAGCGCCGCACGAGCGGCTAGCGCGGGGGTCGCGGCAGCGGCGGAGGCCGAATTCCGTCGTCTGCAGGTGGAGATCGCCGAGCTGCGCGCGAAGAACGCGCGCTATTCGATCGAGCTCGATACCGCCGACGGCACGCGGAGCACGATCGCGCTCGAGGAGATTGTCCGCGCCTTCCCGCCCAACAGGCTCAGCACGAGCGAGCGAGTCGGAGTCTACGTCTCGCGCACCGCGGAGTTCTTGCTCGACGAGCCGCGCGAGGCGAACAGCGAAGGCGGGGTCTTCCCCGCGATCTTCGGCACGGTCTTGATGACGCTCATCATGGCGGTGCTCGTCGTTCCGTTCGGCGTGCTCGCCGCGCTGTACCTGCGCGAATACGCGAAGCCGGGCCCGATCGTCAGCGCCGTCCGCATCGCGATCAACAACCTCGCGGGCGTGCCGAGCATCGTGTTCGGCGTCTTCGGTCTCGGCTTCTTCTGCTACATCGTCGGCGTCCAGATCGACGAGCTACTCTTCGCCGCGAAGCTGCCGACACCGACGTATGGCAAGGGTGGCCTCGTGTGGGCCTCGCTCACGCTCGCGCTGCTCACGCTGCCCGTCGTGATCGTGCCCACCGAAGAGGCGCTCTCCAGCGTGCCGAGTTCGATGCGCGAGGGTTCCTATGCGTGCGGCGCGACGAAGTGGCAGACCATCTGGCGCATCGTCTTGCCGCGCGCGATGCCCGGCATCATGACCGGCATGATTCTCGCACTCGCGCGCGGTGCGGGCGAGGTCGCGCCGCTCATGCTCGTGGGCGCCGTCAAGCTCGCGCCCGAGCTGCCGCTCGATGCGACGGCGCCCTTCCTGCACCCCGAGCGCAGCTTCATGCACTTGGGCTTCCACATCTACGACCTCGGCTTCCAGAGCCAAAACAGCGAAGCCGCGAAGCCGATGGTCTACACCACGACGCTGCTCCTGATCGCGCTTGTGGTCACGCTCAACCTCCTCGCGATCTGGATTCGCGCGCGTCTGCGCCGCCGTTTCCAAGGCAACCAGCTCTGATCGCCGCCGCAAGAATCCCATGAACTACGCCCCCGCGATCTCCGGCAAAGTCTTCGAGGCGATCTCGAAGAACGAGCCTTTTCCGCCCGAGGTCCACGCCGCGCTCGCCAGCGAAGAGCACGTGCTGGAGATCGAGCGCTTCGACCTGTGGTACGGGAAGTCCCGCGCTCTCCACTCGATCTCGCTCTCGGTACCGCGCGGCAAGGTGACGGCGTTGATCGGTCCTTCGGGCTGCGGCAAGTCGACGCTCTTGCGCTCGGTCAACCGCATGAACGACCTGATCGACTCCGTGCGCATCGAAGGCGAGATGCGGCTGAACGGCGATTCGATCTACGCAGCGGGGCAGGATGTGATCGAGCTGCGCAAGCGCATCGGCATGGTGTTCCAGAAGCCCAACCCGTTCCCGATGAGCATCTTCGAGAACGTCGTCTATCCGCTGCGCATCGACGGCGAGCGCGACAAGCGCGTCCTCGCGGAAGTGTGTGAGTCGAGCCTGCGCGGCGCGGGCCTTTGGGACGAGGTGAAGGACCGTCTCCACGACAGCGCGCTGCGTCTCTCCGGCGGACAACAGCAGCGTCTGTGCATCGCGCGCGCGATCTCGGCCGAGCCCGAGGTGCTCTTGCTCGACGAGCCGTGCTCGGCGCTCGACCCGATCGCGACGGCGCGCATCGAGGACCTGATCGAGGAATTGAAGGGCAACTACTCGATCCTGATGGTCACGCACAACATGCAGCAGGCCTCGCGCTCGAGCGACTTCACGGCCTTCATGTACCTCGGGCGCCTCGTCGAATACGGCCCCACGCAGGACATCTTCCTGCAGCCGCACCTCAAGGAAACCGAGGACTACATCTCGGGTCGCTTCGGCTAGTCGAGGCAGGATTTTCAGTCCCTCGGCGGCGCTGGAAGTGCCGCGGAAGGGGGCGGGCGCGCTTTTGGCGCCCCCAAGCCCCCCGTACCTGCGCGGGCTGCTACATTTTGGACGTGCGATTGCGCACGCTTTCGTACGAGCAGGGCGTGGCCTCCGTCGCTGCCGTCACCCCTCTGGGGTGGCACGGCACTTGCCATTTCCTCGCAGCTCGCCGGTGCGTGCACCTCGCCGACGCCCGCGCTGCTTTCCCCCCAAACCAGAGTCACTCCATGCTCGTCCACCTGCTTCAGCGTGCCGCTCTCGTCGCGGTCCTCGGCGCCCCGGCGCTCGCTCAGACCGACCTCAGCTTCAACATCAACCAGCCCCAGTCGAACTTCACGTGGTCGGGGACGAGCTCGTTCGGTGCGATCGTCGGCAACCCGTCGAACGCATTCCAGCTTGCGGGTACGAGCGGATTGCGCATCTATCCGCTCGCCAATGACGCCATCGCCTCGGCGGACTTCCCCGGTACCGGTGACGCCGCGGTCGTCCCGAACATTCGCGGCAAGATCAACAACCCGCTGCCGTTCTTGCCGCCGCTCGCGACGATCGCGATCGACAATCTTCACCTGAAGATCACGGCTCCGCAGTTCGCTGTGGCCGCCAACGGCGCGTTTACCGCCACGGTGACGATGACCTACATCTCCGGCACGATGACGACGGTCGCCGCCGGACAGACCACCATCTCCGACCTCACCGGCCAACAGTCCGCGCCGACGCCGCAGAATGGAACGCTGACGCAAGTCGGTAGCACGCTGAACCTCGTCATGCCGGTCAACACGACCTTCCCTTTTGCCGATCCGACGAGCGGCGTGAGTGGCTCGATCACGATCAACGGCACGGTGCGTGGCTCGTGGTCGGTTCCGACGACGAGCACCTACTGCACCGCCAAGGTCAACAGCCTCGGCTGCACGCCTGCGATCAACTTCGCGGGTACGGCGAGCTGGACCAATGGCCTGCCGTTCCTCGTCGGCGCCAGCAACGTGATCAGCCAGAAGACGGGTCTCGCGTTCTACGGCTACGCCGCGGCGGCGACTCCGTTCCAAGGCGGGATCAAGTGCATCGCGCCGCCGACCTTCCGCAGCGTGAACCAGTCTTCGGGCGGAAGCGCGTCCGGCACGGACTGCACCGGCAGCTACAGCTTCGACTTCAACGCGCTGATCCGCTCGCAGATCGATCCCGGTCTGCTCCCCGGTCGCGCGGTCTTCGCGCAGATTTGGTCGCGCGACCCGGGCAGCCCGAGCCTCACGGGTCTCACCAACGCCGTGCGCTTCACGATCGCGCCCTGAGCGCGCGCGGGACTTTCCCGCTTCCAATCAGCGCGGCGTCGCAGGCGACTCACGCCCGCGACGCCGCGCTCGCTTTCGCGCTGACTTGGAACGCCGCTCAGTGCGCCTTGGGTTCGCCTTGGTTCGTGTTCGCGCGCAGCGCTTCGGCTACCGCCGCGTCGCGCGCTCGCTCGTACAGGTGATGCACGCCGGCGACGGCCATCAGGCCCCACTGCAGTCCGTAGTACGTCCACAGCGCCGTGTGGATACCGCTCGTGAAGCCGTAGCTGTGCAGGCCGACGCCGAGCAGGTTCACGCCGAACCACGAGAACGCCACCACGGTGCCGCCGAATGCCGCGAGCATCTGGATGCCGAAGTCGCGCACGTAGCCGCCCATGCGGGCGTGCAGGATCACGATCTGCGAGAGGCAGATCAGCAGCGCGCCGTTTTCCTTGGGGTCCCAGCCCCAGAAGCGGCCCCAGCTCTCGTTGGCCCAGATGCCGCCGAGAATCGTGCCGACCACCGAGAAGATCAGGCCGAAGCTCAGCGTCCCGTAGGTCATGCGCGTGAGGCCTTTGTAGTACGCGGGCTCTGCGCGCTTCAGGCCGAGCAGCTTCGACACGAGGTACACGCTTCCGATCAGGGCCGCGAGCATTCCGGCCGAGTAGCCGATCGTGATCGCCGTCACGTGCGTCGCCAGCCAGAAGTTGGTGTCGAGCACCGCAACGAGCTGCGGCATCGTGTCCTTCTTGTCGAGCGTCTCGTAGCCATTGGCGATGAAGAGCCCGATCACGCCGAGGATCGCGGCGGACGAAAGCGCCATGCGCTGGCGGTTGATCCACTCCATCGCAAGCGCGATCAGAGCGCCCGTCGCGGTCACGAAGAGCACGGTCTCGTAGAGCGTGCTGACCGGCGGACGCTCGCGGATCATGCAGCGGATCACGATCGCGGCCGTAAGCAGCCCCGTCGCTACGAGCACCGCGGCGTTCGCGCCCCAGTACAGCGCGCGGACGCGGGGGAAGAGCCACAGCCCTGCCGCCAGCACGAAGCCGAGGATGAAGATCACCAGCGAGTTCGTGATGAGGTTGGCGTTGTAGTACGAGATCTCGAGCCCGATCTTCTCGTACTCGCCGCGCGCGGCGGCCATCGGAGTCACCGTGCTGTGCAGCGCTTCGACAGCCTGCGAGAAGCGCGGCATGTCACTCGCGGCACGCGCGACGTCCTCCATCTTGGCGAGCGCCGTCACGTAGCGCGGATCGATGCCGTCGGGCTCGAACGCGCGCATGAAGAGGTCCTCGGCCGCGTGCCACTCGGGCTCGGCCTTGACGTCGCGCAGCGACGGAACGAGGGCGAGCAGACCGGTGCCCTGCGAGAGCGAGCTCGCATCCTGCAGCACGCGGTTGAGCGCGGTGACCTCCGCCGACTTCGCGGGATCGGCGCGCAGCTCGCGCTGCAGCATCATGATCTCCGGCACCTTGCCGACGAGCTGGCTGAAGCGGGCTTCGTCCGCGCCGAGGATGCGGCGAAGGTCGACGCTCGCCGTGACGTCGAGGTCGTGGCGCGCGAAGTCGAAGTGCGTCTCGAGGCGCTCGTACAGGTCGAGGTTGAGCGCGAGCGTGAAGACCTGCTGCTGCACCGTCGATCGGTTCTTCTCTTCGATGCGCTCGTACTCCCGTGCGAGCTCGTACAGCTTCTTGCGAGCGGGGCGCAGCTCCGCGGCCGAGTAGCGGTCGCGCTTCTTCTTGCCTTCGAGCGTGAGGCCGATGGCTTCGGTCGCCTGGATGTCGGCCACCATGAAGACCGGGTAGCTCTCGGCCTGCCCTGGGACGAACAGGACGTCGAGCAGCCACTCGATCGGCGTGAGCTTCTCGCCCGACGGCGTCTCGACCGAGCGCTTGCCGTTCAGGCGCAGCAGCGTGAAGCTCGCGTAGGTCGAGAGCGGCTTGATGCGGCCGCCATCTTGGATCGGCAGGCTGGCGGCGAGGTCGCGCGTCGCGTCCGGCCACGGCGCGCTGCGCTGGAGCGGTCCGTGCGCTTCGCCCGCGAGGCCAGCGTGATCGTGGTCGGACTGCGCACGTGCGAGCGGCGCGAGCACGCTGAGCGCGAACAGGAACGCGAGGGTGGAGAGGAGCGTCTTCATGCGGCCTTCTGCGCCTCGTGGCGGATGTGCTTCATGAGCTTGACCGAGAAGTGCATCACGAGCCCGATGGCGATCACGATGCACGAGTAGAGCGGGTATTGGTCGGCGGGGTTGCGCACGACCGCGAGCGTCGAGAACAGTCGATCGCCCGGTCGCGCGTTCGACGGGCCCCAAGAGGCTTGGTAGAGCACGAGCCCGTCCTGACGCAGCGGCTCGTTCATCGAGATCTTCACCTTGCGCTCGGAGCCCGGCTCGATCACGACCACGTCGCTCGAGAACGACTTGGGCATCATCATGCGCGGGTGGTCTTCCTTGGTGAACTCATCGAGGGCCACCGTGAACGGCATGACCCACTGCTCGCGGCGCAGCGCGACGCCGAAGCGCCGCCCCTCGTACTCGACGGTCAGCGGGTTGCGCGACGCACCGTGCACGATCGCGTCGCGTCGCTTGCCGTCGCGGCCGATGAGCGTGATGTATGCGCCTGCGACGTTCGCCTCGTTGTCCTTCTCGAGCGGACGCGCTTGCAGGAAGAAGCCATCGACGGTCGGGATGTCGGCGCCGACCATCGGTCCCTTGGGGAACACGTCGCAGTTCGGCAGGAAGCGCGTGACCTCCACGTCGAACGGCAGCTCGCCCTTCAGCATGGCGCTCTTGCCCGGCGCCGCCGCGAAGAACGTCTCCTGCTTCGCGACGACCTCGCGCAGCTCGCCCGACGCGAGCGGCTCGCTCACGGCGAGCTCCCAGTGGTGGTAGCTCTCGAACAGGTTCGAGCGCTGGCCCTCGTAGAGCGTGACGTGTCCGTCTTCGGAGTAGTACGCCTTCACGAAGCCCGCCGCGATCAGCATCAGGATCCCGACGTGCGTGATCAGGATTCCGACCGTGCTCTTGTCCTTGCGCAGGCGCACGATGCCGCCGAGGACCAAGTTCACGAACAGAATGCCCATCACCAGCGTGCCGCCCGGCAGCGGGATCGCGACCGAGCCCGCCTGATGCACGAGGAACAGCGAGTCGAAGTACTTGACCTGCGCGCCGAAGAGCCCGTGCTCGACTTGGTAGAGCGTGCCGAGCCACGTGAGCAGCGCGAGCAGGATGAGCAGGACGCACGAGAGCCACAGGGACGACAGCGCGTCCACAAAGCCGTGGAGGATCTTCATGTTCACTGGAGCGCCGCGAGCGAGCGGCAGAAGTCGAGGAAGGCGGCCCGCTGCGCGTCGAGGACGGCTTCGGCGCCGATGAACTTGACGAACAGCGAGCGGTCTTCGCGCACGCACAGGGCGCCGAGCAGGGCTTCGGGCGTTCCCGCCTGCGCACTCTCGCTGCGAGTGATCTTCACGATCACGCCTTCGCCGCCGAGCATTTCGATGCGCTCGAGCGCGCCGAGCTCGCTCTCGCCGAGCGCCTTGGCGCCGAGCTGTCCGCACCAGCGGTTGATGTTGCCGAGCAGTCCGCCGCCCGTGCCGCCGAGCAGCGTCACGTAGCACTCTGCGCCGTCGACCACGTACGTCACCTCGCGCATCGACTTGTCCGCGCCGCGCTTCCAGCCCGCAGGGGCCTTCCATTCGAACGCCGAGCCGCGCTGGCTGTCGTTGCTGGCCGCCGCCGGAATCGGCGTGCCGCTCGCGCCAATCGGCGGATGGTTGTCGGGCAGCGCCGCGTCGTTCGGGTTTGCGCCAGACTTCGCGCTCGACGTCGCGCCCGTCATCGGCGGATGGTCCGGCGGAAGCTCTGCAGCGCCTGCGTCGTCGTGCGAGTGTCCGCTGCCGTCGTGGAACGACGCGGCGAGCATCACGAACGGCTCCAAGTTCGCCGACACGACCTCGCTCGGACCGACCATCTTCAAGAACAGCGACTCATCGGGGCGCACGGACAAGAGGCCGACGAGGCGCCAGCCCTCCTCGCCCTCGGTGCCCGACATGCCCTTCCATTGGCCCTCGAAGTTCACGAGCACGGCCTCCGCGCCGAGCCACTCGAGGCGCGGCAGCTTCGCGATCTCCTCGGCCGAGAGCGGCGGAAGCGAGATCTGCGTGCGCCAGCGGTTGATGTTCGACTCCAAGCCGCCCGCGCTGCCTGCGAGGCGCGTCAGGTAGCACTCGGTCTTCGCGTCGCCCGCGACCTTGAAGTTCGCCTCGCGCGTTCCGCTGGGGGGGAGCTCGGTCCAGCCCGTCGGCGTCTCCCAGTGGATCTTCGCGCCCGCGCTCGCGCCGCCGGAGGCCGCCGGTGCGCGCGCGAAGTCGCTCGCCGAGACGCCGAAGCGGTTCGAGTCGCTCTTGCCGAGCTCGAAGGTCTGTCCCGCGGGCTTGTAGGTCACGGGTGCGGAGAAGCTCGCTTCGCCGTGGCCCTTGTCCGCGCAACTCGCGAGCAGGGCCGCCGCCAGCGCCACTCCGCCTTGGAAGGCCGCTCGCCTGAGGTGGGGGAGGAGGCGCGGTCGGGGGCGGGGATGCACGTCAGCAGTCGTCGCTCTCATGGGTGGCTCAGTCTAGGTCTCGTCTACGCACGACGTGCTTACGAGGTTGGTCGTACGAAACGGGAGCACATCGGCGCAGCCGACCCACGCACTCCAGAGGCTTGGGGACGGCTGCACTCAGGTTGCGTATTCGTACGCAAATCCATGACGCGAAACAACTTGTGAGCGGGTCGTCTCGCACGCGCTCGACGGTGCGGCCGGGCGCCGTCGCGACGATCCGTCCGCACCGACGCGCGGCTCCTCCACCGACCCTCCTGGCCCTCCTCGACACGACCTCCGCGCGGGCTTCGCGGCACGCTCCGAGCCCACCGAAGCGCCGTCGGCTTCAGGCGTGCGCGGAGCCCGGATCCGGCAAGTCGTCGAGGTCGCCGTACTGCTCCCGGCAGCTGCGCAGAAACTCCGCGGCATCCCGCTCACCGCCGCGCTCGCGCAGCCATTCTCCCGTCGAGAGGTCGTACTCCGCCCCCGAGCACGCCGGATCCTCGCACCGGCGATCGCTCCCGCGCCCCGGACGGGTCTGTACGCCAAGCAGGTCCCGCAACCGCATCGCCCAACGATTCGCACGCTTCATGTGACCCCCAGTCGTTCCGGGGCTCGCCACCCGGCACGACCTCAACGCTACGCGGGTCCGTCCACCTCGAAAGGGGGCCGAGGTTCGCAGCTCGAGGCCCGTAGCGCGTGCTCTCCGTGCGTAGAGCCGTCCCCGCCCGTGGTGCGAGAGCGCTGCGCAGCCCCAAGGCGCCGTTCGCGCGCTCAGTCAGCGCGATCGAGGCGCACGTTGACGCGGCGTCCGCGGATCGTCGTCCCGCGGAGCGCGGCGATCACGTGGTGCGCCGCCGGCGCGGGCACTTCGACCAGCGCGAAGCGGTCCGCGATGCGGATCGGTCCGATCTCGTTCCCTGCGAGCCCCGCTTCGTTCGCGATGGCGCCGACGAGATCGCCGGGGCGCAGCCCGTCGAAGCGACCGGCGCCGATGAAGATGCGCAGCGAGTCACCGAAGTCTTGGCGCGGTCCACGCTCGAAGCGCGGCGGGCGGCCGCCGAACGAGCGCGGCTCGCGCGGACGTTCGTCGCGGAAGCCGCGCTCTTCGCGGAAGTCTTGCGCTTCGCGTTCTTCGTGCTGCGGCCGTTCCTCGCGCGGCTCGAACGGCGCGTCCTGTTGCGGCGTGCCGCGCCCACGCGGACCGCGGTCCTCCCACGGACGGCCGCGTTCGCGACGCTCGTCGTGGCCCCAGTTCGGCCGCGATTCGCGCGGACGGCGCTCGGGGCGCTCGGGCCGCAGCGAGACCTGCGGGATGTCCTGATCGTCGTCTTGCGCGGCCACTTCGCTGTGGCTCGCCTCGTGTGCGAGCTTCGTCGCCGCCGCTGCGACATCGAGCGGATCGAACTCGCTGGCGAGATTCTCGACGAGCACGCGGAACGACTCCAACTCGCCTGCGACGAGCGCCTCGCGCAGCGCGACACCCGTCATCTCCAAGCGGCGATTGCGCAGGTCGGCGACGGTCGGGATCGTCGCCACGGTGATCTTCTGGCCCGCGGCGTGCTGGATGTTCTTGAGCAGCCGGTGCTCGCGCGGCTCGAGGAACGTGATCGCGACGCCTTCGCGCCCCGCGCGTCCCGTGCGGCCGATGCGGTGTACGTAGGCCTCGGCCTCGGTCGGCAGGTCGTAGTTCACGACGTGGCTCACGTGCTCGATGTCGAGCCCGCGCGCCGCGACGTCGGTCGCGATCAAGAGGTCCGAAGCGCCGCTGCGGAAGCGCTTCATCACGCGGTCGCGCTGCTCCTGCTGGAATCCACCGTGGAGCGCCTCGGCGCGATAGCCGCGCGCGTTCATCGCCTCGGTGAGCTCGTCGACTTCGATGCGCGTGCGGCAGAACACGATCGCGCTCGTCGGCGACTCCATGTCGAGCACGCGTCCGAGCGCTTGCACCTTGAACGCGCGCTGCACGACGTAGGCGGTCTGGCGCACCTTCGGCGCCTCGCCCGGCGTCGGACGCTCGCGCTGGATCGAGATGCGGACGGGGTCGTGGAGGTGCTGCTCGGCGATCGCGAGGATGCGCGGCGACATCGTGGCCGAGAACAGCGCCGTCTGGTGCTCTTCCGGCAGCCGCGAGAGGATCGCCTCGAGATCGTCGGCGAAGCCCATGTCGAGCATCTCGTCGGCCTCGTCGAGGACGATCGTGCGCACCGAGTCGAGGATCAGCGTCTCGCGCTCGAGGTGGTCGAGTGCGCGGCCCGGGGTCGCGACGACGACGTCGACGCCGCGCTCGAGCGCTCGCAGCTGCTGGCCGTAGCCCTGTCCGCCGTAGATCGGAAGCACGCTCGCACCCAGCCCGCGCCCGTACTTGTGAACGGCCTCGGCGACCTGCATCGCAAGCTCGCGCGTCGGCACGAGCACCAGCGCCTTCGGTCGCCCCGGTCCCGCGCGCTCGCCGCCGAGCCGCTGCAGGAGCGGCAGCGCGAACGCCGCGGTCTTGCCCGTGCCCGTGGCCGCTTGTCCGAGCACGTCGCGCCCCGCGAGCAGCTGCGGGATCGCCTCGCGCTGGATCGGAGTCGCCTCCTCGTACCCGAGCCCCGAGAGCGCCGAGAGCAGCTCCGCTCCCAGCCCCAACTCGCCGAAACCGCCCGCGCTGCTCTCGCCCGCGCCCACCGACACTTCCTCGTTCGTCATCGAACCGCCCATCATCCCACGTTCACCCCTCCGCGCGCCACCCCGCCACCCCCGACCCGCCGCCACGGGCCCGCGGAGAGCGCGACGCTCGGTTGGTCAGGCCGATATAGTAGGGCGATGCAGCCTGGGGGCTCGACCGCGCGACGAGACAGGCGACTTGGTGCCCTCGGAGTCACGTGTGCGCTCGGTCGAGGGGTCGAGCAAGTTCGAGCGGGTCTACTCGCTCGACATTCGGACGCGCTCTCGATGCAGCCGGGCGGGCTCCACGGGCAGGCGACGTGGTTGGGAAGAGTTAGCGTCCCGCTCCCGACAATCGACGGCCGCCTCGCCCGATACCAATGTCGAAACAACGCGCTGGCTTTCGACGCATTCCTACAGATCGAGGGCGAAGTTCGCGAAGCGATCAAGAGGTTCGGCTCGGAGCGGATTGGTGTGGTCGTGGGCACCACCACTTCTGGAGTCGAAGAGGCAAATGATGCGATCGCAGCCCTGGATCGCGATGGGCAGTTCCCTGCCACTTTTCATTACTCTCAGTTGGAGTACGGGGGGCTGGCAGAGTTCCTCGCGAGCGCCGCGGGTTCGGGCGGTCCCGCTTATGTGATTTCTACGGCTTGCTCTTCGAGCGCCAAAGCTATTGCGAGTGCTAGGACCCTCATAGACTCCGGCCTGTGCGACGCCGTGATTACAGGCGGCGTCGATTCGCTGGCCCGGCTCACCGTGCGGGGCTTCTCTGCGCTGGAAGCGGTTTCCTCGCAGCGCACCTTGCCATTTAGCCGCAATCGCAATGGGTTGAACCTCGGAGAAGCAGCCGCCCTATTTCTCATGACTCGCGACGCCGGCGGGATTCAGCTCTCGGGGGTGGGAGAGAGCACCGACGCCCACCACATGTCGGCGCCCAACCCGACAGGAGAGGGAGCAGAATGCGCGATCCGATCTGCGCTGAACGATGCCGACTTACAACCTGACCAGATTGCGTATCTCAACCTTCATGGCACCGGTACCATTCTCAACGACAGCAGCGAAGCGAACGCAGTCTCGCGAGTCTTCGGTTGTACAGTCCCGTGTAGCTCGACCAAGCCGCGCGTTGGACACACCCTGGGCGCCGCAGGCGCGCTCGAGGCCGCGTTTTGCTGGCTGGTCATGACCCAAACAGACCGAGAGATTGAGCTACCGCCACACGACTTTGACGGCGAGTACGACCCCGCGCTCGCCAAAATCCGACTCGTTGAGAGTGGTAACCTTGTCGTGTACGGCGCACGATTCGCAACGTTGACCAATTCCTTCGGATTCGGTGGTAACAACTGTTGCCTTGTGCTGGAGCGCGAAGTGAACGCATGAAGTTCGCGGTCGATCGTTGGTGGGCTTGGTCTACTGTTGGAGTTCGCGAAGAGAGTTGGCGACGGTCCGCAACGCTAGCGTCGATGGAGCCATCGCCACCGGAGCCTGACGTTGCATTTGTACCGAAAATGCAACGAAGAAGGATGAGCGCGCTCACGCGAATGGCCATGCACGCTGCGTGGAATGCGACGGGTGGCAGGGTTGATCCGACTCTGTCGTTGGTTTTTGCTTCGCGTCATGGAGAAGTCCGCTCGAGTCTCGCAATGCTCCGCGATATCGTGCAGGGAGCGGACCTAAGCCCAACGACTTTCAGTCACTCTGTTCACAACGCCCCAGCAGGCCAGCTCTCGATACACTTCGGGTGCCGCGGGCCGTCGAGCTCCGTCTCTGCTGGTCGTGCTACTTTTGCATGCGGAATCATCGATGCAGTAGGTCAGTCCTACCGCCTAGGGGGAGCCCCAGTGCTGCTCGTGGTCGCTGACGAGGTCTTGCCAGCCGAGTATTCAGGGTTCGCAGACGAGCCTCAACGAGCGTACGCGACGGCGACCATCCTCCGCGCCGTATCCCCTAGACAGGCCGGCATCGCCTTGGAAGCGGGCGGGGCGCACCGAGTGTATTCACTACCGACGGCCCTCGCTTTCCTTGAGTGGCTTCAGGGATCCACGGACGAGTTCTCTTTGCCATGGTCATCTACGCGTGACGTCAAACTGGTCCGCCCAATCGCCGGCTACGACTCGCTCGATCCGATCACTTGACTGTGGGCGGCAAGTTTCGGCCGAGCGCGACACGGCATCAAACTTCAAGTCAACAGTCACTTTCTTGAAGCGCTTAGTCGAGTTGACCCAGCCCCCGGAAACCGGACCAGCGCAGACCTCACACTCCGGGTAGAACAACCCCGGAGTCAAGCATGCGCAAGAGCAAATTCAGCGACACCCAGATCATCGCGATCCTGAAGGAGGCCGAGGCGGGCGCGCCGGTCACGGACCTGTGCCGCCGCGTCGGGATCAGCGCCCACACCTTCTACCGCTGGCGATCGAAGTACGGCGGGATGGAGGTCAACGAGGCACGACGGCTGAAGCAGGTCGAGGACGAGAACAAGGAGCTGAAGCAGATGGTCGCGGACCTCGGGCTCGAGAACCGGGCATTGAGGGCCGCGCTGGGAAAAAAGTGGTGAGCTCTGCGCAGCGCCGCGAACTGGCCCAATTCCTCGAGGAGGAGTTCCAGCTCAGCGAGCGCTGGGCCTGCGACCTTGCAGGGCCGAGCCGCGCCGTGAGGCGCTACCGGAGTCGGCGCGGGCCCGACCCCGAGGTGCGATCGGAGCTGCGTCGACTGGCCGCCGAACGACCGCGCTTCGGCTACCGTCGACTCGGCTTGCTCTTGCGGCGCGGCGGCCTGGTGATCAACCACAAGCGGGTGTGGCGGATCTACCGCGAGGAAGGGCTCATCGTGCGTCGCCGCAGGCGCAAGCGCCTGGCCGCGGCGCCGCGCGAAACTCGGCCCGAGCTCACCGGCGCCAACCAGCGCTGGTCGATGGACTTCATGAGCGACGCGCTGCGCGACGACCGTCGGATCCGCCTGCTCAAAGTCGTCGACGGCTGGTCGCGGCGGTGCCCGGCCATCGAAGTGGACTTCTCGCTGTCGGCACAGCGCGTGATCCGAGCCCTAGAGCGCGCCGGCGAGCTGTACGGCTTCCCGAAGTCGATCGTGATGGACAACGGCCCCGAATTCACGAGCCGGCAGCTGGACGGCTGGGCGCACGAGCGCGGCATCCAGCTGATCTTCATCCGACCCGGCAAGCCGACGGAGAATGCGTACGCGGAGAGCTTCAACGGCCGGGTGCGCGAGGAGTGCCTCGATCAGCACCTGTTCCACGACCTCGACCATGCCCGCGAGATCTGCGAGGCATGGCGGGAGGACTGCAACACGATCCGACCGCACACGTCGTTGGGCGGCCGTCCACCGCGCGAGTTTCTCGATCAGCACCCGGGCGGGCATGCCCGCCCGGGTGCTGCGCACCTGTCGCCAACGGGCGCCTGCTCGACAACGAACAACGCCAGCCCTTACCCTCAACGCCAAGCCCCGAGTGTGAGCTAACCGCTGGTACTACTTTGGGGGCTGGGCCAAAATCACAACCATCTCAGCGAGTTGCGCGCTGGGGAAACAGCAAGCCGACGAGTTCACGAAGCTTCGTGCCAGCTTTGACGAACTTGTTCATGTTTGCGCTGCCGAAACGCGAATCGTAGACGGCAGAAGCGATCGGTTGCCCTTTTTGGAAAACACGCAACTCTGCGTAGCACAAGTACATCGCCAAATCCCAGGACCAGTTAGCAGTATAAGTCAAGACAAACTCACTGTCCTTGGGCGTCGCATCTTGGGGAAGCCTATTGACCTGGATGCCAAGACCACGCAATTCACTCTCAAGCGCTGCGCCAAAGTCATCACGGAGCACCTGAGGATTGTCAATGACAGCAATTTCACGAACGTCAACGGTGACAGGCTGAATATCTTGTGCAATTTTGCACGAGGTGGTAAAGAACGCACAGACAGCCAAAAAAGCAAGAAGTCGAAACTTCATTTTTACTCCGTATAAGATTGGAATAACCTTGAATGGCTTCGATTGCTGATGGGCGGCGGCGAACAGCATCAGGTTATCTCCGGACCTGTTCTTGCCGCGCTTGCGAGCAACAAACGCTGCACTTCGTTGTCGTCTCTCCAAACATCTCCGGCTAGAATTGCCGTAAACTCTCGCAGCATCCGGTCGTCTTTTCCAGCAGAAAAGAACACGTTCTGTACCCATTCGGGTCGATAGAATCTCTCGATGAGGCGATCAAAAGTCGTGTATGCTTTCAGGCACGCCGCGCGATACTCCTTCATTTCGAGCGGACTTCCGGAGTGCAGAGACGCAACGAGGGTGGTCGCTAACATTTCCGCGGTCGTGACCGCAACGGTCACGCCAGAGGAGAAAATTGGATCCAAGAAAACGCTCGCATCACCGACGGTCGCACTGCGAGCTGTGCTGGGAGTTCGGTTGTAGTAGCTGTAGTTCGCAATACGTCGGAATGGTTGAACGCGGTTCGAATTTGCAAAAAAGTCGACGAGAAACTCGGATTGCTCGATCGCATGGCTCACTGCCTGTTCGGCGCTAACGCCCGGTCTTGGTGTACGTTCGACGAGTCCCACGCTCACACGCTCGCGGGAGAGTGGGATGAGCCACATCCAACCGTCGGGTACGAGCAAGATAAGAATGTCGCCATTGCCGACGCACTCACGGGCCGTGGCGCTCCGCACGGGCGCGAATGTAGTGAAACTGGCTGCGCGCCCAAAACGCTCAAGTTGCTCTACTGTCCGCTGTCGCCGGCCGAAGAATGCGTCTTGTCCAGTCGCATCGACGGCAAGCTGCGCTCGAACGGACCCCCATTCTCCCGATAGGCAGACACCGTCGGCATCCTCCACCCATGATCGGACCTGCGCGCCATAATGGACATCAGCGCCAAGCGCTTCTGCATGATGGGCGAGGGCTGCGTCAAAATGTGCCCGCTCTACCTGGAAGGCGTATGGGAAAGTACCCTCAAGTCCTCGCGAGAAATCGATTCGCAAGCGCTCCCTCGTTGGCTCAAGCATGAAGAGCGCGCCTGGCTTCATATTCGCGAAGTCTGCGCCCTCGAGGGATACGCCCATTCTCCGTAGCGCGGGGACGCACATGGTCAGCAGTGACTCGCCGACATGGAATCGCGGGAAATGCTCGCGCTCTAGCACGACAACGCTAGCTCCTTGTAGGCGCAGGAAGCTTGCCAGGCTGGAGCCAGCGGGCCCTGCTCCTACGACCGCGACGTCGGCTCGGATAGACAAGTTTACCATGGCGTGAGAATGATCGACGTGTTGATACCGCCGAATGCAAAGTTATTTTTCATCGCAATGCGTGCACGTGTTTCCCTCGGCCGGCTCTGAACGTAGTCCAATGCCGCACAACGGGGATCCAAATCTTCGAGATTCAAGGTCGGCGCGATCCAGCCTTCGCGCAACATTTCCAGAGTAAACCACGCCTCTAGAGCTCCGCAAGCGCCCAAGGTGTGCCCCATGTGTCCCTTGAGAGAGCTCGTCACGGCCCTTGGGCCGAAAACTGCGTGCATCGCGGCGCTCTCTGCAATATCACCAACTTCCGTCGCCGTGGCATGCGCACCAATATAACCAACGTCGCTGGGCGACAGCCCCGCATCCGCAAGCGCGAGGCGCATCACGTCCTCCATCCCGGCGGCGTGCGGCTGCGTCATGTGCTGCCCATCACAGTTGGTAGCGAATCCGAGTATTTCACCCAAGATCGG
Source organism: uncultured Planctomycetota bacterium (assembly GCA_903928115.1). Classification (GTDB taxonomy): domain Bacteria; phylum Planctomycetota; class UBA1135; order UBA1135; genus F1-120-MAGs118. Next base: position 16,466 of record CAIYPP010000154.1, read on the forward strand.
CGCACCTCGGGACTTCGCATGCTCGAGCGATTCGAGCACGAAGGTACACGCTCCCTCCGCGACCACGAGCCCGTCTCGTGCGCGATCGAACGGCCGTGGCGACCTAGCAGGCTCGGAGTTCTTGGTGGAGGTCGCAAAGAGGACGTCGAAAACGGCCGCATCGACTACGTGGAGCTCCTCGGCGCCGCCGGAAATCATACAGTCCGCACGTCCGCCGACGATCGACTCGTACCCATATCCAATTCCCTGACTTCCAGAAGTACAAGCTGTGCAAGTGGACAAGACCCGACCGCGGATCTCGAAAAATTGGGCGAGATTCGCAGCGACCGTGTGACTCATCAGCTGGATGTAGCTGTTGGGTGAGACTCCTTTGAGGCTCTTTTGGATGAGCACCTGACGAGCGTACTCCTCAAGTGCGAGCGGACTGCCGCTCGTCGATCCATAAGAAATCCCCGTCCTGCCGCTTTGCAGCACGGAGTTGTCGGTGAGTCCCGCGGACTCGAGTGCACGCTGGGTGGCGATCGTCGCCATCTGCGCGACGCGGCCCATGGTTCGCATCTTCTTGCGCGGATAGTGCTCGGGAACTGCGAAGGCACGGACCCAACCTCCTAGGCGCGTACCTAGGCCGGTCACGCCGTCGAACTCTGGACTGAGTCGCACGCCGGAGGTGCCTTCGCGAAGTGCGATTCGAACGCTGCTCCAGTCGTTACCGATAGGTGAAAACCCAGCTACGCCGGTAACGACGACGCGCCGTCGTGAGGGATCGTGGGACATGGTGAGTGCACGTGTGCGGAAGCGCTTCAGGCTTACCGGCCTTTCGGCCTAGCGTCCGAGGAGTCGGCGTCGCGCAGGCCCGGCTCGTGGGCCGGAGTATGTGGGGAGAACGCACTAAGAGTGCACGCGGCGAGCACGGCGCCGCTCGCTTCATCGAGGATCTGGCAAGCGAAGCTTCCAAGCTCTCCGTCGCTCCAAACCTCTTGGGCCTGCGTAACGAGCGTCTGGCCAGGCAAAAAGTACTCGACCATCAAGTCGAGGCGGCGAGTTCCGAGCAAGTATCCGATGCGAATGGGCTCGCTTTGTTTCCGACCGCGGAGGCCGGAATGCGCAGCGGCGGTCTGAGCCATGTACTCGAGTCCTACGAATGCAGGCACGCGGCCTCGGTCGTCCGCGAACGGCGATGCGATGCCGATCGTGGTCCGCGCACTGGTTATCGTTGGAGAGTGCGCGATCAGCTCGCCCAAAAGCGTCATGGGGGGCTGCTGGGGGAGCACTTCGCTGGGGTGGGGGAGTTTCAAGGTGCGAGCCGCTCCCAACGAACCGTTTCGATGTGCAGGCTGTAGTCCAGCTCGTGATGCACGAAATCTATCGGTCCTAGCCAAGGAGCGCCCGTGGCCGCATAGGTCACCGAAACCACGACGCGTGTGTTCGAGATCAGTCGTCGCACGCGTCCCCCGTTCTCACGCGACTCGACCAGTGTCAGGCCAGAGAGCGTGGGTAGCTCAGGCCACAGGGCGAGCTGAAGAGCGGCGAGAATGCGCCGTGGGTCCGCGGGTAGTCGGCCCGATGTACGATCGTCTACCCAAACTTCTTTGCCATTGTAGATGATCGAAAACGACGTGGATCCGACTGGGGTCAGTCCGACCAGCCGGATGGACTCGGAGTCGATCTCTAGCACGCAGTCCATCGATGCCACCTGACCGCCCCAATTCGACTCGATCGTCTGCTCAAGCGCTATGCCGCAGCCGAAGGTTTCTGGATCAAGCAGATCGATACTCGCGCCCGTGGCGATCGGGACCGCACGCGTCGAAGTACAGCAAGCCAGGAACAGGAGGGACAGGATCGAGAGCCTCATTCGTTCTGGCCTCGCCATGCAGATGGGGAAAGGGCCAGTGCCAGAATGATACCCACGGATACGCTCGCGCCAAGATCCCGGATGGGAGGCGCAGAACTGCAGGCCATGGCGCCGAAAGCGATGACCGTGACCCATGCGGACAGCATCAGCGCCTCGAAGGTCGTCTCAGCGCTGGCGCGATCTTCCGCGAGAAACGCTCCATAGTCGACTGCCAACCCGAGAACGAGCAGTTGTCCAAGGACATGAAACAGCGAAAGCGGCACGCCGAATGCGGAAAGCACCGCGAGGGTCGTACCCGCCGAGACCAGTGCTGGGAGAATCGTGCGCACGCCGGCGCGGGGACCAAAGCGAAGCATGAGAATCGAGAGAACCCCGAGATACGCCAGTCCCACAAGCCTCATGGTTTCCGAACGCAGCGCGCGCATAAGCCCTGTCAGCGAATCGATGCGATCGATGAAACGTACGCCCTCGATGCCTTCGAGACTGGAAGCTAGTCCCCGCGCATTCGACACTCCTTGCAACAGAATCACCGTAGAAATGCCAGAGTGCGCAGATTCGAGCCAGAGCCCGCGCAGGGGCTCCGAGATTGGATTCGAGAGGAGTTCGGACACGGTCAGCGGCTCGACGTTGTTGACTTCGATGTCTTCGCGTAGCCACTTCAGGCTCTCTTCGTGGAATCCGAGCTCGTCCAAGCCATGCTCGAGTACTTGGAAATTCGGTAGAAGAGTTCGACGAACGAGGTCCGAGTTAGCGCGCTGTCGGCTCTGGCTAGGAATGAAGGGGGCCAGAGAAACAATGCCTGCAAGCTCTCCCCGAGCAACGGAATGGCGCAACTCCGAGTCTGCCACGGCCAGTCGCTCCAATACTTCGTCCTCAGTCTCGCCCTCCACGACCACAACTTTGCTCTCGTCGACGCGTGACAAGATCGATCTCGAACGCGACTCGTCGTCGAGCAGTTGCTGCGGGGCTGACTGTAGCGCGCGAATATCGTCGCTATAGTTCGCATTTCCGATGAACCAACAGGCAGCAAATGCGGCCGCAAGCATGGCCGCCCGCACGGAAACATACGCGCGCCGATCCGCCCATAGCCCGAGCCAGCGTCTCGATAGCGTGGTGAGTGGCGAGAATCTCGCATTGCGTAGGCGGAAACGAGAGAGCGGCGGAAACCAAACCACAACGGTCAGCCAAGCTGCAAGCAGACCTGCGCACGAGAACACCGCGAATTGCTGCAGGACTGGAAACGGTGTCAGATAAAGTCCCGAGAATCCCACGATGCTCGTAAGGGCTCCGACAGTGATGGCAGGGAAAATCACGCGCAAACCGACGTTCGGATCCCAAGATTCATCGGAATCGCGATGTATAAAGAAGTAGTGCAGTGCGTAGTCAACACCGAGGCCGGTGAGTGTCGAGCCGAAAACCAGCGAAAGCGTGTGGACTTCTTCGAACAAAACAAAGCAAGCGCAAGTTCCGGCAAGAACGGACATTGCCATTGGCAGAACGGATAGCATGAGCGGTCGCCAACTTCTTAGCACCAACCAAATGCTCAGGAGGGTTGCCAACGTGGATCCTATGCCCAAGAGTCCGAATTCTCGCTGAGCAACGGAGCGATAATGGCTCGCGAAGCGAGGCACGCCGCTGAAGATGCAGTCGACTCCGGAAGCAGAGAGGAGCATCGTTTCGCGTGTCGCCTCCATCCACACGACAGCCTCATCGCTGCCACCCGCGTCGAAAGGATCTGCCGCCGTTGTCATCGTGACTACGGCGTAGGTCCGTCCATCGTGCGTAGCGCATAGAAAGCCGCTATTTCCGAGGCCCGCGAGGCTGAGGCGAGCAAAGTCCCGCTGCAACTCGTGACCCAGTAGAAGCGGGTCTCGGTCGAGCGTCGGCGCGACGGCGGCGGACAACGGGCTGGCGAGTGTGTCGAAGATACGCGCGAGTGTTGCTTCAACGGGGTCTTCGCGTTCGAGATTCCCCACCACTTTCGACGGAAGCACTTGGAATCGATGCCGATCGTAAAGGGCGCGCAGCTCGGCCTCCCGATTCGCTACGGTGCGGCCCTCGACCTTCGCGAACAGGCCGGACCTCTCAGCATTTTCGACGAGCTTCGCTGCCAGCGATTCCGCACGCTCTGGATCCGCGTGACCAACGAGGGCGATGAGTCGCCGTGCAGAATCGCCCTGCGACTGAGCGTAGAGTTGCTGCAGAGACGGGTCCCGCTGCTCCGCTGGGAGTAGTGCAAGAATACTTGTTTCGAGTCGTAGCCCCTGCGTCCAGCGCTGGAAGAGCCACGCACCGAGTGCGACCGCGCTCGCAAGCCAAAGCCAAGCGAGGCTACGGCTTAGCCCAGTCGAACCAGCGACGTGCTTCATCTTCGGTGAGCGGAGTCTTGTTGGACACCGCCGTCCAAGTAACCACTGTACAGTCTCCAGACACCTCGCGGATCACGTAACGCTGAACGCGATCCTTCGAACCTTCAACGACAATGCTGGCAATGACCTTGCTAAGAGGCTCCTTCTTCGGTGCGAGCCCGAGCGTCCAGCTCTCGATGCTGCCGCTGAAGTAGATCCGAAAGTGCGCTTCGAGTCCTCTGGTATCCCCGGAGAGGACGAGCAGGAACGCGTCGACAAAAGACTTGACTATGGGCTGCTTAGTTGCGTCGATACGCTCAACGCGGCCTTCTGAGTCTCTCTGAGTGATCCCCACGTTCGATAGAACAAGCTCGCTCGACCGCGGCTCCGTCGTGTTCCGGTAGAGTCCACGCTCGCTATGCAGCACCAGCTTTCCACTCGACTTCAGCGGTCGCTTGAGCGCCTTTAGGTGCTTTTCTTCGATGAAACTGGCTCGCATGGGGTTGGCTCCACGCAGCAGCTCATTGACGGTTGAGAACTCCTTGGACGCAGTAGCCACCTCGATCGGATTCTGAAAAACATCTGGAGCACCCGTCGGCGGGGCTTGCAGGCAAATCAAGAGTAGCGGAACGATGAATCTGAGTATCACGTCGTCGTCCTTTCCAGCACCCTACTGACAAGGCTTGGTCGGCGGCGCATTTCCGCGAGAATACCTCGCAGCTCGCCCTCCAGCGGGCGATCTGCCTTCACGGTTTCAAACACTTTGTGCACTGCGTCGCGCATGGCCTGAAGCCCAGGCGCGAGGTTCAGTTCGAAACCGGGCTCAAGTGTAGAGCGCAGCGCGAGTGCTTGCGTCGAGCCGAGCAGGCACGCTGCAGAAACTTGTTCTGTCAACTCGAGCACCCTGATCGCATCACGAGCCGCGATCGTGCCCATGCTCACCTTGTCTTGATTGTGACCTTCTGTAGAGCGAGAGAAGGAAGTTGCGGGCATCGTCAGCTTCAGCGCCTCAGCAGCCCACGCGGATGCGCCGATATGAACCGCTTTGAAGCCGTGGTGAACGCTCGCGTCGTCGCCGGACATCCCCGTTAGATTGCGCGGCAAGCCCCGATTGCGTTGAGGATCGAGAAGCAACGCAAGTTGTCGATCGAGCAGGTCGGCGACGCTCGCGCACGCCGTCTTAAGAGAATCCATGGCGAGAGCTACGTGGCCACCGTAGAAGTGGCCCCCGTGCATCACATGTCCCATTTCTGGATCGTAAAGAGGGTTGTCGTTCACGCTGTTGAGCTCAATTTCCAACCAAGAACGGCTCCAGCGAAGGCAGTCCTCGAGCACGCCAAGGACGTGCGGCGCGCAGCGCAGCGAGTACGGGTCCTGAATCGCTCGGCCTGACGCAGAGCCCAGGAGTTCGCGGATGATGGCAGCTGCCTCGACTTGACCGGGGTGCGGTTTGAGCTCGAAGAGCCGTCGATCGTAGTGTGCGGACAGGCCGTCGAGCGCTACGACGTTCATGGCGGTGATCACGCACCCGAGCTCAAACAGCGCGCGTGCGCGCTCATGCGCGAGGCAGGCGAGCGCAGTCATCACGGCCGTGCCGTTCATGATCGCGAGGGCCTCCTTGGGCGCGAGGGTAAGTGGACGCAGCCCGCGCGCCTCGAGGGCTCGTCGCGCGCTCGTGTGTTGACCCTCAAAATAGACCTCTCGCTCGCCGACGAGTGCTGCGGCCACATAGGAAAGGGGCGTTAGGTCTCCGCTCGCACCGACGGACCCCTCGGCTGGGATGCACGGCAGAATACGCTCGTTCAAAAGCGCGGTGAGGAGTTCCAAAAGCTCCGGTCGGATCGCGGAGAAGCCTTTGACCAAGGAGGCGATCCGAACGGCGAGCACCGCGGCGGATCCCGCAGCGTCGAGGAGCTCTCCGAGGCCGCAGCCATGGTAACGAACTAGGTTGTGGGGAAGTGCCTCCACCAACGGCAACGGCACCGCGCGATCGCAAGTGTCGCCGTACCCAGTGTTGATTCCATAGATCTTTTCGCCACGGCGTACGCGTGCAGAGATCCCATCAGCGCCAGCTTGAAGTCTCGAGCGCCACTCTGGTGAGCGCGGCAAATGGAACTTCGCCTCGGAGTACGCGAGAGCGCAGATGTCTTCGATCGCGAGCACGCTACCCGCGTCGATGATGCGGCAGGTCCGCGGTTGGGGGTCATAGTCGATCGTCATGGGCCAGCTCGATCTCGGCTGCACGTGGGCTACCTGATCCTTCAGGTGTAGAAGTCCACGCATCATAGAAGTTGAACCATTGCAAGGGTGCGCGCAGGCAGATCTTTTCCATCGCAGCCGCATAGCGGTCGACGTACGGCCGAACATCTTCCTCTCTATGGGCGCGACGTAGTTCGATCTTCTCGGCGAGCTTCTCCACCCAGAGCTCGTAGCGGCGATTTCCGGTGCGCACACAGAAGGTCGTGTAAACCGGACACCTCAAGAGGGCCGCGAGGAAGAACGGGCCCGAAGGAAGCTCGATGGGCGCCCCGAGAAGCTGCGTTCGCACAACCCGCTTGGCGCTCGTCAGCTCCTTGCGATCCCCAAGGATGGCAATCCAGTGCCCAGCTTCCACCCGTCGTTGAAGCTCGAGCACCGTCGACGGATCGTCTGGCGAGAGATGCACGACGCGTTGCTGAACTGCGGGAGCCAAGCGTGCCAGCAGCTGGTAGAGCCTCGGCGAAGCGCCTTGAAACATGAGCAGATACACCGCCTTGCCGCTGCGCTCGGAGAGGACACGCATGGCTTCGAAGCTGCCGATGTGGGCTCCGAGCAGGACTGCGCCTTGGCCTCGGTCGTGGAGATCTTGAAGCAGCTGGCGGTTCGGGAAGTCGATGGTGAACGTAGATGAGCGGTCCGTCCAAAGCGCGAGTCGGTCCAGACTGACGATCCCGAAGGTCCTGAAATGCTGGTAGGATGCCCAAAAAAGTCGTCGATTGCGCAGATGCCGCACTTCAGCTTTCGCAGCATGAACCCGCCGCAGATACGCGCAAGAAGCTAGGCGTGCGCGACGGCCCGTCAGATAGAAGTAGACGACCACGAATTCCGTGACGACCCGGGTCGGCCACATCCCGAGTCGCCGTAGTGTCCAAGCCATGAAGTCGAGCCCCCAAGCGGACCCGCGTTCCGCAGAGTGGTGCCAGCTCATGGTCGAAGCTCGATTCGGCGCACGCCCGCCTGCCCCAGCAGTTTGGGTACGCGGAGCAACATCTCGACAACGAGACGTGTGTGCATCCACGAGATTCGCGCGTTGTCTCGCAGCATACGGAAGTGCGAGATCCCGTCGATGGGATAGCGAACCATCGTGGGCAAGTTGAGGATCGGGGCACCACTCCACGCCAAGCGGACGGCCATCTCTGGGTCGAAATCCATACGCATTCCGACGCTTCCTCGCTCAAGGATTTGGTGCGAGCCGGTGACTGGGTAGCAGCGGAATCCGCACAGAGGATCGTCGATGGCCGTGGAGAGCGTTTCAATGCAGACCCAAAACACCGAGATCTTGCGACCCCACCTGCGCGCTCGGGGTGCGTCAGCGCCAAACAAAGGGCTTCCGAGTACGAGCGCGTCCGGATGTCTCCTGGCTGCTTCAAGAAATCTCGGCACATCTTTCGCGTTGTGCTGTCCGTCCGCATCCATGACTATGGCGTGCGAGTAGCCCTCGGAGGAGAGTCGTCGGAAGCCTTCGCGAAGCGCGGCTCCTCTGCCTGAATTCTTCGGAAGCGTCCAGATCTTGATGTCGTCGAAGCGCTTGGATAGCGCCGCGAGGTGCGCCTTTGTGGCCGCGTCGCTTCCGTCGTCTACGATGTAGCAAGGCAGCTCCAGGTCGCGCAGCGGCTCCACGACCGATGCGATCGTCGAGCCATGGTTGTAGATGCCGATGAGCGCTGCGGGACGGAACATGGTGCGCTGCCCCTCCATCGTGGCCATGGTCTTGTGACGAGTCCGACTACGGCACGGCGTGGGATGCGAAGATGATACGCGCTGACGAGTACTGCGTGGTCCCAGAGCGGATGAGAAACTCGGCGCGCCCGTCCTCGATCCACAGATCAGCGACCGCGTTGACTTCGGGGCGCATCACGCTCTTGAACTTGAGGTTCTGCAGGGTCTTGACGCGCAGCTCCCGCTGACATAGCTGCGCCACCCACGCGATGATCCAATGCACTTGCACAACTCCCGCTACAACCGGCATATCGGGAAAATGGCCTCGCAAGCACCACAGGTCAGGATTGACTGTGAAATCGATTTGCCAATGCCCGGCTTCTAACGCGCGGATCGCAGTCACTTGAGGCGTGGGACAAGGGCCTTGCATCTTCAAGAGACCCTCGATGTGAGAGAGCGAGATCTTGCCTTGAGAGTCGAAGGAGAGCTTGTCGACAAAGCGCCACTGACGGGGTAGGGCGCTCGGACGGAAGAAGGGGGTGAGCTGGCCGCGCAGCGTGTCGATGAGATATCGACGGCCATTCTCCCTGAATGCTGCGAGTCCTACCTCGCTCAGCTCCACAATGACTGCCAGACGATTCGCGCTGCCCTGCCGCGATACTACCGCTATGGCGCGCCGCACCCAGTCACTATCCCTTAAGCGTTGTTCGACGTCATCTAGCGAAACACGCTCATCGAAAACCTTGACGGTTCGATCGGTCCGTCCGAGCAGTTGGAATGTGCTCTGCTCTTCCATGCGGGCCCGGTCGTTGGTCTCGACCGCCGATCCGCGTGTGCTCGGCGACTGGACTACCAGCACGTCGCCGCGCAGCGAGATACGCACCCCGGGTAGGAGTCTCCAGTGCTGCGATTCGCCCGTGCGCGTGAGCTGCCTCCACGCAACTCCGCCAGTCTCGCTCGATCCGAATATTTCGATAGGAGCGTGCTCCAGAGTCTCGAGGATCAGCTTCGCAGTGGCGTGCGAGAGCGGACCTCCTGATGAGAAGATCGCTTTGCATCGGCTGCCCAGCGCGCTCAGGTGCTGGAGATGTACCGCGCGATCTAGATACGCAGGCGAGTGAACCAGAACGACCTGATCCTGGCCGTCCAGGAGGGCGGATGCGTCGTGGGCATCGATCACGCTTCGATCGACGAATGCGCGTCCATGGCGAAGCGGCCACAACAGCCGGAAGAGCAGGCCGTAAATGTGCTGATGAGAGACGCTTCCCAGCACCCGCGACGCCCCGAGATTGGCACCGAACACTGCTTCGAGGCCATCGACCTCGTCGAGAAGCTGTCGAATCGACTTGCCGAGATTCTTGCGGGCACCTGTGGTGCCGGATGTGCAAATAACGAGCAGTTCCTCATCGATGGGTGCCTGCGGCACGAATTCGGATTGGGGAGCGCCCGCTGAGGATTCTATTGCGAGTTCCCCGTCATCTCCGAGCAGGAGGTGGTTCGACTCGGTCCATGCGGCGAGCGTGCCGCGCCTGCCATTCGGGGCGAGCACGACCGGCATCCCTAGGTGCCAGCATGCGGCTAGTGCGATCGATGCGGTCCAGGCGCTCTCTGTGTGGAGCGCGGCCGCCGAGGCGCGCCGCACGGTGAGTTGCTTGGCGAGGACCTCAACCGCGTACCTCCACTGCCCCCAGCTGCGGGGACCATCCGCGAGCCAAGCGACCGTTGTGTCGCTCGGGCGCTGCTTCAGCCAGGGCGTGTTCACGAGCTTAGTAGTCTGCGTTGTGGGGCGGGAACCAGTGCCGCAGGATTCGGTCTGTGGGCGCTCCAAGGTAGCGCCGGAAGCGATAGTGGCGATAGACGAACTCGATTCCGAAGAGCACGCCAGCGAGCACGTAGAAGATCAGGCCTGTATAGGTTGCCCAGGCTTCGGTGGTGCCGACCAAGGCGAGCCTTGCGATCCAGCCAGCGTTCAAGCCCAGGAACGTTGCCCAGATCCAGGTCACCTTGCGACAGTAGCGAACTTCCTCCTTGGAGAGAGCGTCTACTTGCATCCTCGCAAGCCATTCTACGATGGACTGCTCTCCCCTCAGGCTGATGAGGGCGATGCCGAGAACGCACGCGCTGATAACCGCTGGAACGAGCTTGAGGTAGAGCTCGTCATTGAGGAGAGCGGCGGCGGTCGCCAAGACGAGCGCGCTACCCGCGAGCGAGAGCCCGACCCAGCGAGGAAACTGGCTCGCGCCATGGCGACTTGCCCACGCGCGGAGCACCCAAAGTAGAACGACGAGCGCTGCAACAATTCGCGGTTCGAAACGCAGCAGTCCGCAAGACACCAGAAGGGGATACAGCAGGCTCGCGAGACCTAGGATTCGGCTCATGCTGAGCCGTTAGGCGAGGACAGTTGCTTTTCCACGAAGCTGACCACATCACCGACGGTGCGGAGCCTGCGGAGATCCTCGCCCTTCGGCGCTACTCCGACCCGCGCTTCCAACTGCACAGCGAGGTCGATGGCATCGATGGAGTCGAGATCCAAGTCCTGAATCAGATGAGCTTCGGCTGTAACTCGCTCCCTTGGCAGGTTGAAGGCCCTGCTAATGGTCGCGACCACTTCCTCCTCGATCTCCGCGCGAGTCTTCATCACTGTCACTTCGAGGTTGGGAGGCTCTCGACGAAGTCGGCGACGGACGCGACCGAGGCCAGCGCCTGCTTGCCGAACCCGGGAGTTTCTGACGCCTTAAAGCCGAAGCGCCGCTGAAGCGCCATGACGAGCTCCAAGGCATCGATCGAGTCCAAACCAAGGCCCTCGCCGAACAACGGGGCTTCGTTTACGATGTCCCCGGGTTGAACCCCCTCCAACGCCAGGGAGCTGATGATCAGCTGCTTGATCTCCAGTTCGAGTTGCTCACGCGCGCTCAAAGTTCAACTCCTTAGCGAATCGCCGTTCCAGCAGTTGTGTGATCGTCCGAGCTTCGGCTGACTGCGGTAGCCCAGGCGCTCGCCATTCTTGGGGGCGTAACGCAGCCCCGACACGGAGGGTGATCCTCGGCTTCACGACGGGCGCATGAAACCACTTCGAACCCTTGAAAAGCATGGGAGGTACGCAACGCACGAAGACTGGGAGTATATCGCACCCGGAAGCCGCGGCAATCCTCGCTGCGCCACGTTGGAAGGGTCGAAGTCCTCGAACGGGCGAGCGCGTGCCCTCTGGGAAGAGCAGGACGTCGTGTCCTGCCAGCAACCGCTCGACGGCCGCCTCCACGACTCCGGGCCCCTCGGAGTTAGGCACGAATCCGGCCGCAGTGACGCAGTGTCGAGTGAAAGGGTTAGCGAAGAGCTCGGCTTTCACGATGCAGTCGACCTCCGGCAAGCGCGCGATGAGCAACACCACATCGATCAGGGTGGGGTGATTGGCCACGATCAGGCGGCCGCGCGGGCGTCCGAGCGCCTCGAAACCATCCCATTCAAAGGTTGCCAGGCGCATGCAACGGCTCATCACGAAGGTGAAGGCGCCAAAGAGTCGATGGAAGGACCGCTGGAGGAAGAGCGCGCGCATGCGTTCGTCGCGGTTCCTCAGCAGTGCGCAGAGGATGAGCGCGGGGCCGATAACCAAGCACCCGCAGTAGAACATCAGGAACGATAGGCCTGTGCCCACGATACGCCACCAACGGTACATGCTCGAGTCTTGTGATCTGAGGGGTGGTGCGGAAGACGGGACTTGAACCCGTACGCCTTGCGGCACGAGATCCTAAGTCTCGCGCGTCTGCCAATTTCGCCACTTCCGCGGGGAGTGGGGCGCGCCTAGCGCCCTACTTGACCTTCTTCTTGAACTTGTAGGTGAGCTCGAGCCAGGGGACCTTGCCGCCCTCTTCGTTCAGGAACTCGAACTTGGCGGTGCGCTCGCCCTTCTTGGGGAAGGTCCAGACCTGCTCGAGCTTCGCGATGCGGTCCTTGAAGCGCGGGTCGGGTCCCTCGCCGGAGAGCGCGAGGGTCTTGCCGTCGGTCGAGAGCTTGCCCTCGTACTTGGCGACCGTCATCGAGCCACCGTTGACGGTGACGCCGTTGTAGCGCGCGAACTGCGGGTCGAAGCCGAGCAGGTCGCGCGACGAGAAGCCGATCTGCTTGTCGCCGAGCTCGAGCTCGACCTGCGCCCACAGGCCGTTGCACGCAAGCCGCACGGTCTCGGTGCCGCTCAACTTCATCGGCGGCTGGCCCGGGTTGATGTGCAGGAGCGCATCGACTTCCCACAGACCCTCGAGCGTGCCGAGGAACGCGTGCTGCTCGCTGGGCTTGGGCCAGTTGATCGACGGCGACCCCAGACCGAACCCCTGCGGGGCGGCGAAACCGAGCGCGAGCGACGCGACGGCAAGCGTAGCGAACAGTGCGACCTTCATCGGCGGACCTCCTTGGCGTCCCGCCATGGTACCGCGCCGAGCGCCGCTCAAGCGCGGCGCGCGGTACGTCGCCTGCCTAGCGACCCCACGCTCGCTTGCGAGACCCCGTCCGGCCCGCCATGACGACGGTTCCGCACAGCCCGAGCAGTCCCAGCCCCGCGAAGCGCAGCCCCCAGCGCCAGCTCGCGGGCTCGTAGGAGAGCTCGACCTCGTGCTCGCCCTCTGCCAGTTCCACCGCGCAGAATGCGAGGTTCGCGCGCAGGAGCTCGGCCGGTTTACCGTCGACGCGCACCACCCAGCCGGGATAGTGGACTCGCGCGAGCACGAGGAAGCTGTCGAGGCTCGTCCGCACCTTCCAGCGCGAGCGCTGCGGCCCGTCTTCGAGGGCCTCGACGCTCCAGACGAGCTCGCGCCGCGGCGGAAGCGCCGCGCGCTCGCCCTCCAAGAGCACCGTGAGGTACGGGTTGAAACCTTGACGGCCGAGCTGCCACGTCGCCGCTTGGCGGTCCTTCGCGGGTAGCACGCCCGCGACGACCCACGCTTCGCCGCGCGACTCGGTGTACTCGAAGAGCCGCGCACGAGCGCGCCAGCCGTGCGGCGTCAGGTCCGTGCCATAGGCGATGTCTTGCACGAAACGCAGGCTCGGGCGCGAGAAGCTCGCCTCGACCGCGCCGCTCGTGCCGACATCGAGGCTCGCGCTCGGGGGGCTCGCGAGCGCCGCCGTACGGGCGCGTCTCCCGCGCTTCGCGGAGGCTTCCATGGGTCCACCGTCGACCTCGCGACGCGGCGCGAGCACGACCTCCGCACGCGGCGCGGCGGGATCGAGCGCCCTGAGCGTCAACTGGTAGTCGCGCTTTGCAGAGTCCGAAATCGCCGGGAAATACAGCGCGAACTCTCGTCGCGCGTGGTTGAACCACGACAGCTGACGCAATTCGACTCGACGATCGAGGACCGTGCTGCCCGTCGCGTTGTCGCGCAGCGTCACTTGAATTGGCGAAGCCAGAGCCGCGGGCGCGCAAGTGAAGTGCAGCGCGAGTCCGCAGAGGTCTTTGCGCGTCGCTCGGAATGTTTGCGTCAGTCCCTCGGGGCCGATTTCCGCGCGTAGCTGGGGCGGGATCTCCTCGCGCTGGTCGACGTGCTCGTAGTACGCGGAGCGCTGCGGGTGCTCCTTCGAGAGCTCGCCGAGGCGCGTGTCGATCGGCAGCCACTCGTTGCGGGAGACGACGTATCGCACGCCCAAGAGCTTGAGCGCGAAGCGCGTCACGTAGTTCACTTCCGCGTGATAGTTCTCCGTGTGCAGCACGGTTCGCGCGACGGTCTCGTAATCCGCGACGCTGAGCGCGTCGTAGCCGACCACTTGCTCGATCCCATAGAGTGCATTCGTGTTCACTGGCAGTCGATCGCGACCGACGTACAGCGTTCGAGAGTCGCCGACCAAGGTCTGCAGCTCCGCCATGCTCTCCGACTGCGCCACCACGTTTTCATTGGGAACCGTCGGGACGTAACGACCAAACAAGAAAGCGGTGCTGCCGAAGTGCGCTGCGAGCAGCACCGCGATGCACGCCATCCGCACCTTCGGCGCACGCACACATCCATACACCGCGACCGCGATCACCCCGCAGCCAAAGCACAGCGCGATCCAGCCTACGTGCGCGTCGGCGATCGCACGCCATGTGTCGACATCGACGCGTGCTTCGTTGGCATGAGCGTCGATGAAGCGCTCGACCCCACGCCAAGCCGCGGCGAACATCGCGATCGCACTCACGCCGACGATCGCGAGCCAGCGTCGCGGCCGATGCTCCCTACGCCCGTGTTCGAGAGCCCAAGCAGCGCTGAGCGCGGCTCCGAGGCTCAGCACGGGATAGAGACGGCCCCACGGGATCATGCCAGCGGTGACGAAGCGCCCGATCGACTCTCCGAGCGAGCCGATGTTCCACACGACGCCGACGACGAGCACGGCCCAGCCGGTGAAGAGACCCCAGCGCGTGCGCCAGATCCCGAGCGCGAGCGCCACGACCGCGAGCCAGAGGGGCAGCGCGCCCGCGTAGTACATCTCGGCTTCCTGATAGTTGGGCTTGGGCGTAAACACCACTCCGTTGCCCCGTTCCAAGGGATTCCCGATGAAGTCCGGGAAGACGAGCAGCGGCAGCTGTTCGGGCGCATCCACCGCCAGAAAGCGCGTGGGCCTGCGGTACATGTCGCTTCCGAGCATGTACTCGGCGAACGGCAGGAGCTGCGGTGCGGCGAGCAGCGCTCCGAGCAGCACGCCGACGACGAGCGGCAGGCTCGCGCGAGCGGCGACGTGCCACGAGCGCGTCGCGAGGCCGCGCATCAGCACGTACACCGCGCAGACGAGCGCATCGACGAGCAGCATCTCGGGATGTCCCGCCACGCAGGTGATCGCCGTGGCGAGCCCCAGCAACGCTCCCCAGCGCCAAGCCGTAGCTCGCTGTCCTGTCTCCGCAGCCTGGAAGATGCGCTCCGTGCACCACAGAAGCGCCGGGAGCAGCGCGGTCACGGCCGGATGCGGGTGCAGCAAGAGCATCAGGTGACCCGTGGTCCACGAATACGCGACTGCGCCGAAGGCTGCCGCAGCGCGGCTGAGCTGAATGGCGCGCAGGAAGCCGTATGTGAAGAAAAGTGCTGCTGCAAGCTTCGCGAGCGCGCTCAAGAGCGACGCCGCATCGAGTGGCAGCACATAGAACGGAAGCGTGAAGGGGGAGAGCAGCGCGGATTGGTAGTTGGCGAGCAGCGGAACGCCCGAGCAGTTCATCGAATTCCACAGCGGCGCGCGCCCCGCCTCCCATTCCGTGCGGGCTTGCAGCGCCCACGGCACAAACTGACGCGTCGGATCCGTCAGCGCGGGGTTCTTCGTCGAGCGGTAGTGCTCACCGCGCAATTGCGCGCTTTGTTGGACGATATTGTCCCACGGGCCGAGGGTATGTGTCCCGAATCGAACGATGGGCTCCGCGAGCACGATGGCTGCGAGCAACACCGAGGCGAGACAAGCAATCCACCGCTCGCGCGCACTCCAATCCCGAGGCGCGCGGAATTCGACTTCCGTCATACGCGCACGCTAGGTGCGGGATTCGACCCGACACAATCTCGACAGGTGCGCAGATCGGCTGCGCACGAAGGGGTACAGCTGCGCTCGAGTTCGTAGGTCAAGACCGCGGCTTCTGCCATGCTCGCGGACCTCGCTCGGCGACGAGCGTGAGCTGGAGTGCGCGCACACCTCAACGTGACCGGTCGCCCGGGGGATTTGCGACACCCTTGGAGCGGCAGCTCGCTCCGAGCCCACTCGCGTCGCCGAGTCGTGCTAGCCGAGCAACTTCTCCGCCACCGCGCGACGCTCGGCGACGACTTGCGCGTTCACGCGCTCGAGTCCTTCTTCGAACTGCACGAGCTGCTCCGCGGTGTACTTCGCGCGATCGAAGCCGTGGCGCTGACGGAACGCCTTGAGGAAGTGGTTGCGCTCGCGGTCGAGCACGTCCTGTCGCTCGACCCACTCGCGCACGAGCGCGGGCACGTGGGGCGAGAGTCCGCTCGGGAAAAGTTGAGTCGCGAGCTCGCGGCCCCGCTCGCTCAAGTCGAGCACGATGGCCGGGCCGTCGCCCAAGCCGCACTGGCGCTGCGTATCGGCGGCGAGCTGCGCGAGCGCCGTGCCCGCCGCCTGCGTCGCACGCGAGCGGTACACGGCCTCTTGCAAGAAGAGCTCCGAGAGCCCGAGCAGCTCCTCGCGCCCCATCGCGCGTCCTAGCAGTGCTGCTCGAACGCGGCGGTGAGGACCTTCGCGATGTTCGCGGGGTCCTGACCTTCGATGTCGTGACGCTGCATCATGGTCACGAGCTTGCCGTCCTTCATCAGCGCGATCTGCGGCGAGCTCGGGCGGTACGGCGCCCAGTACGAGCGCGCCTTCTGGGTCGCTTCGCCTTCCATGCCGGCGAACACCGTGTAGAGGTTCGTGGGCTTCTTCGTCGCCATCTGCAGCGCCATGCGCAGGCCCGGGCGCGCGCCGCCGGCCGCACAGCCGCAGACCGAGTTCACGAAGATCAGCGTCGTGCCGGGCAGCTTGACCGCCGCGTCCACATCGGCCGGCGTGCGCAGCTCCTTCACGCCCAGGCGGGTCACTTCGTCACGGAACGGCTGCACCATCTCGGGGTCGTACATCGCTCTTGCTCTCCTGATCGGGGGTAGGGGCGCTCTCTTGGGCCCTCGCGGGCAAAAAGTCTACCGTTCTCGGCAGATCTTGTCTGGCCGCGCCGGGCTCGAACGGGTCGTAGCCAGCGCTGTGCCCGTCTCGATAGTGGGCGTCTGGAGCATGCGCCAAGTCCGACGGACGATTGTGCAGGGCGACGGACTGCTAGGATTTCACGCGCGCGCCGCGACGGCGCGCAGGTCCTTTCGGCGCTTCCCCTACGCCCAAGAGTGCGTCGCATGTCCAACTCGCAGCATCCTCCGCACGGTGAAGACCGCTCCAAGGCCGAGAGCGTCTTCGCCGACCACCTGTCCAAGCAGGGCAGCCCTGATGCGACTCACATCGAGGAGCTGTGCGCGCAGCACCCGGAGCTGGCGGATGTCCTGCGCGAGCTCGATCGCATGCTGGCGCCGAGC
>CAIYPP010000155.1 GCA_903928115.1 uncultured Planctomycetota bacterium
CGCGATAGCGATCGAGGCGCGAGTTCACGAACCACGGCATGCAGGTCGCGAGCTTGTCGATGAAGAGGTTTTCCTCCGCGCCGAAGTCCATGCACGAGGACTCGGTGAAGTCCGTGAGCTTCACCTCGCGCGACGGGTCGATGTAGCCGCCCTTGAGCGCGAGCGCGTAGCTCTCGGTGCCGGGGAACGGGAAGAAGAGCGACGTGCGGAAGCGGCCGATGCCGGACTTCGCGAGCACGTCGACCGTCTCCCAACGCTCGTCGCGCGTCTCGTAGGGCAAGCCGACCATCAGGAAGCCCGATGTGTGCAGGCCGAACATCTCCGCTGCTTCGACCGTGTTGAAGATGTCGTCGTTCGACATGAAGCGCTGGAGCACTTCCTTGCGCACGCGCGGCGAACCCGACTCGATGCCGAGCTTCAAGATGCGGCAACCCGCCTTCGCGAGCGCTTCCGCAACGCGCGGGTCGAGCTGCTTCACGTGGCTGTTGACGACGAACGGAACCCGGATTCCTGCCGCGTGGTACGCGTCGCAGACGGCGATCGCGTGCTGCACGTTCTGCGTGAATAGGTCGTCGTCGAAGATGAACGTGCCGATGTTCTTGTAGCGCGCGAGCACCCACTGGACCTCTTCGATCAGGAGCTCGGGCGGGCGGAAGCGGAAGAAGCCGATCTGCGTGGTCGAGCGGCCGAGCTCGTCGCGATAGCGATCGACGATCTTGTGGTTCAGACAGTACGTGCAGCGGTACGGGCAACCGCGCGAACTCAGAAGGCCGAACCAGCCGTGCTTTTGGTCGGTGATGCGCTGCGTGTCGAAGAGCTCGTAGTCCGGCATCGGCAGCGTGCGCAGGTCCGGGAACTCGCCGACGGGGTTGTGGTTCCAGTGCTCGATCGACACCGGCGCGAACTCCGCCGCCGCCGGGCGCACGCCGCCCTTCCACGAGAGGAAGTTGCGGATGTTGTCGGGGCGCTCGCCGCGCTCGAGGCGCGTGACGAGCTCGAGCAGCGCGTCCTCGCACTCCCCCACTCCGACGTGATCCCACACGCCGTCCGACATCACCTCGCTCGGCACCATCGTCGGGTGAATGCCCCCGACGAGCATCGGCGGCAGCTCGAGCCCGCGCTCGTCCGCTGCGCGCCGCAGCCACGCCGCGAGCTCCTTCGCCGCGCGGTACTGCTGGGTCAGGCACGAGAACGCGATCAGACCGGGCTGCCATTCGCGCACCAGCGCGAGCACGTCCTCCTCGGTCGGCACCGGGGGCAGGTTCTCGTTCTGGTTCAGGAGCCGCGTCTCGTGTCCGGCGCGCTTGAGCACCGCCGACAGGGTCGCCAGCCCGTGGTTGAACCCCATCTGCGTGTAGAGGTTCGGATAGACGAAGAGGACGCGCATGGTGGGCGCCAGATTCTAGCGCAACGGCGCGCTCGGTTGCGCCCCCCACGGGCGGCTCCGTCGCGCGCGGAGCGAGGCCGTTTCTCGGACGATTTCAGCGCGGCTCGAGCAGGCCCGCCGCGCGGATCCACGCGAGGTGCGGCTCGGTCCAGGCGGGGTTCGGCACGAGGCAGATCGAGGTCTCGCGGTAGCGCA
>CAIYPP010000156.1 GCA_903928115.1 uncultured Planctomycetota bacterium
CGACATCGCGCTCGCCGCCGACGTTCTGGAGCATGTGCCCGACGTCGACACGACGCTCGCCGAGATCGCACGTGTGCTACGTCCGGGCGGAGCGCTGTACGTCAACACGATCAACCGCACTCGCCGTGCGAAGCTCCTCGCGATCGACGTCGCGGAAGGTGTCGGGCTCGTTCCGCGCGGAACCCACGACGCGACGCTCTTCGTCGCGCCCGACGACCTTCGCGCACGTGCGTGGAGACACGGTCTCGCACTCGAAGCTCTGCAAGGCGAGTCCGTCGACCTGCTCCGCACGGTCTCGAGTTGGGCGATCGCGCTGCGGCGCAGCGACGACGTCTCCGTCGGCTACAGCGCGCTCCTGCGAAAGGTGGTGCCGTCGTGAGCCGCGCGCGGCGCATCGCCATCGCCCTCGCGTGGGGCTTCGCGGCTCACGCGGCCTTCGCCGTCGCCGTCGGTGCGATGGTGATCGCGCTCTACGACGGTCTTCGAACTGGCTACGGAACGCTGACCGGCGTGAACGCTTGGCTCGCGAACCTCGCGCTGCTCGCGCAGTTCCCGCTGCTACATTCGTGGCTTCTCTCCGCAAGCGGGCGTCGCTGGCTCGCGCGCCTCGCGCCAGCGGAGTTCGCGCGCGAGCTTGCGCCCACCAACTTCGCGCTCATCGGAAGTCTGCAAGTGGTCGCGACGTTCGCACTCTGGTCACCGACAGGCATCGTGCTGCACGAAGCGAGCGGCGCGGGTCTGTGGCTCTTCCGAGGGCTCTTCGCCGCCAGCTGGGTCTTTCTCGTGAAGGCGCTGTACGACGCGGGCCTCGGACTGCAGACCGGCTCGATCGGCTGGACAGCCGTTCTACGGGCACGGCCCGTTGAATACGGCCCGTTCCCGACCCGAGGGCTCTTCAAGAATTGCCGTCAGCCCGTCTACCTCGGCTTCGCGCTGACGCTGTGGACCAGCCCGGTCCACACGCTCGACGGCCTCGTCCTCGCGTTCGCTTGGACCGCCTACTGCGTCCTCGGTCCGCTGCACAAAGAAGCGCGCTATCTGCGCATCTACGGCGAGCGCTTCGCCACGTACCGCCAGTCGATTCCGTACCTCTTGCCCCGGATCAAGCCATGAAGATCGCGTCCGCCGCCAGCGCCTTTCCGAAGTACTACTACGACCAAAAAGTCGTTCAGGAACGCCTCGAGCGCATCTGGGCGCACAAGCCCGAGATCGTGCGGCGCCTCCCCGCGCTCTTGGAAAACTGCGGCGTCGAAGGTCGCGCCTTCGCGCTTCCGATCGAGCGCTACGAGGAGCTCGATGGCTTCACGCAGTTCAACGACGAGTGGATCCGCGTCGCGCTGGAGCTCGGTGAGGCAGCGGTCACGCGCGCGCTCGACCGCGCTGGCCTCAAGCCCGCAGATGTCGACCTGATCCTCTTCTCCACCGTGACCGGGCTCGCCGCGCCGTCGATCGACGCGCGCCTCTGCAACAAGCTGGGCTTCCGCTCCGACGTACGGCGCATGCCGCTCTTCGGACTCGGCTGCGTCGCGGGCGCTGCGGCGCTCGCGCGCGCGACGGACTTCGTGCGGGGCCGCCCCAAGGGCGTCGCGCTCGTGCTCACGATCGAGCTCTGCTCGCTCACATGGCAGAAAGACGACACCTCCCTTGCGCACGTGATCTCCTGCGGTCTCTTCGGCGACGGCGCGAGCGCGGCCGTGGTCGTCGGTGCCGAGCATCCCGCACGTGGTGTGCGCGTGGTGGACACGCGGTCCGTGTTCTACCGCGACACCGAAGACGTCATGGGATGGCGCATCGGCCAGCACGGCTTCAAGATCGTGCTCTCGCCCTCGGTGCCCAGCGTCGCAAAGGAGCGTCTCGGCCCGGACTGCGCAAAGTTCCTCGCGGAGCATGGTCTCGCCCCGCGCGACATCGCCTTCTGGATATGCCACCCCGGCGGCCCGAAGGTGCTCGAAGCCGCGCGGGATTCGCTCGGCCTCGACGACGAAGCGGTCGCGATCTCGTGGGAGTCTCTGCGCAACGCAGGCAACCTCTCGAGCGCATCCGTGATGCTGATCTTGGAGCGCACGTTGCAGCAGCGAACGCCGAAGCCCGGCTCGAAGGGCATGTTGCTCGCGATGGGGCCTGGCTTCTGCTCCGAACTCTTGCTGCTCGAAGCCTGAGCGATCTCAGACAGCTCGGCGCGATTCGCGCGCGGCACACTCGTAGTACGCGGCGGTCAAGCGGCGCACACGCTCGCCGACTCGACCGTCGGCGATGCGCTGTTCCCCCACCTGCACGACGGGCACGACGCCGCGCGCGGAGCTGGAGAGGAAGCACTCGTCGACACGCGCCAGTTCCGCGAGGGGCAGCCGCTCGCGTCGGAGCTTGAAGCCGAGCTTCGGCGCGAGGTGCAAGAGCACCATCAGCGTGATGCCTTCGAGGACGCCGTCACCGGCCGTCACGAGGTCTTCGCCGCGGAAAAACGCGAGATTCGAGCTCGAACACTCCAGCACGCGATCCTGTGCGTCGACCATGACGTGCTCGTAGCGCCCCTGCGCACCGAGCGGCAGCGGCTTGCGCTCGCGAACGAAGTCCGTCGTCTTGATCAACGGCTGCAAGCGCTGCAGATGCGGCGCGAAGTCGAGCGTCACGCCTTCCCGCAGGTACTTCTCGGGAACCGGAACGAACGGCGAGAGCGCGATGAACATGTTCGCGCGAACTCCCTGCACTTCGTGCGGATCGCGGAGCACGTCGAAGCGCACGCGCGAGTCTGCGAGTGGATATGCGCGCACCACAGCGTCGAGAGCGCTGCGTAGGCGTCGCTCCTCGAGCTCGCTAGGCCAGCCGAGGCCCGCCATCGAGCGACGCGTGCGTGCCAAGTGTTCCTCGAGCCAGAGGAAGCGGTCGTGCTCGAACGTGCGCAGAGCGGAGTAAACGCCACCGGGCATCCCCTCCAGCAGGTCGTGCACGTTGCCGCTTCCCGCCTCGACCGCGAGCGCGTGGACTCCCTCGGCATTCACCGCGTGCAGCTGCAAGTCCGTCGTCATGGCGCGCACAGGGTAACGGTGCGCGGAATCGACGGGTAGGATCGCGCCATGCGCACCGCCCTCGTTTTGTCGCTCTTCGCCGCGGCCTGCGCGGCTCCGCAGCCTCCGACTCCGAGCTCCGTCAGCCCCGAGCCCGCCGTCAGCGCGCGCGCCCGCGCGCTGCACGCGACCCTGCCCGTGATCGACGGGCACAACGACTTGCCCGGCGCCATGCGCGAGCGCACGCGCAGCGGCTTCGACGGCTGCGACCTTGCCGAGCATCGGCCGGAGTTCCACACCGACATTCCCCGCCTGCGCACCGGCGGCGTCGGCGCTCAGTTCTGGTCGGTCTTCGTCTCGGCTTCGACCGAGGCTTCGGGCGACGCGCTCGAACGCACCTTGGAGCAGGTCGACCTCGTCCACCGCATGGTGCAGCACTGGCCCGAGTACTTCGAGCTCGCCTCCACCGCCGACGACATCGAGCGCATCCGCGCGAGTGGGCGCGTCGCCTGCATGCTCGGCATCGAGGGCGGCTACTCGATCGAAGGTTCGCTCGCAGCCCTGCGCATGTTCCACCGCCTCGGCGTGCGCTACATGACGCTCACGCACTCGCTTTCCACGGCGTGGGCCGACTCGTCGACCGATCTCGCCAAGCACGGCGGACTCGCTCCGTTCGGCGAGGACGTCGTGCGTGAGATGAACCGCATCGGAATGCTGGTGGACATCTCCCACGTCTCGGACGACTGCGTGCGGGACGTGCTCGCGATCTCCGCGGCACCGGTGATCGCTTCGCACTCTTCCGCACGTGCGCTCGCGGACCATCCTCGCAACCTCTCGGACGAGCTCCTGCGCGAGATCGCGGCGCACGGCGGCGTCGTGATGGTGAACTTCGGCTCGAGCTTCATTCATCCCGACACCGCGCGCAAGACGCAGGACAACTTGAAGGTGCAGCGCGAGCTCGCGGCCAAGTACCCCGATAGGGCCGAGTACGACAAGGCGTGGGCCGACTATCGCGCGAGCCGCGCGCTCGAGCGCGGTACGGTCGAGCAGGTCGCCGACCACGTCGAACACATCGCGCGCGTCGCGGGACGCGACCACGTCGGAATCGGCTCGGACTTCGATGGCGTTTCGCTGCTCCCCGAGCGCCTCGACAGCGTCGACGACTACCCCAACCTGACGCAGGTGCTGATCGACCGCGGCTGGACGGACGAAGACCTGCGCAAGCTGCTCGGCGGCAACGCGCTGCGGGTCCTGCGTGCGGCGGAGCGCGTCGCGCAGTCGCGCTGACGCTGCGCGCCGGACCTCGGCTCGGTTACCTTTCCCGCCGCAACCGTGGAACTCGACTACCGCAAGAACCCAGAGCTGCTCGCGCAAGTCATCGACGCGATGGCCGACGGGGTATTCACCGTCGACCTCGAAGGTCGCTTCGCCTCGTGGAGTGCGGGCGCCGAGCGCATCACAGGCTGGTCGCGGGACGAGATCGTGGGCAAGCCGTGCAGCGCCCTCGAAGGACCGGAGTGCGAGGGCTTCGGGAAGATCGGACAGCTGCTCGCCGATCCGGGTGGCCGCGACGGCATCCATGATCAGCAGTGCCGCATCGTCGCGAAGGATGGACGACCGCTACATTTGCTGGGGAATCTGCGGCTCTTGCGCGAGAGCGACGCCACGGTGAGCGGCGCGGTCGGGACCTTCACGGACCTGACCGCATGGGTCGTGCAGCAGACACCGGCACCGCAGGCGAGCGACACACGCGCGCGTGCGCTCGGCGGCTTGGTCGGGAAGTCGAAGTCCATGCTCGAGGTGCTGCGCCGCATCGAGCTCGCGGCTCAAAGCGATGTCAGCACGCTCGTGCGCGGCGAGTCGGGCACCGGCAAGGAGCTCGCAGCGCGCGCGATTCACGACCATTCGGCTCGGCGCGCGAAGCCTTTCGTCGCGATCAACGTCGCGGCGATCCCGGAGTCATTGCTCGAGAGCGAGCTCTTCGGCCACGTGAAGGGCGCGTTCACCGGCGCCCTGCGCGACAAGCAGGGAGTGTTCGCGCAGGCGAACGGTGGCACGCTGTTCCTCGACGAGATCGGCGAGCTTCCGCCGTCGCTGCAGGCAAAGCTCCTGCGCGTGTTGCAAGAGCGCAAGGTGCGTCCGGTCGGCAGCGACCGCGATTTCGACATCGACGTGCGCCTCGTGTGCGCCACTCACCGCGACCTCTCTCAGCGCATGGAGGCCGGGCTCTTCCGCGAGGACTTCTACTACAGGGTGCGCGTGTTCGAGATCGAGCTTCCGCCGCTGCGCGAGCGCCGCCTCGACATTCCGTTGCTCGCCCAGCACTTCGTCGACGAGCTCGCGCCACGCTACCGCAAGCCCGTACGGGGCCTGACGCGCGACGCACTCGAGTGCCTCGTCGAGGCGCCGTGGCCCGGCAACGTGCGCGAACTCCGCAACGCGATCGAGCACGCGCTCGTCGTCGTCCACGGCGAACACATCGGCCTCGTCGACCTTCCGGCTGAGCTGCGCGACGCCCGGGACCGCGCGCGGGGAACCGCGGCGTCCTCCGAGTCCGTCGCCCGAGCGAGCCTGCCGAAGCTGAGCCCCGAGCAGTCCGCCGAGCGCGCCTCGATCCTCGCCACCCTCGAACGCACCCGCTGGAACCGGACCCTGGCTGCCGAGCTGCTCGGCATCAGCCGCATGACCCTCTGGTCGAAGCTCAAGAAGTACGAGCTCTCTGGGCCCGCGACCTAGGCCGTCCTCGGGACCGACCCACCGCGCGGTACCCCGGCGGACCGCCCCCTCCTTACAAGGGCCGCCGAAACGTACAGCTACGCACTTTACAGAGTGTCAAGATGGCCCAAGGGACGCCATTCTTGGGGTCAGGAAGCCCGTTCCGGGGCTGGCACGGGGGTTGCCCTAGGGCGAGCACGGAGCGCGGAAGTCCAGCGCTCCCAAGAGCCAAGGAAGACCTCCATGATCGTCAAGCAGTACTACCTCGGTTGCCTCGCCCATGCCTCGTACCTGATCGCCGACGAGCGCTCGAAGGTCGCGGCCGTCGTCGACCCCCAGCGCGACATCGGCCAGTACGTCGAGGAGGCTCGCAAGCTCGGCGTCGAGATCCGCCACGTCCTCCTGACCCACTTCCACGCCGACTTCGTCGCGGGTCACCTCGAGCTGCGTCGCCTCACCGGCGCGCGGATCTACCTCGGCGAGCGGGCCAAGGCCGAGTACGAGTTCACGGCGCTGAAGGACGGCGACGCGCTCGAGTTCGGCGACACGCGGCTCTCGATCCTCGAGACCCCCGGCCACACGCCCGAGGGCATCTCGATCGTCGTGCACGACCTCGCGGTGGACGCGCGCAAGCCGCACGCGGTGATGACCGGCGACACGCTCTTCATCGGCGACGTCGGCCGCCCGGACCTCATGGCGTCGGTCGGCGTGACGGCCAAGGAGCTCGGCTCGATGCTCTACGACTCGCTGCACGGCAAGTTGCTCAAGCTCCCCGACGAAACTCTCGTCTACCCGGCCCACGGCGCGGGCTCGATGTGCGGGAAGCAGCTCTCGAACGAGCGCGTCTCCACGATCGGCGAGCAGCGCCGCTACAACTACGCGCTGCAGCCGATGTCGCGCGAAGAGTTCATCGCGCTCGTCTCAGCCGACCAGCCTGATGCACCGGCGTACTTCGCGTACAACGCGACCCTGAACCGCCAAGAGCGCGGAACGCTCGACGAGCAGCTCGCAGGCGCGCTTCATCCGCTCTCGCTCGACGAAGTGCTCGCACGGGCCAACCAAGGTGCGCAGCTCGTCGACGTGCGTTCGCCGGCGGACTTCGCGGGCGGCCACTTGCAGGGCAGCATCAACGTCGGCCTCGAAGGCAGCTTCGCCACGTGGGCCGGCTCGGTGCTCGACCCCAAGCGGCCAGTGATCGTCATCAGCGAGCCGGGGCGCGAGCAGGAGGCCGCGGTGCGACTTGGCCGCGTTGGCTTCGACCGCGTCGCCGGACACCTCGCGAAGGGCATGGGAGCGCTGGAGCAGCGCCCCGAGTTGGTGAAGCGCGGTACGCGCATCACCGTGCAGGCTCTGTCGGAGCGCCTCGGCGCCGCCGGCGCGCCGACCGTGCTCGACGTGCGCACGCCCGCCGAATGGAACGCGGCGCACATCGACGGCAGCGTCAACATCCCGCTCAACCGCCTCCAGCAGCGCCTCGCCGAGGTTCCGCGCGGCGTCGAGCTCGCGGTGATCTGCCGCTCGGGCTACCGCTCGTCGATCGCGACGAGCCTGCTCGCGGCCGCGGGCTTCGGCCAGCTCCTCGACGTCGTCGGCGGCATGGAAGCGTGGACACGCATGAGCGCGGGCAGCGCGACGGCGAAGGCCTGAGCGCGCAAGCGCACTCCACCGGAGGCACGCAGCACATGCAAACTTGGCCCTTCTGGCTCGCCGGCATCGCGA
Organism: uncultured Planctomycetota bacterium; assembly: GCA_903928115.1. Lineage (GTDB taxonomy): Bacteria > Planctomycetota > UBA1135 > UBA1135 > F1-120-MAGs118. The sequence goes on from CAIYPP010000156.1 coordinate 7,440, forward strand.
TCGGCGGCTTCGTTCCCCTCTTCGCGCTCCTGTCGGGCAAGGCGCTCGGAGTATCGAGCGGCTACGCGGAAGCCTGCAGCCTCGGCAAGCCCGCAGGCAACGAGCGCTGGAAGCTCTGGTTCGCACTCGGCCTGCCGCTCGGCGGACTCGCCGGTGCGCTCGCCACGGGTGGCTTCGACGTAGCAGCCTCCTCCAGCGCGATCGCCGAGCAGTTTCACGTGCACGGCACGGCGCAATATCTCCTGCTCGCGGTCGGAGGCGCGTTGGTCGGGTACGGCGCGCGCATGGCGGGCGGCTGCACGAGCGGGCACTCGATCGTCGGCATCGCCCTCGGCGCGAAGTCGAGCGTGGTGGCGACCATCGGCTTCATGATCGGCGGATTCGCGGCCACGTGGCTGCTCATCGCGCTGGCGGGAGGTGTAGCGTGAAGCCTCTCGTATTCGTTGTCTCGGGTGCCGTGTTCGGCTTTCTGCTCTCGATGGGTCGCGCCACGGACGCAGCCGCAATCGTGGGTATGTTCAGGCTCTCGGATCTCCACTTGTTCGGCGTGATCGGAGTCGCCATCGCGACCGCCGCCGTGGGTATCGCGCTCCTGCGACGCGCCAACGTGCGCGCCGCCGACGGCTCGACGATCAAGCTCGAACCGAAGCCCTACCACAGTGCTGTTCTCGTGGGCGGCATCGTCTTCGGACTCGGCTGGGGACTCTCGGCAGCATGCCCCGGCACGGCGCTCGCACAGCTCGGCGAGGGCAAGCTCTACGCGCTCGCCACGATCGCGGGCATCCTCGGCGGAACCTGGGCGCGCACGCGGTTGGCGCAGCGTGCGGGCGCGGTGAGCGCCGCGAAGAGCTAGGAGATCAGCATGTGGATCTGGGTCGGCGCACTCGCGATCGGACTCGGACTCGGGCTTCTGGGTTCGGGCGGCTCGATCCTGACCGTGCCTGCGCTCGTGTACCTCGCGCACGAGGACAAGAAAGTCGCGATCGCGAGCTCGCTAGGGATCGTCGCGGGCATCAGCATCGTCGCCGCGATCCCCTACGCGCGGCGCCGCGAGATCGACTGGCGCAGCGTGCTGCGCTTCGGAATTCCCGGAGTTCTCGGCACGTATCTCGGCGCGTGGCTCGGCGGCTACGTCAGCGCCCGCGTGCAGCTGGTCTTGCTCGCCGCCGTCATGCTCGGCGCCGCCGCGCTGCTCTTCCGAACGCCGTGTGAAGACGCCTCGCAACGAGCCGCGCACCCGACATGGATGATCGTGCTCGAAGGCGTCGCGGTCGGCGTCCTGACGGGACTCGTCGGCGTCGGCGGCGGTTTTCTCATCGTGCCCGCCCTCGTCTTGCTCGGCGGACTGCCGATGCGCCGAGCGGTCGGAACGAGCCTCGTGATCATCACGCTCAAGTCGCTCGCAGGCTTTGCCAAGTACCTCGACGTGCTCGGCGATCTCGGCCTCGCGATCGACTGGAACATCCTCGCGCTCTTCACAGCCTTCGGTATCGCCGGAAGCCTGCTCGGCAGCCGCGTCTCCACGCTGATCCCACCGCGCGCCCTTCAGCGCGTGTTCTCCGCGGTTCTCGTCGTCGCCGGCTGCGGCTTGGTGCTGAGCAACTGGCGCTAGAGCGCGCCGCCCGTCACGCGTACGAGCTCGTGGCGAGCGAGCGCGGCAGCCGCGCGTGCAGTCGCGACGTCTTGTCGCGCGGTCACGAGCTCCGACTGCGCGGCGAGCAAGTCGAGCATCGTGAGCTGTCCGCGCTCGAACGCCGTCCGCGCGAGCGCGAGAGCACGCTCCGCCTCGGGGACCGTGCGAGTTGTCGCGATGGCGAGCGAGCTCTGCGTGGCGAGCAGGGCTGCATGCGCCGTCCGGACCTGCTGCTCGGCGCTGGCTTCCAGCGTCGCGCGCTCTTCGAGCGCGATGTCCCTAGCAAGCTCGGCGCGTCGTATTTGGACCGTGCCGTCGTCGAAGATCGGCAGCTCGATCGAACCGTTGAAGCCGCCGACGAAGGGCGTGTTCGTGCCGACTTCCGGATGTTCGGCTTCCAGCCCGACGGCCACGTCCGGCAACGCGCGTCGGCGCTCGAGAGCCACGGCGGTGGCCGCCCGCGCAACAGCGAGCTCCGCAGCACGCAGGTCGAGTCGCTGGGAGCGCGCGCGCACGAGGAGTGCTTCCACTGGAGACACGTCGGAGACGACGAAGCTCTCGGGAAGGATCGGCTCGACGCGAGCAGGATCCCCTGAGAGCGAGAGCAACGAAGCGATACGCCCGCGTGCCCAGATCAGTTCGCTCTCCCGACGAGTGCGATCGAACTCCGCAGCGGCGAGGCGCGAGCGCGCCGCCGTGACCTCCGTCGTACGCGCAACGCCCTGCCGTACGCGCTTCTCCGCGAGCTCCAGTGCCTGACTCGCGAGCTCGATTTCGTCGTCCGCGACCGCACTCGACTCGACCGCGCTCGCATGATCCAAGAACGCGCGCTCGACGTCGAGGAGCAGGGTCGTTGCGACCTGCGCGACCGCCGCGACCTTCTCGCGCAGCTCTGCGCTGGCAAACTCTTCGCGGAAGCGAAGCTGCCACAGCTCGCCGAGGCTCTGCACGAACTCGGCGCCGATGCGCTCGCGACCGCCGCCGTCCGGCCAGAGATAGGCGAGACCGAGCGTCGGGTTCCGCAGGAGCTTCGACTGCTCGACATCGGCGCGCGCGATGCCGACGTCGAGGAAGGCGATCTGCAGTTGAGCGCTGTTCCGCAGCGCGAGCGACCGAGCCTCCTCGAGCGTCAGACCGCCGTCCAAAATCGACTCGATCTCGGTGGCACTTACGAGAGCCTCGCCGGGAAGCCGCGCCCCTGAAACGCCAGTTGCCGCCGCAACACCCTCGCGAGCCGCCTCGTAGTCCGCGCGCGGATCGACATGGCTCTTGCAGCCACCGATCAGGCCGAGCAAGACGAATGCACCAAGCTCAACCTTCTTCACCGGTCACCTCCATCGGCATGTCGAGCTCCGCACCCGTCTCGGCGGGAATCGCGAAGCGCAGGAACAGGGCAGGAACGAGCAACATGTTGAGCAGGGTCGAAGACAGGAGTCCCCACAAGATCACGACTGCCATCGGCGTGAGGATCTCGCTGCCGGGCTCGTCGCCGCGCAGCGCGAGCGGTACGAGCGCGAGGCCCGCAGCTAGCGCGGTCATCAGAATCGGCGCAAGCCGCTCGAGCGCGCCGCGGCGAACGGCCTCGCGGAAGTCGCGCACGCCCTCGTGTCGTTGCAGGTGGCGGATGTGCGATACGAGCATGATCCCGTTGCGCGCCGCCACGCCGAAGACGGTGATGAAGCCGATGATCGACGCCACGGACAGCACGCCTCCCGAGAGATGCACTCCGAGCACGCCGCCGATCAACGCGAGCGGCAGGTTCAGCAGGATGAGCGCGGCGTCGCGCACCGAGCCAAACGCGAAGTACAAGAGAAACGCGATGCTCACTACGATCAACCCACCGAGCCAGCCGAGCAGCTCACCGGTCGCCTGCGCGCTCTCGAACTGCCCGCCGTACTCGACCCAATAGCCGGTCGGCAACTTCACGTCCGCCTCGATGCGCGTGCGAATGTCCTCGACGACGCCGCGCAGGTCGCGACCCGCGACATTGCACATCACGACGATCTTGCGCTGTGCGTTCTCGCGGCTGATGAAGTTGGGCGTGCGGTCCTCGCGGATCGAGGCCAGCGCGCGCAGCGGAACGCGGCGCCCGTCGTCGGAATCCACGAGCACATCGGGGATCTGCAGCGGGTCGGGCATGCGCTCAGAGCTCGTGCGCACGACGAGATCGACGGGATTCGTGCCCTCGAGCACCTGTCCGGCGACACTGCCTTGCGTCGCGAGCTCGACGGCATGGGCGACGTCCTCGATACGCAGACCATGGCGCGCGATCGCCGCGCGATCGAACTCGATGCGCAACGTCGGCACGAGCGCCTGTCGCTCCACCGAGAGGTCGACCACGCCCGGGACCTCCTTCATCACGGTCTCTACCCGCGTGCCGAGATCGCGTAGCTCCGCGAGATCGCCGCCAAAGATCTTCACC
>CAIYPP010000157.1 GCA_903928115.1 uncultured Planctomycetota bacterium
CCTGCGAGTGGCAGCGCCGCCACGCCGCCGAGCTCGAGGACCGTCGCCGCTACGTGAGCGCGAGCGTCGTCCTGCAAGCCGGCCGCTGACCGCGCACGGCCTTCAGGCCGCCCAGGTCAGCCGCCAGGGGGGGGCACGTTTTCTGCCCGAAAGGGGGATCACGTTTGGTGACCGGTAACACCGCGCCCTCAATCGAGCGCTCCGCACTGAGCCAGAGCCGAACCGCGCAGCTGACCCTGACGTGACCCGTCGTCCATGCGGGCTTCGCGCAACGGTTACGGACTTTCGGCGCGGGATGGGCTAGGTCGCGGGCTCGAAGTCGCCGGTCGGCGGGAGTGCGTCGGGGCGGACGGGGAGGGGCACGATGGTGGCGATGCCGAGGGAGGCTTGGGCGTCGCCGAGGTGGAAGAGGGTGCCGGGGCTCTGGTGGCGGCGCTTCACGTAGGCGAGCACGAGGCCGGTGTCGAGCACGAAGGAGTAGGCCCAGCTCGTGACGACGCCGAGGTCGCGCCACTCGCCCTCGTCGTCGCGCAAGAGGCGCGTGCCGGAGGGCAGCGGGTCGTCGTGGGAGACGCGCAGCGCGACGAGGCGCTTGTTCAATCCGCCGTAGGTGTCGATCTTGGCGACGACCTCTTGGCCGATGTAGCAGCCCTTGTCGAGCGCGAAGGCGCGTTCGAGGCGCGCTTCCTGCGGGTAAATCGAGTCGTCGATGTCGCTGCCGTACTCGGCGGCGCCGGCCTCGACGCGCAGGATGTCGTGGGTGATGCGGCCGCAGGGCGTGGCGCCCGCGGCGACGAGCGCGTCCCACAGGCGCTCGACGTGCGCGGGGCCTGCGTCGAGCCGGATTCCCGAGGAGCCCGCGACAGGCTGCGCGCTCACGCGCACGTTCGCGCCCTCGAAGGCGGCTTGCACGTGGTGGTGCAGCTCGGCGGGCACGCGCACGCCGAGCACGCGCTCGACGAGCGCGGCGGCGCGCGGACCGCACAGGTCGAGCGGCGCGTGCTCGTCGCTCACGTCGCCGAGCTTCAGCTTCTCGCTGAAGTGGTAGGTGTCGAGCGCCTTGGCGAGCGCTGCGACGGTGTTCGGCGGGAGCGAGAGGTGGATGCGCTCGGCCTCGTACGACAAGTCGAAGTCGAAGAGGACCTTGCCCTTCGAGGAGAGCAATAGGTTGCGATTTCCTTGGCCGGGCGCGAGCGTGCGGACCGTGTGCGCGAGCAGGCGGTGCAGGAAGCCCGCGGCGTCGGGACCCGAGACCGCGAGGGCCTCGCGGCGGGTCGAGTCGAACAGCGCCGCGCCTTCGCGGGCGGCGCGGTACTCGTCGGGGACCTCGCCGAAGGCCAAGACGACGGGGGAGTCTCCGCCGGAGAGCTCGGCCTGCGCGGCGCGGTGACGGGGGAGGAGCGGGGCGTTCTTCAAGCGGCGGGAGCATAGGCCGCGGCGCGCCAAAATCCGCCTGCGATGGTCGGTTGCGACGCCCGCGTGAGGCGATTTCGGTCGCCCTGCTCGGGATGGTCGGAACTTGGGCCGCGAACGGACGGATTCGCGCCACTCGGAGCGCATCTTGGGAGGCCGCGCACGGCCCTCCGGTCCTTGACTCGCGCGGCGCCATCCGTAACCTTCCACGCAAACCTCACGCGACCTTCAAGTCTCGTGGGGTGCCCGGAGCGCCCGCCCGCGAGGCGCCCGGTCGTCTTCCTCCCAACCTCGGCCCCCCTTCGGCCTCGGTCCTACCCTCGTTCCAGCTCGGACGCCGAGCGGGGGGTGAGCCGTGGCCCATCGGAGGCCGCGCCCCAAGGACGTCGATGAGCCTCCGCCTCTCTCTGGTCGCCACCACGGGCCTCGCGCTGTGGGTCGGCGCATGCCAGCTCGACAAGGACCAAAAGCCCGCCCGCCCGGTCGTGCACTACAGCCTGAGCGCGGCCACGACCGCGCTGGGCGACGACGGCGAGCCGGTGATCCCCTCGTCCGCTCAGGCGGGCATCGAGGGCTCGCTGGAGATGCTGTTCGGAACGCCGCAAGACCCGCAGTTCCAGCTCCTTCCGGAGTGGAAGGACGACGGCTTCGATCCGAACTGGCCGCAGTACGCCAAGGGCGACAGCGGCAGTGGCGAGGTCGATCCTGCGGAGCTCCTCGAGGACAACAAGCTCTATTGGCGCCGCCAGCTGGCCGCGATCGACGCGGGTCTGTGGGACCGCGTGTTCGTCCAAGACTTCACGCCGGACCTGCGCGCGGACTGGAACGATCTGTGCGCCAACACGCCGGTCGAGGCGCGCAACGACGAGTTCAAGAAGGCGGCGCGCGAGCTGTTCGAGGGTTACTACCCGAAGCTCTCGGCCTCTGCGGAGCTGTACCGCCAGCACTGCCTGCACTGCCACGGCCCCGAGGGCGGCGGCGACGGCCCGACGGCGCCGTTCCTGAACCCGCGCCCGCGCGACTATCGCCACGGCACCTTCAAGTTCACCGCGGTCGGCAAGTCCGTTCCGCGCCGTGAGGACCTCTACCGCATCCTCGACGAGGGCGTCACCGGCACCTCGATGCCGAGCTTCCGCCGCTTCTCGCGGGCGCAGCTCGAAGGCCTCGTCGACTACGTGCGCCTGCTCTCCATGCGCGGCATGGTCGAGCGCAGCCTCGTCGCGACGTACAAGGAGGAGGAGACGCTCACCTCCGGCGACACGCTCGACGCCTACGCGGAAGTGTGGGAGAAGTGGCAGAAGGCCGACAGCAAGGTGCTGACGTACAACGGCGAAGTTCCCGCGCCGACGGCCGAGACGATCGCGAAGGGCCGCGAGCTCTTCATGGACGCCAAGCGCGGCAACTGCTACTCGTGCCACGGGCCCGAGGGCCGCGGCGACGGAGCGTCTGCCTTCGCGCTCGACCCGGAGACGGGCGAGGTCAAGCCGACCTACAAGGATGACTGGGGGAACGAGATTCTCCCGCGCAACCTGCGCCTCGGCATCTTCCGCGGCGGACGTCGCCCGATCGACATCTACCGCCGCATCAAGTACGGCATCGCCGGCGGGCCCATGCCCGAGGCGGCCGCCTCGCTCTCGAACGACGACATCTGGCACCTCGTCCACTACGTCGGCTCGCTGTCGGAGCGCCCGCAGCACGCCAAGGCCGCGGATCACGGCGACGCGCACGCCCCCGAGAAGCACTAGTCCCCGCGAGTCACAAAGGTCCATCCCATGCGTTACCTCTTCGCGTTGCTGCTGCTCTTGGTGCCGATCCTCGGCGTCTGGACGTTCGTCGAAGCCGACCGTTGGCAGCTGTGGTTCCCCGAGAACGTCTCGAGCTTCGGCGGCGAGATCGACGGGCTCTTCAACCTGATCATGTACATGGTCGCGTTCACGTTCATCGTCACCGAGGTGGCGCTGGCGTGGTTCGTGTTCAAGTACTCGGCGAACCGACCGGGCAAGGGCGTGTTCACCCACGGCAGCCACAAGCTGGAGATGATCTGGACCGCGATTCCCGCGGTGGCGCTGCTCTTCATCGCGTTCTCGCAGATGGAGACGTGGGCCAAGGTGAAGTTCGAGAGCAACTTCCCGAAGACCGGCGAGTACACCAAGGAGAAGCCGATCGCCGAGCTGTGGGCCAGCCAGTTCGACTGGCGCGTGCGCTACCCCGGCGACGACGGCGTGATCGGCACGGTCGACGACCTCGAGCGCTCCTACGAGTTCGTGGTGCCCGTCGACACCGACGTGGTCTTCCACCTGCGCTCGCGCGACGTGATCCACAGCTTCTTCGTGCCGGAGTTCCGCCTCAAGCAAGACGCGCTCCCCGGCCACACGATCCCCGTGTGGTTCCGCGCGGAGAAAGAAGGCATCTATGACCTCGTCTGCGCCGAGCTGTGCGGCTGGGGTCACTACAAGATGAGCGGTCGGATGACCGTGGTCTCCAAGGAAGAGTTCGCCAAGCGCATGGCCGAGATCAAGGCCGAGTGGTACTCGAACGGCAAGGAGCAGGGCTGAGATGAGCACGCACACGACGCACGCACCGCACGCGACCCCGCACCTCCAGCCCGGTGAGGGCGAGCCGGGGACCGTCCGCGAGCATCACGACCACCACGAGCTCGGCTTCCTGCGCAAGTGGATCTTCTCGGTCGATCACAAGGTGATCGGCCTGCAGTTCCTCTTCTCGGGCCTCGTGTTCCTCGCGCTCGGCGGCCTGATGGCGATGGCGATCCGCTACCAGCTCGCCTGGCCGTGGCGTCCGATGCCGGGCCTCGCGTGGATGTTCCCCGCCACCGGCGGTGCGATCAGCCCCGAGTTCTACACGATGCTCTTCACCATGCACGGGACCATCATGATCTTCTTCGTGATGATCCCGCTGCTGACGGGCGCCTTCGGCAACTTCCTGATCCCGCTGATGATCGGCGCGCCCGACATGGCCTTCCCGAAGCTGAACATGTTCGGCTACTGGACCATGATCCCGGCGTTCTTCTTCATCCTGCTGGGCTTCTTCGTGGAAGGCGGCCACGCGGCAGGTGGTTGGACGAGCTACCCGCCGCTCTCGACGATCGAAGCCGCTGCGCCGGGCTCGCTGACGGGTCAGACCTGCTGGCTGATGGGCCTCACGTGGGTCGGTGTGAGCTCGATGATGGGCGCGGTCAACTACGTGACCACGATCGTCAAGATGCGCGCGCCGGGCCTGACGATGATGCGGCTTCCGCTCTCGATCTGGGGCCTGATGATCACGTCGCTCCTGCAGCTCTTCGCGCTGCCGGTGCTGACGGCGGCGAGCATCATGCAGCTCCTCGACCGCACGATGAACACGGGCTTCTTCACGCCGACGAACCTGCTCGTGAACAACATCACGCCGGACTCGTTCGCCTACGGCTCGCAAGCCGCGGCGGCCGGTGGTCAGCCGCTCCTGTGGCAGCACCTCTTCTGGTTCTATAGCCACCCCGCGGTCTACATCCTCGTGCTGCCCGCCATGGGCTTCACCTCGGACATCCTCGCGGTGCACGCCCGCAAGCCGGTGTTCGGCTACAAGCCGATGGTGTACTCGATGAGCGCCATCGCGGGCTTGGGCTTCATCGTATGGGGCCACCACATGTTCACCTCGGGCATGAACCCGGCGCTCGGCATGACCTTCATGGTCAGCACGGTGATGATCGCGCTCCCGAGCGCCATCAAGGTGTTCAACTGGCTCGGCACCCTGTGGGGCGGCCGCATCCACCTGCGCACCCCGATGCTCTTCGCCTGCGCGTTCGTCTCGATGTTCATCATCGGCGGTCTGTCGGGCATCTGGATGGCCGCGACGCCGGTCGACATCTACATCCACGACACGTACATCGTCGTCGCGCACTTCCACTACGTCGTGTTCGCGGGCTCCTTGTTCGCGATCTTCGCGGCCATCTACCACTGGTTCCCGAAGATGTTCGGCCGCCTGATGAACGAGACGATGGGCAAGATCCACTTCGTCGGTTCGTTCATCTTCACGAACATGACCTTCTACATGATGCACCAGCTCGGCGTGGCCGGTCTGATGCGTCGCACCGCCGATCCCTACGCGTACGACGTCTACCAGCACCTGCAGCCGATCAACGAGTTCATCACGATCTCGGCCTTCTGCATGTTCGCGTGGCAGATCTTCTTCGTGGTGAACTTCTTCCACTCGATGTTCTGGGGCAAGCGCGTCGGTCGCAACCCGTGGAACGCGGCTTCGCTCGAGTGGGACGCCCCGTCGCCCCCGGGCCACGGCAACTTCGACAAGCAGCTCGAGGTCTACCGCGGCGCCTACGAGTTCAGCTCGCCCGAGGTCGCCGAGGACTTCATCCCGCAGACGCGCAAGATCTGACGCTCGAACGCGCCGGATCGCACGCAAGCGGAATCGAAAGCACCGAAGCGGATGGACTCCAACTCCCGTTGGCCCCGACGGCTCGCACTGGCCACTTGGCTCAGCGCGCTGCCGCTCGTAGTGCTCGGCGGCAGCGTCACGACGCTGCGCGCCGGCATGGCCATCGACGGGTGGTGGATCCTCGACCGCGGCAACGGCGATCACTTCCTGCTCGCGTACCCGATCGAGAAGTGGTTTGCGAACGCGGGCACGTTCACGGAGCACACGCACCGATTGTTCGGCGCGCTCGTCGGGCTGCTCTCGATCGCGCTGGTCGTCATGGCGCACCGCGCGAAGCTCGGTGCGCAGCGCATCGGCTGGGCCTGGACCGGCCTCTTCGCAGTGTGTGCGCAGGGCACGATCGGCGGGTTCCGCGTGCTGGAGAACAGCCCGAACCTTGCCTTCTTGCACGGCGTGTTCGCGCAAGCGGTGCTCGCGGTGCTGGCGGCGAATGTCGTGCTCAACGATCCGCAATTTGAAGCCTCGCGTCCGCGCGAGCACTCCCGTGCAGCGTCGATCTCGCGCAGCGCGAAGCTCGCGATTGCGGCGGTGTACGGGCAGATCTTCCTCGGCGCATGGCTGCGGCACACGGGGAACGACATCGCGCTCGTCGCGCACATCGTGTTCGCCGCACTCGCGACGGGCGCGGTGATCGCGCTCGCCCGCGGGCTACGCGAGTGCCGTGACGCGGAGCTCGTGCGGCAGTCGAAGCGCCTTCTGTGGCTCGTGCTCGCGCAGGTCGCGATCGGAGTCCTCACGCTCGTGGCGATCGTGCTCATCAGCGGGGGCTTCACCGCGGAGGTCTCGAGCGCGGAGACGATCACGGCGACGGCCCACGTGCTGTTCGGTGCGTTCACGCTTCAGGCTTGCGTCGCGGCCACGATGTGGGCCTCTCGGCGCCTCGCGCAGACGGTGGCGATCGACGCAGCCGTCGCGGCGGAGGTGGCGCGGTGAGCCAAGCACAGGTTCTCGCGGCGGGCTCGACTTCGGAGCTCACGTTCGTTCAGGCGTGGAGCGTGCTGTGCAAGCCGCGCATCACGGCCATGGTCGGCTTCGCAGCCTTCGTCGGCGGGCTGGTCGCCTCGGGCGCGAGCGCAGACCTCGTCCGCATCGCGGAGGCCTGTGGGTACATCGGGCTCGTCGGGATGTCGTCGAGCGTGTTCAACCAGCTGCTCGAGCGCGACACCGATGCTCGCATGGTGCGCACCGCGCGGCGCCCGCTGGTCACGGGCCGCGTGCGCGCACGCGACGCCGTTTGGGCGGGCGCGCTGCTCGCCGCGTGCGGGGTCGCTGGACTCGCGCTGCGCTTCAACACGCTCTCGGCGCTGCTCACGCTCGCCACGATGATGGCGTACGTGCTCGTCTACACGCCGCTGAAGCGCTTCAGCTCGCTCAACACGGCCGTGGGTGCGATCCCCGGCGCGATGCCGCCGCTGCTCGGCTTCGTTGCAATGAGCGGCGCCGCCGAGGGCTGGGCGTGGTACCTGTTCGCGATCCTCTTCGCGTGGCAGTTCCCGCACTTCCTCGCGATCGCTTGGCTCTATCGCGAGGACTACGCGCGCGCCGGGCTGAAGATGCTGCCTGCGCTGCCGCGCACGGAGGGCATGGCGGGACGCCAAGCCCTGCTCTACAGCCTCGCGTTGCTGCCGGTCTCGCTGCTTCCCGCGCTGCGCGGTGATGCGGGCTGGCTGTACGTCGCCGCGGCCCTCGCGCTGGGCCTCGCCTACACGATCGCCTCGGCGCTCTTCGCGTTGCGCGAGACCCGCGCCCGTGCGCGCGCCGTGCTCCTCGTCTCGCTGGTGTACCTGCCGGCGCTCTACTCGCTCACTCTCATGGATCCGCTCGTGCGCGCCATCGGCGCACGGGGCAGCCTCTAACCCCCGACAGTCCCATGAACATCTCTCCCGCAGCCATTCCGGCCTACGACCCCAAGGTCGACGCGCCGAAGCCGCACCACCCGATCTACGACTACGACAGCGGCCCGCCGGTCAACCGCGGCAAGTTCGCGATCTGGCTGTTCCTCGCGACCGAGATCATGTTCTTCACGGGCTTGATCGGCACCTACATCGTGCTGCGCATGGGCGCCGCGACGTGGCCGGACCCGGCGGATCGCCTCGCGGTCGACATCACTGCGCTCAACACGTTCTTCCTGATCGTGAGCTCGGCGACGATGGTGAAGGGCGTCGAGCGCGCGATGGTGGGCGACAACGGGGGCCTCATCAAGTGGCTCGCGCTGACGGTGCTCATCGGCTCGATCTTCGTCGGCATTCAGGCCTACGAGTACGCGGTCCTGATCAAGGACGGCAACCTGCCGAACGTCGACATCTTCTGGTCGACCTTCTACGCCATGACAGGCTTCCACGGCATCCACGTCGCAGTGGGCGTCATCTGGAACCTGTGCATCCTGATCGCCGCGATCTTCCGCAAGATCCCGCAGGAGAAGTACATGAAGGTCGAGCTCGCCGGTCTCTACTGGCACTTCGTCGACCTCGTCTGGGTTCTGCTCTTCACCATCGTCTACCTGATGTGAGCGGAGGAACGCACATGGCACACGGCAAGGACCTGGGTTACAGCATCTTCCGCATCTTCGTCATCCTCTTCATCCTCACCGCCGTCGAGGTGGCGTGGGGCATGTTCCTGCGCGAGCCGCGCTGGCTTCTGTGGAGCGGTTTGCTCGTTTGCGCGGTGTGGAAGGGCCTCTTGATCCTCATGTACTTCATGCACATGCGGTTCGAGAAGATGATCGTTTGGTCGCTGATCCTCCCGACGCCGCTGCTCGTCGCGGTGGTGCTCTTCGCGAACATGCCGGACACGGTGTTCAACGAGAAGCGCGACTACAAGATCGGCTACCTGATCGATCAGACGGGCGAGGTCGTGAACGGCCTCGATCCGGAGCACCCGGCCAAGGGCCGCGGCAAGCCGCACGGCCACCAGCCCGAAGGCGAAGCCGCGGGGCACTGATTCCGTGGCTGCGCGCTTTCGAACGGTTTTCGCGGCGGCCCTCGCGGTCGCCGCGCTCGTCTCCGGTGGTTGCTCCAAGGAGGCCGAGACGTCCACGTCGACGAGGCTGCGCCTCGATGTCGAGGCGGCTTCGACCTTCCGCGGGGATGTCCTCGCAGACTTCACGCTCACCGACCAGCTGGGTCGCTCGGTGACGCGCGCGGACCTCGCGGGCGCGCCGGTCGTGCTCGACTTCATCTTCACGACGTGCACGGGGCCGTGCCCGCGCGTGTCCGCGCATATGTCGCTCGTACAGGAGCGAACGGCGGGCTCGAAGATCTCGCTCGCGAGCTTCTCGGTCGATCCCGAGACCGACACGCCCGAAGTGCTGAAGGCGTATTCCGAGGAACATCACGCCGACCCGCAGCGCTGGCGCTTCCTGACCGGCGCGGAGGAGCAGATCGACGCGGTACTGCGCTCGCTGTGGCTCGCGCGCAGCAAGTCCGAGGAGGCGGCGCTCGGGATGCGCGTGACGCACTCGACGCGGCTCATCGTGCTCGACGCCCGGGGCGCGGTGCGCGGCATGTACGATGGCGAGAGCGAGCAGGGCGTCGACGCGGCCGTCGCGCGCGCTCGCTGGTTGCTGGAGCACCCCGACGCATGAATGTGCACCTGCCTGCGGTCAACGCCACGCTGAACGGCATCGCGGCCCTGTTTCTGGTCGCGGGTCTGCTCGCGATTCGCAGCGGCCAGCGCAAGCGCCACGAGCACTGCATGAAGCTCGCCTTCGTGGCGAGCGCCGCGTTCCTCGCCTGCTACCTCTACTACCACTTCGCGATCGCCAAGGGCCAGCCGACGCGCTTCCACGGCGAAGGCGCGGCGCGCGCGGGGTACCTCGCGTTGCTCCTGTCGCACACGGTGCTCGCGGTCGTGAACCTGCCGATGGTGCTCCGCACCTTCTGGCTGGCGCACAAGGAGCGCTGGGACGACCACCGCAGGCTGGCGAAGTGGACGTTCCCGATCTGGCTGTACGTCTCGGTGACGGGCGTGGCGGTCTACGTCGTGCTTTACCACCTGAATCCGGCGCCGGCGGTATCCTAGGATCGTCGCACCGATGAAGAGCCTCGCCCGCCGCAGCCTGCGAATCGCCGCGCCGCTCCTCGCGGTCGTGGTGCTCCGCGCGACGGGCTATGCCTGAGAGAGCTGCAAGGAGGCGGTCGCCTCCGATGGTGGCAACCTCGCGGCGGGCATCAACGCCAGCGTGCTCTTCATGATCTCCATGGTCTTCCTGATCCCCGCGGGCTTCGGCTTCGTGGTGTGGCGCTCGTTCAAGAGCGCGGAGGTCCGGCGCGCGCGTGGAGAGCAGATCTCGACGCCGGGAGCGCTGCGCTGGGAAGCGGACGAGACGCAACGCTAGGTCTCCGCTGCGCGCCGAAGAATTTCAGGATTTGCCGCGACCTTGGCTGTCGCCGAGCGACGGGCACCTCACAGGGAGGTGCGGAGCGTGTCGAAGACGGAACGGGCGGCGGCGGGATATTTCGAAGCGGGGGCGGAGCGTTCGGCAGATGCCCGGCGGGCGCGTGCTGCCCTCGTCGTTCGCCGGTGGGTGCGCATCGGCGGTTGGACGGTGCTGGGCGCTGTGGGCTGCCTCGGAGTGGGCGCGCTCGCCCGGCCCGGAGCCGAAAGCGGACAGGAGAGCGAAGTCGCGGGCTGGGTCATCGACCGCGACGGCGGTGCGCTGGTCGCGCTCGACGCGGAGCGGCTGAAGCTCGCCCGACATCCGCTCGAATCGCCGGTCGAGCTCGCGCTCGACGCGGAGGAGCGACTGTGGGTTGCATGCGCGGGGCCGGAAGGCCCGGTCGGACCGCATCGAGTCGTGCGGATCGACGGCGTGAGCGGTGCGGTGGAGCGCGAGTGGACGTGCGGTCCGGTGCTCGACCTGGAGGCGGGGGAGGGCGCGGAGCGCGGACGCGGAGAGGCTTGGATGGTGGCGCTCGCGGGCTCGGCGGAGCGCGAGGTGTCGCGTGTTCCGGCGGTGGGTCCGTTGGCGGTCGTCGAACGCTCCGTGGATGCGTTCTGTGTCGCGGGACAGCGCGGTGCGGTGCTCGTAGGCTCCGAGCGAGGAGAGCTGCGGCTCTACGGACCTCAGGGCCAGCGACTCGCCGTACGGAACTTCGGGGGATTGATCAGCGATCTCGCGCCGGGGCCACAGGAGGGGACGTGGTGGGTCCTCGACGCGCAGGGCTCGGCGCAGGCGCATCGTGTGGCGCTCTTGGAGCGCGATCTGCGCTCGCGTTGGGAGCGCAGCGCGGGGATCGCGGCCATCTACCTAGCGCCCGTGCCGCACGTGGAGCGCGTCTGGCTCTCCGACGCCAACGGCTCGCATGCACGGCGCTTCGGCTTTGGCGGCGCGCTGGAGCTCGCGCACGTGGCGCTGCCGCACGCCGGCGCGGCCCGCGCCAGCGCGGCTCCCGACGGATCCCTGTGGCTCGCCGCACCGGGGGCGCTCTTGTGCCTCGACGGCGCGGGTGGGGTCACCCCCGGTCAAGGCGGCTTCGACTTCCTCGTCGATGTGGTACGGCGGGAGGCACGCTGATGACGCGCCAGTCCTGCTCACTCGCCTTCGAGCTTGATCCCGTGCTTCTTCATGCGCCGCCACAGCGTGGTGCGGCTGATCCCGAGCTCGCGCGCAGCTTGGTCGAGGCGGCCGGGGTTGCGCTGCACGGCGCGCAGGACGATCTGGTACTCGCGGTCGCCGAGGTGGTCCGCGATGCCCTTGTCCTCGACGAGGTTGGACTGCCGGAGAGCGCGCTCGACGGACTCGACCGAGATCTCGCCGTCGACCGAGTGGGTGGCGGCGTTGGCGAGCACCGCGAAGAGCTGGGTGACGTTTCCGGGGAACTGGTGAGACGAGAGCAACTCGATGACGCCCGAGCCGACTCGAACGGAGCGGCCGTGCTCGCTGGAGTGTGTCTCGACGAAGACGGCCACGAGGCCGGGAAGATCTTCGATGCGCTGACGGAGCGGCGGCACATGCAGTGCCGCGCACTCCTTCAGGCTGCCGAGGTCACTCGGAAGACGGCGCGAGTTGAGCAGCTCGATGGGCGGCTCGTCGCTCGACACGATGACGCGGCACTCGAGGTCGACCACCTTCTCTCCGACGTCGAGCTTGCGCGTGATCAGCGCGGCGCCCAAGCGCACTTGGAGGTCGGTCGGCAGGGCCTCGATCGAGGCGATGTGCACGGTGCCGCGCTCGACCTTCTCCAGCATGCCGCGCCGACGGCGGCCGCCAGGGGTCCGCGCGCCGAAGAGGGCGGCCTCGATGCCGCCCGGGGGCGGGACGCGCGCGTCGAGCAGCGCGAACTCGGCGCTGCGGCGGTCGCTGGAGTAATGCACGGTGCGCGCGAGGAAGCGGCGACCGCTGCCGGGCTCGCCGAAGATCACCAACGGCTCGGTCGCGTCCTTGACGCTCCGCACGGCCGCGACGAGCGCGCTCATGCGCGGACTCTCCGCGACGAGGTTGTGCATGTCGAAGCGCGAGCGCAGCGCGGAGTGCAGGCTGTGCACCTCCGACTCGAGCTTGCGCCGCGTCAGGATCGAGCGCACCCGCGCGAGGATCTCCTTGGGCTTGAGCGGCTTGATCAGGTAGTCCGCGGCGCCGAGGGCCATGGCGTCGATCGCGCCGTCGAGGCTGCCGAAGCCGGTCATGAGCACCACGTCGGTGCCCGGGTGCACCTTGCGGACCTCGCGCAGGAACTCGACACCGTCCATGCCCGGCATCCGGATGTCGGAGAGCACGAGGGCGTGCGGCTCGCGCGCGAGGACCTCGAGCCCTGCACGCGCATCGGATGCCTGAGAGACGGGGTAGCCCTGCGAGCTCAAGACCTCCGACAGCGTCTCCAGCACGAGCGGCTCGTCATCGACAATCAGAATGCGGTCGAGCATGGTGGGACGGAGCCGGTGGCTGGGACGGGGGCTCTAGCGGGGTGGCGCGTCGAATCGCGTACCGCGTTTGTACTCCTCCCGCCCGCGGGGCTCAAGCGCGCCCCGGAGGACTGTCGCGCTCAGCGGCTCGCCGTCGATTCGCGCTGGGCGAGCCGCGCGAGGGCGATCCACGACTTGGCATCTTGGGCGCAGATCTCGAGTGCCTCGGAAAGCGGTACGAGGCGCACGGAGAGCTCCTCATCGGCATCGTGGGGCGCGCGGTCGGCGCTCACCGGCTGTGGGTCTCGCACAACGAAGAGGTGCAGTTCCTCCGAGCAGAAGCCGGGTGCCGGAAAGAAGCTGCCCAAGGGCTCGGGGTGGGATCCTCGAAGGCCCGTCTCTTCTTCGAGCTCGCGCAGCGCCGCCCGCTCCGGGGACTCGCCGGCTTCGAGCCGCCCCGCTGGGATCTCGAGCAGCTCGCGTCCGATCGCATGGCGGTACTGACGCACCAAGGCGACCGAGCCGTCGGAGAAGAGCGCCACGACCCCGACGGCGCCGGGGTGGCGAACTACGGAGAGGCTCTGTCGCAGGCCCGAGGGCAGCTCGACCTCGTCGTGGACCACGTCGAAGATCCGTCCGCGGTGCAGGGTCACGGAGGAGAGGACGCGCGGCACCATTTCCGAGCCTTCGGGAGTTCGATTCATGCTGCCTCGCGGGGCGCGAACAAACGGAAACCAACGCGCCCCAAGGGCACGGCTTCCAGTCTCGTGAGTTCAAGAAAAAGTCGGTCGGACTCAGCGCATGCCGCTGCGCATTCCAGCGAATTCATCGCCGGCGCGCCGAGGCAGCGGCTTGCGCGGCGGCTCGGGCAGCTCTTGGATCATTCGATCGAGTCCGGCCATGAAGGCCACGATCGAATTGGCCACGTCGTTGCGGCCGTGGTCGTGGGCGAGCTGAGCAAACTCTCGCAACTTCTTGTGCAGCTTGGGTGCTTCTCGCAGCACGGCTTGGTCGGGGCGCGATGCCTCGACGGCTTTGGATCGGAGCATCTCGATCTTGGCCTGTAGGGCCGCGATCCGCTCTTCGTCGGAACGTCGATTCACCATGGTGAAAGGTGCTTTCTCGCAGTCGTGATCTAGGGAGAGAGTGGAGCGAGCGCTCGAGAGGTACCCTAGGGTTCCGCCCACGAGGGGGATGAGGGCGGACACGCCAGCCGAGTCGTCGAGTGCCAAGGCACTCGCGAGGGTTCCCGACCGACCTCCTCATTTCGAGTGGCCCGACTGCGAGCGTCGTCCACAGGAACGGGAGGAGAAGACAGCCTCTGTCGCACAGAAATGTAGCACGGGCTCCGCGGGATTCCCAACGACGGGGGTGTTCCTCCGACTTGGTTGCTGCTTCCGTCCGTTCCCCGTACCCTACGGGGCCTGCCGAGGGAGCCCCGCGACGACGGTTCGGGGCGCCGCAGCGCAGGACCGAGGCGCAGCCGTGGACCACGACGTCGAACGCATCCTCTTCAACGAAGCCGAGATCCGGCGCGGCATCGATCGCGTTGCGGCCGAAGTGACGTCGGCCTACCAAGGTCGCCCGTTCACCGTGGTCAGCGTGCTCAAGGGCAGCTGCATCTTTGCTTCGGACCTGATCCGCCGCATCCCGATCCCCTTGGAGCTCGCCTTCGTGAGCGCCTCGAGCTACGGCGACGGCACCCAATCCGGCCAACTCGCTCTCAACTTCTTCCCGGCGGAGAGCGAGATCGCAGGCCGCAATCTGCTGCTCGTCGACGACATCCTCGACACGGGCAAGACCCTGTCGCGGCTCGTGGCGGAGATGCGCAAGCGCGGTGCCGCCGAGGTGCGTACCTGCGTGTTCCTCGACAAGCCGGCGCGGCGCGCCGTGCCGTTCCAAGCCGACTTCCGCGTGTTCGAGGTCGAGGACCTGTTCGTCGTCGGCTACGGGCTCGACTTCGCGGGCCACTATCGCAACCTGCCCTACGTCGGGGCGCTCAAGCGCGAGTGCTATGAACGCCCGCGCGGCGCCGCGCACTAGAAACTGCGTGGAGCGAGCCCCCCCAAGGGGTTCTGCTCCCAGCGAGCCCCCGACGCCATGCAACCCTACACCGTGCTGCCCGAGCAGATCGGCATGGAACTCGACGAGTTCCTGAGCCGGCTCTATCCCGGAGTTCACAAGCGCCTCCTGCGGCAGCTCGTGCGCGAGGGGCGCATCACGGTGAACGGACAGGACGCACACCCCGGCCATCGCCTGCGCGACAACGAGGTCGTGCTGGTCGACGTCGAGGATGAGGAGCTGCCCGAGTACGCCGAGCCCGAGCGCTGGGAAGGCGAGCTGCCGATCCTCTTCGAGGACGACCACGTGCTCGCGCTCGACAAGCCCGCCGGGCTCGCGGTCGAGCCCGACCGCTGGGACGACACTCGGCCGAACCTCGTCGCGGCGCTGACGGACCTGATCGAGCAGCGTGCGATCGGCGGCGTCGAGCCCTTCCGGCCGCGGCTCGTGCACCGCCTCGATCGCGACACCAGCGGTGCGATGGTGCTGGCGAAGACGATCGAGGCCGAGCGCGTGCTCGGCGCGGCGTTCGAGGAGGGGCGCGTGCACAAGCGCTACCTCGCGCTCGTCGAAGGCGAGCATCCGCTCGAGGACGGCGCGGTCGAGGAGATCGCGCTCGCGCTCGCGCAGGACCCCAAGCGCACGGGCCAGATGTGCGCGCGGCGCGACGGCAAGGACGCGCTCACCCTCGTGCGCGTCGTCCAGCGCTTCCGCGGCTACACGCTGCTCGAGTGCGAGCCGCGCACCGGCCGTACACACCAGATCCGCGTGCACCTCTCGGCCAAGGGCTTTCCGCTCGCCGTCGACTCGCTCTACGGCCGCCGCAAGACGCTCCTGCTCTCGGAGCTGAAGAGCGGCTATCGCAAGAAGCCCGGTCAGGTCGAGACGCCCTTGATCGATCGGCTCACGCTGCACGCCGCCAGCCTCGAAATCCCCGCGATCACGGAGCCTGAGCGCACCCTGCGCGTCGAAGCTCCGATCCCGCGCGACCTAGCGCGCACGCTCAAGCAACTCTCCAAGGTGAGGCCTCCGCGCCGATGAAGCTGAAATCCAGGGCCGCCGACTTCCGCGTTCGCGAGCTGCTCGGCCCCGACGTCCTCCAAAAGAAGGGCGAGTTCCGCGTCTACCGTGTGATCAAGCGCAAGCTGACCTCTCTCGAGGCGGCCGAGGTGCTCGCACACGAGGCGGGCCGCGGCGCCGGCGAGATCGCGATGTGCGGCCTCAAGGACCGCCAAGGCGTCACGACCCAGTACATGTCGATCCGCCACGGCCCCGAGGTCAGCGTCGCGGGCAGCGATGTGAAGATCGAGACGGTCGGGTTCTCGCCGAAGGAACTCGACTCGAAGGACAGCACGGGCAACGCGTTCGAGCTCGTGGTGCGCGACCTGCACACCGACGAGCTCGCGGCGCTGCGCACGAACGTCACGCGCATCCGCAAGCAGGGCGTGATCAACTACTTCGACGAGCAGCGCTTCGGAAACCTGCGCCACGGGCAGGGCTGGATCGCGCTCGACCTGATGAAGGGCCAGCCCGAGCGCGCGCTCAAGATGCTGCTCGCCGCGCGCTCGCTGCACGACGATCCGCGCACGAAGGTGCTCAAGACGGCGCTCTGGGAGAACTGGGGCGACTGGGCCGCGTGCCGCGACATCGCGGGGAAGCTCGGCCAGCATCACTCGGTGTTCGAGCACCTGCGCCGCCACCCCGAGGACTTCGCGGGCGCGTTCTTCCACGTCGCGTCGCGCGTGCGCCTGATCCACCTCTATGCGTACCAGTCGCACGTGTGGAACCGCGCCGTGGCGGACTTCGTGCGCGAGCACGTGCCGCTCGACAAGCGCGTGGTTCTCGACAGCGAGGAAGGACCGCTCGTCTATCCGGCCGAGCGCGACCTCCTGCCCGTCGCCGCCGATGCGACGTTCCGCTTGCCTGGCCCCGGACTCGAAGACGTGATCGACCCGGTGCAGCGCGGCCTCTACGCCGACGTTCTGGCCGCGGACCGCATCCGTCCCGCGCAGTTCCAAATCGAAGGCGTGAGCGGCATGGCGCTCAAGGGCGAGGACCGACCGCTGTTCGTGTTCCCGGCGCACCTGCGCGTGCGTCCGCCGAAGGCCGACCCGCACCACCGCGCCGCCGCGATGGTCGGCGTCCGCTTCGAGCTCCCGCGCGGCGCCTACGCGACGCTCGTCGCACGGCGCCTCTTCGAGGTGCCGGGTCGCGCGCCGCAGTCTCTCTCCGAGGTGCAGGGGCGCGAGCTCGAGGAAGATCGCAGCGAGCCGCTCGAGGGTCGCGCGCAGCGCCGGGCCCCGCGACGCGACGAGCGTGGCTTCGACGGCCCGCCGCGCCGTGGACCGCGCGACGAACGCCGTGGCCCGCCGCGACGCGACGAGCGCGGCTTCGACGGCCCGCCGCGCCGTGGCCCGCGCGACGATCGCCGTGGCCCGCCGCCTCGCGACGAGCGTGGCTTCGATGGCCCGCCCCGCCGTGGACCGCGCGACGAACGCCGTGGCCCTCCGCAGCGCGAGGAGCGCGGCTTCGACGGCCCGCCGAGCCGCGGTCCGCGTCCCGAGCGCACTTGGGACGGCCCGCCGCGTCGTGGGCCGCGCGACGACGGCCCCCGCCCGCCGCGCCGTCCGCGCAGCGGTCCGCGAGGCTGAGAAACCAAGGAGCCGTGTGCCATGAGTGAACCGTTGACGATGGGCGTGATCGGGGGCTCGGGTCTCTACGAGATCGAGGGCCTCACCAACGTGAAGGAAGTGACGCTCGCGACCCCATTCGGCGCACCGAGTGACTCGTTCGTCACCGGCGAGCTGCACGGCGTGCGCATGGTGTTCCTGCCGCGCCACGGTCGCGGTCACCGGATCTCGCCGTCGGAGATCAACTTTCGCGCGAACATCTGGGGCCTGAAGAAGCTCGGCGTCACGCGCGTGCTCTCGCTCTCGGCCGTCGGCTCGATGCGCGAGGACATCCACCCCGGCGACTTCGTGGTGATCGATCAGTTCATCGACCGCACGCGCCATCGCGCCGACACGTTCTTCACGGATGGCGTGGTTGCGCACGTGATGTTCGCGGACCCGGTGTGCGCGCAGATGCGCTCGGTCGCGCTCGAGGCGGCGCGCGCGGTCGGCGTGAAAGTCCACGACGGCGGTACCTACGTGAACATGGAGGGCCCGCAGTTCTCGACGCGCGCCGAGTCGAAGCTCTACCGCTCGTGGGGCGTCGACGTGATCGGCATGACGAACCTGCAGGAAGCCAAGCTCGCGCGCGAGGCGGAGCTCTGCTACGCGACGATCGCGATGGCGACGGACTACGACTGCTGGCACGAGGAGCACGAGGCCGTCACGGTCGAGGCCGTCATCGCGGTGATGGGCAAGAACGTCGGGAACGCGAAGGCGCTCGTGAAGGCCGCTGCTCCGCGCTTGCCTGCGGTGCGCGCCTGCGGCTGCGGCAGCGCACTCGCCCACGCGATCATGACTGCGAAGGACCGCATTCCGCAGTCGGCGCGGGAGCGGCTCGGGCTCTTGATCGACAAGTACGTCGGTCCCGCGGCGAGCTGAGTCGCGATGGGACGCGCACGCCGCACGCTCGCCGCCTGCGCGCTCGGCGCGTGGACGCTCGCGTGTTCATCGGGGCTCCCGCGCGGCATGGACGAGAACATGCTGCTCGTCGAGGTCGGAGGACCTGAAATCTCCGGCGACTTGCATCGCGGGCCGCCGATGGTCGCCGGCCGCGACGGCACCGCCCGCTTCGTCGAGCCGTTGCTCGAGCGCTTCGAGCGCGAGCGCGCCTTCGAACGCACGCGCTTCATCGACGGTTTCTATCGAGCGCCGGCCAACGACGGCTTCGAGGCAACCCTCGCGCGCGTCGAGACCGACCTTCGAGCCGCAGGGTTCGGCGAGCGGCCGGAGCTCCTGCTCGAATGGCTGGAGAAGCCGCTCGCGGGGCGCGGCGGGACCGTGGGACGGGCGTGGACGCCGCTGCGCGCGCGGCTCTCGATGAACACCGCGAAGGGTGAGCGCGTGCTGCATGCGTTCGACGAGCCGTCGGGGCGCGACCGCGTGATGTTGCCCGTCGGCACGCCGAGCTGTGACGTCGAGGGGCCGCTCGCATTTGCGCTCGACGAAGTGAACCCCGGCGAGGTGCTGGTGCTCGCGGACTCGCCGGGCGGCTCCATCCTTCGCAAGGCACAAGAGCGCGGCGCGGTCGCGGTGCTCTCGGCGTACCTGCCCGAGTTCAACGTCGATCCGAGCGGTGCCGAACGCCACCTCGACGCGATCCAGTATCGCGGAACGCAAGGCGAGCTGCCGCTGGCGATGATCTCGCGTCGCGCGTTCGACGCGCTGAAGGCCGCGCATGCCGCGGATCCCGCGCAACGGGTCGCCTACCGCGCGCAGGTGCGCTTCGACGAACGTCCGCTTCGGACGCTCGTCGCTACGGTGCTCGGCGAAGATCGCGCGGACGAGGCGGTCGCGATCGCGGCTCACGTGCAGGAGCCCGGTGCCTGCGACAACGCGAGCGGCGTCGCGGGCGTGTGCGAAGCGGCGATCGCGCTCGCGGATGCGCTCGAGCAGGGCGCGATCCTCAAGCCCTCTCGTTCCGTCGTGTTCCTGTTCGGCGACGAGTTCACGCAGAGCTCGATGTGGCTCGACGCGGCGTCGCGGCGGACGATCGCGGGTATCTCGGCCGACATGCTGGGGGAGTCGCGCGAAGCCACCGGTGCGTGGCCGCTCCTCGAGCGCATGCCGGACCCCGGCGCGGTGACTCCGCTCCCGCCCGACGAGCACACGGCGTGGGGCGGACGTCCCTATCCGGCGGACAAGCTCGTGGACTGCGGCCTCAACGTGATCGCGCGCTGCGCGCTGCTCGACGTCGCGGCGCTCTCGCCGGAGTGGCGCACGGCCGAGCATCCCTACGAAGGCGGCAGCGACCACAGCGAGTTTCTCTCGCGCGGCATCCCCGGAGTGCTGTTCTGGCACTTCACGGACTTCGCGTACCACACGAGCCTCGATCGTATCGAGCACGTCGACTCCGAGGAGCTGCGCCGCATGAGCGTCGCGGTGGCCGCGACGGCGCTCGCGGCTGCGGATCCTCGTCCCGCCGACCTCGACCGCTACCTGCGCACGAACAACGAGGAACGCAAGCTGCGCGTGAAGGCGGCGCTCGATGCGGGCGACAGCGCGCTCGCCGAGCGTTGGCGAACTTGGAGCGATGGCGCGCGGAAGTGGCTGCGCGTCGAGTGTCTGCGCATTCCCCAAAGCGAGCTCGAGCCCAAGCGTCAGCCCGCATCCCCAACGGAGGAGACACGATGAGTTCGAGCGAACGTCCGCAGTCCCAGAGCCTCGATCGCCGCGCGCTGCTCGGCGCGAGCGCGGCCGCTGCCGCAGCGATCGCGTGCCAGTCTGCACCGGCCGCGGCGCCGCAGGTCCCCGCGCCCGCGGGTCCGATCAGCTCCGCCCCGCGCGCTCGCGTCGGCTACCCCGTGATGGTCGGCAGCGCGAACGCGCTCGCGGGCATGAAACTGCACTACTCGAAGCTCGTCGACGGCGCGGACCCGCTCGATGCTGCGATCGAAGTCGTCAAGGTGACGGAGGCGGACCCCGAGGACACGAGCGTGGGTCTCGGCGGCTTGCCCAACGAGGAAGGCGTCGTGCAGCTCGACGCCGCGGTCATGCACGGCCCCACGCACAACTCTGGGGCCGTGGCGTGCATCGAGAACATCCTGCATCCGAGCGAGGTCGCCAAGCTCGTGATGGAGCGCACCGACCACTGCTTGCTCGTCGGCGAAGGCGCCTACCGCTTCGCGCGCGCCCACGGTCATCCGCACGTCGAGCTCCTGACGGAGTCGACGCGCAAGAAGTGGCTGGAGTGGCGCGAGCGGCACTCGGGCGACGACGACTGGCTGCCGCCCGCGGAAGCGTCGCGCGACGCGCGCCTGCGGCGGACGCTGCGCTACGTCGCGGAGCTCGAGCGCGCGGGCTACGACCATGCGTGGGGCACGATCCACTGTTCGGCGCTGTCGGTGCGCGGAGAGGTCGCGTGCACGACGACGACCAGCGGGCTCGCTTGGAAGATCCCCGGACGCGTGGGGGACTCGCCGATCATCGGCGCAGGTCTCTACTGTGACTCCGAGGCGGGCAGCGCAGGCGCGACCGGTCGCGGCGAGTCCTCGATCCTCTCGCTCGCGAGCGCGACGATGGTCGAGTACCTGCGGCGCGGCGCCGCGCCGCTCGACGCGGGGCTGGAGACCGCGCGGCGCGTCGTGCGGCAGGTCGAGCGCCAGGCTCGCTGGCAGCCCGCGCTGATGGGCGCCGACGGTGCGCCGAGCTTTGGGCTGCACCTCTACGTGCTCGGACTCGACGGACGCACCGCGGGGGTCACGCTGAAGGGCGGCGGCAGCTACGCCGTGGCCGACCCCGAGCGCGGCCCGCGGCTCGAGCCGCTCGTGCCGTTGCTCACCTGAGCCTCTGCGCGGGGATCCGTCGTCACTGCGCGCGCCGCGGCGGCGTCGCGAGCG
This sequence comes from uncultured Planctomycetota bacterium, assembly GCA_903928115.1. GTDB lineage: Bacteria > Planctomycetota > UBA1135 > UBA1135 > F1-120-MAGs118. Next base: position 21,272 of record CAIYPP010000157.1, read on the forward strand.
CGGCGGCGAACTCACGTTCGTCGATCGCGCCGTCTTCGTTCAGATCGAGAGCCGCGAGCACCGCGCCCGTGCGCGCGCCGAGGCTCGCGGAGCCTTGCAGGCGACGGAGGTCTTCGGTGTCGACCTTGCCGTTGCCATCGAGATCCAGCCTGCGGAAGTGGGGAACCGGTCCGGGAATCCACGGGGGCAGACCGGCGCTCGAGACCGTGCTCGGACGCTCCTCGACGCGCCCGAACAGCTCCTCGACGCTCGTCGCCACACGCTTCGGGCCCTCGCCGAGCCCGAGCTCGGGTGTGGCGCGCGCGTAGCTGAGGATGCGCGAGAGCTGGAACAGCTCCTCACCCGCGAGTCGTCCATCCGCATCGACGTCGGCCGCGCGCAGGAGCGCTGCCGACTCGCGATCCGGGTCCTTCGCACCGCCGTCCGCGGCCAAGGTGCTGAGCTCGACTTTGTCCAGCGCACCGTCGCCGTCGGCGTCGAACGCCTGACGCAGCGCGTCGGCGGAGCGCGGCTCGTCCTTCTCGCTCTCGGGCTTCGGTCGCGGCGCGCGGAACACGCCGCTGCGTGCGACCACCTCGTCGTAGCGCGTCATGAACTCGCGCGACGACACGCGTCCGTCGTGGTCGCGGTCGTAGAGCGAAAACTCGGGGCGATCGCAGTCGATCGCATCCCGCATTTCGCGGTAGGAGAGCCAGCCCGACTCGTCGTAGTCGATTCCGAGGAAGACCGGCCGTTGAAGCTGGCGCCACTCCTGCGTTCCCGGCTGCACTTCTGCCGGGAGGGTCACGGCGCCGGCGAGCTCGCCCTCGGAGCGTGCCTTGAGCTTGCGCTCGTCGTCGGCGAGTGCCTTGTCGATCTCCGCGACGAGATCGAGGAAGCGCCTCTCGCCTGCGGCCATGCTCGCGCCCTTGGGAGCGCTCGTCGTCGGTGCGGGCGGATTGATCGCGCCGGTTCCCAGCGGCGAGTTGGGAATCGTGCCGCCACTGCGTCGATTGGGGCCGAACACGCCCGAGCGCATGTTGCCCCAGCGTGTGCTCGGCGCCGTGCCGCCGCGGGCACGACGACCGCCTCCGCGACGCTGCGCGAGCGCATCGGGGGCGAGCCCGATGAGCAGCACGGCGAGCAGGGCGAGGTGGCGCGGGCGGAGGAGCATGAGGCGAGACCTTGCGGGCATCGTGGGACTGCAAAGCGGCGCTCGCAAGGGGCGAGATGCCGCGGCCGGTCAGCCGGAGCGCTTCCTCCGACGCTCCGGGGTGGGCGTGGGTTCGGCCGGGACCTCGGGCGCGGGCTCGTCCGAGCCGAGCGGCTTGCGCAGCGACAGGCCCCAGCTGATCGCCTCGCTCACGTGCTCCACCATGCGGATCTCCAAGCGGCGCCGCACTTCGCGCGGCAGGCGCTGGACCTCCTCGCGGTTGCGCGCGGGCACGACGGCGGTGCGGATGCCTGCGCGCAGCGCGGCGAGCAGCTTCTCGCGCAGGCCGCCGATCGGCAGCACCGCGCCGTGCAGCGAGATCTCGCCGGTCATCGCGACGTCGTGGCGGATCGGCGTGCGCGTGAGAACGCTGACGAGCGAGGTCGCGATCGCGATGCCCGCGGACGGTCCATCCTTCGGAACCGCACCGGCGGGGAAGTGGATGTGGAGGTCGAGTCGCTCGAGCGAGTCGGGCTCGTGACCCATGCGCGGGAGCTGCATGCGCACCCACGACAGCGCGGTCTGGACGGACTCGCGCATGACCTCGCCGAGCGAGCCCGTCAGCACGATGCGCCCCGCGCCCGGCATGACCACGGTCTCGATCGGCAGGATCGAGCCGCCGACGTTGGTCCACGCGAGGCCCGCGACGACGCCGATGCGCGGCTCGCTCACGTGCAGGAACGGATCGATGTTCGGCGTCCCGAGCAGGGTCGAGAGCTGGCTCTTCTCGACGTGCAGCGAGTGGCCCTCGCGCACGCGCGAGACGGCCGCCTTGCGCGCGAGGCTGTCGAGACAGCGCTGCAGCGCGCGCACGCCGGGCTCGGCGGTGTAGCTGCGGATCACCTCGACCAGCGCACCCTGCGACACCGTGAGGTCGCGCGGCGCGAGACCGGCGGACTCGCGGGCCTTCGCGAGCAGGTGTTCCCGCGCGATCGCCACCTTCTCGGTCTCCGTGTAGCTGCCGAACTCGATCAACTCGAGGCGGTCGATCAGCGGCTCGGGGATCGGCGAGAGGTCGTTCGCGGTGACGATGAACAGGCACTCGGAGAGGTCGAAGGGCACACCAAGGTAGTGGTCGACGAACTCGCGGTTCTGCTCGGGGTCGAGGATCTCGAGCAGCGCGCTCGACGAATGGCTCCAGCCGCTGCCGTGGATCTTGTCGAGCTCGTCGAGCAGGATCACGGGGTTGCGCACGCCGGTGCGGGCGATGCCCGAGAGCAGGCGCCCCGCGACGGCCCCGGCCTGTGAGAGATGCCGACCGCGCAGCTCGCTCTCGTCGGCGCAGCCGCCGACGTGGATGTGCACGAACTTGCGGCCGAGCGCCTCGGCGACGGCGCGCCCCATGCTCGTCTTGCCGGTGCCCGAAGGCCCGAGGAAGCACAGTACGGTGCCGCGCGAGCTGCCCGAGAGGTGGCGCACCGCGAGGAACTCGCCGACGCGCTCCTTCACCTCGTCGAGCCCCGTGTGGGTGAGGTCGAGCGCCGTGACCACGCGTCGGAACTCGTCGGGGCTCGCCGTCGGGTCGACCGTGGAGGAGTTCCACGGCAGCTCGATCAGCCACTCGATCCAGTTGCGGATGCGCGTCGATTCTTCGCTGCCGATGCCGCTGCGCCGCAGGTGGGCGAGCTCGCGCGCACACGCTCGTCGAGCCGTGTCGGGGATCGACACCGCGGCGATCTTGGCCTCGAGTTCGCGCGCGAGCGACTCGGCGGGGTCGGCTTCACCGAGCTCGGCTTGGATCACGTGCAGTTGCTCGCGCAACAGACTGCGCCGCTTCGATTCGTCGACCTTGCCGTGCAGCGAGGCGGTGAGCTCGCCGCGCGCGATCTCCTGTGCGAGCAGCTCGTGGAGGAGGTCGAGTCGACGCACGACGTCGGTCTCGACGAGCATGCGCGTGCGATCCGTGTACGAGAGGTGCAGCTTCGCCGCCGCGAGGTCTGCGAAGTGGCCCGCCGCGGAGGTGTTCAGCGCGAGCACGCGGGGCAGTTCCTCGGAGTAACGACCGTCGACGCCGACGAGCTCGCGCACCTGCGCCATGGCTCGGTCGACGCGTGGACGCAGAGTCTCATCGGAGATGCGCTGGGCGGCGGGCTCGGTCATCTCGACCTCGAACCAGCCCTTCGAGTCGTCGACCGAGCGAATCGCGACGCGGCGCAGGCCCTGCAGGACCACGCGCTGCGAGCCGTCGGGCATGCGCGTGCGGTCGAGCACGCGGCACAGCGTTCCGATGCGCGCGAGCTTGGCGGGGCTCGCCTCGCCTTCGAGGTCCTCGAGCGGCACCGCGACGAGCGGCGTGTCGTCCTCGGGGTGCGAGTCGATCGCGAGCAGGTTCTCGCGGCGTTGAAGGTCGAGCGTGGCGACGGAGCGCGGCAGCACCACCGTGCTACGCACGGCGAGGCAGAGCATCCGTCCCGAGCGGGAGGGGCGTGCGTGGGCCATGGGGACAGGCCCAGAGCGGGCCCGTAGGCCCCTTTTCGGGCGCCGGGGGGCCGCGGGTTGCGGAAAGCTCGCCCGGCGCACGAGGCAACGCTGCGCCAGCGAGGCTTCGCGCGGCTCCGCTTGGCGCCTCAAGCCGTTACGCAGTAACGACTTATGGCAAGCGCTAGCGCGCGGCGGCGAGCAGGGCCGCGCTGACGCGGTCGATGTCGGAATCGCTCAAGAAGGGGTGCACGGGCAGGCACAGCACCTCCCGCGCGAGGCGCTCGGCGTTGGGGAAGTCGCCCGGACCGTAGCCCCACGGCTTGGCGGCCTCCTGCAGGTGGACGGGGCTGGGGTAGTGCACACCGGCGAAGATCTGCTGCGCGGCGAGGTCGGCGAGCACTGCGTCGCGCGTGCGCTCTCCGCAGACGCGCACGGTGTACTGGTGGTAGGTGTGGAACGCGCCGGGCACGACCTTCATCAGTCCGATCGCGGGATGTCCCGCGAGGTTGCGGTCGTAGCGCGCCGCGTTGTGGCGACGGCGCTCGTTCCAGCGCTCGAGGTGCGGCAGCTTCACGTTGAGCACCGCAGCCTGCAGCGCTTGGAGGCGCGAGTTGGTGCCGATGCGCGCGTGCACGTACTTCGCGGGCGAGCCGTGGTCGCGCAGCTCACGCAGGTTCTTGGCGACGTCGGCGCGCTGCGTCAACACCATGCCGCCCTCGCCCGCGGCGCCGAGATTCTTCGTGACGTAGAACGAGAACGTGCCCGCGTCCCCGAGTGTGCCGCAGGCCGCGCCGTCGCGGCGCGAGCCGTGCGCCTGCGCGCCGTCTTCGAGCAAGAAGAGCTTCTTTTCATCGCACAGGGCGCGGAAGGCCTTCATGTCCGCGAGCTGGCCGTAGAGGTGCACCGGCAGGATGCACGTGGTGCGCGGCGTGAGCGCGGCGCGCGCCTTCGCGGGGTCGAGCAGCGCCGTGTCGAGGTCGACGTCGGCGAGCACCGGGCGCGCACCCATCAGCGCGATCGACGCCGCGGATGCGAAGAACGTGAAGGGGCTCGTCACGACGTCGTCGCACGGCTTGACGCCGATGGCGAGCAGTCCGAGCCACAGGGCGTCGGTGCCGGTGGCGACCGCGACGCCGTGGGCGACGCCGTGGAACTTCGCAAAGTCGCGCTCGAGCGCCTCGACTTCGGGCCCGAGCACGTACTTCCCCGAGTCGAGCGTGCGCAGCACGGCTTCGTGGAGTGCCGGTCCGAGCGAGGCGCGCTCGGCGGCGAGGTCGACGGGGGCGATGGGCTTCAGGGTGGTGGCGGTGCTCGTCATGGGAGGTCTCGGCGGTGGAAGCCGAGATCGTGCAAAGCGGCGCGCGCAAGCGCAAATGCGCGCTGGCGTTCTGCGCGCGAAAGGTCGGGAGTTTCGAGTCTTTTTTGGCAGCGCTCGCCGTGCTGCTACGCTCTCCGGCGATGCTCCACGCAGTTATCCTCGCAGCGCTCGTCCATGTCTCCCAAGAACCTGTCGCGCCGACGCCCGCCCCGGCTTGGACCCAGACCGAGCTCGAGCGCGTCGCGCTCGAGATCCAAGCGGACATCGAGGGTCTGCGCGGTCAGAAGTTCACCGCACCCGTGAAAGTGAAGCTCGCGTCGAAGGCCGATCTGCGCAAGTACGTCGAGGAGCGCACCCTCAAGACCGAAACGCCCGAGAAGCTCGCGGCCGACGAGCTCGTCGGCAAGCTGCTCGGTGTGATCCCGCCCGAGCTCGACCTCATGAAGGAGACGCTGCGACTGCTCGACAGCCAAGTGGTCGGCTTCTACGACCCCGACAGCGATTCGTTCAGCTTGATGGATGGCTGTCCGATGGGGATGGCGCGCATGACGATGGCGCACGAGCTCGGTCACGCGCTCGACGACCAGCTCTACGGCATCGACCAACGGTTGGCGACGCTGCCGAAGGACACCGACGCTCAGCTCGCGTATTGGTGCGTGGTCGAAGGTTCGGCGACGCTCGTCGGCAATCGCTGGCAGATGGCGAACGCCAAGTCGCTGGACGCCGAGAGCCTCGCGGCCGCGAGCGAGATGATGAAGGGCAGCTTCGATACGGCGCCGCAGTGGCTGTGGAAGCCGATGATCGGCAGCTACCTCGTCGGCGCGGGCTTCTTGGCGCGCAGCGAGAACTGGATGAGCGCCCAGATGGCGAAGGCTGCGACCGACGACGTGACGCGTGCGTTCTCCGCGCCGCCGGTGACGACGGAGATGGCGCTGCATCCCGCGAAGTACTGGGAGGACGCGACGCGCGACGTGCCGCAGCGTTTTTCGGTGGAGCCGGCGAGCCTCCCCGCGGGCTGGAGCGTGCTGCGCGAGGACACGCTCGGCGAGCTCGCGTGCGGAATCGTTGCGCTGCCCCCCAAGCGGCGCGGCGGCGTCGACATGTCGAACCCGATGGCGCTCATGGGGATCTCGTTCTCGAACAAGGAGTCGAAGGGCTGGGACGGGGACCGATTGGCGCTCTGCGCGAAGGGCGAGGCGCGCGTGCTGCGCTGGCGCAGTGTTTGGGACAGCGAGCAAGACGCGGCCGAGTTCCGCCGTGCGCTCGAGTCGCAACTGGAGCACCAGCGTGCGTGCGCCGCGAAGTTGCGTGCGAAAGGCGTGTCTGGGGCCGAGCTCTCGACGGGGCTCTCGGCGAACGAGGTCGAGCTCGTCGTCTGGGCAGGAATCGAGGCCGTCGAGGAGCTCGCCTCGCTCCGGGCCGCAGGGCTGTTTGCGCTCGTGCCGTAGACACCCCCGAGTCGAGCGCAGCGGCGCTTTTTCGTAAGCTGCGTGGCCGATGACGGCCCCGCACCGCAGCTGGATCTTGAGCGCGCTCGTCGCCACGCTCGGCGCGTGCGCTGCGCCGGAGAGGCTCGTCCTCGACGTTCCGCCGCTCGAGCGCCACCTGCCGCGCGACAGCGGCGTCGACATCGAGCACTACGCCCTCGACGTCGCGCTCGACCCTACGGCGCGTTCGATTGCGGGCACGTGCCGCGTGCGCTTCCACCCGCGCTCGGATCTCGTGCGCAAGCTGTCCCTCGACCTCGACGCGCTCTCGGTCGCCGGCGTGAGCGATGGCGACGGCGCGCCGCTTGCTTACAGCGTGCTGCCGGGGGTGCTGGAGATCGACTTCGGCGCCCCGCTCGCGACAGGCACGTCTCACGAGGTGGAGATCGCCTATTCCGGGGCTCCCCGACGGGGGCTTTGGTTCGCAGGCGAGCGCGACGGCGTGCCGACGCACGCCTTCACGCAGGGGCAGTGCGACGATTCGCGCGGCTGGTTCCCGTGCTGGGACGAGCCTGCCGAGCGCGCGACGAGCGAGCTGCGCGTGAAGCTCCCGCGCGGCTGGATCTCTCTCGCCGCGGGCGAGAAGGTCGAGTCTTGGGCCGCCGAAGACGGCGGCACGATCGACTTGTGGCGGATGAGCACGCCGCACCCCGCCTATCTGACGACGCTGGTCGCCGGCGAGCTCGTCGAAGTGCGCTCGCGCTGGAACGGGGTGCCGCTCTCCTACGTCGCGCCCCAGCGCTTGGAACCCCACCTCGAGTCTTCGTTCGAGGAAACCGCAGAAGTCCTGCAGTTTTTCCAGGACCTGACGGGCGCTCGCTATCCCTATGCGAAGTACTCGCAGGCCGCGGTGGAGAACTTTCCGCACGGTGGCATGGAGAACATCTCGGCGACGACGCTCACCGACGCGTGCATCGGCGACGCTCCAGGACGCCGCGACTACGACCCGCGAGGCTTGATCGCGCACGAGGCCGCGCACCAGTGGTTCGGCAACTTGCTCACGTGCGCCGACTGGTCGCACGTATGGCTGAACGAGGGCTTCGCCACGTACGGCGAGCTGCTCTACCGCGAAGCGAGCGAGGGCGTCGACGCATTCCGCGTCGCGCTGCGTGACACGCAGGACTTCTACGCGGCGCAGGATGTCGGTGCGAATCGTCGCCCGCACGTCTGGGGCTCGTACCGCGAGCCGTTCGACCTCTTCACGCGCGGCGGGCAGGCGTATCAGGGCGCGGCGAGTCGGCTGCATCTCCTGCGCTTCCAAGTCGGGGACGCGGCCTTCTTCCGAGGAATCCAGCGCTATGTCGCGCAAGAGCGCGGCCGTGCCGTGGTGACGGAGGACTTCCGTCGGGCCATGGAGCGCGAGAGCGGTCTCGACCTCGCGCCGTTCTTCGAGCAGTGGTTCTTCGCGCGCGGCTATCCCGAGTTCGAGGTGCGTTGGACGTGGAGCGAGGCGCGCAAGTCGGTGCGTGTGGAGATCGAGCAAGTTCAGTCGAGCGCCGATGGAACTCCGACGGTCTTCACGTTGCCGGTCGACATCGAAGTCCGCGACGACAATGGCGCGCGAAGGACACGCGTCACGATCGACGAGCGCCGCGAGGTGCTCGAGCTTTCCGCGCCGAACCGCCCGACATGGGTGGTGTTCGACAAGCACGGGTGGGTACCCAAGCGGTGCCGGACTCAGCGTGCGACGAGCGAGTGGATGGCGCTCGCCTCGCAGTCGGACGATGTGAACGAGCGGCGGGAGGCGCTGCTCGAGCTCGGCGTACTGCTCGCATCGGAGAAGGACGAAGCGCTCCGCTGGGCGATCGCCGAGACGATTCTCGACGGGCTCTCGCACCCTTGCGAGGGAGTGCGCGTCGCCGCGGCGCGCGCCTTCGCGCGAGTGCACACGACGCCAGACAACCCGATCGCGCAGGAGCTCATGGGCGTTGCGAGCGGCGACTCTTCGGCGCGCGTTCGCGTGGCGGTCCTGGAGACGCTTGCCGCTTGGGACTCGGCTGCGGAGTTCGTGGGCTTTGCGCGCGAGCAGTACGACGCGCGCTTCAGCTACGCGACGATGGGGGCTGCGGCACGGATCGTGGCTGTGGCGCAGAAACAGCAGTGCTTGCCGTGGTTGTTGTCGTGTCTCGGCGAACCGTCACTGCACGACGCTCTGCGCACCGCCCTCCTTCCCGCGGTCGCGCTCGCGGGCGGAAGCGATGCCACGGACGCCTTGCACCGAGGGCTGCTGGACGAGACGTGGGAGGTGGCTGCGCGCGAGGCCGCGGCACGCGCGCTCGCCCCGCTCGCCAAGGGACGCAGCGACATCTCGCGCGATGCGTGCTCCTTGCTCGCGACGACGCGGCTCTTCCGGCTGCAGTCCGCGTTGATCGAGCTGCTGCGCGCCCTCGACGACGGTCAGGCCCGCAAGGCGCTGGGAGAGTTCCACGCGCGCAGCGTCGATGCGCGTCAGCGGCGTGCGATCGAGGCGCACTTCGAGAAGCTGGGCGGCTGAGGCGATGGCGAGCACGCTGGAGTCCGAGCTCGCCGAGGCGCTTCGCTCGGAGTACGGCGCGCGGGTCGCATATACGCGCTTGGCGCGTCTGACCCGGGATCCGGCCTTGGCGGGCGTCTTCGCCACCTTCGTCGAGGACGAGCGGCGGCAGATCGACGAGCTCGTGGCGACGATGCGCGCGCTCGGGATCGAGCCATGTCGCCCCAGCCTGCGCAGGAGAGTTCTCGCCGAAGTTCTCGCGTGGGGCTCCCTGATCGGGGGACGCGGGCTCGCGCTGCGAACCTGTCTCGACGCCGAGGAGACCCGCGCACGCTGGTACGGCCACTTGGCGGAGTTTCTGCACGCAGCGGGGGAGCGCCGCTTCGACGCAAGCTTCCAGCGTATGAGCCTCCTCAAGCTCCACCACGCGCAGACCCTCGGCGCGTGGGTCCGAAGGGACTAAGATCGGGCGACGATGGACAAGCGCAAGCCCAGCTTCGCAGAGCGCATCCACTCCCTCGTGCCGTTCGGCTTGGGCGAGCGCAAGCCACACCACTTCGTCGAGATGCTGCGCATCGGCTGGCAGAACCGCGACAATCTCGGCTATGCGTGGGACGTGCTCTCGAAGGGCGTCTGCGACGGATGCGCGCTCGGGACCAGCGGCCTGCGCGACTGGACGATCGAAGGCACGCACCTGTGCCTCGTGCGGCTCAACCTGTTGCGTCTCAACACCATGGGCGCGATGTCCGAGGGCGCTTGGGGGGATGTGGCCGCGCTGCGTGCGCGCTCGTCGAAGGAGCTGCGCGACCTCGGCCGCATTCCTTACCCGCTGCGTCGTCGCCGGGGAGAAGGCGGATTCACGCGCGTCTCGTTCGCGGAGGCTTGGGCCGACATCGGCTCGCGCTGGCGCGCGCTCGATCGGCGTCGAACGGCGATGTTCGTGACGAGCCGCGGCATCACGAACGAGACCTACTACGTCGCGCAGAAGGTGATGCGCTTCCTCGGCTCGAACTCCGTCGACAATTCCGCGCGGCTGTGTCACAGCCCGAGCGGCGCCGGTCTCAAGGCGACGGTCGGTGTCGCGGCGACGACCTGCTCCTACAAGGACTGGTACGAAGCCGACGTGATCGTGTTCTTCGGCTCGAATCCGGCCAACGACCAGCCGGTGACGACCAAGTATCTGCACGAGGCCAAGAAGCGCGGCGCGCGCGTTCTGATGGTCAATGCGTATCGCGAGCCGGGGATGGAGCGCTACTGGGTGCCCTCCAACGTCGACTCCGCGCTCTTCGGCACCAAGCTCGCCGATCGCTTCACGATGGTGAAGGTCGGAGGCGACCTCGCGTTCTTGAACGCTGTCGCGCGGAGACTGATCGAGCGCGGCGCCGTGGCGCGGGACTTCATCGAGCAGGCGACGGAGGGCTTCGAGGAGCTCTCGCGTGCGCTGGCTGCCCGACCGATCGACGAGCTGCTCTCTCTCGCGGGCACGACGCTCGAAGAGCTCGAGGCGTTCGTCGACGAGCTCGCGCGCGCGCAGCGCGGCGTCCTCGTGTGGTCGATGGGTATCACTCAGCACGTGCACGGCGCCGACACGGTGAAGGCGATCGCCAACCTGGCGCTGTTGCGCGAGTGGGTGGGTCGCCCGGGTACGGGGCTGATGCCGATCCGCGGCCACTCGGGCGTACAGGGCGGCGCGGAGATGGGCGCGTACTCCACGTCGCTGCCCGGAGCCCTTCCGATCGACGACGCCAACGTCGAGCACTTCTCGCGCCTGTGGGGCTTCGAGGTTCCGCGCGGCAACGGGCTCACCACCGTCGAGTACCTCGAGGCGGCGCACGAGGGTCGCATCGATGGCCTGTACTGCATCGGCGGCAACTTCCTCGAGACGATGCCCGAGCCCGAGCGCATCGCGCACGCCCTCGGTCGCATCGGCCTGCGCGTGCACACCGACATCGTGCTCACCAAGCAGATGCTGGTCGACCCTGCCGACACGGTGTACGTCCTGCCGTCGCGCACGCGCTACGAGCAGCGCGACGGCGGCACCGAGACCACCACCGAGCGGCGGGTGATCTTCTCGCCCTACATCCCCGGACACGACGTCGGCGAGGCGCGCTCGGAGTGGGAGCTCTTGCTCGACTTCGCGCGCAGCGTCGAGCCGGAGCGCGCGTCGAAAGTGCACTTCGAGTCCGGTGCCGCGATCCGCGCCGAGATCGCGCGCGCGGTGCCGAGCTACGCGGGCATCGAGAAGCTCTCCGCGCAGGGCGACCAGTTCCAGTGGGGCGGTCCGCACCTGTGCGCCGAGCGCAGCTTCCCGACCAAGGACGGCAAGGCGCACTTCCAAGTCGTGACGCCGCCGACTGCGCGCGGGTCGCAGGGGCGCTTCGTGCTCGCAACGCGCCGCGGCAAGCAGTTCAACTCGATGGTGCAGGCCGCGCGCGACCCGCTGACCGGCGCCGAGCGCGATCACGTCTTCATCGCGGCGAGCGACGCGGCGCGGCTCGGATTGCGACAGGACCAGCCGATCCGGCTGCGGAACGAGCTCGGCGAGTATCGCGGTCGTGCGTTCGTCGCCGACGTCACCCCCGGCACGCTCCAAGGACACTGGCCCGAGGTGAACGGTCTGATCGCGCACGGGCGCGTCGATTCCGGCGGCGGCGTCCCCGACTACAACGCCGACGTCACCGTGGAGTCGCTCGCGTGAGCTGGATTCGCACGGTGGGCTTCGAGGCGGCCGCGGGTCGGCTGCGCGAGCTCTACGACGCCGCCGTGCGCCGCGCAGGTCGTGTGTACGGGATCTTGCGCGTGCAGAGCGTGCATCCCGAGGCGCTCGACGCTTCGCTCGAGCTCTACAAGGTGCTGATGCACGGGCCCTCGCCGCTCTCGCGGCGCGAGCGCGAGCTGCTCGCGGTGGTGGTCTCGCGCGCGAATCGCTGCCATTACTGAACGCAGGCGCACCTGTGGGACCTCCGTGCCGAGGTTCGCGACCTTTCGGAGCCTGAGCGCGAGCGTTTCCTCGCGTCCGTCGGCGCCGAC
>CAIYPP010000158.1 GCA_903928115.1 uncultured Planctomycetota bacterium
GCGCGCGGGCATCGAGGCGTGGGTGTTCCTCCCCGCGGACACGCCGGAGATCAACAAGCTCGAGTGCGAGCTCGCCGGCGCGCGCGTGGTCGAGGTCGAGGGCCTGATCAGCGACTGTGGTGCGCTCCTGCGCGACGGCCAGAAGGTGTTCAGTTGGTTCGACATGTCGACCTTGCGCGAGCCCTACCGGCTCGAGGGCAAGAAGACGATGGGGCTCGAGCTCGCGCTGCACTTTGGCTGGCGCTTCCCCGAGGTCGTGCTCTATCCCACCGGCGGAGGCACGGGCCTGATCGGGATCTGGAAGGCCTTCGAGGAGCTCACGGGGCTCGGCTGGCTCGAAGAGCGACGCCCGCCGCGGCTGTATTCGTGCCAGTCCGATGGCTGCGCGCCGATCGCGCGCGCCTTCGAGCGCGGAGAGCGCACGGCGGAGCCGTGGAAGGACGCGCAGACGCTCGCGAGCGGGCTGCGGGTGCCGTCCGCGATCGGCGACTTCCTCATGCTCGATGCGATCCGCGCGAGCGGCGGCGAGGCACTCGCGCTGCCCGAGGCCGAGATCACGCGCTGGATGCGGCGCGTCGGCGAGGCCGAGGGCGTCGCGATCTGCCCCGAGACGGCGGTGTGCTTCGAGGCACTCGTGCGGCTCGTCGCTGCGGGCAAGATCGCGCGCCACGAGGAGATCGTGATCTTCAACACCGGCGCGGCGTTCAAGTACGTCGAAGCGCTGCGCGCGGTCGAGCGGCGGCCGGTTCCTCGGCTGCGACCGGGTGAGAAAGTGGACTGGCGGGCGCTCGCGGCCGGTTTCGAGCGCGCGGCGCAGGTCTGAGCTCGCGCCGCGCGGCTTGCCCGTTGTTCAGCGCTCCGTAGAATCGCGACGCGCACTGCGGGCATGTCGCCCGCCGGGCGCAAGTGGCCGCAGCCCCGAGGGCCCCATGTCGGATCCGAAACGTCCGCACGACGACGCGTCGCGCGGGACCTCTCTGTCGCGTCGTGCGTTCTTCCGAGGCGCGGGCGTGGTCGCCGCAGGAAGCCTCGTCGGCGAGGCCGCACACGCGGCGGCGCATGCTTCCAGTCTCGAGCCTGTACGCATCGAGGGCAGCGTCGAGCTCGAGCTCGAGATCAACGGAGCGCGGCAGAAGGTCACGGTCGAGCCGCGCACCACGCTGCTCAACACGCTGCGCAACCACTGCTCGCCGCCGCTCACGGGCACGAAGAGTGTCTGCGAGCGCGGTTCGTGCGGCGCGTGCACCGTGCACCTCGACGGGAAGCCTGTGTACTCGTGCATGACGCTCGCGGTCGACGCCGTCGGCCGCAAGGTCACCACCATCGAAGGTCTCGCGACTCAGGGCGAGCTCACGGAGCTGCAGAGCGCGTTCTGCGCGCACGACGGCTCGATGTGCGGCTTCTGCACGCCGGGCTTCGTGATGTCGATCAGCGCGTGCTTGGAACGCAATCCCGCGGCTTCGCTCGAAGAGATCCAGCGCTCGTGTTCGGGCAACCTGTGCCGCTGCGGCACGTATCCGCAGGTGTTCGAGGCCGCGCTCGCCGCGGGCCGTGCGATGCGCGCGAAGGGAGGCAAGTGATGGCGCTCGATCCGCTGCGACTGCAAGACGAGAAGCCGCCGCGCGCGGCTGCGCCGGGCAAGAAGTGGGTGCGCGTGACCAAGGCGGTCAACGGCATCGACACGGAGGTCTGGGAAGAGGTTGCCGACGACGCGGGAGGTCCGCAGTGGGCTCCGCGCGAGTCGATGCGTCTTGTGTCGCGCGAGGTTCCGCGCGTCGACGGACCGGAAAAGGTCACGGGCCGCGCCGTGTTCACCCACGACGTGCGCCTGCCTGGCATGGTGTACGCGCGCGTGCTGCGCTCGCGTGTTCCGGCCGCGAAGGTCACGCTCGATCTCGAGCCTGCACGCAAGATTCAGGGCGTGCTCGCCGCGGTCTCGCTCGTCGATGGCGACATCGATGGCGAAGTGCGCTGGCTCGGTCGGCCTATCGCAGCGGTGGCGGCGACGACGCCCGAGCTCGCCGAAGACGGCGTGCGCGCGATCGTCGCGAAGTACGCGGAGCTCGGGTTCGCTGTCACGGAAGCGCGCGCCGCTGCGGACAACGCTCCGAAGGTGAACAACCGCGGCAATGTCATCGCGCTCTCGAAGAACACGGACACGAAGGAAGTTGACGAGGCTCTCGCCGGCTCCCCAGTCCGCGTGAAGGGGACGTGGAAGATCCCCGTCCAGCACCACGCGTCCTTGGAGTCGCACGGAATCGTCGTCGACTATCGCGGCGGTGAAGAGGCGACCGTCTACGCCTCGACCCAAGGCACGTTCACGATCCCCGGCGATGCCGCGGGTCGGCTTGGGCTCAAGCCGAATCAAGTGACGGCGGTGGTCGAGCACATGGGGGGCGGCTTCGGCTCGAAGTTCGGCATGGGCATCGAGGGCGAGGCCGCGTGCCTGCTCGCGAAGGAGCTCCAGCGGCCGGTGCACCTGTTGCTCGATCGCGCGAGCGAGTTCCACGCCGCGGGCAACCGCTCGGGCGGCGAGCACGAGCTCGAAGCCGGTGTCTCTCCGAACGGCAAGATCGTGGCCTTCAAGGCGCGCGTCACGCGCCACGGCGGCGTCGGTCGCGGCTCGGGGCATCCACTGCCCTACATCTACGCGCGCGACAACGCAGTGTTCGTCGAGGAGCGCTGCATCCACACGAACATGGACTCGAGTCGCGCGATGCGCGGTCCGGGGCATCCGCAGGCGTCCTTCTCGATGGAAGGCCTGATGGACGAGTGCGCGTATGCGGTCGGGATGGACCTGCTCGAGTTCCGGCGCATCAACCTGCCCGAGAACAAGCGCGAGCTCTACATGCGCCAGCTCGAGAAGTGCGCGGAGCTGATCGGGTGGCGTGCGCACCCGCACAAGAATCGGCCGGACCTCTCGGACGCGGAGGCAAAAGTCGGCATCGGCTTCGCGATCGCGCGCTGGGGCGGCGGCGGCAACGGGCAGTGCAAGGTCGAGGTGCGCATCGCGCAGGACGGCAGTGTCGAGGTGCTCTCGGGCACGCAGGACCTCGGCACCGGCACGCGCACGTACTGCACAACGATCGTCGCCGAAGAGCTCGGGCTCGAGCTCGGGCAAGTGCGCGCGCGCATCGGTCGCTCCAGCTTCGGCGCGGCGAACGCGTCCGGCGGCAGCACGACGTCGCCGTCGCTTGCGCCGAGCGTGAAGCACGCCGCGCACAACGCGCGCCTCGCGCTCTTCGAGAAGGTCGCTCCGCTGCTCGGCGCCAAGGCGAGCGAGCTCGAAGTGCGACCCGGCGAGATCCGCGTGAGTGCGAGCCCGTCGCGTCGCATCGCGTGGAAGGACGCGTGCGCTTCGCTCGGGCCCAACGGTCTCTCCGCGCAAGGCGAATGGCAAGCGCACTTGGCGAGCAGCGACATCGGCGGTGCTCAGGCTGCGAAGGTGCGCGTCGACACGCTCACGGGCGAGGTCAAGGTGCTCGAGATGGTCGCCGTGCAGGACTGCGGACTCGTGCTCAACTTGCTCGCTGCGCGCAGCCAGCTTCAGGGCGGCATGGTTCAGTCGTTGTCCTACGGGCTCTTCGAGGAGCGCGTCGTCGATCCCGACCTCGGGCTCTTCCTCAACGCGAACTTCGAGGACTACAAAATCGCTGGGGCGCAGGACATTCCCGCGATGAAGGCCGTCTTCGAGGACGATCCGCGCGGCGTGATCGGCATGAGCGAAGCCGCGATCATCCCGGGTCACTCGGCGATCGCGAATGCAATCCACAATGCCTGCGGCGTGCGCCTGCGCGAGATGCCGCTCACCGCCGACAAGATCCTGATGGGCCTCGCGGCTCGCAAAAAGGGCTAGGGAGAAGGACCATGAAGAACTTCGAGTTCATCGCGCCTCGCACGCTCGACTCCGTGGTCGAGCTCCTGCCCGGACCGCGCGACCAGAAGACCCGCGATCGCGTGAAGCTGCTTGCCGGCGGACAGGACTTGCTCGGCGAGCTGAAGGAATACCTCGTCTCGCCCGAGCAGGTGATCAACCTCAAGACCGTCCCCGGCTTGGAGGCGTTCGTTGCGCGCGATGGGGGCTACTCGATCGGCGCGCTCGTGACCTTGTCGGCGCTCGAGGAGAGCGCGTCGCTGCGCGCGTCGCACGCGATGATCGCGGAGTCGGCGGGCGCCGTCGGCTCCGTGCAGATCCGCAACCAAGGCACGCTCGGGGGCAACCTCTGCCAGCGGCCGCGTTGCTGGTACTACCGCCACGAGCACGCGGTGTGCATCAAGAAGGGCGGGTCGGAGTGCTACGCCTACGGCGGCTTGAACAAGTACAACGCGATCCTCGGCGGCGGGCCGAGCTACATCGTGCATCCCTCGGATCTCGCTCCGGCCCTCGTCGCGGCGGGTGCCAGTGTCACGCTGAAGGGCAAGAAGGGGGAGCGCACGCTCGAGCTCGAGCGCTTCTTCACGCTACCGAGCGAAGGCGCCGTGACACGCGAGAACGTGTTGGCGCCGGACGAGGTGCTCACGCGCGTCGACGTCCCGGCGATGGCGGGCTGGAAGAGCACGTACGTGAAGTTCCGTGAGCGTTCGAGCTACGACTTCGCTCTCGCTGCGGTCGCGCTTGCGCTGCGCATGGAAGGGGACAAGATCGCGGAGGCGCGACTCGTGCTCGGTGGCGTCGCGCCGATCCCCTGGCGCTGCGACAAGGCGGAGAAGGCCCTCGTCGGGCGCAAGATCGACGCCGACACCTGCAAGCGCGCGGGCGAGCTGGCGCTCGAAGGTGCGGAGCCGCTCGCGCACAACGCGTACAAGGTGCCCCTCGCGCAGGGGCTCGTCACCAAGGCTCTCCGCAAGCTCGCAGGAGCGTGAGGCACACCATGGAATCCAAGCCGCTTCAGAGCCCGATCTGCGCGGAGCTGCGCAGCAAGAAGTACTTCTTCCTCCAGTCGGCGCCGATGCAGTCGAGCGACGTCGTCGACAACTCGAACGACTGCTGGTGCAACCGTACCTGCGACCGCGTGGGCCCCGACGGCGATGGCGTGCATCCCGACGAGTGCCGCGCCGAGCGCTCGTGCTTCCGCTCGATCTTCGCCCGGCCCGAGTCTGGGGTAGTCTAGGAACACCATGAAGGTTGCTCTCACTCTCGTCCTCGCGACGGCGGGCGCCGTCGGAATGCGTGCTTGGTGCGGCGAAGGCTGCTCGCTCTCCGGTCCCGTCGCGGACATCGAGCCCTCGGGCACGTACATCGAAGCGCGCAGCGCGAGCGTCTTTGCGGGCGCGTGCCACTACAACTCGGAGCTGGTCACCGCCGGCCGCGAGGCACTGCTCGCATGGCGCTTCGAGGCGGGGCGCGTGGGGGGGACAGACCTCGCGGGCGTCGAGGTCTTGGCCGCCGTTGCATCCGCCGAGAATCTCTCGCAGGGCGCGGCGCGCCGCAGCGTGCTGTACGTGGATGCTTCGGTGACCGATGAGCAGCGTCAGACCGTGCGGGACTGGGTCCAAGCGAGGTGCGGGGCAGAGCTCGGCGAGGTGATCGCCGTAGAGTCGCTCCCGGTCGACGTCGCGTTCGACGGTGAGCGATATTCGGCGCGGGCAGGGGAGGCTCTCGAGCTCACGGGCTCGCTGCTCCCGGACCGCGAGTGCTGCAAGATGCCGTACGACGTGTGGTACGAGCCGTTCACGCCCATCGAAGGCCGCATCGTTGGCAACAGTGAGCGCTTCGCATGGAACGAGACGCGCCTCGCGCGCGGCTTCGAGCTGCGCGAGCGCAACGACACGTTCTTGGGCCGCTTCGGCATGCCCGTCGGCGGTTCGTGCTGCATGCAGCCGTCCCGCGCCGCGGTGCTCGGCGCGGCTCAGTAGAGTCCTCGGCGCTCAGGGCGCGCGGAAGATCCACCACGAAAAGCCGCCCGGCGGCAGCGTGACTTCGAGTCGCGCGGAGCGTCGTGCGTCCAGCGCGATCGCGCGTGCTTCCCCTTCGTTCTCCGCACCGAGCGCCGTTCCGGAGAGCCCTGCGTAGTACAGCGGGAGCTCCAGAGTCTCTGTTCGCGCCTCGGGCAGCGGATTGAAGAGCATTGCGAGCGCGCGCTCTTCGCCGCGCGGGTTCACGTGGACCCAACCGTCGATGTTGCGGCCGTCGGCGCGTCGCAAGTGAATCAGATCCCCCTCCAAGACCGCACGGTGGCGCTTGAACCACGCGACCCACTTGGCGACGAGCTCGCGGGTCGCGTCCGTGTCGTACAAGCGCGGTCCGCGCCAGCAAGCCTGCACGCCCGCGCCGAGGTTGGTCGCGAGGTGCTGCTCGTAGTCTGCCAAGTGCTCGCTCAAGGGCTCCAGCGTGGCCGCTGCGCCGCCTCCGTGGTACTCGGTGAGCGGGACGAACATCCAGCCCATGCTGGGAGTCTTCGTCCATGTTCCGTCGAAGATGTTCTGGCGCGCGTGCAGGAGTTGCTCCGCGCGCGGCAGCGACCAGTTGGTCTCGCGGTAGCCCATGCCCGTCTTGTTCGAGCCGTTCAAGAAGTACCAGTCCGGCACGTTGAGGAAGATGCCCTGCGAGCGGCACCATCCATAGAAGCGCCGGATCGTCTCGAACTGCGACCACTGCGAGTCGTCGAAGCCGCGGTGCCCGGGGTGCGCGGTCGAAGCGCAGGTGTCGCCCGGATACGAGCCGTCATGCTCGAGCACGCGCATGCCGCTCGCGGCATAGAACGAGCGCAGTTGGTCTATGTACTCGCGGCCCCACGTGCTCCCGAGGCAGGGCGAGTTGCCGAAATACGCCTTGCCCGGCTGCAGCGTCTCGCGGTCGAGGACGTCGTGTTCTTTGGAGACCGAGCGACTCGCGAGCAAGGAGTAGGTGCCGAGCTCGACGTTGCGCTCGCGGGCATACGCGACGAGCTCCTGCGCGCGTGCGAGGTTCTCCGGCGCTCGATCTTCGACGTTGAATCCCGAGCCGAAGGAGAGGATCGCCATCTCGAAGCCGACCGCAGCGCACTGATCGAGCGCGAGCCGGACGGCCTCCGTGCGCGCATCGCGGATGTGCATCATCAGCGGATTCTCTGTGACCCACGGCGCGAGCGTGCGGTACATGCGCCGCTGCGCGAGGCCGTTGCGCTCGCGCTCGGAGCCGTCGAGCACGAGTTCGTGCACGCGGTAGCTCTCGAAGCTCCCGAAGGCCTCGATGGGCGCAGCGGGGCCGACGGGATACTTCGACACGAGCAGGCACGGCGTGTGCAGCGCGTAGCTGACCTGCGTCTTGTACTCCGTGTCGGGCAGCCAGCGTGTGGTGACGTCCGCCGACACGTTGGACATGCCATGGAAGGCGAAATCGCTCTCGACGTGCAGGTCGGGACGGCGCCAGTGTTCCTGCGGTTCGACGGTGCCCTCGGCTTCGACGAACGCGAGGCGCTCGACCTCGAGGCTCTCGAGAACCGTCGGACGATCGCTCTCGTTTTGGATCGTCACGCTCTTCGAGAAGAGCGGGAGGCCGTCGTAGAGGTCGTAGTGCACCGCGAGGTCGAGCGCGCCGTTCGCGAAGCGGAACGTGAGGCGTTTTCCTCGCGGCGGCCACGGCAGGTCGGCGCTGGGGCGCACGCGCTTCCACTCGAACGGCGCCGGAATCGACGCGAGCTCGACCGAGATGCAGTGGAGCGCGTCGGGATCTCGTCGGAGCCGCTCGACGTCGGACGGGCGCAGGTAGGCGCGATCGCTCTGGCCCAGGAGTCCACCCGCGCGGAGCTCGACGCCATCCACCGTGGCGCGCGCTTCGGGCTCGACCGCGCGCAGCAGCGAGCGCCGCGAGACGAGGTCCTCGAAGGCGATGCACGCGACGTCGGGCTCGACACGCCACGTGCGCGAGACGAGGCCGTTGGAGAACACCAGCGTGCGCTCGTCGATGGCCCAAGCACGTGCGACGGACTCGTCCTCGTACAGCAGCCAGTCTCCTTCCGATCGCGGAGGCGAGGCGGGACCGCGCGGAATCGCGCTCAAGAGGTCGCCCGAGAGAATGCAGCACACGACGAGGGCGATCATGCGAGCTTCTCCGTGCTCCACAGCGCGTGGAAGTGATCGACGGGGCCGTGGCCGTGCCCGAGCCTCCAGCTCGCCGAGCCTGCGATCGCGGCGCTCACGTAGCGCTTGGCGGCTTCGACGGCAGCGAGCGGAGCCTCGCCTCGGGCGAGCCCGGCTGCGATGGCCGCCGAGAAGGTGCAGCCGGTTCCGTGGGTGTTCTGGCTCGGCGTGCGCGACGCGTGGAGGCGCACGAAGCGCTGGCCATCGAACCACAGGTCGTCCGAGTGCTCGCCTCCGCTGTGTCCGCCCTTGAGCACGACGGACTTCGCCCCGAGCGTCACGAGCCGCTCGCAGGCGCGCTCGGGCTCTCGCAGGACGCTCGCTTCATCGGTGTCGAGCAGCACCGCGGCTTCAGGCAAGTTCGGTGTGAGCACCGCGGCCAGCGGCACGAGCTCGCGCCGCAGCGCGTCGACCGCCTCGTCCGCGAGCAGCTTCGCGCCCGACTTCGCCACCATCACGGGATCGACCACGATGTTGCGCGCGCGGTGCTGGCGTAGCCGCGCGGCGACCACGCGGATCAGGGCACTGCTGGAGAGCATCCCGATCTTCGTCGCGTCGACGGCGAGGTCCTCGAACACGGTGTCGAGCTCGTGCGCGACGAACTCCGGCGGCGCGTCGTGGATCGCGCGAACTTCGCGAGTGTTCTGCGCGGTGAGGCTCGTGATGGCGGCTGCGCCGTAGACTCCGAGCGCCGAAAACGTCTTCAGGTCGGCTTGGATTCCGGCACCCCCGGAGGGATCCGAGCCAGCGATCGTGAGCGCAATCTTCGGTGTGGGAGACATGGCGTGCAGTCTAGGCGGAAGGCAGCATGGGGTCATGGACTCTCGACCGCATCGCCTCACTCCGTGGCCCAAGGACCGACCTCCGCTCGGTGAATCCGAAGCCCAGCTCTCGCTCTCGCGGGCAACCCGTTGGAAGCTCGATGGGGCGCGCATCACGCGCAGCGTGAAGACCGCCGACTTCGCCACGGCGCTCGCGCTCGCGAATCGCGTCGGGCAGCTCGCGGACCTCGCCGACCACCACCCCGACCTGCTCGTGCGCTGGGGGGAGCTGCGCATCACGCTGTGGACCCACTCCGCGGGCGGGCTGACGGACCTCGACTTCACGCTCGCGCGCTGGATCGACGCTTGCCTCGAAAGCGGCGCGGAGCGGGGCTAAACTCTTTGCCTTCGAACGCCGCTCGGCGCCGCAAGGCGCGAGCGGAGAACCCCCAAAACGCAACACCCCCGAGGTATCCCATGGCTCTCAAGGTCGGCGACGTCGCGCCGGATTTCACGCTCAAGACGCAGGACGAGAAGGACTGGACTCTGTCGGCGAACAAGGGCAAGAACGTCGTCCTGATGTTCTATCCCCTCGACTGGAGCCCGACCTGCGAGAAGGAGAACTGCTCGGTCGCGGGCGACATGAACCTGACGGCCGCCGATACGGTGGTGGTCGGCGTGTCGCGCGACTCCACGTGGTCGCACAAGGCGTGGCGCAACCAGTTCAAGCTCAAGCACGACCTGCTCGCGGACGTCAAGCTCGAGGTCGCCGGCAAGTACGACCTGATCCACCCCGCGGGCTTCATCAGCAAGCGCGCGACGGTGATCGTCGACAAGCACGGCAAGGTCGCGTTCTGCCAAGCCAATGCGAACGAGAAGACCGGCGAGGCGCGCGACATGGGCGCCGTGATCGCGGCCCTCAAGGCCCTGAAGTGAGACAGCTCCTGTTCGCTCCCTCGGAGGGCGGATAGGGCGTATCGTGAGGCGGTGAGCGGTGCTCCGCTCGCCGCCTCGCTGTTTCCGGCTCCGAATCTGGGATGAAGAACCCGCTCCAACTCCTGCTCGCGCTCTTCGCCGTGCTCGCCCTCGCTCTCGCGGCGTGGCGCTGGCGCGCGGGTGATCCGTCGAGCGCCGAGTCGGACTCCGGCGTCGGTGCGGAGCTCGCGGCCGAGCCCGTTTTCGTCGACGAGCTGGTCGCGCGGCCGAGCGAGGCGTCGTCCGCGGCTGCGGGGACGCCCCGCGATGTCGCGCTGGAGCCCGAGCG
Source organism: uncultured Planctomycetota bacterium (assembly GCA_903928115.1). Lineage (GTDB taxonomy): Bacteria > Planctomycetota > UBA1135 > UBA1135 > F1-120-MAGs118. Next base: position 10,087 of record CAIYPP010000158.1, read on the forward strand.
CTCCGAGGCTGCGACCACGCCGCCTCCGCCTCCTCCCAAGGCGACCACGAAGCTCCTCGGCCGTGTCGTGGATGTCCAGGCGCGGCCCGTCGAAGGTGCCCGCGTGCTCGCCGCGCTCTCGACGCAGGGCCCCGCGCTGCCGCTCGAGTCGGAGGTGTGGGGGGAGAGCTGGCGCAAGCGGCGCGAGACGAAGAGCGACGCGGACGGCCGCTTCGTCTTGGACGATGTCGGCGCGGGAATCACGCGCGTCGCGGTGCGCGTCGACAGCGCTGCGCCGCTCGATGTCGACGGCATCGTGGTCGTCGAGGCCATCTCGAACGACGTCGGCGAGCTCACGGTACAGCCCGGTGTACGCATCGTCGGCAGCGTCGTCGACGCGCGCGGCTCGCCCGTGGCCGGTGCGCTGATCTTGCGGCCGTTCGACACGCAGAATCCGTCCTTCAAGGAGAAGGCGGCTGCTACGGGGCTGACGCTCGGGACGAGCGATGGAGCGGGGCGCTTCGACGTCGGCGGTCTCGCCGCCGGGCCGTGGGTGCTGCTCGTGCACCACGACAACTACCCCGACGCGGTCGCGCGCGCCGAGGACAGCGCGCCGGGCGATGTCGTGAGCGGAGTTCGCATCGAGCTCGAAGCCGCGGCTTCCGTGCTCGGCAGCGTCCGCGCGCTGGCCGGTGCGCGGACGCCTTCGCTCGACAGCTTCACGATTCAAGCGAGCTACACGGGCGCTCGCGAGCGCGTCCCGGGCGAGCCCGAAAATACGCAGCGGCGCGCGCGCTGCAACGCGGACGGCTCCTTCGAGCTCGGTGGGCTGCGCGCGGACGAGCCGTATCGGATCAGCGTCGTGTGGCACCGCACGAAGGACGACAGCGGCGGCACCGAGGTCCCCGGGAGCGGGCGCGACATCGTCACCGACGGGTCGCGAGTCGACTTCGTGCTGCAGCCGTTCTCGGTGCTCGTGCATCGCCCCGTCGATGCCGTCAGCGGGAGCGCGGTGGAGGGCCTCGACGGGCGGCTCGTCGCACGCGCGCCCGACGGGCGCGAGTACGGCGTGCTCTCGACCACGCGCGACGACGGCGACGGCGTGTGGAGCGAGACCTCCGCACAGCTTCCTGCGAACAACGATGCCCTCTCGCTCATCGTCACCCACGAGGCCTATCGGCCGACACGGATCACTCCGGTCGCGCTCGCGCTCGGGGCGACGACGGACGCCGGGCGAGTCCCGATGGAGCCTCTCGGCGAGCTGCGCGTGCGCGTCCTCTCGGCGGACACGGGCGAGCCGATCCGCGGCGCCCGGGTGATGGCGGAGCTGCGCACCGGCGATGACGGGACACGCTCGCTCGAAGATCTCGCGGCGAATCCGCGGCGCGGCTCGGAGCCCCAGCGCGTGCGCGGGCGCGAGACCGACGAGCAGGGGTACTGCACGCTGTATGCGAGCGCGGGTGCGACGGGCTACGCGTGTGCCACGCATCGCGACTGGCCGGCGTCGGAGCTCGTCGAAGTGCGCTTCGTCCCTCGTGGCTCGGCGCCGGTCGATCTGTACATCAATCCCGGAGCCGAGGCGCGCGTGCGCGTCGTCGATCCCTTCGGTGCGGCCGTTGCCGGCGTCGCCGTGAGCGCGACCTGGCGCGTGCCGGACGTCGGCTCGACGGCGGAGAGCATGCGCTCGGGCTGGCGCGTGAAGCTCACGGATGCCGATGGAATCGCGGCGTTCGCGCGCCTGACGCCGGGCTCGACCACCTTTGCCTTGCTCGAAGACCGCGTCGGCGGCCCGCGCAGTGTCGGCGAGCGCGACTCGACGAAGCTCACTGTCACGGTCACGCCGGAGAGTGTGGCCGAGGTTCAGCTCGTCTCGACTCCGCGCGGGAGCTTGCGCGGTCGTGTGCTCGATGCCGGGCTACCGCTCGCGGGCGCGAGCATCGTCCTGCGGCCGTCGGGCGCGCAGGACCAAGGTCGCTGGCAGACCGTGCGCGAGGTCAGCTTGCGCTCGGACTCCGAGGGCCGGTATTCGATCCAGCGACTCGGTGCAGGGCTCTGGGACGTCACGATTCGCCATCCGGCGCGGCTCGTGGCGTTCTCGGAGCGGCTCGACTTCGACGGGCGTGATCGCGAGCGCGACTTCCGCCTCACGGGCACGGCGATCAGCGGTACGGTGCGCGACACGCGCGGACGGCCGATCGAGGGGGCTCGCATCGTGCTCGGCGAGCTGAAGCAGGATCCGCGCAACAAGGACAACAAGAGCTGGAATCCCGTCAGCACGAACCTGCGCGTGCTGACCGACGCGATGGGCTTCTACCAGCTCCGCGGCGTTCCCTTCGGCGTCGAGCTGCAGGTCGCGGTCGATCACCCCGAACATCAGGGCGCGCGCTCCGAGCCGTTTCAGCTCGCACCCGACGAGCTGCGAGCGGGCGTCGACTTCACACTGCGCGCCGGCGCGATCCTGTTCGTCGAAGTCGAGTCCGACGATGGTCGCGTGGTCCGGGCTCAGGTGCTCGCGCAGCGCGTTGCCGACGAGAAGGGCAAGAACGTGCGCGGCGGACCGCGCACCCAGCGACTCGACGGGCGTAGCCGAGCACGTTTCACGGGCCTCGCGGGAGGCCGCTATCGCGTGTCGCTCGACCGTCCGTTCGTCGGGCAGGACACGCCTTCGAGCACGACGGTCGAGCTGGAAGCTGGACGCGAAGAGACCGTGCGTCTGCGCGTGCCGTGAGTCGTCGCGCGGCGCCGTGACGCGCTCGCGCGCGCGTCCGAGGAAGCGAGGAGCCCGCCTCAGCGCTGTTCGCTGAGGGCGGGCTCCGTGGGTTCCATGGGTGCGGCGGGTGAGGCTCAGCCCTTCACGCACTCCAGAGCGACGACGATGCGGACTTCGTCGCCGATGTTGGGGATGTAGCCCTTCACGCCGTAGTCGCTGCGGTTGATGTTGAAGGTGGCCTCGAAACCGGCGCGGGTGTCCTTGAAGGGCGACTCGCCTTCGCCGACGACCTCGATGGGGACGGTGATGGACTTGGTGACGCCGCGCATCGTGAAGTCGCCGGTCGCTTCCAGCTTGCCCTCGCCCTTGGCGACGACCTTGGTGCTCTTGAAGCTCATCTTGGGGAACTCCTTCGCGCTGAAGAAGTCGGGGCCGCGCAGGTGGTCATCGCGCTTGCCATCGTTCGTGTTGACGCTGCCGGCGTCGATCGCGAGCTCGACCGAGGCGGTCTCGGGCTTCGCGGCGTCCCACTGGACCGCGCCTTCCACCTTGTCGAAGCGTCCCCAGAAGGGCGCGTAGAAGTGCTTGACGCGGAACACGACGCTGGAGTGACCTGCGTCCACCTTCCACGGCGCCGCGGCGCTCGTCGGAGCGGCCGAAGCGGGGACTGCGGTGGCGCGGAAGGCGAAGGGGACGGCGAGTGCGAGGGCACCGAGGGCGAGGAACTTGTACATGGAGGAGGAACGGATACGGGGGCTCGCGGCGGAGCGGGACGGGACGCGGAAGGAGCGTCGCTCCTTCTCGTGGGGAGGGGATTAGGACGTTTCCTACGCCCCTGCAAGCTCCTTCGGAGCCCCGCCCGCGGTGGATGCGCTCGCACCGCGGCTTTCGAACGCAACTTGAACAGTTGCGTCAGGTCGCGAAGACCCGCGCGGGATCTTGGAACGACTTGAACTCGAGCGCGTTGCCGCTCGGGTCGAGCAGGAACATCGTCGCCTGCTCGCCGACCTCGCCCTTGAAGCGGATGTGCGGCTCGATCAGGAACTGCGTTCCGCGCGCGCGCAGACGCTCGGCGAGCGCATGCCACGCGGACCACTCGAGGATGAGCCCGAAGTGGCGCACCGGCACGTTGTCGCCGTCGACCGGATTGGTCTCGGCGGCCGCGAGTGTGCTGTCGATCAGGTGCGCGGAGATCTGATGTCCGTAGAAGTCGAAGTCGATCCAGCGCGGGGCGCTGCGGCCGACCTTGCAGCCGAGGACGTCGACGAAGAAGTGGCGCGTGGCCGCGATGTCGGTGACGGGGAAGGCGAGGTGGAACGCGGGGGAGCTCATCGGAGTCCGAGGATGGAGCGCCAGCCCGCGAGCGTCAATGCCGCGTTGCGCTGCCACGTGAAGCGAGCCGCGAGGGCGGCGGCCGAGCTGCGCCGGTCGTGGTCTCGGGAGCACGCGAGAGCGCGGGCCAGCGCATCGGCGAGCTCCGGCGGTTCGGGCGCGGGCGCGACCCACGTGGGATGCTCTCCGAGCGCTTCGACGTAGGCCGGGAGGCGCGAAACGACGAGCTCGAGGCCGCAGGCGAGGGCTTCGAGGGGTGTCACGGGAGTCCAGTCGTCGCGTGCGAGCTGCACGAGAACGTCGTGCGAGGCGAGTGCTCCGCGAACCTTCGCATCGTCGGGGCGCGAGTCGAAGCGCACGCGTGAGGAAATGCGGCTGCGCGTCGCGCGGGCGCGCAGCTCGTCGTAGGCGTCGCCGATACGGCCGAGGAAGGTCAGCTCCACCTGCGCTCCGGCGTCGTGCAAGCGCTCGCAAGCCGCGAGGAGCGCGAGAGGCGAGCGCGACTCGTCGACGCGTCCGAGCGCGAGCACGCGCGGCAGCGGACCTCGCTCGCTTCGCGCCGAGACGAAGTGCTCGCAGCCGACGGGGACTTGGAGGATTCGTTCTGGACTGGAACCGGTCTGCTCGAGCTCGCGCCGCGCATGCTCGCTGAAGCACACGAGGAGATCTGCGTGCTGCAGCGTCGTCGGGGCGCTCGGCGGTGCGGAGACGGCGAGCGACAGCCGCGCTCGGCGCGGCTTGGGAAAGGCAGCGGGCAGTGCGACGGCGTGCACGAGGTCCGGTGAGTTGGCCCAGCGCTCGATTCCCCAGCCGAAGCGGCTCGCTCGCGGCAGCCAACTTCGTGGCAGCGCGACGCGGCGATAGCGCGCAGAGCTCGGCAGCGACCCGCCGTCGAGCGCGCCGGCGACGCGCGCTCCGCGTCCCCACTCGATGAGCGTTGTCTCGGGTCGGTCCTCGAGTTCAAGCAGCGCGCGCGCGAACTCGCGCACATAGCGTCCCGCGCCGGGCTCGTGCGTCGCGCCCGGCCAGTAGTCGAGCGCGAGCTTCAACGAGAGCGGACCGCCCAAGCGGAGATCTCGACGCGCGCACCCTTCGGAAGCGCGGCGACGCCGACGGTGGCGCGAGCCGGCGCGCGCTCTGCGAAGGACTCGGCGTACGCTGCGTTCATCGTCGCGAACTCGCCCATGTCGACGAGGTAGACGGTGGTCGAGACGACATCGGAGAGCTTCAGCCCATCGCTCGCGAGCACCGCTTCGAGGTTCGCCAGCGCGCGGCGTGTCTCGGCCGCGACGCCGCCGGAGACGAGCTGGCCGCTCGCGGGGTCGAGGCCGATCTGTCCGGCGAGCGCGACCAAGGGCCCCACGCCGATCCCTTGCGAATACGGGCCGATGGCCGCGGGCGCGGAGGGGCTCTCGAGGACGCGCTTCTTCGGGGCCAGCGTGCAGGAACTGAGGAGCAGGGGCAGACCGAGCAGGAACTCGCGCATGACCGAATCTTGCACATCGTGGGCGCGCGATTCCACACGAGGGTTTCCGTCGGGGAGGCGGTCCGCCGCAAATCGAGCGGACCGTCCTAGACTGAATGTCATGTGGACCTGCGCATGGCTCCTCGGTACGGCGCTATCGCAGGGCATCGTCTTCGAGCCCGGGCTCGGACGCGCGCCCGAGGGCGCTTGGCTGGCGCGGGCCGGGTCGGTCGTCGCCTGCGTGCGCGAGGGCGGGCTCGGGCTTGCTCTGCTCGGCGACGCTCGGAATGGAGCCGCGCTCTCGCTCGACTTCGGCGGCGAGCCACCGCAGCTCGAGGGCGAGGCGTGCCGCAGGTTGACGCGACTGCGCGGCCGCGAGCGCTGGAGCGGCGAGAGCGTCTTCGCGCGTGCGCTCTGGCGGGGCGTGGCACCCGGAGTCGACCTGGTGTTGCGCGACGGCGGCGGGGGACTCGAGTACGAACTCGAGCTCGCGTGCGACGCGCGGCCAGAGCTTTTCGAGGCGCGCGTGCGCGGACACGAGGCACTTTGGATCGGACCCGCGGGTGAGCTCGTGATCGAGACGGCGGCGGGGGCGCTCGTCCAGTCCGCGCCGCTCGCGTGGTCGCTGGACGACGGCCGCGCGCTGCCTTGCCGCTTCGAGCTGCGCGGCGAGGATCGCTTCGGTTTCGCGCTGCCGTTCGCAGCGCGGCGTGCGCGCATCGATCCGATGCTGCGTTTCTCGACGTACTTGACGGGGGAGTACGAGCAGCAAGTGCGCTCGGTCGCGATCGGACCGCAGGGCACGACGATTGCCGCGGGCACGACGTTCTCCTTGGATTTTCCGACGACGCTCGGCGCGTTCGACCCGTTCTACAGCGGAGGTACCGAGGGCTTCGTGTCGTGCCTCTCCGCGGATGGCACCACGCTCGTGTGGTCGACGTTGCTCGGCGGAAGCAGCGACGAGACGGTGCGCAGCGCGTGCGTCACCTCGACCGGCGCGGTGGTGGTCGGTGGATCGAGCAGCTCGGCGGACTTTCCGACGACGGCCGGTGTGCTGAAGCCGATGCTGTCGGGCGGTCAAGACGCGTTCGTGGCGAAGCTGTCGAGTGACGGCGCACAGCTCGAGTGGGCGACCTACTTCGGCGGTCCCGGCGTGGATCGCTTCGGAGAGCTCCAGCTCGCTTCGAACGGCGATGTCGTCCTGTGCGGCACGACGCGCGGCGGCTTGCCCGTGGGCGGCGGCGCCTTCGACACGAGCTACAACGGGGGGCCTTTCTTTGGCGACGCGTTCGTGGCGCGCCTTCGCGCGGACGGCACCCAAGCGCTGTGGTGCGGCTACCTCGGAGGCAGTGGCGACGAGCTCGCCGAGCAGCTCGCGCTCGACGCGAGCGGAGCGCCGGTGCTCGCAGGCATGGCTTACTCCGCGCTCTTCCCGACGACACTGGGCGCGTTCGATCGTGCGTTCGCGGCGCCGTCCGACGCGTGGGTGGCGCGCTTCGATGCGTCGGGTGCCCAGCTCCTCTTCTCAACCTTCCTCGGCGGGAGCGGCGAGGAGAGCGTGCTCGACGTCGCCGCGGAGGCGAGCGGCTCGGTCCTGTGCGTCGGCGAGGCGCGCAGCGACGACTTTCCTCTCCTGCAGCCGCTCGACTCGAGCTTCGAGGGCGAGTCGGAGGGGTTCTTCGCGCGCTTGGCCCCAGACGGCACGTCGCTGCAGCGCGCGAGCTTCCTCGGGGGCGTCGAGGCGGAGCGCGTCAGCGCGCTGGCGTTCGATCCTTCCGGAAGGGTCGTGCTTGGCGGCGATAGCACCAGCGACGACCTGCCGACCACCGTCGGAGCGTGGAGCCCCGCGCCCAACCAGTCCGCGGCCGGCATGGCCCGCGAGGTCTTCCTCGCGCGCCTTCCGTCGACGCTCGATGCGTGGGACTACGTGACGTACTTCGGCTCGCGTCAGGGGGACACGCTGGAGTCGCTCGCGCTCGATGCACGCGGTGAAGTGACCTTCGGTGGAATCACCTTCGGCCCCGGACTACCGGTCTCGGCGGGAGCATTCCAGCCGGATTGGAATGTGCTCGCGCTGAGTCAAGGCTACGTGTCGAGGCTCGCGCTGCTCCTCACTCCGATTCGATTCGGCACCTCGAGCCTGAACTCGCTCGGGGGGCGCGCCGAGATCCGCTGGGAGGGATTCGCTTCTGCGAGTGAGAGCGGCTTCCGAGTCGGGATCGACGTGGCGGCGCCGCTCGCGTGGTCCCAAGTGATGCGCAGCGCGCAGCAGCAGTCCGCGCCCTTTCTCGGCGGTCGGCTGTACCTCGCGCCGCCGCTCAAGCGCTATCCGCGTGCGAAGACCGACTTCCTCGGCTATGCGATCCGCGACATTCCGATCGAGCCGTGGCTCGCGGGGCAGACCCTCTACTTCCAAGTCTGGTACGAGGATCCGGGAAGCGCACAAGGCGGGGCGCTCTCCGACGCTCTGCGGGTGCTCGTGCACCTCTGAGAGACTCGCTCAGCGGAATCCGCGCGGCCGCGTGCGCGCGGGCGTTCCCGCTGCAGGCCCACGAGCAGCGGGCTTGCCGCCGTTCTCGTGCTCGTCCCACGTCTCGCTCAAGAGCGGAGACTCGCGTCGACCTTGGGCACGGTTGAGACGTTCGATCTCCTTGCTCGAGAGCTGCGCCCCGAAGATGCCGCCCTCGTCGCGCAGCGAAGCGTTGAGCTCTCTCCACAGCTCGCGCACGAAAGGCCACCACAGCGGGGTCGTCAGCGCGATCAACGCATACTTGACGGGCTCGCTGTTGAGGCTGAAGGAGAAGTCCATGGCGTCGGGATGGTATCGACTCGGGCACCCCCGCGGCTTGTGCGGCGGGGGGGTGGAAGGAAGTTCAGCGGGCGTCGGAGGGGCGCGCTAGCGGGCGCAAGAGCGGGGTGCCGTGGTCGTGGAGACGCTCACCACAGGAGCGGAGGAAGCTCGCGAGCAGACCCGGCCCCGCCGGGCTCAGGATCGACTCGGGGTGGAACTGCACGCCGAAGCGCGGCAGCGAGCGGTGGCGCACGATCATCGGGATGCCGTCCTGCGTCCACCCTTCGAGCAGGAGCTCGTCGGGCCACGGCTCGCGCAGCGCGGAGAGCGAGTGGTAGCGACCGGCGTCGAAGGGATTGGGCAGCTCCGTGAGCCAGCCTTGCGCCCGGTGATGAACGGCGCTGGCGCGGCCGTGCACGGGCGAGGGATCTTCGCTGACCACGCCGCCGTAGTGTTGGACCAGCACCTGATGTCCAAGGCACACGCCGAGGATCGGAAGGTGCGGATCCGCCTGCGCGAGCAGCGCGTGGCAGAGCGCAGCATCGCGCGGCTTGCCCGGCCCCGGTCCGAGCACGACTCCGCGCGGGTGGAGCGCGAGCGCGTCGGTTGCGTCGAGCGCGTCGTTGCGGACGACGCGCACTTCGACTCCGCGCGCCTGCATCGCCTGCGCGAGGTTGAAGGTGAAGGAGTCGTAGTTGTCGATCAGCAGGATCAAGGCGGTCGCGTCACTCGCGCGAGGAGCTCGAGCAAGATAGCTTCACGGCATGCGCTGCGTTTCCCCGTATCGGCACGTGCTCGTGATTTCGCTCTGGGCTACCGCGCTCGCCGGGTGCGGCGAGTCCGTTCCCCAGCCGGAGCCGACGCTGCTCGAGAGGGCCGGTGAGAAGTTCGAGCGCGCGGGGGCGGAGCTCGAGCGCGCGGCGCAGCGCGCGAGCGAGGGCTTCAACCGAGCCGTCGAGGATGCCGATCGCGCGATCGAGCGCGCCCGGCGGAAGTTCGGGAGCGAGAGCTCGACGGCAGAGGACGAGCTCCGCACCGCGCTCGATCGCCTCGGCGCCGAGCTGGAGCGTGGCCGCGAGAAGGCAGGCCGTAAGGCGGACGAGGCCCGCGAGCAGTTGGAGCGCGAGGTGGAAGCTCACTTGGAGACGGCGCGGCGCAAGCTCGACGAGCTCAAGGGGGCCGGCGAGGACGACTGGCAGCGTCTTCTCGACGACGTCTCGCGCGAGGCGCAGGAAGCACGGCGCAGCTTCGAGCGAGCGACGGGGCTGTAGGGCACCGTCGGGCATCCCGACCGCGCGGAGGCGCCCCGTCCCAGTTCGCTCCAGACGCCCGGCGGCGTTGGGAGGGGGGCTTGAGCACGGCCCGTTTTCGGCCAGATTGCCCCCTCCAACGATTCCCGACGGCTCTCCGTACAGCCTCCCCATGACGCACACTTCTTCGGCCTCGTTCCTCCGCCCCGTGCTCGCCTGCTTCGGATTGGGCCTCTGCGCGCTCGCGTTCTGGCGCCTTGCGCCGCCGGGGTACGCCGCGGCCTCCGAGCCGGTGCCGGCAGGCCTCGCCGTGCCGAGCGCGGAGCGCCTCGTCGAGCTGCGCGACGAGGAGCGCGCGACGATCGACCTCTTCAAGCGCAACTCGGGCGCGGTCGTCCACATCACGAACAAGGCGCGCGTGCAGCGCTTCCTGCGCAATCCCGTCGACATGCCGGTCGGCACGGGCACCGGCTTCTTGTGGGACGAGCAGGGGCATATCGTCACGAACTACCACGTCATCGAGGCGCAGGCGCGCGAGTCGCGCTTCTTCGTGCGCTTCGTCGGGGATGAGCGCGAGTACGAGGCCGAAGTCGTCGGCAGCGCACTTCACCGCGACCTCGCAGTGCTCCGCCTCGTCGAAGCCAAGGAGATGGCCGCGAGGCCGATCGCTGTGGGTTCGAGCCGGGATCTGCAGGTCGGTCAGGCAGTGTTCGCCATCGGCAATCCGTTCGGTCTGGACCAGACGCTGACGACGGGCATCATCAGCGGTCTCGGCCGCGAGATCCGCTCGGTGACCGACCACAAGATCTCGGGCGTGATCCAGACCGATGCGGCGATCAACCCCGGCAACTCCGGCGGACCGCTGCTCGACTCGCGCGGTCGCCTGATCGGCGTCAACACTGCGATCGTCAGTCCGTCGGGCGCCTACGCGGGCATCGGCTTCGCCGTGCCTGTCGACACGGTGCAGCGCGTCGTGCCCGAGCTGATCGAGCGCGGGCGCGTGCGGCGGCCGGGCCTCGGCGTGGTGCTGCTCGACGCGGGCGTCGGTGCGCGCCTCGGGCTCGAAGGCGTCGGCATCGAGCGCGTGAGCGAAGGCAGCGCTGCGGAGGCGGCGGGGCTGCGCTCGGCCACACAGTCGCGCAGCAGCGTGCGCGTCGACGAGATCGTGGAGCTCGACGGGCAGTCGATCCGCTCGCAGCAGAACCTGTTCGACGCGCTCGACTCGCGCGAGGCGGGGGACACGGTCGTGCTCAAGGTGCGGCGCGACGGCGAGCTGCAGGAATTCACGGTCCGGCTGCAGTGGATCGAGTGAGCGGGGCGCGCGCTTGGATGGCGCGCGGCGCTCCGTAGACTCATGCGGCGGCCTTCGCGCCGTCTCGGATGACGCGCCCTGCAACCAAGCCCGTCGAACTCGGCTCGACTCCTGCAATGCGCGCGTCGCATGCGTGGTGGCTGGCGGCAGTGGTCTGCGCTTGCAGACTGCTGCAGGGCCCGGCGTTTCCGATCTACGACGACGCGTTCATCACCTACCGCTATGCGCTGAACTTGGCGCTCGGGCGGGGGATGGTGTTCAACCCCGGCGCGGACTGGGAACCCGTGCTCGGCACGACGACGCCGGCCTACTCGGCGCTGCTCGCTGTGTCCGCGTGGCTCGGGCTGTCCATCCCGCTCGCGTCGGTCGCTCTCAACGCCCTCGCGGATGCTCTCTGCGCGTTCCTCCTCGCGCGGCTCGGTGCGTCGCGACCGGTCGCGGTCACCGTGGCACTGCTCGCCTTTGCCGCGCTGCCTGCCGTGAGTCGCGTCAGCGCCGGCGGCATGGAAGCGCCGCTCTTCGCGTTGCTCGGCGTCGGCGCGGTCGCGGCGGTTCGCGGCGGACGCTTCGCGCTGGCCGGAGTCGCCGCGGGGCTCGCCTGCACCGTACGCCCCGAGGGTGTCTTGCTCCTCGTGGTGCTTGCGATCTTCGAGCTCCGCAGCTGGAGCTCGCTGCTGCGTGCCGCAGCGCCGGTCGCGGCGATCGGGCTCGGAGCGCTCTTCTTGCTCGGGTCGTACTACGGCGACCCGATTCCGCAGTCTGTCCAGGCCAAGGCGTCGAACCACGGTCTCGGCTGGGATACGGAGCGCGTGCTGCAGGTGTTCCAGCGGGGCGTCGCGCCGTCGCCGGAGATGTGGCTCGGGCTGCCCTTGGTTGCCGTCGGAGTCGTGCTCGCGTTCGCGCGTTCGAGCGCGTGGCGCGCGGTGGTCGCGTTCGGCGTGGCGATGCTCGGGGCCTACGCCTTTTCGGGCGCGAAGACGTGGGGTTGGTACTTCTATGTGCCGCTGCTCGCGTGGTGCCTCGCGCTCGGGGAAGGCGCGGATGCCGCCCTCTCGGTCGCCCTGCGCGGACGGAGCCGCTCTGCGCGGTGGACTTCGATCGCGGGCGTGGGCCTCGGGATGCTCGCTCTCGTCGGCAGCGCCGCGCTCGGACGTGTCGTTCCCAAGCCGGCGAGCGACTCCGTGTACGCCGCGATGGCTCAGTGGTGCGAGGAGCAGCGCACGAGCGAGCGGCAGCCCTCGATCTGCGCGAGCGACATCGGTGCGATCGGCTGGTTCAGCGGCGCGCGCATTCTCGACAGCGAGGGGCTCGTGTGGCCGGCGGCGCGCGAGCACGCGAGGCAGGTGGATGTGATCCGAGCCTATCGCCCCGACTACGCGCTCGTCGTCGTGAATCGCGCCCGCATGTTGCCGTTCCTCGACGATGGGATCTCGGCGGAGTACGAGCCCGTGGCGCGCTTTTCGGGCTACGGGCTGACGCGGGACGATGTGGATCTGCATCCCTCGCGCGAGCTTCTCGTCGAAGGTTGGGTGCCGGACTACATCCTCTTCCGGCGCCGCAACTGAGCGTCTCAGCGCTCGTCGGCGTAGCCGAGCTCGGCGAGGGCTCGCCGCTCCGAATCGTCGAGCTCGCGCGGGAGTTCTGGCGCCTCGAGCGCGCGGACCACGCGCTCCACTTCGCCGCGCAGCCGCGCCACGACCTGCGGCTGCGACTCGGAGATGTCGACGAGCTCGCGCGGGTCGGTGCACAGATCGAACAGCGCGAACCCCTGCGTCGCGGGTGTCGCACACAGCTTGAAGGGACCGCTTCGCACGCCGACTTTCCAGCGCTCGGGCTTTTGGGGGTAGTGGCGCGATGTGGTGACGATCTCGCGCGAAGCGTCGAGTGCCTCGCCGCGGAGCGCGGGCGCGAGCGATCGTCCTTCCGCGCGGGGCAGGGGTGCGAGACCCATCGATTCGATCAGCGTCGGGGCGAGGTCGAGCAGGCTGACGGGCTCCTGCACGACTCGCGGTGCCGCGCCGGGAGCGGAGATCGCGAGCGGGACGCGCACCATTTCGTCGTAGACCGAGCTGTTGTGTCCTTGCTCTCCGTGCTCCATGAACGCTTCGCCGTGGTCGGACGTCCACACGATCACGAGCTCACGGTCGCGCGGTGCGGCGCGCAACTGCGCCACGAGCTGCGCCAGCGCTTGGTCGACGTAGGCGATGTGCTCGTCGTAGAGCGCGACGAGCCGCTGCACATCGGGATGTTCGGGGGCGAGCTTCGCGCGATGCACGGCACGCGCGCTTGCGATCGAACCGTCGACGTGCGCCGAGCCCTCGGATTCCGCGCTGAATCGGCCTCGAAAAGGCTCGGGGGGAATGTAGGGCATGTGCGGCGGAGCGACGTGCAGGTACACGAAGTCGGGCGCCGACGAGGCGTCGAACGTCTGCCTCGCGAGCTCGATCGCGCGTGCGAAGCTCGCAAGCGAGAAGTCGAGGACGCGGTACTCCTCGAAGCCGCGCGACAGTCCCGTGCGGCTTGCGAGCACCGGCGTCTGCACGATCGCGTGCGTGTTCCAGCCGCCCGCGGTGAAGGCCTCCGCGAGCGTTGGCAGGTTGGCGCGCAGCGGGAGTTCGTCGTTTCGCGCACCGTGGCGCTCTTGAGGCTGAGACGTGAACAGCGAGGCGACGCTCGGCAGGGTCCACGCCGCGGCGCTGTACGCGCTGTCGAAGCGCACGCACTGCGCCGCGAATGCGTCGAAACCGGGCGTCGTGGGACGGGCGTAGCCATGGCTGCCGACGTGAGACGCCGCGAGCGAGTCGGCGACGACCACGAGGACGTCAGGCCGCGAGTCTTGCGGCTGGCACGCCGCGAGCACGGCCACGAGAGCTGCGAGCGATGCAAGGGCGCGCGAAGCCATGGCAGAAGCGCGAGGTTACAGTACGAGGCATGGACGCGCCGCTGCGGCTCTCGCGGGAGGAGGTGCGCGCGCTCGATGCGCGCGCAGTTGCGGAGCTCGGCATTCCGAGCCTCGTGCTGATGGAGAACGCGGGACGGCAAGCCGCGGAGCGACTCTTGTGCGCCTTGCGTGCGGCGTCCTTCGGCGGGCGACGTCGCGGGCCGCCGTGGCGCGTCGCGGTGGTCTGCGGGCCGGGGAACAACGGTGGTGATGGGTGGGTGCTCGCGCGGCATGTGCACAGGGACGGACACGCGGTCGAGTGCTGGGAGCTCGCTCCCCCGGCGACGCCGGACGCTGCGGTGAATCGCGGCATCGCCGCTCGGCTTGGCATCGCGATTGAGGCGCTCGCGGGGGAGGCCGACCTCGAGCGCGCCCGCGGCGCGTGGGCTTCCTGCGACGCGCTCGTCGACGGGCTTGCGGGGACCGGGCTGCGCGGCGCACCGCGGCCCGAGCTCGCGCGAGTCCTCGAAGCGATGAACGCGGTTCACGAGCCCTTGAAGCTCGCGCTCGACCTGCCCTCGGGGCTCGACTGCGACCTCGGGACGGCGGAGGGAGCCGTCTTCCGCGCGGACCTCACCGTCACTTTCGCGGCCCAAAAGCTCGGTTTCGCAAGTCCCGACGCCGCCCGCTGGCTCGGTGCGCTGGCGGTCGCGGACATCGGCTTCGACCCGCGAGCGCTGCTCCGAAAGCGTCCGTAAACCTCGCCTGAACACGCGGTCCCTTGCGACGACTTCGGGCGGGGGATAGCGTCGGAGGCGTTGGCGGGGCTCTTCTCCGCCCTTCCGCGGCCCTCGGCCGTACCGAGAGACTCCCCATGAAGAACTCCAACTGGCGGCTCACCGCCTCGGCCCTCGCGCTCGCCGGCGTGGCTTGGCTCGCGTCGAGCATGCCTGTCGTCGAAGGTGAGAAGGTCGACTTCTCGTTCCGCGAGGCTCCGATCAACGCCGCGGGCATCAAGGGCATGGCCGACCTGCGCGGCAAGCCGATCCTGATCGACTTCTGGGGCAAGAACTGACCGGGCTGCGTCGGGGGGTCCGTGCCGGCCTCCATCAAGGTGCAGGAGCAGTTCGGGGACGACGTGCAGGTGATCTTCGTCGAGTGCCAAGGCACCGAGAAGAACACCTACGAGGCGTTCTCGTGGAAGATGAAGTGGCGTGGCAACAACGCCATCTGGACCAACGAGCGCGTGATCCCCACCGTCGGGCGCGGCCTGCCGGAGGTGGCGCTCATCGGCGTCGACGGGACCGTGCTCCTGCAGGGCTATCCCGGCGATTTCGGCAAGGAACTCGAAGAGACGCTCGCCCTCGAAGTGAAGAAGGCGAAGGACGCTCCGGCGGGCACGCCTGCGACGCTCAAGAAAGCGTGGGGCGCGTTCGCGAAGGGTGACTTGGCGGCGGCGCTCGCCGAGTGCGACAAGGTCGCCGGTGACGACGGTGCGAAGGCCCGCGCGGAGTTCGTGGCGCGCACCGAGGCTCGCATCGCGCGCGCCGAGCGCCTGCTCGATGGGGGCGACCTCAGCGAAGCGGACGAGCTGATCTCCTCGCTCGCGAAGTCGTGCAAGGGCTCCGCGGAGCTCGCTCCCAAGGTCGCAGTGCTCGCGACGAAGCTCGCCTCGCCCGAGCTCGCGGCCGAACGCGAAGCCGCCAAGGCTTGGAGCTCGTTCGTCGGGAAGGTCGCCAAAGACAAGCCCTTCGACGGCGGCAACGTGAAGAAGGCCGAGGCTCTCGCCGAGAAGCACAAGGGCACGAAGAACGGCGCCCGCGCCGCCCACTTCGCCGAGCTCTCCAAGATCAACCTGAACCGCTGATCGCGCAGACCCGCTCCGGCGCGGGCCTGCTCCCTCGACTTCTATCGCGCCCGCGCGCCGCTCGACTCCCTCGAGCTCGCGCGGGCGCGCACGTTGGAGCGCGAGCGCTACGGGCGCTTGGGGGCGAGGGCGGCGAGGCGCTCGGGGGTGGCGAGCTCGCCTTGGAGCTTGATCGGGCCCTTGGCGTCGAGGGTGGGATCGAGGGTGACCTTGACGCACTTGCTGGAGCCGAAGCCCTTGGGCGTGATCGGATCGATCTCGAGGGCGCTCGTGTTGCCGGCGACGAAGCGGTTGCGGCCGAGGATCTGGACGTCGCGGCAACCGCCGATGGCGACGAGGGGGCGATCCCCACAGCCCGGCGCGATCTGGAAGTCGTTGTTGCGCAGGATCAGCGTGCCGTTCGGCTCGCCGCCGGCGTCCCACGCGACGAAGGCGCCGGTGCCGAAGGGGACGCCCTCGCGCGTGAGCTTCGTGAGCGCGGAATTGAAGCCGGAGCGGTAGCGGTTGTTCTCGAAGATCGCCTTGCCGGTGTGGCGACCGGCGAGCGTGAAGGCGCTCCCGCCCTTGTAGTCGTCGCCGCGCGCGATGCAGGGATCCTCGACGGAGCAGTTGCGCACGAGCAGCGTACCGGTGCCCGGCGGACCCCAGTCGGGACGCGCGACCACCTGCAGGAACGTGCGGCCGAGCCGCGCGCCATCGACGTTCTCGATGGTCACATCGCCGACCAAGTTCTGGAGGTAGAAGCCGTGCTCGTGGCGGATGTCGCGCACGCTGGCGCGGCCGCGCACGCCGCGGAACTCGAAATCGGCGAGGCAGTTGCCCCACACGCCCCACTTGGAGTTCGCGCCCTCGCCCTTCGCGTGGTCGAAGCCACCGACCAAGTGGCAATCGAGGAACTTGAAGCCTTCGTGTCGGCGCTGGTCGGCGAGCTTGTAGAACATGACGCCCGCGCGGTAGCCACACTCGATGGTCAGGCCCTCGAAGGTGATCCAGCCGCAGGTGAGCTCCTGCGCGATCGCGATCGTGTCGCCGCTCGTGCGAGGAACGACGCGCGCGCCCTTGCCCTGCGCGCGCACGACGATCGGCTGCATGCGGGTGCCGCCGCGGATCGGCGCGTTCCAGTCGCTCTTCTTCGCGAAGCCGATGCCGAACGCAGGGTAGTTGCCATCGGCGAGCAACACGGTGCTGCCCGGGCCGCAGCGCGAGAGCGCGTCCGCGATCGGGTTCTTCGAGTCGAGCTGCTGGCCGTTGCTCAAGCGGATCGTGGTCGGCGAGCACTGGATGTACTGCGCCGTGAGCATCGGCTGCGCGGCCGGAGGCGGCTGCGGGCGGCGCTCCTGCGCTACGAGCGGGGCGAGCACGCAAAGCAGCGCGAAGAGTGGAGCGGCGTTCATGGGGCCATCGTCGCTCAGCGCGCGCGATCCCGCAAACGCCGCGGGCTGACGGAGCGGCCATTTCCTCGTTACTCTTGTGTCCCGAGGCCCGCGTTCGCGGCGCCTGCCCACGTCCCCGAGGTCCCACCACGATGCCCCGTCCCTTCCCGGTCGCCCTCATCGGCCAGCGCTTCATGGGCCGCGCCCACTCGAACGCTTGGTCGCAGGTCGCGAAGTTCTTCGAACTGGAGCTGCAGCCGGTCCTGCACACGATCGCCGCGCGCGATGCCGAGGGGTTGGCGCCCTTCGCGCGGCGCTGGGGCTGGCTCAACTCGACCACGGACTGGCGCCGCATCGCGCGCGAAGACGCGGTCGAGCTCGTCGACATCGGCACGCCCAACGACGTCCACATGGAGCAGTCGCTGGCGATGCTGGAGGCGGGCAAGCACGTCGCGTGCGAGAAGCCGCTCGCGGGGACCTTGTCGGACGCGCGCACGATGGCCGCCGCGGCGAAGAAGGCCGCGAAGAAGGGCGTGCGCACGTTCGTGTGGTTCAACTACCGCCGCTGTCCGGCGGTCGCGCTCGCGTACCAGCTCGTGCGCGAAGGTCGGCTCGGCCGCATCTACCACGTTCGCGCGCGCTACCTGCAGGACTGGGGCGGGCCGGACACGCCGCTCTCGTGGCGCTTCCAGCGCAAGGTCGCGGGCTCCGGAGCGCACGGCGACCTCAACGCACACATCGTCGACATGGCGCGTTTTCTCGTCGGTGAAGAGGTGAGCGAAGTGCACGGCGCGATCGAGCGCACGTTCATCCACGAGCGCCCGCTGCCCGGCAAGAAGGGCAAGAAGGGCAAGAGCGACGTCGACGACGTCGTCGCGTTCCTCGCGAGCTTCTCTGGCGGGGCGACCGCGAGCTTCGAGGCCACGCGCCTCGCGCACGGCCACCAGAACGACAACGGCATCGAGCTCAACGGCGAGAAGGGCTCGCTGCGCTTTGGATTCGAGGACATGAACGTGCTCGAGGTGTGCGACGGTGGAGACAAGCGCACCGGCGGCTGGAAGCGCGTGATGTGCACCTCGGGCGGCAACCATCCGTACGCCGCGGCGTGGTGGCCCGATGCGCACGTGATCGGCTACGAGCACGGCTTCACGAACATGGCCGCCGACATCCTGCGCTCGCTCGCGGGAGTCGCGCCGGAGGTTCCGCTGCCCGACTTCGCCGACGCCTACGAGACCCAGCGCGTGCTCGAGGCCGCGCTGCTCGCCGCGCGCGAGCGCCACGCCATCCGTCTGTCCCAGATCCAGTAGCTCCGCACACGCAGTTCACGAGGAGAAATCGCATGCCGCGTCCGCTCTGTTTGTTCACCGGCCAGTGGGCCGATCTGCCGCTGGAGACCCTCGCCAAGAAGGCGCGCTCGTTCGGGTACGACGGCCTCGAGCTCGCCTGCTGGGGCGATCACTTCGAGGTCCAGCGCGCGCTGAAGGAGAAGGACTACTGCAAGAAGAAGTGGGAGCTGCTCTCCGACCTCGGCGTGCAGAGCTTCGCGATCTCCAACCACTTGGTCGGGCAGGCGGTCGCCGACCGCATCGACGAGCGTCACCGCTCGATCCTGCCGCCCGAGATCTGGGGCGACGGCGATCCCGCGGGCGTGCGCAAGCGAGCGCAGAAGGAGATGATCGACACGGGCAAGGCGGCGCGGAAGTTCTTCGACGCCGCTCCGGCCGCGGTGAAGGCGCAGCTCGCGCGCAGCGGCCGCACGGTCGTCGTCGGCTTCACCGGCAGCCCGATCTGGCACCTGATCTACTCCTTCCCGCCGAATCTGCCCTCGCAGATCGACGACGGTTTCAAGGAGTTCGCGAAGCTCTGGAAGCCGATCTTGGACGCCTACGACAAGGTCGATGTCAGCTTCGCGCTCGAGGTGCACCCGACCGAGATCGCCTTCGATCTGCCGAGCACAGCGCGCGCGCTCAAGGCGCTCGACTCGCACCCCCGCTTTGGCTTCAACTTCGACCCGAGCCACTGCGGCTATCAGGGCGTCGACTACCTCGGCTTCCTGCGTCAGTTCGGTTCGCGCGTGTGGAACGTGCACGTGAAGGACGTGTGGTGGTCGGATCGTCCGACACCCGCGGGAGTCTTCGGCGGCCACACGGACTTCGGCAGCGACGGGCGCTTCTGGGACTTCCGCTCGCCCGGTCGCGGCCGCATCGACTTCGAGAGCATCGTGCGCGTGCTCAACCACTTGGGTTACCACGGACCGCTGACGGTCGAGTGGGAAGACATGCTGATGGACCGCGAGTTCGGCGCGACGGACGCGGCGGCCTTCGTGCGCAAGCTCGACTTCCCGCGCTCGGCCGTGGCCTTCGACGCGGCCTTCGCGAAGTAGCTTTGGGACGCTCCGGAGCCGCCGGGGAGCGGCTCCGGACGATTTTTCCAAGAAAGGGCCCTTCGGTTGGACCCGGGGGCCCTTTTTCATGGAACCTGGGACCCTTTGGAGCCCGTCTTCCGCTCTTGGGGAGCCTCTGCGAGGCTGGTCTCCAGCCAACCCATGCTTCGTCGCCTCATGCAGGCCGCCACCGCGGCCCTCGGATTCGCTGCGCTCGCGCCCGCTCAGGTCGGCGTCTACGCCGGCGTCGATCAGGCGGTGAATCATCCCGTCGCGGCGCAGCTCTCGGGCTCGGTGACGAATCGCGCGCCGCTGGAGTGGTGGACGGGCGACGGCAACAACGCGACGGAGAATGCGCTCCTGCGCTGGGTCGAGGGAGCGGGGCTCGTCGGCGCGAGCGTCGTGCAGACCGCGTCGGGCACGATCTTCGGCTGGCCTTCGGACTGGATCGACGTCAACGGCGTGATCTACGGGAGCGACGTCGCGCTGCGGCAGCTCTACACGGTGAATCCGCACACGGGCCTTGCGACGCCGGTGAACGCGACCGGCTGGTCGACCACGTGGGCCAACGTGATGTCGCTCGCACACGATCCCGTGAACGACCGACTGTTTGCGGTCGATCTGTTCCGCAAGCAACTACTGCGGATCCAGCGCACGACGGGCGCGGTGACCGCGGTCGGCAGCGGGACGCTCGCGGGGTATCAGCAAGTGAAGTCGCTCGCGTACCACGCGCCGAGCGACACGCTGTATGCGGTCGACAACTACACCAAGCGCCTGCTCCTCCTGAATCCGACGACGGGCGCGGTCACGCAGTCCGTGCTCGTTCAGATCGCACTGAATCGTCAGTTCGAGGATGTGATGTTCTTCGGCAACGAGCTCTATGGCTCGTATGCCGGCACGCTCAACGGGAACCTCGACTTCACGCAGCTCGCGCGGATCGACCTCGCGACGGGCGCGGTGACTCCGGTGAGCTCGATCGTCCCCGACTGCTCCGCGCACACCTGCCTCGTCCGCTCGCTGCCCGAGCCCGCGGCTTGGTCGAAGGTCTCCGGCCCTGGTGCCGCGACGTTCTCGGACTCGACGGCGCTCGCGCCGACGGTCACCTTCAGTGCGCCCGGCACGTACGTGCTCGCTCTGACGGTGACCACGGGCACGGGCCCCATCGTCGACACGGTGACGGTGATCTCCGACGGCTGCCCGAGCGACCCGGCGAAGACCGCGCCGGGCTTTTGCGGCTGCGGCGTGCCCGAGCTCGACACCGACCTCGACACGCTCCCGGACTGCATCGACAACTGTCCGGCTGCTGCGAACGTGGGGCAGGGCGACGCGGATGGCGACGGCGTGGGGGATGTGTGTGACAACTGCCCCGCGCATGCGAACGCGAGTCAGATCGACTGCGACGGTGACGGCGCTGGCGACACGTGCGAGCTCGCGAACGGCACGCAACTCGATCTGAACGGCAACGGCACGCCGGATTCGTGCGAGGTTGTCGCGGGCACGGTCTTCTGCTCGGGCGACGGCAGCGCCGCCGCCTGTCCCTGCGCGAACTTCGCGGCCGCGGGCGAGGGCTGCCGCAACTCCACGGGCGTCGGTGCGAAGCTCCGGAGCCTTGGGGGCGCGAGCGTCGCGGCGGACAACTCGCTGCTCGCCGTGAGCCAGCTGCCGCCGAACAAGGCGGGCATCCTCTACATGGGTTCGGCCCAAAAGAACGGCGGACTCGGCGGAGCGCTCGGCGACGGACTGCGCTGCCTCGCGGGACTCAACCGACGCTTCCCGGTGGCGCAGGGCGGCGCGAGCGGCAGCTTTACGCGCGGCGGTTTGGTCGCGGCCGCGGGCGGCTTGATCACGGTCGGCTCCACGTGGCACTTTCAGGTCTGGTATCGCGATTCGTCGCTGCCGTGCGGCTCGCAGCAGAACTTCACGAACGCGCTGAGTCTGACGTTCACGCCCTGAGCGCGGGGGCAGGAAGTCCGTCCCTCCATCCGCTACCCTGCGGCCTCGATGACTCGCACGTCCTCCCAGCCCGCACGACTGCCGTGGGCGCTCCAAGTCGCGCTGCCGCTCGCGCTCGCCGCGATCGCGCTCGCGGTCTTCTGGCCTTGCATCGACTACCCGTTCGTCGCGCTCGATGACGACGCCAACTTCGAGTTCAACTTCCTGTTTCGCGGGCTCGGCGACGAGCAACTCGAATGGATGTGGGGCTGGCGCAGCTACCACTACGGCCACTGGCATCCGCTGACGTGGGTGACGTTCGGCTGGGACTACGCGCGCGCGGGCCTCGACGCCGCGGCGTACCACCGCACCAGCCTCGCGATCCACGTGGCATCGGTGGTCGCGTTTTGGCTCATGGCGCTGGAGCTCCTGCGCTGGTGCATCGGAAGTTGCAGCGCGAGCGCTCCAGAGTCTCCCTCGGATCGCACACGCGAGCTCTTGCTGCACGGCTGCGCAGCCCTCGCGACGATCGCGTGGGGGATTCACCCGCTGCGCGTCGAGAACGTCGTGTGGCTGACGGAGCGGCGCGACCTCTTGAGCGCGCTGTTCCTGTTCCTCGCGGTGTGGGCGTACCTGCGGATGTGCCGGTTCGGGGCTCTGCGCGGTGCGTGGCTGGCACTGGCGCTCGGCGCGTACGGGCTCTCGTTGCTCTCGAAGGCGTGGGGCATGACGTTGCCGGTGGTGCTGCTCGCACTCGATCTCTATCCGCTGCGGCGTCGCTCGGCGGTGTCGTTCGGGCGGCTTGTCGTCGAGAAGCTGTGGTTCGCGCCGCTCGCGCTCCTGACGGCGTATCAGGCGGCTTCCGCGCAGAAGCAGATTGCGGCTGCGGTCACGCTGGAAGAACACGGAGTTCTGCACCGTGCTGCGCAGGCGTGCTACGGACTGTGCTTCTACGTGTGGAAGACGCTCTGGCCGACGGACTTGGGTTGCCACTACCTGCTGGAGCTCGACTTCGATCCGACCCGCCCGGTGTACGTCGCGTCGATGGGGGTCGTCGCGCTGGTGACCGCTGCCGTGCTCGCACTGCGCAAGCGCTGGCCTGCGCTCCTCGCTGCGTGGTTCTGCTACGGCGTGCTCGTCTCGCCGATCCTCGGCATCCTTCAAAGCGGCGCGCAGAAGGTGGCGGACCGCTACGCTCAGCTCGGCTCGATTCCGCTCGTGATGCTCGCGGTGGGAGCCTTGCTGGTTGCGCTCGACCGGCGTCAAGCTTCGCCGGTGCGGCGGGTAGAGGGCGACGCGCGCGTTCCGCAGGTTCTGTTCGCTTGCACCGCGGTTTTCGCGCTGGCGCTGGGCTTCGTGACGCGACGGCAGGTCACGGTCTGGTCCACCTCCGAGTCGCTGTTCCGCCGCGCGGTCGAGGTCGAGCCCGAGAACT
Source organism: uncultured Planctomycetota bacterium (assembly GCA_903928115.1). Taxonomy (GTDB): domain Bacteria; phylum Planctomycetota; class UBA1135; order UBA1135; genus F1-120-MAGs118. The sequence goes on from CAIYPP010000158.1 coordinate 32,797, forward strand.
ACTTCGTCCTCCACAACTACTCGGTGATGCTCTATCGGCGTCAGGCGTGGAGCGAAGCCACCGAGGTCGAGCAGCGCTCGGTCGCGGCCCATCCGGGGCGCGGCAACGAGATGGCGCGGCACACGCTGGGGATCCTGTACCAGATGCAGGGACGCATGGACCTTGCCGAAGCCGCGTGGCGCTCCGCCGTCGAGTGGGAGCCAGAGCCGGGCGACCCGCGCTACTCGGATCGTCCGAAGTTTTGGCTGCCGGACCCCGCGGACTGCCTCGCGTCGTTGCGCAACCCGCTCGCGGCTCGCGGCGCTCAGGCGGAGCTGATCGGGCTGTACGAAAAGGGCCTCGAGCGGCGCGCGGATGTGCTGCGGCTGTACGTCGACCTCGATGCGCTGCTGGCGCAGGCCGGACGCCATGCGGAGCGCGTGGCTCTCTGGGAGAAGGCCGAGAAGCAAGCGTCCATCTCGCGTGCGATCGTCGCCGGCGGACAGGCGCGCGCGCTGATCTCCGTCGGTCGCTTGCGGGATGCCGAGCCGCTGGCGTTCCGCTCCGCCGCGCTCGACCGAGTCGTGGCACAGGAAGTGATCGATGCCCTGTCCGCGGCGGTCCAACGCTCAGGACTTCCGGCGACGCTCGAGCTGTTCGAGCGCGCGCGACGTGCGTCGGTGCCGGGTCCGATGGTCGAGAACGGAATCGGAAAGGCGTACCTCGCGGCGAATCGGCTCTCGGAGGCCGAGCCGTTCCTGCTGCGAGCCCAAGCGCTCGACTCGATGAGCCGCGCCTACGTCGTCGACGTGTGCGAGCTCTTCCTGCGTCAGGGGCGCCGCGACGACGCAGTCAGCAACCTTCGAGCATTGCTCAACGTCGATCCGCAGAATGCTCGGGCGCAAGCGCTGTTGCAGCAGGCGACGGGGGCCCGCTGAGCGATGCTGGCCCTGCTCGCGCTCCTCTCGCTCTCCTTCGGGTTCGGACGTCACCCAGACTCGCAGTCGACCTCTCGTATCACCGTCACCGAGCAGGGCGCGGGGCTGGAGCTCTCCGTTCAGGCCCTCTCGCTGATCGAGTGTCTCGAGGTGGACCGCGACGGGGACAAGCGACTCTCGGCGGCCGAGCTCGAAGCGGGACGCGACCAGATCCGCGGGTACTTCGACGCGCGCTACCAGATCGAGCCCACGGGACCGCGCAATCCGTGGACGCTGGAGCTCGTCGACGGCGGCACGCTCGGGTACCAGCTCGTGCAGGGCATGACGAGCTTCATTGTGTCTCCCGACTGTGACGAGCTGCGCATCCGCTGCCGCTTGTTCTTGGAGCAAAATCCGCTGCACCGCGACGTCGCGACGGTCGTGTGGCGTGGGGAAGAGCCGGCGGTGTTCCTGTTCGGCGAGGGCGTCGAGGACTGGGAGTTCCGCTCCGCGTCCGCGCGCCGCGGCGGAGTTTTTGCGGGCTATCTCCAGCTCGGCATCGAGCACATCCTCGGCGGCTGGGACCACCTGGCGTTCGTGCTCGCGCTGCTCGTCGGCGCGCGCAGCGTGCGCTCGCTCGTCGCGGTCGTGACGGCTTTCACGGTGTCGCATTCCATCACGCTCGCGTGCGCTGCGCTCGAGGTCTTCCACGTGCCGGGACGGCTCGTCGAGCTCGCGATCGCGCTGTCGATTGCCTACATCGGGGCCGAGCTCCTGCTCGTGCGTCGCCCGGGCGCGAGGTGGATCGAGGCGTTCGTGTTCGGCCTCGTTCATGGGCTGGGTTTTGCGAGCTTCCTCGGCGAGTCGCTGGTGCTCGAGCCACTCAAGGTCACGGCGCTCTTTGGTTTCAACCTAGGCGTGGAGCTTGGACAGCTCGCCGTGGTGCTCGGCGTCGGAGCGTTGGTGCTTTTCCTGCCCGGGGACCGCAGCTATCGAGATCGTCCGCGGGAGTGGCTGGTGCCGCGCTGGGTGCGTGGCCCGGTCGCGCTCGCGGTGTTGATCGCAGGGCTCGCTTGGTTCTTGGAGCGCGCGGGCTGGCTGCCGTGGGGGAGCGCGTGAGCGGGGCGCTGCTCGTCGCCGCAGGCGGCGCGCTGGGCGCGCTCTTGCGCTACGGATCCGTCGCGCTCGTCACTCGCGCGTGGGGAGCGCCCTTCCCCGTCGGCACGCTCGCGGTCAATGGACTCGGCTCTCTCGCGGCGGGCGCGCTCGTCGGTGCGCTTGCCGCGCGCGAGGACTCCGTCTCCCTGCGCCTCTTCTGGGGCGTGGGCGTGCTCGGTGGATTCACGACCTTCTCCGCGTTCAGCATCGACACACTGAACCTGCTGCGCGAGCAGCGCGTCCTCGCGGCCGTGGGCTACCTGGCGGGAAGCATCCTCGCCGCTCTCGGAGCAGCGGCGCTCGGTTTTCGGCTCACACGCTGATCTGTCGATTCAGGTTCCGGCGCGGTGCAGACGTCCGCGCGGCTGGTGGCGGATCACGTCGCCCTCGACCATGAACACGACGTCCTCGGCGATGTTGGTCGCAGAGTCGCCGATACGCTCGAGGTGTCGCGAGACGGAGAGCACCTGCACTGCGCGCTCGACGGTGCTCGAGTCGCGCTGCATCAGGCTCGTCAGGGTCTCGAACATGTGGCGCTGGCACTCGTCGACGGCGGCGTCGGAGATGCAGACCTTGCGCGCGAGGTCGGGATCTTGGTTCACGATGGCGTCGAGGCTCTCGCGAACCATGCGGCGCACCGACTCCACCATGCGGGTGAAGTCGATGTCGACGGGCAGCGGCGGGTGGGTGGAGAGGAACTGCGCGCGCTCGGCGATGTTGCCCGCGAGGTCGCCCATGCGCTCGAGGTCGTTGTTCACCTTGAGCACCGCGATGATGTAGCGCAGGTCGCCCGCGACGGGCTGGTGCAGGGCGAGCATCTTGAGGCACATGTCCTCGACCTCGAGCTCCTTGCGGTCGATCGCGTCGTCTCCGGCTGCCACTTCCTGCGCCAGCTCGGGCTCGCGCGCGACGAGGGCGCGGATGGCGCGATTGATGGCCTCCTCGACCATGGCTCCCATGGCGAGGATTTCTTTCTTGAGGCGGTCGAGGTCGGTCTGGAGGTGTCGGGTCATGGCGTGGAGGACGAGCGTAGCGCTCAGGCGGGGAAGTGTACGCGGAAGGTCGAGCCGCGGCCCGGGGCGCTCTCGATCGAGACGCTCCCGCCGAGCGAGCTCGCGAGGTGCTTGACGATGGAGAGGCCGAGGCCCGTGCCGCCGAGGTCCCGGGAGCGGGCCTTGTCGACGCGGTAGAAGCGCTCGAAGACCCGCGCTTGGTCGGCGGGCTCGATGCCGATGCCGGTGTCCTCGACTTCGAGGCGCAGCTCGCCCGGCAGGCGCAGGAGTCGCGCGCACACACGGCCGCCTTCTGGGGTGTACTTGCAGGCGTTGTCGAGCAGGTTGTCGAGGATCTGCCGCAGGCTCTCTTCGTCCGCGAGCACCGTGCACGCTTCGTCGGGTAGCTCGAGGCTGAGCCCGAGCTGCTTGCGCGCCGCCACGTCTCCGAAGCGCGCCACGCCCTCGCGCATGCGCGGGCGAAGGTCGAGGAGCGTGCGCTCGCTGCGGCCCTCGTTCGCTTCGATGCGCGCGAGCGAGAGCAGGTCGGTCACCAGCGCCGAGAGCCGCAGCGCCTGGTCGCGGACGCGGTCGAGGAAGCGCCGCTGGGTGTCCTTCGGCATCTCGGGGTCGTCGACCATCGTCTCGACCATCCCGCGGATCGCGGTCAGCGGGGTCTTGAGCTCGTGACTGACGTTGGCGACGAAGTCGCGTCGCACGTTCTCGAGGCGCCGCAGCTCGGTGACGTCGTGCATGACGAGCACCGCGCCCGCGAGCTCGCCGCTGCCGGCGCGCAGCCCCGACGCTCGCAGCTCGATCTCGACTTGGCCCCGCGCGACATCCCCCTCGGGGATCAGTGCACACGATCCTGAGCGCGGCTCGCCGGAGCCGCGAGCCGAGTCGAGGATTTCGCACACCGGGAGCACGCGGGTCACCTCCCAGATTCGACGACCTTCCACTTCCGCGGGGTCCGCGCCGAGCAGCCGCGCGGCCACGGAGTTCATGTGCACGACTCGCTCGTCTCGGTCGATCGCGACCACCCCCTCGACCATGCCGCCGAGGATCGCGAGCACTTGGTTGCGGTCCGCCGTGATCGTCTCGAGGCGCTCTTCGAGCTGGCGGTTCATCGTGGCGATCGCCTCGGAGAGGCGCGCGATCTCGTCGGCGCCCTCGACGGGCTCCACGCTCGCCTCGTAGTCGCCCTTGGCGATGCGCTCCGCGAGCGCCGCCGTCGCCGAGAGGGGCGCGCTGACTCGCTTGGCGAAGGACAGCGCGACCAATACGGCGATGCCCGCTGCCGCGAGTGCCGTGAGGGCGGTCGACACGCGCAGGCTTGCGATGCGCTCCTCGATCCCTTCGAGGGGGAAGGCCGCGCGCACGAACCCGACGAGCTCGCCGTCGACTCGCACGGCGCGCGCGAGGTAGCGGTACCGGCGCCCGACCGTCTCGCTGTCGCGCTCGGCCGAGCCTCTGCCCGTCTGCGCGGCGTCCTCGATCTCGGGCCGCATGCGATGGTTGCCGATGGTGGAGGGATCGCGCTCGGAGTCCGCGAGCACGACTCCGTCCGGACGCACGAGGGTGAGGCGCGCGCCGCCGTCGCGGCCGAGGCGCTGGATGCGCTCCGCGAAATCCGCGGACGTCGGCTCGTCCCAGTGCGGCGCGGCGATGTCCTGCAGCAAGACGAGCCGCGCCTCCAGCGAGCCGTCGAGGTCGCGCAGCATGTCGGCGCGCGCCCGACGCTCGAACCACACGCCGAGCGTGACGGTCGAGAGCAGGACCAGAGCTACGCAGCCCAGATACAGCCGCCAGAAGAAGGTCGCGCGCATCGACTGCGCGGGAGTGTAGCGCAATGCGCCCGAGCTCCTACGCGGCCGGTTCGGCGTCGCGGAAACGGTAGCCGACGCCTCGGATCGTCTCGATCAACTCGCGGCAGCGACCGAGCTTTCTGCGGATCGAGCCGATGTGGACGTCGATGTTGCGGTCGATGACGACCGCGTGGTCGCCGATGGCGCGGGAGAGCAGCTGGTCGCGCGAGAACACGCGGCCGGGGTGGGCAGCGAGGAAGTGCAGCAGGCGCATCTCGGTCGCGGTGAGCGTGATGGGCTCGCCGTCGACGGTGACGAGGTGCTTGGTCGAGTCGACGACCAGTCCGTCGCGCACGACGCGGTCGCCGCTCGAACGAACCTCGCGGAGTGGGCCACGGCGGAGCACGGCCTTCACGCGCGCCAAGAGCTCCTTCGGACTGAAGGGCTTCGTCACGTAGTCGTCGGCGCCGAGCTGCAGGCCGAGCACCACGTCGCTCTCCTCGCCCTTCGCCGTCACCATGATCACCGGGATCGCGGCGGTCACGGGGTCGGCCTGAAGCCGCTTGCAGACCTCGAGTCCGTCGAGTCCGGGCAGCATCAGGTCGAGGAGGACGAGGTCGGGGTTCTCCTTGCGGATTCGGTCGAGCCCTTCCTCGCCATTGCGGCTCGCGACCACGAGGTAGCCCTCGCGACGCAGGTTGTACTGGACGACCTCGAGGATGTCGGCCTCGTCCTCGATGACGGCGATTTTCTCGCGTTTGGTGGACATGGGGTCCCTTGGGGGCCTGGATCCGAGCTTGATGGAACTCCCGCAGTACGGGCTTGGGATGTCAAGCCGGGATAAAGGCTCCCACAAGACCTTCGCCGGACGGGCGGCTTCGTTCAAGGCGCGCCGCGCCGCGGCGGCCCCTCGAGGTCCCGTTCTTCAAGGTTCGCCCAACGCACGGACCCCGCCTATCCTGCGCCGATGCGCTTCGCCGTGGTCCCGCCTCGCCGCCCGTTCCTAGTCCGAGTCTCGGCCGCGGCCCGAGGGGCCCTCTGATGGCCCCCGCGTGGACGGAGATCGCCGTGATCGCCCCAGTCGAATGGCTGGAGCTCGTGGCGGAGACGCTCTCGCTAGGCCCCTGCTCGTCGGTGGCTTTCGGGCGGCCTTCGCTCGCGACTCCGGAGCCTCCACCGGGGCTGGAGTGGGTGCGAGCCTACGTGATCGAGACCGAGGACACGCCCGCGCTGCGGGCGGAGATCGAGGCGGCGCTGGGGGCGTTGGGGGAGCGGACCGGCGCGAGCGAGCTCGCGAACCTCTCCGTGCGCTTTCGCCGCCTGCCGCCGGAGGACTACGCGACCTCTTGGCGCAAGAGCTGGAAGCCGATGCGGGTTGCGGACTTCGCGATCGTGCCGCGCGACTGGAAGGGCACGTTGCGCGCCGGAGATCGGCGTCTCGTGCTCGAGCCGGGCGGCGCGTTCGGCACCGGGCGACATCCGACGACCCGCGGCTGCCTGCGCGCGATCTCGCGCCTCGTGCGGCCCGGCGAGCGCGTGCTCGACGCAGGCTGCGGCAACGGGGTGCTCGCGGTCGCAGCGGCGCTCTGCGGCGCGTCCCACGCGCTGGGCTTCGACATCGACCCGAGTGCGATTCCGTACGCGGACGAACTTGCGGAGTGGAACGGCGTTCGAGCACGCTGCGAGTTCCGCACGGGTACCTTCGAGTGTCTGCGTACGGAGGAGCGCGGCTTCGACGGCGTGCTCGCCAACATCTTTGCCGACCTGATCCAAGCGCACGCCGAGGACATGGCCTCGCGCCTGCGGCCGGGCGGTTGGTTCGCGTTCTCGGGCTGTCTCGACAAGAAACGCTATCCGACGGTCGCCGCGATCGAAGAGGCGGGGCTCGTGATCGATACGCTGCACACGCGCGGCCAGTGGGACACGTTCGTCGGGCACCGGCCCTGAGCTCGGGTCCCGCGCACGTTGCCCAAGAGCGCCGTGCGCGAGGTCTCGCTCCGCTGGCTACTTCTTCGCGGAGGTCTTGCGGGCAGCCTTCTTGCTCGCAGGTTTCGCGGTCGCGGGCTTCTTTGCTGCGGGCTTCTTCGGAGCCGCCTTGGCCTTCGGGGTCGCGGCGGGCACCGATGTCGCGGCGCCGCCGTTGAGCGCGGCGAGCACGGCCTCCGCGTGGCCCGCGACCTTGACGGGGGACCAGATCTGCGCGATGCAGCCGGCTGCGTCGATCAGGAACGTCGAGCGGATCGTGCCCTGCACCTTGCGGCCGTACATCAGCTTCTCGCCGAAGGCGCCGTAGGCCGTCGCGACCTTGCTGCCTTCGTCGACGAGCAGGTCGAAGGGGAGCTCGTACTTCGCGCGGAACCCGGAGTGAGACTTCAGCGAGTCGGCGGACACGCCGAGCACGACCGCACCCGCCTTCTGCAGCGCGGAGTGCTGGTCGCGGAAGTCGCAGGCCTCGACCGTGCAGCCCGGCGTGTTGTCGCGCGGGTAGAAGTACAGGACGACCTGCTTGCCCTTGAGCGAGGCGAGCGAGACGGTCGCGCCGGAGGTCGAGGGGAGCGAAAACGCGGGAGCCTTTTGGCCGAGCTTGAGCATGGGGAGTGTGGGGAGCGATGCGGGGTGGGGGCGAGAGGGGAGGCGAGACACGCGCGAACCAACGGAGTGCGCGCGAGGCTTCCGAACGGCACACTTCTAGTCGTTCCGGCTCGTATCCACCAAGAGGCTCACCCGATGGTTCGCACCGAATCCACGATGCTCGCGCTCGGCACGCGCGCTGCCGACTTCGCGCTCCCCGACACGAACGGCCGAACCGTCGCGCTCGCGGACTTCGCCGGAGCCAAGGTGCTCGTGGTGATGTTCCTCTCCAACCACTGCCCGTTCGTGCAGCACATCCTCGACGGTCTGATCGCGCTCGTGCGCGAGCTGCAGCCGCGCGGCGTGGCCTTCGTCGGGATCGCCTCCAACGACGTCGGCACCCACCCGCAGGACGGGCCGAGCGAGATGGCGGCGCTCGCCCGCGCGAAGGCGCTGCCCTACCCGTACCTGTTCGACGCCGAGCAGTCCGCCGCGCGCGCCTACCGCGCCGCGTGCACGCCCGACTTCTTCGTGTACGACGCGGACAGAAAGCTCGCCTACCGCGGCCAGCTCGACGCGTCTCGCCCCGGCAACCCGCATCCGGTCGATGGCGCGGACCTGCGCGCCGCGATCGAAGCCCTGCTCGACGGCCGCGCGCCGAGCCAACAGCAGCGCCCGAGCATGGGCTGCAACATCAAGTGGACCCCGGGCCGCGAGCCCGAGTGGTTCCCGCACCGCGCGTGACGCAGCCTGCCCCGCTCAGCGGGCGAGCTTCTGCCAGCACTCGGCGAGGCCCTCGCGCAGCTCGCGCTGCGGCGCGAAGCCCAGCGAGCGGAGCTTGCGGGTGTCGGGGACGCGGCGGCGGACCGAGCCGGGGGGCGCGGGGCGCGCATCGACCTTCGGGTGGAAGCCGGTGACGTCGAAGACGAGCTGCGCGAGGTCCGCGATCTGCGTCTCGCGGTCGGAGCCGATGTTGTAGAGGCCGCCCTTGCCCTCGAGAGCGGCGCCGAGCACGGCGCGCAGTGCGCGCGCAGCGTCGTCGACGTGCAGGAAGGAGCGCGTCTGGTCCGCGCCGAAGACCGGGAACGGATCGACCTTCGCGCGGGCGCGCGCGAGAAACTCGGGGATCACGTGGGTGGGGCCCATGCGCGGGCCGTACACGTTGTGGAAGCGCACGACGATCGGCGTGAAGTTGCCCACGCGGGCCGCGCCGAAGACCGCGCTCTCGCCGGCGATCTTGCTGGCGGCGTAGGACCAGCGCGGCAGCGCGATGTCGTCGATCGAGAGCAGTACGTCTTCAGGCGTCGGGATCGGGGCGAGGTTGCGGTCGACCGACGCCGCGTAGTTCTCGCTCGACGACGCGAAGAAGAACGTACGGCAACCGGACTCGAGCGCGGCGTCGAGCGCGTTGAGCGTCGTCCGCATGTTGACCGCCATCGTCTCGTAGGGATGGTCGGTGACGTACTGCACGCCGACGATCGCGGCGAAGTGGAAGACCGCGTCGAAGCTGCCCTTCAGGAGCGCGCGGTCCGACGCGAAGTCGCCGCGGCGCAGCTCGAGGCGGCCGGGGTGGCGCATCGCGAGGGCTTCGAGGTCGCCGAGGCCGCCCTTCTTGCCGACGTCGATGGTCGTGACGGTGTCGCCTTGCTCGAGCAGCTGGCGCACGAGCTCGAAGCCGATCACTCCAGCGCCGCCGGTGACGAGGTGTCGCATGCTGCGGTTCCTGCGGATGTTCTTGGGGGCTAGCGCGCGGGGGCGACGGCGAAGTCACCGCGACCGTAGACCTTGAGCGCGATGTCCCCGCGCGCGAAGTCGGCCGCGCAGGCGTCGACGATCATGTTCCACGGGTCGACTACGATCGCACCGCCGCGCAGCTCGGCCTTCAGCAGGTCCGCGAGGAATGGGCGGTAGAGCGGGTCGGGCAGGCAGATGATCACGGCGTCGGCGCCGCGGACGACCGGCGTCGCGTCTTGCGAGACCGCGATCTCGGGGCACTCGTCCCAGTGCGTCACGAGCGGGTCGTAGGCTGAGACCTTGCAGCCCTTCGCCGCGAGTGCGCGGCCGACGATCTCGCTCGGCGTGCTGCGCGTGTCGTTGACGCCCGGACGGTACGTGACGCCGACCAGCGCGACCTTGCGGCCCGCGAGCGCGCCCTGGAAGTGCTCCTCGACCCAGCGCACCGCGCGCATCGGCATCGACTCGTTCGTGAGGATCGCGCTGCGCGAGAAGGGCATCGAGACGTCGAGCCCGAGCAGCTTCTCCGCGCCGTAGCGCGCGAGCAGTGCATCCTTCGTCAGGCAGTAGCCGCCGACGCCGAGGCCCGGCAGCATCATGTTGTCGTGGGTGCCCTTGCGCATGCGCACGGACTTCACGATGTCGAAGAGGTCGACGCCCGCGCCTTCGGCGAGCTTGGCCCACTCCTCGATGAACGCGATGTTCGTCGCCCGGTAGCTGTTCTCCAAGAGCTTCGCCATCTCGGCCGCGCGGGTCGACTTGTGGCGCCACAGCGGGAACTTCTCGGTGTTGACGTACTGCGACAGGAAGTCGCGCGCGGCGTCGGCGCTCCCGGCGTCGATGCCGGCGTAGGCGCGCCAGTAGTTGTTGACGCTGTCGAGGTAGTCGGGGCCGGGCATGACGCGCTCGTAGCAGTACGCGAGCTTCGGCGGCTGCGCGGCGACATCGACGCCCTGCTTGCGCTGGCCTTCGCACAGCGCGGGGTAGAGCACGCGGTCGCACAGCCCGATCGGAAGCGTGCTCTCGACGGTGACGAGCGTGCCGGGGCGCATGTGCTCGCCGACCATGCGCATCGCGGCGGCGTAGCCCTCGGTCGGCACGACGAGACGGTCGACCTGACCGGCTTCGCGCTGCACGTCGAGGTTGATGCACGAAACGACGATGCTCGCCAGTCCGATCGAGCGCGGGTCGTTGGAGCCGACCAAGTTCTTCGCGGCGGTGCAGGCCTCGTGGATGACGCGCTCGAGGCTCGGGTCGTTCGCGTACGTGGGCGAGCTGCCTTGGTCGAGGCGGGCCACCTTGGCGCGTCCGGCCTCATCGTTGCGGTCGAGGCCGATCACGAAGTACAGGCGCTTGCCGTTGCGCTCGGCGCGCGCGAGGTTGCCGGCGACGGCGGTGCCGACGAAGCCGAGCCCGAGGACGAGCACCACCTGTTGTCCAGCGGCCACAGCGGCGCGGGCGCGAGTCTCGATCGACGCGAAGTCCATCTCTAGAAGTCCATCCCAAGCCGCAGCTTGAGCCCGTTCTTGACCTTGTACCAGCCGACCTTGAGGCCGTCCCACACCGTCACGCCGGGCACGGCGAACGGGACGTGGATCGGGACCTCCTTGTACTTGAAGTCCGCGTGCAGGGCGCGCAGGAGCAGCTCGCTCTCGATCTCGTAGCCGCGCGAGGAGAGCTTCAGCTGATAGAGCCGGTTCGCGCGGAAGGCGCGGAAGCCCGACTCGGTGTCGGTGAGCCAGCGCCAGGTCACGGCGAACGAGATGCACTTCAGACCAAAGTTGCCGAACTTGTTGATCGTCGACGTGCGCAGCGTGCCGAGCATGCGGCTGCCGACGACCATGTCGACCGGACCTTCCTCGAACGGCTTCAGCAGCACCGGAATCTCCTCCGGCAGGTGCTGGCCGTCGGAGTCCATCACGATCACGATGTCGGGGCTGAACTGCTTGGACGCTTCGACGCCCTTGATCAGGGCGTAGCCCTTGCCGCGCACCATCTCCGGCTCCGGGACGGTGGCCCCGGCCGCGCGGGCGGCGGCGGCGGTGCCGTCCTTGGAAGCGTCGGCGGTGACGACGACGTGGTCGACGAAGGGCAGGGTTCTGCGGACGATCTCGGCGATCCCCTTTTCGAGGTTGTACGCCGGGAGCACCGCGACGACTTTTTGGGTCCGGGCCATGGGGTCGGGCTTTGTCGAGAAGCGCCGCGGGGATTCTAGAGACGCGGGGGGGCGCAGGGCCAAGGTACGAAGGAGTGGGAAGGACTTTCATCCCCAAGTTGGGGGCGCGCGAAGCGAATGCGCTGTGGAGCGGGACGGGCAGGGGGGCTACACTCCCGAGTCTCTAGGACTGCACGAGAACACTCCCCGACGACGCGCCGCTCCCATGTCTCCCGAGCCCATGGCCACCGCCCCGACCTCGATCCCGCTCTCCTACAACGGCAAGACCGTCGCGCTGCCCCTGATCGAGGGCACCGAAGGCGAGGTCGCGATCGACATCCGCAACCTGCGTGCGCAGACGGGGCTCATCACCTTCGATCCGGGCTACGCCAACACTGGCGCCTGCAAGAGCGCGATCACGTTCATCGACGGTGAGCAGGGCATCCTGCGCTACCGCGGCTACCCGATCGAAGATCTGGCCGAGCGCTCGAGTTTCCTCGAGGTCGCGTGGCTCCTCCTGCACGGCGAGCTGCCGACCAAGGCCGAGCTCGACTCGTTCTCGAGCGAGATCGTGCACCACACGCTGCTGCACGAGAACTTCACGCGCTTCTTCAACGCGTTCCCCAAGGACGCGCACCCGATGCCGCTGTGCGCTGCCGCCGTCGCGGCGATGGCGACCTTCTATCAGGAGCCGGAGAGCGAGGACACGATCCACAAGACCGTGATCCGACTGCTCGCGAAGATGCCGACGATCGCGGCGTACTCGTACAAGCACTACATCGGGCAGCCGTTCATCTACCCGAAGAATGACCTCGACTACTGCTCGAACTTCATGCGCATGATGTTCGCCACGCCGTGCGAGGGCTACGAGGTCGACCCGCTCTACGCGAAGGCGCTCGATCTGCTCCTGATCCTGCACGCGGACCACGAGCAGAACTGCTCGACCTCGACCGTGCGCATGGTCGGCTCCAGTCAGGCGAACCTGTTCGCGTCGGTGAGCTCGGGCATCAGCGCGCTGTGGGGCCCGCTCCACGGCGGCGCGAACCAGAAGGTCATCGAGATGCTCGAGTGGATCGCGCAGAACGACGGCAACGCCGAGCGCTTCGTCGCGCGCGCCAAGGACAAGAACGACACGACGCGCCTGATGGGCTTCGGCCACCGCGTGTACCGTAGCTACGACCCGCGCGCGACGATCCTGAAGAAGTACTGCGAGCAGATTCTCTCGAAGGTTCCCGCCGGCAGCCCCTCGGCCCAGCTCTTCGACATCGCCCGCAAGCTCGAGGAGATCGCCCTCTCCGACGAGTACTTCATCAAGCGCAAGCTGTACCCCAACGTCGACTTCTACTCGGGCGTCATCTACAAGGCGATGGGCATCCCCACGAACATGTTCACGGTGATGTTCGCGCTCGGCCGCATGCCGGGCTGGGTCGCCCAGTGGCTCGAGTCGCGCCGCGACCCCGACTTCAAGATCGGCCGCCCGCGTCAGGTCTACACGGGCGCGACCAAGCGCTGAGTGGGCGCGGGCCGCTCGCCCGCGAACGACGACCTCGCGCGCCCTCGCCGCACCCTCCACAGGGTGCAGCGGGGGCGCGAGTCTTTGAAACGGAGCGCGCGAGGTGCCATCCTGCGACGCAGCATGGCCCTGACGCTTCAGCGAAGACTTCCGCTCTCCACCCAGCTCGTCGGGGTCGATGGGGGCGCGACCCACGTGCGCGCCGTGCACGTCGAGGTCGAGCCTGCGGCCGGCGGACTGCGCGTCCGCGAGAGCGGCGCGGCGATCTGCGTCGCGCATCGCAGCGTGCCGGGCTTCGAGACGCCGGCCGAGCGCGGCCTGCAGAGCGTGGAAGGTCTCGCTGAGATCGGCGCGGCGGAGCGCGAGCAGGGCTGGGCGTGGGTCGAATCGACGGCACGCTGCATTCTGGAAGTCGCGCGCAAGCGCGGGGCCGCGCGCGTGCTCCTCGGCATCGCGTTTCCAGGCAAGAAGACGGCGGACGGGCGCGGAATCGAGTTCGCGCTGAACGGCCCGCGCGTTCCGCAGTTCACGACGCAGCTCGGCGACCTCCTTCGCTCCGAGGGGATCGAACTCGATGGAGAGATCCTGCCCTTGCAGAGCGATGGGCGTTGCGCGGGCGTCGGCGAACTCTTCGCCGAGGAGGGCGGCCTGCGCGGGCTGCGCGACGCGTACTACGTCGGAGGCGGAACAGGGCTCGCGGAGGCCCTGTGTTTGCGCGGCGAGCTCGTCGATCTCGAGGACGTCGAGGATTGGTTCCCGCGCGGCTGGCGCATGCAATGGGATGGCGCACCGCTGGAGAGCTGGGTCTCGGCGAATGGGATCAACCGGCGCTGGGCGGACATCACGGGGCTGGGCCTTCCGCTCGAGTCGGGCCGTTTCCCCGAAGATCGCGCGCAGCGCGATCCGCGAGCGAGAGAGTTGCTCGAGCAGGCGGGCGAGGCGCTCGGGCAGCTCGTCGCGCATCGCTGTGCGGCGCTGCAGACGGGCGGGCGCCCCGAGCACGGACATTCCGGGCCGATCCATCTGCAGCGCGTGCTGATCGGCCAGCAGCTCGGGCGCATGCTCGAAGACCCGCGCACGCAGGGGGCGCTGCGGCGCGCGTTCGAGGCGCGCCTCGATGACCAGCTGCGGCGCACCGGCTTGGACGCGCTCTATCCGCCGGACGGCGGGCGCGGGATGGAGCGGCGCGAGCTCGTGCACACGTCGCGTCTCGCGCACCCCGCGGCACTCGGCGCCGCCATCGAAGCGCTCGCGCAGTGGGGCAGCCGTGGCTGAGACCTCCACCCACCTCGCCGGCGGTTTCACGTGGATCGACTGGGCCGTCGTCGTCGGGCTCTTCGCGCTGACGCACTGCATCGGCCAGTGGAGCGCCGGCAAGCCGTCGACGATCCGCGAGTTCTTCCTCGGCGGCCGCAAGCTTCCGTGGTACGCGGTGTCCGCGTCGATCATCGCGACCGAGATCAGCGCGGTGACCCTGATCAGCCTGCCCGCCACCGTCTTCAACGCGGGCGGGAACATCACGTACTTGCAGCTCGGCCTGATCGGCTTGTTCCTCGCGCGCTGGATCGTCGCGCTGTGGCTGATCCCGAAGTACTACGAGCGCGAGATCTACAGCCCCTACGACTACATGGGCAACGTGCTCGGGCCGAAGGCGCGCACGCTGACCACGGTTCTCTTCTCCATCGGCGGCGTGCTCGGGCAGGCTGCGCGCGTGTACCTCACCGGCATCGTGCTGCAGATCGTCCTCAACGACGAGCTCGCGGCGTTCGAGCGCGCGACGGGCATCCCCGGCCTGTGGGCCGCGATCGCGGTGATCGGCGTGATCGCGGTCGTGTGGACGTGGCTCGGTGGCATGGCGACGGTGATCTGGACGGACGCGGTGCTGTTCCTGATTTTCCTCGCGGCGATCGTGTTTGCGTTCTACAGCGCTGTCTCGCGCGTGTCGGGTGGCTTGGAGGAAGTGATCGCGGTGGGCGACGCCGCCGGCAAGTTCCGAATCCTCGATCTCGAGGCGACATTTTCGCGGCCCTACACGATCTGGGCGGCGCTCATCGCGAACACGCTCGTCGGAGTCGGCGCGTTCGGCACCGACCAGCTGATGGCGCAGCGCGTGTTCTGCTGCCGCAACGCGGGCGACGCAAAGAAGGCCATGCTCGCGAGCTACGGCTCGATGCTCGTGGCTGTCGCGGTCGCGATGGTCGGGATCGCGCTCTACGCGTACTACCAGCAGAACCCCCTTCAGGGCGCGGCCGCCGAGCTCTACGCACAGAAGAACGACCGCATCTTCCCGATCTTCATCGTCGAGGTGATGCCGGCGGGTATGCGGGGACTGATCATCGCGGGCGCGTTCGCCGCGGCGATCTCGAGCCTCGACTCGATCCTCGCGGCGCTCTCGCAGACGGTGATGAGCGCCTTCGTGCTCAAGGAAGGCGTGCAGCGCAGCGAGGAGGATGAGCGGCGAGCGGTGCGGACTTCGAAGTTCCTCGTGCTCGCGTTCGGCGTGCTCTTGTGCGTGATCGCCGCCTTCTGCGAGGTGATCCAGCGCGACGAGCGCTTCAAGGACGTGCTCAACCTCGCGCTGTCGATGCCGACGTACACACAGGGCGCCGTGCTCGCGACCTTCGCGCTGGCGTTCTTTCTCGGACGGCGACTCGATGCGAGCGGGCTGCTCTTTTCGGCGCCGCTCAGCGTGTTGATGGTGGTCGCGATCGCGTGGCACGAGGCTTGGACGCGCCCCGTGTTGTTCGCCGGACTCGGGGCCCTCGCGCTCGCGTGGGTTGCGACGCGCCTGCTAGCCGCGGACGAGACGCTGGGCTTGCGCGCGTTCCGGACCGCTCTCCTGCTCGCGGGCTGCGCGCTCGTCCTTTGGGGGAACGATCAAAACTGGGTCGTCGCGTGGCCATGGTTCGCTCCGGCGGGCCTCGTCATCGCGTTCTTGTTCGGCTGGGGTCTCGCGGTCCCGCGGCGAGCATGAAGTGGGCGGCCGCCCTGCTGGCGCTCCCGCTCACGGGAGCCTGTGACTCCAGCTCGCGCGAAGCCGAGCCCGCGGCGGAGCCCGTGGCGGCGAGTCCCGAAGCCGCGGCGCCCGGACGCGTCGAGGTCGCCGAGAGCGTGAGCGTGGCATCGACGGCGCGCCCGAGCGGCGAGCTGCCGCCACGACCGGCGGCGACCGAGCTCACGTTCACGCTCCCCGAAGGCTGGATCGCCGAGGCTCCCGCGGTGGCCTTGCGCAAGGTTCAAGCGCGCGTGCCGCGCGCCGCGGGCGACGGCCACGATGCGGAGTTGACGGTGTTGTGGCGGGGCGCCGTGGGAATGGGACCGCTCGAAGCACAGCTCACGCGCTGGTCCCAGCAGCTCACGCAGCCCGACGGGACGAGCTCGCGCGAGCGACTCGTGCTCTCGACGCGCAAGGTCGGCGGGCGCGACGTGATCGAGGCGGAACTCGCGGGCACCTGCGTCGCGGAGAAGCAGCCCGGATCGCCCGAGCGCTGGAACGAGCTGGACTGGAAGCTCCTCGGCGCGGTGATCGAGAGCGAGTTCGGGCCCTACTACCTGCGCTTGCTCGGTCCCCGCGCGACCGTCGACGCGGCTGCCGCGGGATTCCGCGCGCTGATCGAGAGCACCGCTCGCTAGCGGCTCGTTTCCGACGCGAGGCGCGGGTTCCACGTGAAGGAGCGCTCGCTCGGCACATCGAGTTGCAGCGTTGCGCCGTTGATGGTGACGCGCGCGGGACCCGGCGGGACGCCGTGCAGCACGAAGGTGCCGTCGCCGCGCGAGGTCGTCTGGCGCGCGAGCCATGCGTTCGTGCCACCGAGCGAGAGCGACGCGCCTCCGACGGGATTCCCCTGACTGTCGCGGACCGTGCCCGCGACGAGCACGCCTCGCTTCAAGCGCACGAGGAGCTCGTTGCGCTGGCCGGGGAGCGCCGGGAAGGACTGCTCATGGGCCGCGAAGTCCTCGTGCAGGACGAGCAGCCGCGTCAGCGTGGGCTCGCAGCCGACGATGCGGAAGCGACCTTCGCGGTCCGTCAGCGCGCTGGCGCGCGGCGGCGGCTCGCCGCCGACGAGACCCGAGGGTTCGAGCGCCACGGCGGCATTTGCGAGCGGACGTTCGGACTCGTCGAGGATCTGTCCTTCGACCGTGGCCCCTGCGTTTCCGAGCGAGAGCCGCAGCTCGACCCGCGCGGTCTCGGGGCCACCGAGCCAGATCGGCACCGAGGGAGAGTGGTGGACGGCGCGCGCGAACACTCGCTCGCCCTGCTGGGCGCCGAGCAGGTAGAACCGTCCACTGGCGTCGGACTCGCCGACCTTGTGGGCGTCGCGTGAGCCCGCGTGCAGCGCCCAGAGTTCGGCGTTGGCCACGGTCGTTCCCGTGACATCCAAGGTGATGCCGCTCATCAAGTAGCCGTTGAGCACGAGCTGTGCTCGGGAGGTCGTGCCCGCGGAAACGCTGGCTTCCGCCGAGCCGGAGATGCCGCTGCGGATCAGCACCCTTCCCGGGGGCAGGTCGTCGAAGCGGGCTCGCCCCGCGCCGTCGCTCACTGCTTCGCGCCAGTAGGCGTGGGGAGCCGAGGAGTCCTGCAGGTACACGCGCATCAGTACCGCGGGAAGCGGTCGCGAGGTCGACTCCAGAAAGAGCTCGACCTCCAGCGCCCCGCGTTCTTCGGGGAGTTGCTCCGCGCGCTCCGCCGGTGGCAGCTCGGCCGTTCGTCGCTCGGTGGCGCTCGCCGCGGGCTGCGCCGTCGGTGCGGGTTGCGCGTCAGGAGCTTCCTCGCTCGCGCCGGGCTGCGCCGTGGGGAGCGTCGCGACGCCTTCGTCTACCGGAGCCGGGGTCGAACGCCGCCAGAGCAAAGCGCCGCCCACGCCGACGCCCAGCAGCACTCCGAGCGCGGCGAGCAGGCGGGAGGCGTTCACGTGCTCACTTTGCGCCGAGGAACTCGCGCGCGCAGAGCTCGGCGACGTCGCTCATCCAAGGCAGCGCGAAGGACTCGTAGTCGTACTTGTCGTCGTTGAGCACGCCGTCGGAGTTGGCGTAGATCGCGCTTGTGAGGAAGAATCCGCGTCCGGTGCGCTGGTCGACGATGTAGGCGTTGTCGATCGTGAAGCCGTAGGCCAAGCCGACCTTGTTGTAGATGCGCAGCGATTCTTTGGGCACCACGCGGCTCGCGCCGGGGAGATAGAACTTCGCGTAGTCGTCGGGGTACTTCGCGCGGTCCCAACGCGGGTTCTGGGAGTCGGCGGGATATTGGGAGAGCGCCTCGAGCAGGAGCGTCCGCTCGGCCTCACCGAGGTCGAAGGGCTTGCCGTCGAACGTCAGGTCCGGGCGCACGACGCGCGCGAGCGCAACCTGCAAGTCGCGCAGCTTCACGCGGCTCTTGGCGATGAAGGACATCGGGCCGGGGACGAGATCGCCGTCCTCCATGCGTCCCTTGCCGACCATCACACCGTCGCGGTCGTCGACGTTGGCGAGCTCGAGCGTTCCATTCTCCTCCGCGAGCCGCACGACGCCCTCGGGGAGGCGCAGCTCGATCGAAGGCGTACGCCGGTTCTCCAAGATCGAGACCTTGACGTTGAGACGGTGGGTGATGCGGACCGACTCGAGTCCCGCGTCCCACATGAGCTTGTTGAGGCGGTCGTGCCCCGTGAACTCGTAGAGGCGGTTGAACGCGTCGTTGTCGGAGACGATCAGTGCCTCGCGCACGAGGTGGCGCAGCGTGAGCTTGCCGTCGGCGACGTTGTCGGGGTCCTGCGCGACGATCGCGCCGCCGCGTCGCGGTGCCCAGAATGCGAGCGGCGTGTCGGCGTCGAGCTTCGGAGCGGGGCCGCGCTGCAGCTCGCGCATGCGCTCGAGCGCTGCGACCGCGGCGAGCAGCTTGACGGTGCTCGCCGGGTAGAAGTACTGCGCGTCGGCGCGCCAGCTGTGCTGGAGGAGCACCGGCTTGCCATCGCGCTCGACGAGCTCGCCGATCAGGATCTGCGCGCGCAGGTCGCTCGCCTCCGCGAGCACCTTGCTCAGCCGAGCGGCGCGTGCCTCGAGTTCAGCCTTTTCGTTCGCGTCGGAGGACTTCGCGGCATCGGCGAGCCATGCGTCGCGGCCCGCCACGAACAGGCGCAGCGCGCGAGTGTCCTCTGCGGACTCGGCAGCCTGCGGCGCGGGAGCCTGAGCGAGGGCGTTGGGGGCGAGGAGGAAAGCGCCGAGGAGGAGCGTTCGGAAGTTCATTCCAGGGAGTCCAGTTCGGGTCGCAGCAGTTCTTCCCACGTCTGGCGCGGGCGCACCACGCGTGCCCGCCCATTGTGGACCATCACTTCGGCTGCCAGCAACTGCGAGTTGTAGTTGCTCCCCATCGCCGCCGCGTAGGCGCCCGCATCGTGGAAACAAACCACGTCTCCGACCGCCGGCCGGGGCAGCGGGCGCGTCTCGAGGGCTCCGCCTTTGCTTTGCGTGAACACATCGGCACTCTCGCACAGGGGGCCTGCCACTGCGAACGGAGTGCGCGCCTCGGCGTCGCGACCAAGGACCGAGATCTCGTGATGCGCGCCGTACATCGCCGGGCGCACGAGGTTGTGGAAGCCGGCGTCGACGAGCACGTACTCGGTCGCTCCGGCGGACTTCACGCCGCGCACGGTCGCGAGCAAGACGCCTGCCTCGGCGACGAGGTAGCGCCCCGGCTCGAGCTCGAGCGAGAGCGCGCGGCCGAGGCGCCCCTCGAGCTCGCTGCGAGCGCTGTCCCAGACTTCGAGCAGCGGAGCTGGGTCGAAGCGCGGCTCGTGGGCGCGATAGGGGATCGGGAGGCCGCCGCCTGCCGACAGGGAGCGCAGCGTCTGCGAGAAGTGCGTCGCCGCCTCGACGAGCGCGCGCGCGGCTCGCGAGAGGTGCTCGAGGTCGGAGCCTGAGCCGATGTGGACGTGCAGTCCCACCACGTCGAGGCCGAGCGTGCGAGCCTCGCGCGCGAGGGCGGGCAGGTCCGCGTGCCAGATGCCGTGCTTGGACAGCTCGCCACCGGTACTCACCTTGCGGTCGTGACCGTGACCGAAGCCGGGATTCACGCGTAGTACGACGTCGCGTCGCGGCGGATTCGCGCGTGCGTACTGCTCGAGCATGAACGGCGAGCCGGCATTCAGCTGGAACGGCTCGCGCGCGAGCAGGTCGAGCGCGTCGCGGTCGAAGAGATCCGCGCAGAAGAGCACCTCCTGCGCGGGAAATCCCGCCGCGAGGGCGCGGCGCAGCTCGCCCGCGGACACCGCATCGACGCGGCATCCTTCGGCGCGCAGCTCGCGCAGGACCGAGAGATTGGGGTTGGCCTTCTGCGCGTAGCGCACCACGTCGAAGCCGCGACCGCGCGCGCTGCGAAGGTCGAGCAGCTCGCGCGCTCGTGAGCGCAGCACGGCCGCGTCGTACACGAAGAGCGGCGTTCCATGCTCGCGCGCGAGCTCTTGGAGCAGCGCATCCGAGAGCGAGCGAGGCTTCATTCCACCCCGCTGCGCAGACGGGACAGTGCGTCGAGTAGGCGCTCGATTTGCACGAGCGAGTGTCCCGCGCTGATCACGATGCGGAAGTTGCCTTCCGGCGGTCCGCCCGGGTAGCGGATGTAGGGTGCGAGGATGCCCTCGTCGAGCAGCTTGGCTTCGAGAGCCTTCATCGCTTCCGCCGTGTCGAGCGC
>CAIYPP010000159.1 GCA_903928115.1 uncultured Planctomycetota bacterium
AGCATCGTCCCAGTGACGATCCCAGCATCGCTGCCGACCCCCGCGCCTGCTCCGCGCATCGAACCCCTGTCGGTCATGGGCATCGGCAGCTGGCCGCGGCCGACGTGGCTGCTCGACGCGCTGCATCGTCACCTCGAAGGCCGCTTGGACGACGCGCAGTTCGAAGCGACTGCGGACGACGCGGTGCGGCTGTGTGTCGACGCGCAGCTGCGCGCAGGCGTCGACGTGATCACCGATGGCGAGCAGCGCCGCGACAACTACGCCAGCTTCGTCGGCGGCATCCTCGACAACTGCCAGCTGATCCCGATCACCGACCTCCTGCCCTACGTCGACGATCCCGCCGAGTTCGAGCGCGAGCTGCGCGCGCTCGACGTCCCCGCGGGCAAGGTGCGGCACCCCGCAGTCTTCGGGCCGCTGGGTCGCTCGCGCCCGATCGCGCTCAACGAAGCACGCTTTCTGCGCTCGCTCTGCGATCGGCCGCTGAAAGTGGCACTTCCGGGACCGTACCTCCTGACGCGCACGATGTGGATGGAGTGCATCTCCGACCGCGCCTACGCCCATCGCGAGGCCCTCGCACGTGACGTCGTGCGCGTGCTGCGCGAGGAGCTCGCAGACCTGCTCGCCGCGGGCGTGTCGCTCGTTCAGTTCGACGAGCCCGTTCTGAGCGAAGTGGTCTACGGCCATGCGCGCGAGCGACGCACCTTCATGTGCGGAGCACTCGGAGAGAAGCTCGACACGCCGTCGGAGCTCGCCTTCGCGGAGCAACTGCTCCAGCAACTCACCGAAGGCTTCCCACGCGAGCGCCTCGGCTTGCACGTCTGTCGCGGGAACTGGTCACCCGACGAGCGCGTCGCGCTGCACGGCGACTACGCGCCGCTCGTTGCGCTGCTCTCTCGGGCGCCGGTGGGGACGCTCTTCCTCGAGCTCTGCACTCCGCGCGCCGGCGACGGACGACTGCTCACGGCGATTCCGCGCGACAAGCGCATCGGCATCGGCGTCGTGAACCAAAAGCGCGTCGACGTCGAGACGCCAGAGCAGATCTGCGCGCAGGTCGCGCCGCTCGTCGAGCTCCTCGGAGCCGAGCGCGTGCTGCTCAACCCCGACTGCGGCTTTGCGACGTTCGCCGACAATCCGCTCGCATCGGCCCAGATCGCGCAACAGAAGCTCGCGGCGATCGTGGCAGCCTCGAAGCTCTTGCGCGCGCGCTACCTGTCGCGCTGAAGCGCCCGAGCATCCGCGCTCAGTACGTCGACTTCGACTCGCCGCCCTGCACGATCGCGACGGATGCGCTCGCGCCAATGCGCGTGGCGCCTGCGGCGATCATCTCCTTCGCCACCTTTTGGTCGCGCACGCCACCGGAGGCCTTGACTCCGATTCGGTCGCCGACCGTGCGGCGCATGAGCGCGATGTCCGCTGCAGTCGCACCGCCCTTGTTGAAGCCCGTCGAGGTCTTCACGAAGTCCGCGCCCGCGCGCTTCGAGGCCTCACACGCGCGCACCTTCTCCGCATCGTTCAGCAGGCACGTCTCCAAGATCACCTTGAGCCGCGCGCCGAGCTTGTGGCACGTCTCCGCCACGGCTGCGATGTCACGCTCGACCGCCGCGTCCGCGCCGGACTTCAGCAAGCCGACGTTCATCACCATGTCGATCTCGCACGCGCCGTCCTCGATCGCGCGGCGCGCCTCGTAGCACTTCACTTCGGTTGCGCTCGCGCCGAGCGGAAAGCCGATGACCGAGCACACGAGAACGCCGGAGCCCGCGAGGATCTCGGCGCAGCGGCGCACATGCGCGCCGTTGACGCACACGCTCGCAAACTTGTTCTTCAGCGCTTCTTCGCACAGCTTGTCGAGCTCGGCGAGAGTCGCCTCCGGCTTGAGCAGCGTGTGGTCGATGTACGACGCGAGCGTGTTGAGCTCGGGCGCCTTGCAGCCGCAGTAGCCGAGGCGGCAGGCGCCCGCGGCGAGCACTTCCCGCGCGCGATCCGGGCAAAACTCGACCTCGACGGCTCCGCCGCCGTGCGGGAAGACCGCTTCGGGACCTCCTTCGACGATGCGCCGTCCGAGCTCGACCAGCAACGCCTCGAGCTCCGCAGCCCCGATCTCGCGCGACAGCTTCACGTCTGCACTCCAGTTTGGGGATTCCGCAAGTAACGCCGCTCGATCTCAGTGATTTTCGCCACACGCTTGCCGTGGCGAGCCTCGCCCTGCGCGGTCGAGAGGAACGCGCGCACGATCTCTTCCGCGACCGAGCGCTGAATCATCTTCGCGCCGAGCGAAAGCACGTTGGCGTAGTTGTGCTCGCGGGCGTTCTTCGCCATCGCAACGTCGCAGCACGTCGCCGCGCGCACACCCGGCACTTTGTTGGCCGCGATCGCGGATCCGATGCCTGCCCCGTCGATCACGATGCCGAGCTCGCACTGACCGGACGCGACAGCTTCCGCCACCGCGCGCGCAAAGTCGGGGTAGTCGACAGGGTTCTCGTCGCGGGTCCCAAAGTCGACGGGAATGTGTCCGAGGGCTCGCAGCCAGCCGAGCAGCTCCTGCTTGAGCGCGAAGCCGCCGTGGTCGCAGCCCACAGCGATGCGCCGTCCGCCGTCGCGCTCGCCGCGCTCGATGCGAATCCGACGACGATGCGCCTCCTCCACCGCCAACGGCGAGATGATCGCGTCCGCGGGAACGCGCAGAACTCCGCCGTCCGGAGTCTCTGCGAGGCAGGTTCCCAAGACCAGCGAACGACCGTCGTCCTCGATCGGAGCGCGCACCTCGAGCTTCGGTGGGCGCGTCGGGCCGCTCGGAAGCGCATTGCGGACAGGCGCGGGAGCGGGGCTCGACGCCGCAGGCACATGGCGTTCCGCCTGCGCAGCCGTCGGCCGCGTGCCTTGCTCGGCAAGCACGCGCGCCGCCGCGCGCCGCGCGATCTCTCGGACGTCGAGGGCCATCGGGTCGCGAATTGTAGCGACCGCGGGGCGAGTTCAGCTCGCGAGCCGCGCCGCTGCGTGCTGAAGCAGGTCCGAGAACGGACCGGAAGCCGCGTTGCCGACGGCCATGACCTCAGCGTGTGAAAGGGGCTCGCCTGTGATTCCCGCCGCCTGATTCGTGATCAGGGAGATCCCCGCCACGCGTGCGCCGCACGCGCGCGCCGCGAGAACCTCTGCGACGGTGCTCATGCCCACCGCGTCCGCTCCGAACGAGTCGAGCATGCGAATTTCCGCCGGAGTCTCGTAGCTCGGGCCGAGCAGCCCGGCGTACACGCCCGTGTCGAGCGCAATGCCACGCGTGGTCGCGACCTCGTGCAGCACGGCGGTCATCTCGTCGTCGTAAGGCCGCGCGTAGCCGGACTCCGAGCGCGCGAGCGGCGTACGTCCTTGCATGTTGATGTGATCGCGGATCGTCATCAGCAGTCCGGGTCGCCAGTGCCGCCGAATCCCGCCCGCCGCGTTCGTCAGCACGAAACGCCGACAGCCGAGCTGCGCAATCGCACGCACCGCGCGAGTGACCTCGCTCACGCTCCAGCCCTCGTAGAGATGCACACGACCCTGCTGCGCGAGCACGCGCACTCCGCCGAGCTCTCCAACCACGAGCCGCCCGGCGTGGCCCTTGACCTTGCTCTGCGGCATGCCGTCGATCTCCGCGTACGGAATGACGCGAGCACGCTCGATCCGTTCGGCGAAGGCGCCGAGGCCCGAGCCGAGCACGAACGCGATGTCGACGGTGCCGACGCCATGGTGGCGAAGCGAGGCCGCGAGCCGCTCGACGTCCGCGATGCCGCTCACAGGAACGCTCCCGCAATCGTCGCCGTCATCCAGCACGCGAAGGCACCGCCGAGCATGGCGCGCAGCGCCAGCTTCGCTACATCGGGCTTGCGCTCCGGCACGAGCGCGGAGATCCCACCGATCTGGATGCCGATCGAGGCAAAGTTCGCAAAGCCGCAGAGGGCGTAGCTCGCGAGAATCGCTGAGCGCTTGTGCTCGAACATCTGCGCGGGATGGGTCGACTGCATGAACTCACCCAGTCGCGTGTAGCCGACGAACTCGTTGACCGAGACCTGTGTCCCGAGCAGCGAGCCGACCATCTGGCAGTCGTGCCAGCCTTCGACGCCGATCGCCCATGCAAACGGTGCGAACACCCAGCCAAAGATGCGGCCGAGCGAGAGCGTTCCTTCGAGCACACCGAGGCTGTTGAGCCACTCGCCGAGCGCACCGAGCGGCCAATCGACGAGCGCGACGAGGGCGATGAACGCGATCAGCATCGCCACCACGTTGAGCCACAACTTCAGTCCATCCCCTGTGCCGTTGGCGGCCGCCTCGATGATGTTGACCGCGCTGCGCTCGACTTTGAGTTCCACTCCGCGCGCCGTGTCGGGCGTCTCGCGCTCCGGCAGGATGGTCTTGGCGATCACGAACGACGCCGGCGCACTCATCACGGACGCCGTGATCAGGTGCGGCGCGAGCTCGGGCCCGAGGATCTTCATGTAGATCGCCATGACCGATCCCGCGATCGTCGCGAAGCCGCCGGTCATCAGCGCGTTCAGCTCGGAGCGCGTCATGCGCGCGAGGTACGGCCGAATCACGAGCGGCGCCTCGGTCTGGCCCATGAAGATGTTGGCCGCCGCCGCCATCGACTCCCCGCCGGAGAGGCCCATCGTGACGCTCATCAACTTGGCGAGCATGTACACGAGCACCTGCATCACGCCGAGGTGATAGAGAATCGACATCAGGGCCGAGACGAAGATGATCACGAGCAGGCCCGTGCCCGCGAAGGCGAAGATGAAGTCGGCGCCTCCGTCGGTGGCGAGGTGCCCGAACACCGCCTGCGCGCCGGGCACGGTCTTCGAGACGAGCTTGTCGACGAAGCCCGCTGCACGCACGAAGAACGCGTGTCCAACCTCGGTCTCGGCGATCAGCGCAACGATCGCGAATTGCAGCGCGATCCCGCCGACCACGACGCGCCACTGAAAGCGCCGCCGATCCCACGAGATCAGCCACGCGAGGCCGATGAAAAAGGCGATCCCGATCAGGCAGCGCAAGATCTGCATGCGGGAGCCACTACAACGTCACACGGACCACGAGGCAAGCACGAGCGGCTCCGGCCTGTGGGCCTCGACAAGCTCGTAGGCGCGCTCGATCAGGGCGTGGGCTTGCGCGAGGCCGTGCCCCTCATGGTGCACGCGCAGAAGGGCGTCGCCGGCCTTCACGGCCGTGCCGTCCGTCACCTCGAACTCGAGTCCGACGCCGAGGTCGATCACGTCGCCCAGCTTCTTGCGCCCGCCGCCGAGCTCGCAGATCGCCGCTCCGAGCGCGCGCAGGTCGCGCCACATGAGCACGCCGTCGCGCCGGGCGCGCACGACTTCGACCTTGGAGGCTCGCTTCAGCAGCGTGCGGTCGTCGAGACAGCGCGGGTCGC
Source organism: uncultured Planctomycetota bacterium (assembly GCA_903928115.1). Classification (GTDB taxonomy): domain Bacteria; phylum Planctomycetota; class UBA1135; order UBA1135; genus F1-120-MAGs118. The sequence goes on from CAIYPP010000159.1 coordinate 5,402, forward strand.
CGCCCTGCTCCTCGATCACTCGCGCGAACACCGCGCGGGCACTGCCGTCGTCGAGCGAACGCGCAATGCGCTCACGACCCTCGTCGAGCGTGCGCACGAGCCCGCCGAGCCGGAGCATCTCGCCGCCCTGCAGACACACGAGCTCGCGCAGGTCGGCAGGTCCGCGCCCTTCGAGGCAGTCGAAGCTCTCGAGGATCTCCAGCGAGTGCCCCGCCATGCGGCCGAGCGGTCGAGCCATGTTCGTGTGCAGCGCCGTCGCACGCACTCCGAAGTCGCGCGCGAGCCCGAGCATCGCCTTCGCCAGCGCTTCGCCGCGCGCGCGCTCGACCATGAATGCGCCCGAGCCGAACTTCACGTCGAGCACGAGCGCATCGAGGCCCTCGGCGAGCTTCTTCGACATGATCGAGCTCGCGATCAGCGGAATCGACTCGATCAGGCCCGTCACGTCGCGCAGCGCATAGAGCTTGCGATCGGCAGGAACGATGTCGGGCGTCTGCCCCCCGAGCGCCACGCCCGTGCGTTCGAGGCAGCGCGCGAAGTCAGCTTCCGAGAGCTGCGTGCAAAACCCGGGAATCGCCTCGAGCTTGTCGAGGGTTCCGCCCGTGTGACCGAGTCCGCGACCGGAGATCATCGGCACCGCGAGTCCGCACGCCGCGGCGGCCGGCGCCAGCGGAATCGAGACCTTGTCCCCGATGCCACCCGTGGAGTGCTTGTCGACCTTCGGCTTCGAGATGCTCGGGAACTTCATCACGCGCCCGCTCTCGAGCATCGCGCGCGCCCACACCGCGAGCTCGCCTTCTTCCATCCCGTGGATGAAGATCGCCATCAACAACGCCGACGCGTGATAGTCCGTGATCGCGCCCGAGACGTAGCCCGCGATGAACTCGTGGATCTGCGCATCCGACAGCCGACGGCCATCGCGCTTGGTGGCGAGAATTCCGCGTGCGTCCATGGCTAGCGCGCGACCTCGCGCCAGAACGAGCGTCCGGGGCCCCTCGGTGTGAGACCGAGGAACTCCTCCACCGTCGCGCCGATGTCCGCAAAGCTCTCGCGCGTTCCGAGAGCAACCCCGGGCCGCACTTGCGCACCCGCCGCGAGCACGGGCACGTACTCGCGCGTGTGGTCGGTGGTCTGCGTGAACAGCGGATCGTTGCCGTGGTCGGCCGTCAGCAACACGAGATCGTCAGGTCGCAGGCGCGCCTCGAGCTGCGCGTACTGCGCGTCGAACTCCTCCAGCGCACGTCGATACCCAGGTGCATCGCGACGGTGCCCATAGAGCATGTCGAAGTCGACGAGATTCACGAACACGAGCCCGCCTTCCTGCGAGCCCGCGAGCTCGATCACGCGCTCCATGCCATCGCGGTTGCCCTCGGTGTGGACCGAGTGCGTCACGCCGACACCCGCGAAGATGTCCTCGATCTTTCCGACGCCGACCACGGGCACGCCCGCGCGAGTGAGTCGCACGAGCGCGGTCTCGTGGAACGGCTTGAGCGAGTAGTCGCGTCGGTTGTAGGTGCGCTTGTAGCTGCCCGACGTGCCCACGAACGGCCGCGCGATCACGCGCCCGACGCCGTACGGGTCGAGGATCTCGCGCGCGAGCTCGCAGCAGCGATACAGCCGCTCGAGTCCGAAGTGCTCCTCGTGGCACGCGATCTGGAACACGCTGTCCGCGCTCGTGTAGACGATCGGCTTGCCCGTGCGCACGTGCTCATCACCGAGGCGCGTGAGCACCTCCGTGCCCGATGCCGGCGCGTTGCACAGCACGCCCGGCACGCCCGCGCGCGCGACGAACGCGTCGATGATCTCCGCAGGAAAACCGTGCTCGAACACGGGAAACTGTCGATCGAGCACGCACCCCATCATCTCCCAGTGCCCAGTGGACGTGTCCTTCCCCGGGCTACGCTCCGCACAGCGCCCAAAGGCTCCCATCGGAGCCGCCGAGCGCGCCACGCGCGTGACGCCGGGCACGTGCCCGAGCCCCAGTCGACTCAGGTTGGGCACGTCGAGCCCGCCCGCTCCCGCCACGACGTGGTCGAGCGTGTGGGTGCCGATGTCGCCGAAGGTCGCGGCGTCGGGCAAGGCACCCACGCCGAGGGAGTCGAGAACGATCAGGAAGACGCGTCGCACGCGCTCGATCCTAGCAGCCTCCTCGCCGCAGGTCTGCGCGCGCGTGCCCCGCGCGGTCTAACCGCCGCGCTTGGCGCGGACCGCCTGCTCGATCAGGCCCTTGACGGCGTTCTCCATCTCCTCGACCCACTCCGATCCAAAGTCGCGCTCCAAGATCTCGCGCTCCGAAAACTCGTAGCGGCCCGAGCGCGGGTCGAAGTCGAACTGGTAGTCGTGCTCGCTGCCATCGTCCTCCGTGACCATCACCATCACGATGTTGTTCGGGGCGTCGAGCTCGCAGCGGAACGTGGCCATGGGGACTCTTGTGGGCGCCTGTCGGGGAAAAAGCGGGACTCCCAAGGTAACGCGGACGTTTCAGCCGGCAAGCGAGCGCCGTGGAGCACTCGCACGGGCCTTCGCAGCACGATCCGCGCGGCTGCGACCCGTTGCGGCTGGACAGAATCGCGCGCGGCGCGCACCATCGGGCCCATGTGGAAGCTCGCCCTCGCGCTGTGCCTCGCCCCTCTCGCGGGCGGCTGCGCGAGCTGGACTCCGGTGCTGCGCGACCCGTCGTGGACGCTGTACGTCAAGGACGGCGAAAAGGTCGATGTCGAGCGCTTTGGCGAGGCGCTCGAGCCCGCGATCGCGGCCGTCGAAGAGCGCATGGGAGCTTTCCAGCGCCCGGTCCGCGTCCATGCGCTCGACCCGCAGTCGCCCAGCTCTTCGCCGCCCGACGGCCCCGCGACCGGCGAGCTGCAGGTCGTGCCGGACATCGGCCCGGCCCGCGTGCGTGCCTACCACGTGCGCGGCGGGCTTTTCAGCTTCGAGCCCTCGGGCGTGTTCCTCGGCACCAGCGACGCCGGAACCGCAGTGCACGAGCTCGTCCACGCGCGCATCGCCGATCTCGGGCTGCGGCTTCCACTCTGGTTCGAAGAGGGGCTCGCGTCCTTCTGGGGCGACGGCGCGCTGCACGAAGGACGCTGGTACGGCGACGGCCTCGCCTGCTGGCCCCTGCGCGAGCTGCGCGACCTCAAGGCGAGCGACGCGGAGATCGAGCGCTGGATGCGGCTCTCCGCGAGCGACGAGTACGACTCGCGTGACAACTTGGTCGCGCACTTCCTCGGCTGGGCGATCGTGTTCGACCTCGCGCGCGAGAATCCGCAAGACTCGTGGCTCGCGTGGTACGAGCGCTTCGAGCGCGAATCGCGCGAGCAGGGCGTCGTTGCAGCAGCTCGCACGCGACTGCAGCGCACGCTCGCGCCGGAGACCGAGCGCCTGTGGCTCGACCGGCTCGCGCTCGAGACTCCGGGCGAGCGCATCGCCGTCGCCAAGGGTCTGTGGAAGCTGCGCAGCCCCGAAGTTGTCGATCGCCTGCTCGACGCGCTGGAGCGCGAGCAAGACCCCGAAGCGAAGGTCGCCATCGCGCTCAACATCCTGCTCGCGAGCGGCGAAACCCGTCTTGGCCGCACGCGCTGGGGCCGCATCGGCAACGTCGCGTTTCCGGCGCTTCGCGAAGGCAAGCTGCAAGACGAGCGCGAGCAGGCTTCTCTCGTCGCGCTCTACGACGCGATGCGCCGCTGGGACTCGCGCGGCCGCCGCTCGCGCGACTCGCTCGACGGCCTGACGCGCCTTTGGGAAGAGTGATCCCGCGGGCTCACGCGTCTTCGCTGCGTTGAACGAGCGCGATCCGACCCAGTCCTGCCGACTTCGCGCGGTACATCGCCTTGTCCGCGCGCCGCAGCAACGTCTCGGGCTCGTCGCCATCCTGCGGAGAGAGTGCCAAGCCAATGCTGGCCGACACGTGCAGAGGCACTCCCTGCCACTCGATCGGCTGCTCGAGCACGGCGACGAGCTTCTCGCCAACGCGGCGCGCCTCGTCCGCGCTGCTCACCGCCGGTAGGAGCAGCACGAACTCATCGCCACCGAGCCGCGCGACCGTGTCGCCCGCGCGCAGCGTCGACGCGAGCCTGCGCGCCGTCACCTTGAGCACGTGGTCGCCGGCCTCGTGCCCGTGGACGTCGTTCACGCCCTTGAAGCCGTCGAGGTCGAGGTACATCACGCCAAGGCCCGTGCGGCCGCGGCGCGCGTGCGCAAGCTCGAGCTGGAAGCGATCGAGCAGCGAGATGCGGTTGGGCAGTCCCGTCAGATCGTCGCGGTAGGCGAGCTTGCGGATGGCCTCTTCGTGCTCTTTGCGCGCGCTGATGTCGCGGAACACGAGGACGTCCCCCATCGACGGCTCTCCAGGTGCCGCGATCGACGCGCGCGAGTACTCGATCGGGATGCGGCGGCCGCCGAGAGCGAAGAGGAACGCCTCGCGCGTGTCCGCCATGCCGAGCTCGGCGAGCTCGACGATCGGCGGTCGCTGCGCACCTGCCACGTCTCGCACGATGAACACATCGCCGAGCGGACGGAACAGGAGCTGTTCGCGGGGTCGCCCGAGCATGCGCTCGGCGGCGCTGTTGACGAAGACCACGCTGCCGCGCGGGTCGACGGAGATCACAGACTCCGCGAGGCTCCCGAGTGTCGTCATCGCCCAGCGGCGCACGCGACGCAGCTCCCGCTCGCTGCGCAGTCGCATCATCGCAAGTGCGGCAGCGATGAGGATCGAGAAGAGGTTGGAGAGTCTGCCCAAGACGAGCTCGTGCGTCTCCTCCGTCATCTCGTGATGAACGGGAACGACCGCGAGCACCAGCGCCGCGCAGAGCACCGCCGCCCACAGGGTGAGCTCGCGCCGACCGAGCCACAGCGTCAGCAGGATCGGCACCGAGTACACGACCCCGATCGAAGAGTGCGTGTCGATCAGGAGATCGGTCGCGAAGGTGAACGCGATCAGGGCGAGGATCACGTACACGAGCCGTCCAGGGCGCCGCAGCAGGATGCTGTCCGCGTCGGCCGCCGGATCCTCGTCCCGAAGCTCCATGGCACCTAGGGAACACTCTCCGCGCGCGGCTGTCGATACGCGCGCGGCGGAAAGGCGCGGTGGAGCCTGTTTTGCTAGAGTCTGCGCCGAGCGCCCGGGGCGAGCCAAAGCGTCGCCGGGCCGCAAGGAGCACCGCGATGCAGACCGTCACCAAGCCCACCCTCGAGACCCTCCGTCCGCACTTTCAGCACTGGGAGAAGATCGGGGACCTGATCGACCAGTGCATCGACCTGATGCTCAACCTGCGCCAGAGCGGCCACCCGGGCGGCTCGCGCTCGAAGACCCCGCTGATGGTCGCCGCCACGCTGGGCGTGATGCGCTGGGACGTCCGCCGGCCCGAGCTCGCCTTCGGCGATCGCTCGGTCCTCGTCGCAGGCCACTGCAACCCGGTGATCTACGCGATGCTCGCGGTCTACAACGAGGCCCTGCGCCTGCGCTACGCGCAGACCGGCGACCCGAAGTACCTCGTGCCGCACTCGAAAGAGCGCCAGCTCACGTGGGAAGACCTGCTGTGGCTGCGCCACAACGGCCACCTGCCCGGCCATGCGGAGATGGAGGGCAAGACGCTCTTCTTCAAGTTCAACACCGGCCCCTCGGGCCACGGCGCACCCGCCGCGCTCGGCGAGGCGATGGCGCTCAAGCACGCCGGCGCAGGCGACGTGAAGGTCTTTGCGATCGAGGGCGAGGGCGGTCACACCGCGGGCGCGCACCACGAGGTCAAGAACTCCGCGTGGGGCCTCGGCCTCGACAACCTGATCTATCTGTTCGACTGGAACGACCACGGCATCGACCACTTCGCGAACAGCGAGGTCGTGCACGGCACGCCGGTCGATTGGTTCGAGCCCTACGGCTGGCGCGTCGCCGGCACGACCGAGGGCGAAAACTTCGAGGAAATCACCAAGGCGCTCCTCGAGATCGTGTGCGCCGACGAGACCGGCGGGCGGCCGGGCTGCGTGTGGGTGAAGACGCGCAAGGGCCGCGGCTACCACAAGTTCGACTACCACTCGCACGGCGCGGCGCACAAGCGCAACAGCGAGCTCTTCTGGAAGTGCCGCGAGGACTTCGGGCGCAAGTACGGCGTGACCTTCGAAGGCGCGGGCGACACCACCGACCCCGGCGAGTCGAAGTGCCGCGAGCAATCGGAGAAGTGGTTCCGCACGGTCTTCAGCGTGCTCGCCAACGACCCCGACCTGATGGAGTACCTCGCCGACACGCTGGTCGAGATCGGCGAGAGCGTGCCCCAGAAGGCCGAGGGCTTCCGCCTCGAGAGCAAGGTCAACCTCGCCGAGGACACGAGCTGGCTCGACCCGCAGACGCTGCCGGGCGAGCTCTTCGCCGCGCCGGGCACCGCGATCGCGAACAAGAACGCGTTCCTGACCTTCGGCTCGTGGTTCAACTCCTACTGCCGCGAGAAGATGGGCCGCCCGCTCGTGCTCGCGTGCTCGGCGGACCTCGCCGAGTCGACCGGCATCTTCGGCTTCGCCAAGGACTTCGGCGCCGCGAAGAACTTCGGCTGGTACGAGCGCACGAAGAACCCGCACGGCTCGCTCCTTCCGCAGCAGATCACCGAGTTCACCAACTCCGGCCTCACGGTCGGCCTCGCCACGGTGAACATGAGCGCCGAGCCCGAGAAGGAGTTCCTCGGCTACTGGGGCGCCTGCTCGACCTACGGCTCGTTCTCGTACCTGAAGTACGGGATGTTCCGCCTGTTCAGCCAGCTCGCGCAGGACTGCCCGCTGAAAGTCGGCAAGACCATCTGGGTCGTCGGCCACTCTGGCCCCGAGACCGCCGAGGACAGCCGCACGCACTTCGGCATCTTCTCGCCAGGCGTCACGCAGCTCTTCCCCGACGGCCACGTGATCAACCTCCACCCGTGGGAGCACAACGAGGTCGCGCCTGCGCTCGCCGCTGCGCTGCGCTGCAAGCAGCCGATCGTCGCGATCCACCTCACGCGCCCCAACGTCAAGGTCCCCGACCGCGCCGCGCTCGGCATCCCGTCGCACTTGGACGCCGCCAAGGGTGCGTACGTGATCCGCGACTTCGATCCGAAGCGCCCCAAGGAAGGCACGATCATCGTCCAAGGCACGAGCTCGACCGAGTCGCTCTACGCGCTGCTCGAGCGCTTCAAGAAGGGCGAAGGCCCGAACGTGAAGCTCGTGCAGGCCGTCTCGTGGGAGCTCTTCCAGCTCCAGCCCCAGTCCTACCGCGACACCGTCCTGCCTTGGTCCGACTGGATGGACTCGACCTGCATCACCAACGGCGCGCGCCGCCTGATGCACGACTGGCTCCCCCACAAGATCGCCGAGGAATACGTCCTCTCCAGCGACTGGGACAACCGCTGGCGCACCGGCGGCAACGTCGAAGAGCTCAAGAAGGAAGCCCACATCGACCCCGAATCCCTCTGGGCCGGCATCGCCAAGTTCGCCGCCGACCGCCCCACCCGCCTCGCGCGCATGGGCCTCAAGTAACCCCCGCTCCTCCCGATCCCCCGCGGGCCGCCCGAGCACCTCCGCTCGCGCGGCCCGCGCTCTTTGGAATCACCCTCGCGCACGCGCCGGCCGAAGTCCCCTTTCCGCACCTGCGAGGTCTCTACGGACCGGCCGAGTCGATCGTTCGCCCCTGCGCCAACGGCGGACTCAAGGAACGCTACCGCAGGACTGCAGTTCCGGCCGCAACTGCGTGAGCGCCGCGGGCGACGCTGTTCCGGACCTCAAACAGGACATGTAGACCGAGCCTTCTAGACACGCGGAACACGCCGCGTCCGCGGTGAACAAGAGCGGCGCCCGGCCGCAAGGAAGGCGGCCCGCTGTGCAGAAGATATCCCAGTTCTTTGGTTTGGATATTCACGATGACACGATCGTCTTGGCCGTGGCGCCTGGCGGGTCGGGCTAGGTCCACATCGCTTACTAGGCCGGCCCCACCAGCTTCGGCCTCTGGCGCACCCTGCGCTCAGCAACGCTACTCCGGCATCGTTGTCGCGCCATCCGAGACGCCTAAGTGGAGCGGCGACCAGCGCATGGACCACAAGGCTCAGCAAGGGCGCTCGAGGACTCGCTGCGCGAGGTCGAGCGCCTTGGCCAGCGCGCAGCCGACGTGACCGAGTGCGTCGAGTTGCTCGCTCCCGCAACGCAGTTCTGCGCCACGACCTTCCGCTCGATGCACACACCGCGCGGTGTCGGCACAATCGTCTCCGCAACGTCACTGCCGAGATCGGCGATCTCTGGTATTTCCGTAGGGCGTCGCAGCTCGTGAGCTACCTCGGGCCCGTGCCGAGCGAGCGCTCCAGCGGCGACACCCTGCGTCGCAATCGCATCACCAAGGTCGGCCGCGGACCGGCACGCGGGAAGCATGTCGAGGCCGCGTGGCACGCAAGCCTTGGGCCCGCGACGACCAAGCACGTGCTGCGGCGTTGTGACGGAGTTCCCCAGCCGATCCTCGACATCCTTGGAATGCACAGAGTCCCTCGATGGCGGAAACTCGCCGTGCTGTCGGTGGGAGAATTCAACAGAAGTCGCGACGGCGGGCGCACACAGAGTCCGCTCGTACTACCTGTCGCACACGGTGCGTTGTTCGGGCCGGAGAGCCCGTGGAAGGAGAGGCCCCGCTTCCGCCCCTCGACCTTGGTGGCCCTCAGCACGAAGCCCCGAGCGGCCGCGAAGCTCAGGCTGTCCCCGCGGACATCACGACACGCAGCCGTTGGCCGGGGCGCTCGCCGTGCGTGGGCTTTACAAACCGTGAGGCCGGCAAGGCCTCCGGTGGTCTGGGATCGGTTCCCCGGCCGTCCCGCGGTCGGCGCGACGTGGATGCAGGCTGCACGGTGCGACCGGCTCGGGCGTAGACCGCGGCCACAGCCGCCCGCTTGGCTGCGTGGAAAGCCCTACAATCCTTGCTCATCCTCGAGAGGCGACGGAAATGCGTGAACTCGAGTCACGCCCTTGGTTCGCTTGCCATCCAGAGAGGTCCCTGAAGAGGCAACCATGAGCTCGAACCATCGCACCACCTTGGCGGTCCTTGTCATCCTGCCGGTCCTAGGCCTTGGGATCTGGCTGGCCACGCGTCCCAAGGGCTCCGACGGGCCCACCACGAACCGACCGGTGGAGCCGAGCCAGGAAGTCCTCCGTCCCGAACCGAGCGCTGGAGCGCAGCCGGGCGAGCGACAGGCTGTCTCGGACGCGCCGAAGCCGACCGAGCTCCGAGGGCGCCAACCGGGCCAATGGGCCAAGGTCCAGCTCAGCTATGCATCGAGCACCAAGATGCTCCAAGAGGGAATGGCCGCAGACCACATCGTCCTAGGGTTTGAGCATGCGGCGAACCTCCTCGTGCTCGGGGCCACGGAGAGCCATTGGGTGATGGAGCTCGACCTGACCGGGATCGAGGTCCGCCTCCAAACAGGCCAAGGGCTCGTCGACATGAGTGAAGCGAGTCGGCAGCTCGGGCAACCCATGCTGGTGCTGCTCAGCTCGGAGGACCGCATCGAGGGCTATCGCTTCCCCCCGGGCTTTCCAGTCGAACAGCGCAACACGATTCGCAGCCTCTGCAGTGCGATTCGCGTGCCTCATGCGGACGGCGGCTGGCAAGGCTCCGAGGGCGATGCAGGCGGCATGGCGGACCTCCGCGTCGAGGTGCAGGGCGAACCCGCTCGCAAGGCGACGTGGACAAGACGCGGCTACGCCCAAGCAAAGGGCGAGCTGCGACCGACGCTCGAGGGCAACGGCATGGCCATCGGAGAGGGTTCCGGATGGTGGAGCGAGACGAGCTACCGCGAGGAACAGCAGGTCACGGTTCCGGAGTTGAAGCTCGAGGTGCGCCAAGAGCTCACCGCGACGTCCAAGCGACTCGAGCAGGGCTGGCGGCAGGTTCAGCCGCAGGCCAACCTGTTCGAGGGCCCCTGGGAGCCGGCAGAGGGCACTGCGGACGTCCCCACCAACCCCGAGGATCCGGCGGACGACGAGTACGCGTCGCTCGACTTCGACATGGTGCTCACGCACATCGGCCGCCTCTTGCTCAGCGGACAGGACGAGTCGATGGAGTGGTATCGAGCCCACCAACGGCTGGTGGACCTGCTTCGTACCGACAAGCTGCTCGCAGACAAAGTCCTGGCATTGCTGCTCGACCCGCGACTCGACCCGAAGCTGGCGGCGGACCTCGCGGGTGCGGCGGGAGCTGCGGGCACGCCCGAGCTGCAGTCGGTGTTGGTCACGGTCGCGAAGGCCGACGGGCTCGACGTCGAGCGGCGCGGAAGCGCGCTGGTCTCGCTGACGCAGATCGACAAGCCGGACCTAGCCAGCTTCCAGCAGCTGCTCTCGATCGCCCATGACGGGACCGCGGACCCGCGCCTGCGCAGCGCCAGCCTCTTCATGCTCGGGGCCGCGGCGGGTCGCGAGGGGGCCGATCCGGCACTGATGCAGCAGCTGCTCTCCTTCGAGGAAGCCGCGGTCGAATCCGGCATGCTCGACCGCTATCTCGAAGCCCTCGGCAACACAGGCTCGGCTCAGATCCTCCCCAAGGTGGTCGAGCACCTCGAAAGCAACGACCCCAAGGTCCGCAGCGCCGCGCTCGACGCTCTGCGGCGCCTCGAGACTCCCGAGGCCGTGAGCCTTCTGCAGCAGTACGCAACTCAGGATCCGTCTCCTCAGGTGCGCATCGAGGCCGTCGACACACTGAGCGGCCACTCGGGCAGCCATGTGATCTCCACCTACAAGTCCATGATGTCCGACTCGAGCGCCTCGGTACGGTCCGAGCTCGCACGCGCACTCGACAAGCGCCCCGAACCGCAGGCCAAGGACCTGCTCAGGAAAATGAGCCTGCAAGACAGCGACCCCAACGTGCGTCAACTCGCCGCTGAACTGCTCGCCAACGACTGATTCAGCCTGCATCGATCACGCACGACCACTCGCTCGATGCGCGGGGCGCATCCACCCCAGCATCCCGTCCGCGGCGAACGCCCCGTCGTACGAGAATCGAGTCTTAGGGAGTGACGCCCCTCGCAGGGCGTAGGCCGTCCATATTGTTTCGCTCTCCCGGCTCAAGGGGGCTCCGATATGCAGACCTCGCAAGCGAGGGGACATTGCTCCAGCCTCCGCCTCGTAGCACGCGGCTGACGGAGCCTTCCGTACCATCATCCCGTAGACCATCCCCCGCGCGCGGGGGGACACGGGAATTGTAGGTGTCACCACACCACTCCCAGACGTTTCCGTGAATATCGTGCAGGCCAAAGCCGTTCGCGCGAAGCGTATTGACAGGCAAAATCTCTGCTCGGTCGCTATCGTCATAATCAAGATTCGCTGCTCCGAGCAGACTCTCGGGGTCATTCCCGGTCGACCAATTCGTGGAAGTTCCAGCCCTACAGCTGTGTTCCCACTGCGCCTCACTCGGGAATCCGCACCAGCCAAGCTCCCGCAGCCACATGGCTGAGATATCGTCCCAGGAGTTGTCGTTCGCAGGCGTAAGTTGTTTGCCGGACGTCGTGCTCTTGCCACGGCGCAGGGATACGCGATCCCACTGATCGGCAGTGAGCTCATACTTCGAAATGAAGTAAGGTCTCAGCTCAACTTCGCGTACCGGCAGTTCGTCTTGCTCCGCCTCCGCCGCATGATTTTGAGCGCCGGGCGCATTCTGTGCGCCCATCCAGAATCTTCCCCCAGGTATCAACACCAGCACCATTCCCGTCTCTCGTTTCAGGCTCAACCGCCCATCGACGTCGCGGAGCACGCGACCGTCCATACCCAGCTCCGGCTCACTGCCGGTCTGCAAGTGCACGAACTCCCACAACCCCGTCACAGGATTCTCACCCAGCGGCAGGAGTCCTGCTTGCGGCGTCATGCGTTCCCCGCTCGGCCAAGCCTGACCCGCGTACTTCGGCGAACGAGCGATACCCTCGATGGCCTCGGACCAACGCAACTGGGCCTTTTGAGTGAGATGTGCCGCGACCGCGGCCTCCTTCATCTGCGAGAGCCATAGCAGCTGACTTTCTAGTTCTTCTAGTTGCTCATGCCACAATTCAAGCGGACTGCTGCGAAACCTCCACGTACGCCGCCGGGAACAAACCTCTTTCAGTCGCGCGACTTGCGATTCGAGGTCGGCTTTCTTCGCAGCAATGTCAGCATCCAATCTGTCGCGTCGAAGGCTGAACTCCGCCTTCCACTTCGAGAGTTCCTCGGCGCGCTCCCAAAGGCGTGGTGCCGACCAAGAATCGATGTGCTCTCGCATCCGCGCGAGATTCGAATTCAAGCTCGCTCTTCCACCCGACTCCTCTATGGCTCGCTGCGATTGCGCCACAGCTTCGTCAAATCGGCCAAGCCACAGCAGCGACCATGCCAGTGTATCGCGAAGACTTGAACGAAGAGCCGTGTCATCTGCGAGCTCCACGCCGCGCCGTGCGAGCAGCATCGCTCGAACGAGATCTTCTGGCCCAGGACGCACAGCCTCAGGATCGACCATCGGCCATGCAATTAGGTTCAGTTTGCGCGCGTCAGCAATGGCCATTTCTCCAGCGAACTTGTCCGCGACGGCCACATCCGCTGGAAATTCCAGCGATCGGAGGCGGTTCTCTGTAAACACAATCCTGCTCTCGAGCTCCGCGAGAGACTCGCGCATGGAGCCTTCGAACTCCGCCGCCTCGACTTCGAGCTCGCGCAAGCGGCTGCGCTCAGGGTGCAACTCGAAATCGCGCTCGCGATCCTCGGCCGTGTATGGGAGCAATGCAGGCGACCCGCGCAACTCCACCAGCCTCGCCTGCACGTCGGAGATACCGGGCTGCCATTCGATGCCATTGTCGAGGTCTTCGACAACCCCATTCAGCAGGCGATCGGCATTTTCGAGCCACCAAAGATACGCAGGCTTGCCAAGTCGATCCAACCCCTCTAGCGTCCGGCATTGCGCGCGGAAACGAGCTAGTTCTTTCATCATTCCGCGCAGCTTCTGCTCGCGAGCTTGAGCCACGAGCGAAGCATTGATTGTCTGCAGTTGACGGTTGAACTCGGCCGTCCTTGCACGCTCCTCCTCAGCAATTCGTGCAGCCTCGCTGGCTTTCAAGCGCTCCGTGTCAGCTCGAGCACGCTCCGCATTCGCGTCGAAGGCGAAACTCCAGGAGAACCCTACGCCTGCCACCAACACCAGCAGGCCGATCGCGATCGAGGCCGCCAATGGCTTGTTGCGCTTCACCCACTGCTTCGTCTCCGCCCAAGTGCCGGTCTCGTACGCTGCAACCACACGGCCGTCGAGGTACGCCCGTAGGTCCGTGGCCAAAGCCTCCATGTCCGAGTAGCGCCGAAACAGCTCGCGTGACATCGCTTTTTCCACGATCGCCACCAGCGGTGCGGGGATCGACTTGTCGAACTGCGCCAAGGCTGTCGGAGCCCCTTCTTGGGCCAGCATGAGAACGCGGTGCTGCGACATCCTCGCACCTTTCGCCACGTACGGCATCTCGATGTGCTTGACCAAGAGCAGGTGGTAAAGCATCGCGCCGACCGCATACACATCCGAGTGCGGGCCCAATTGCGCCACCTCGCCGCGCGCCTGCTCCGGCGACATGTATGCCGGCGTGCCCATCACGTCGCCGTCCATCGTCACCAAGGGACTATCCGGCGTGCCTGAGCGCTCCTCTCTACGCTCCGTGCGCACCGACTGACTCATCGCCGACTGCGACAGGTCTTTCAACCGCAGATCATGCAAGTCCTTCACCCCCACCGCCCGCGCGAGACCCCAGTCCATCACGTACACTTCGCCGTAGCGGCCGACCATGATGTTCGCGGGCTTCAAGTCGCGGTGGATCACGCCCTTGCTGTGCGCGTAGGCCATCGCCTCGCACACCTTCAGCATCACCGAGAGAGCGCGCGTTGTGTTCCAGTCCTCTCGACCGCCCGCGACGTAGTCGAAGATCTTGCGCAGGTCTTCGCCCTTCACGAGGCGCATGGTGAAGTACACTTGGCCATCGGTTCCCAAGCCCAAGTCGTGCACCGGCACGATCCCCGGGTGGTCGAGTTGCCCTGTGATCTGCGCTTCCTCAAGGAAACGGCCTAGCGTCTTCGAGTCGACCGGCGACGTCGCGCCGTTGGCGGCCTTGTCCTGCTTGCCCAGCACCACTTTCATGGCCAGTGTGCGTCGCAGGTCCGCGTCCCATACTCGCACTACCGCGCCCATGCCTCCGCGCCCGATCTCGCCGAGCAGCCGATAGCGCGAGCCCTTCGGCGCATGAACTTGCAGCCGACGCAGGAGCTCGCTCGAGGGGCCCGAGTCTTCGATCGGGCGACCTCCATCAAGGTAGATGCCAGGGTCGACGCCTTCGCCGAAGCGAGCGCGCAGCTCGTCCGCAAGCCGCCTCTCGCCGCCCAAAGAGGCCGTTGCAGCCCCCGACAAGCTCGAGAGTCGATCGAAGATCGACATCAATTGCTCGTACTGCGCGTGCAAGCGGCGCAATTCCACCGCCTCCTCCGGCTGCATTGCGCACCACGACTCGAGCGACCGCGCCTCGCCCTGCTGGCAAAGAGCTAGGTACTGCGCGTACAGCTCCTGCGCGCGAGACAGCGGACCAGGTTCGGAAGCGGGGGGGTGGCTCATGTCGGAGTCGCTCGGTGGGAAAGCGACGGTCCTCGAAATGATAAACGCTCATCGCAACGCGCTGGGGCGTTTGCTGAACGACGCATGCGCGCAAGCGCAGCGAGGCGCCGCCTCACGGTGTGAGACGGCGCCTCGTTGAGTATCGGGGAGCCCGGGCGGGGCTGCGGGATTCCGCGGCTCTCAGAGCAGCGAGACCGAGGAGACGATCGGCGAGCAGCCCCAGTCGAACAGCTCCTTCTTCCACTTCTTGGAGCCGAAGAAGTAGAAGATCTTGAGCCACACATCCACCTCGACCGAGATCGGCGTGAGCGAGGCGCTCAGCGTGCCGTCCACCGACTCCATCCCCGGCGCCAGCGCGACCGTCGCCGTGAGGTTGCCAAACCGCAGGTCGGCGGACACGCCGATCGTCACAAGGCCGCCCGCTGAGATCGAGGCCGAGGCCGTGCCCAGCGCCCAAGCCTGAGCGAAGCCGCCCAGCTGCGCGCTCGCCGTCTCGATGCTCGACGAGGCACCGTACTGCATCTGGCTGCGCAGGCC
>CAIYPP010000160.1 GCA_903928115.1 uncultured Planctomycetota bacterium
ACGGCGTTGCGATCGAGCCCGAGGCGCAGCGTCACCGACGCGATCTTGTCGAGAGTGCAGCGCTTCACTTCGCGCTCTCCGCGGTGGCCTTCTCGCCCGCGCGGCGGAAGAGCCGCGCCGGCTCCGCGAGCGCGCGCGCGAGGCCGCGCGCACCCGGCGGCGCGGCGTTCGAGCCCGCGCGCTCGCCGTACTCGGCGTCGCTCGCGGCGAGCATGCTGAAGGGCGACGAAACGCCCTCCACGAGTGCCGAGCCGGGCTGCACGCGCACCTTGACCGTGCCCGTGACGCGCTGCTGCGTCGACGAGAAGAAGGCCTCGAGATCGCGCTGGAACGGATCGTGGAACAGGCCCTGGTGCAGGCGGCGGCCGTAGACGTCGCCCATGTGATCCTTCCAGAAGCGCTGGTCCTCGATCAGGACGAGCTTCTCGAGCTCGCGGTGAGCCTCGATCAGCACCTCCGCAGCGGGCGCCTCGAACGCGATGCGGCCCTTGATCCCGAGCACCGTGTCGCCGAGGTGGTAGCCGCGGCCGACGCCGTAGGCACCCGCCTCTTCGTTCAGTCGCTCGATCAGAGTGACCGGATCCATCGGCATGCCGCCGAGCGAGACCGGGATGCCGTTCTCGAAGCCGACCTGTAGCGTCGCGCGGCCCGCGCCGTTCTTCGTCCAGTACCACGCCTCCTCGGGCAGCGGCTGGTCGGAGGTGTGCAGCTCGCCGCCGCCGATCGTGACCCCCCACAGGCCCTGATTGACCGAGTACTTCCCGCCGGCGGGCGGGACGGGGAGGCCGTGCTCCGCGAGCCACTTGCGCTGGTCTTCGCGGCTCGGCGCGAGGTCGCGCACGGGCGCGAGCACCTTCAGGCCGGGCGCGATCGTCGCCAGAGCGGCCTCGAAGCGCACCTGATCGTTGCCCGCCGCCGTGCAGCCGTGCGCACACGCGTCGAAGCCGCCTTCGCGCGACATGCGCGCGAGGATCTCGGCCTGCAGACCGCGCTCGGCGCCGACTGACAGCGGATACGCGGCGCCGCGGCGCACGTTGCCGGCGATCAGCCAGCGCACGACACGATTGAAGAGCTCACTGCGCGCATCGACGAAGCGGTGCTCGACCGCGCCGAGCGCGAGCGCGCGGCTCTCGATGTCCTTGCGCTCCTGCGCGCTCCAACCACCGCAGTCCACGGCGAGCGTGGTGACCTGCGCCTTGTCGACGCGCGTGAGCCACGCGACCAAGTACGACGTGTCGAGTCCACCGGAATAGGCAAGCAGAACGCGCATGGGGTTTTCCTTCGAAGAGACGAGATGCCTCACGCCGCCGAGCGGCGCGGGAAACGACGGAAAAAGTGGGAGAGGACGCGCGACATGGGGCGAGCTCTCAGAGCAGTTCCTGCACGCGACGGCGCACGCGCATCGAAGCGGCGTGGCTGTCGGAGGCGACCAGCACGGTGTCGTCGCCGGCGATCGTGCCGACGAGCCCGTCGATGCCCTCGGCCTCGAGCGCGCGCGCCACCGCACTCGCAGCGCCCGGCTCGCAGTGCAGCAGCACGAAGTGCGACACCGGCTGCTCCGAGCGCAACAGGCTCTTCAGAGCGGCGAGCGGCGTCACGCGCTCCTCCTCGCTCACGCGGTAGAACCCCGCCTGCTTGGCGACGTTGAGCGTGCGCAGGTCGCGCGAGAGCACCGGCTGCGAGGTCTGGAAGCCCTTGCGCTCGAGGCGCGCGAGGAGCTCCTCTTGGCTCGCGATCTCCTCCTCGCGAAGGAGCTCCCGGATGGCCTCGCGGCGCTGGTCGGGATCGCTGGGGGTCGTGCTGCGCATGCGAAGGTTCATTCGCTAGGAGCGAAACTTTATTCGACGAATATTCCTCCGTCAAGGACTGAATACCCATTCGCCCTATTCGCAACCCGAACGAATGAACCCGCCCCCGAACAGGCTAGGAGGGGGGCCGAGTCGGGGCCGTTGGGTCGAACAGCACCCGCGGCCCCCCGCCCGCCGCGCCTCAGCGCACGAGCGACGGATAGTTTGCGTCGAGCCGCGCGCGCAGGGAGGCGAGCGCCTCGGCCGCTGCGGGCGCGAGCGGCTCGGCGCCGGGGAGCAGCAGGTTGCGGCGCTCGGTCCAGTCCTCGTCCTCTCCTGCCTGCGGCACCGCGAAGAGCTGCTCGACGCGCACAACCTCGCCACCCTCCCCGCGCGAGGTCTCGCGGATCAGCTTGAAGCGGCCGTCGGAGAGCGCCTGATCGTGGAAGCGGCCCGCGAAGTCTGCGGGCGGTCGGCCTGCCGCGTCGGGAAAGAAGTTGGGCTGAAAGCGCTCGCTGTAGAGCTCGCTGCGGTACGACTTGTGGCTGCCACGGAGGGCTGGCGCGAGCGAGAGCGACTCGCGCGGATCGCCTCCGACGCCGCAGAGGTCCGCGACGGTCGCGAACACATCGACGGGAAGCGCGAGCGCGGAGCTGGTCGAGCCGCGGAGCTCCGCGGGGATGGTCGGCGAGCGCACGATCAGCGGTACCTCGACTCCGCCGGAGAACATCGTGCCCTTGCCGTGGTGGCGCAGGTACGGCGGACGGAAGGCGCGCTGGGCCATGCCGTTGTCGCCGACGAGGATCACCGTCGTGTCCTGCTCGTCGAGCGCGCTCACGAGCCGCCCGAGCTGCGAATCGAGCGCGGCCATCATGCAGCGCACCATCGCCGCGTCGCTCGGGTCGGAGTGGTCGCAGGCGGGCGCACGAGGCTCGACGCCCGGCGCGCGCGGTAGATCGAGCGTCACATGATGGAGCGGCTCGTGGACCGCGTTGTAGGCGACGTACAGAAACCACGGCTCCGGCAGGGCGCGCACGAGCGCGAGCGCGTCGTCCGTCGTGTCGACGGTCGGGTAGCCCGCGACCGTGCGTCCGTCTTCAACTGTCGTGCAGGGCAGCGTCGCATCGCCGCACGGCCTCGCGTCGCCGCCCAGCGCCGTGGCGTGGAACTTCTCCCAGCTCCAATAGCCGCCGTCCTCCGGCTGCGCTTCGCGATCCTCCCCGAGGTTGAACAGCGAGCCTGCGTAGTGCTGGAACCAACGGCCGCGCGGCTCGCCGAGCGGGGCGAGCGGATTGCGCGCGAGCTCGTCCACGCCGGAGAGGTGCCACTTGCCCACTGCAGCGGTCGCATACCCCGCGGGAGACTCGGCGAGACGCGTCGAGAGCAGCTCGAAGCTCGGCGCCAGCCCCGAGGTGCGCTCTTCGTTGCCCGCCATGACGACCTGTCCGACGCCCGAGCGCAGGCCGTGCAAGCCGGTGAGCAGCTGCGCGCGCGTCGGCGTGCACTTCGGGTTGGCCCAGGCGCGCGTGAAGGTCATGCCGCGCGCGGCGAGCAGAGTGTCGATCGCGGGCGTGTCCGCAGCACCAACAGATGGACGTCCGAGCGACGCGTAGTGTCGGTCATAGGCGCCGAGGAGCCCGGGGCTCACGTCGTCGAGCACGATCAGCACGACGTTCTGCGGCCGCGGCTCCGCGGGCGAGCGCTCTTCCGGGCTCACAGCGCAGCCGACGAAAAGCAGCGCCGAAGCAAGCAAGCTGGTGCATCGAGAGCCCATGCGCGCTTCCAAGGTAGCCCACAGGGCAACGCTGGGGTAGCGCGCCCCACTACACCTGCGGCGCTGCTCGCTGGAACGAGCGCAGAATCGCGCGCGCTTCCTCGTCGCTCACCTGCGCGAAGTCGTCGTAGAACTCGCCCACCGCCGCGAAGAAGAGCGGCCTCACGAGGCAGGTCAGGTCCTCGACCTCCGCCCGCAGCAGCGCGCAGGCTTCGCGTGAGCCGACGGGGACGGCGAGCATCACGTGCACCGCGCCGCGAGTGCGCAGATCGCGAACGCATGCGAGCGCCGTCGCGCCGGTCGCCAATCCATCGTCGACGACGAGCACCGAGAGTCCGCGCACGTCGAAGGGCTCTCGCCCAGCGCGCAGCAGTGTCGCCTTCTGCAGCGCGACCTCGCGCGCGCTCGCCGTGGCCCGCTCCAGCCATGCGTCCCCCGCGGCGAGCTCCGCGACGAACTCCGCGTTGAGAACGCGCGTGCCCGAAGCCGTGACGGCGCCGAGCGCGAGCTCCGGATTGCCCGGCACTCCGATCTTCTTCGCCACGACCACGTCGAGCCCCGCGCCGAGCGCACGCGCCACCTCCGCAGCGACGGGAACCCCGCCGCGCGGGATCGCGAGCACCACCGCCGCGCGAACGCCGCGTCCCACGAGCGCGCGCGCGAGCCGTTCCCCCGCCTCACGCCGATCCGCGAAGCGCTCTGGATCCGATCCCGAGCGCGGACCAAGACTCGACGCCTTCCGCGGGGTTTCCACTGTTGCGGAAATCTCGCTCCGATCGGGCCGCGGCTCGACACCGTCCGAGGTCTCAGCAGCGACCCACAAAGAACGCAGACCTGAAGCGTCCAACATCGAACGGCCTCGGCGCGGGCAGCGGTGCCCGCCCGGACGGTCGCACGGCCCGCTTCCGAGCGCTCTCGCGTGGATCCCCGACTCGTGCGGCAGCTGCGATCGCCCGCCCCACCTTGGCCTCGGACTCGAGAACGCCTCGAGCGCCGCCGGTCCGGTTTTTGGACCCATTTGGGCGCTACCAGAGCCGCGGCACGGGGTTGAGGCCCATACTGCCGCCCAGCGCGCACGCGCTGTCCCCACCGCGGCGTCCCTGCCCATGTCGAACTCCCTCCTTCCGACCCTGCTCCTCGCCACCGCCGCCGGTGCCGTCTCGGCCCTCGTCGTGACCTCGCTCTCGGGCTCGGATGCCCCTGCCGCGCAGGCAGTGGGCGCCGCATCGGCCGAGGGCGTCTCACAGTCCGTCGCGGGAAGCACCGAGGCGGAGCTCGTGTCGCTGCGGGCGGAGAATCAGGAGCTGCGCGTGCGGATCGAGGCACTCGAGAGCCGTCCGGCAGGCGAGAGCCGCGCGGCGGTGCAGCCCAGCGTCGAAGAGCTCGCGGCGGCGGTCGCCGAAGTCCAGTCGAACGCCGGAGCAACGGCGACGCCGCGCGACGACGCGATGTACACGCAGGTCGAAGCCGCGCTCGAGTCGATCCGCGAGACGGAGCGCGCGGAGGCGGCGAAGGCGCGCGAGCAGCGCGAGGTCGAGCGCATGGAAGAGCGGCTCACGCAGATGGCGGAGCGACTCGGACTCACGCCGGCGCAGACCAACGACATGCGCGGCCTGTTGTTGCAACAGGAGCAGATCGAAGACGACCTGCGCGCGCAGCGCGAGGCGGGGATGGAGCGCGACGCGTACCGTGTCGCCCGCGATCAAGCCCGCGAGGCCGAGCGCGCCGAGCTCACGCGCATCCTCACGCCCGAGCAGCTCCAGCAGTACGACGCGCGCAACGACCGCGGAAATGACCGCGGCAGCGAAGCCCGCAATCGCGGCAACTCCGGCGGCGGTGCACCGGCCGGCGGCTCCGGTGGAAACAACGCGGGCGGCGGCAACGGCGGAAACAACAATGGCGGCGGCGGAAACCGCCAGCGCCGCGGCAACTGAGCCCCTGACCTCCGATCGGCACGAGCCGAGGAGTCCTCGAAGATGAAGCGACTTGTGATCGCGGCGCTGATCGCGCTGGTGGCGATTCCCCATTCGGTGGCGAGCGCGGAGGAGAAGAGCGGCAAGTCGAAGCCGAACTTCATCTTCATCCTCGCCGAGGCCCACGGCTGGTCCTCGACCTCCGTCGACATGGACGGCGCCGAGCCGAGCCACGCGCGCCCGGCGGGGCTCACGCCCAACTTGGAGCGCATCGCGAAGGAGGGCATGCGCTTCAGCGAGTTCTACGTGTCAGCCCCGCGCTGCACGCCGTCTCGCGCGAGCTTCTTCACGGGCATCAGCCCGGCGAAGCTGCACATGACCTACGTCAACGAGGGCGGCAAGGAGCGGCGCGGCAGCGGCGAAGACGTCTCCGACGCCGGACAGCGCGTGGTCCCGCCGTCGCCGCGGAACGAAATCCCCGAAGGCGTGCCGACCACCGGAACGCTTCTCGGGCGAGTCGGCTACGCGACGGCGCACTTCGGCAAGTGGCACGTGGGACGTCTCGACCCCACGCAGCACGGCTTCGACGTCTCCGACGGCCCCAACACCAATCAGGGCCCCGAGCGCGGCGAGCCCAATCCGAAGCAGTGCTTCGCGATCACCGAGCGCGGCATCGAGTTCATGAAGGAGCAGGTGCGCGCGGAGAAGCCGTTCTTCCTGCAACTCTCGCACTACGGCGCAGGTACGGACACCGAGGCCACGCCGGAGAGCTTCGAGGAAACCCGCAAGGCACTCCCGAACCTGTCGGGCAAGGCGCTCGCCTCCGCGGCAGGTGTACGCGACATGGACAAGGCCATCGGGCAGGTGCTCGCGGCGATCGAGGAGCTCGGCATCGCGAAGAACACTTACGTGTTCTACAGCGCGGACCACGGCAATCAGGGCGGGAACGCGGGTCGCAACAACAACGGTCCCAACCCGCCGCTCTCGGGTGGCAAGGGCAGCGTGCGCGAGGGCGGCATCCGCGTGCCGCTGCTCGCGCTGGGGCCCGACGTCGCCGCAGGAACGATCTGCGGCCAGCGCGCGACCGGCATGGATCTCTTGCCGACGCTGCTCGACCTCGCGGGCGCGCCACTGGAGACGCCGGAGAACAAGGACGAGCTCGCGGTCGTCGAGGGCGGAAGCCTCGTGCAGGTGCTGCGCGGCGTCGGCGCCGGAAAGATCACGCGCCCGCGCGAAGAGATCGTCATCCATTTCCCCCACTACGACCTCGACAACGGCGGACCGGCTTCGGCGATCTACCTCGGCGAGTGGAAGCTCGTGCGCAACTACGACACGGGCGCGGTGACGCTGCACGACATCAAGAAGGACCGCGAAGAACGCCACGACGTCGCCAAGGAGCAGCCGGAGAAGGTCGCGGAGCTGCTCGGGAAGCTCGACGCGTACCTCGTCGCGGTGAAGGCGCAGATGCCGACCAAGGCGGGCGATGCCTCGACGCCGCCCGCGCCTCCGAGCGAGCCCGGACAGGGCGGCGAGCGGCGTGGGCGCGGTGACAAGCCGCGGCGCGGACGCGGTGAGGGCTCGAGCGGAGGGCAGGGCGAGTGAACCTGCTCACGCTGGCGGCCTCGCTGGCCGCGCTGCTCTTTCCGCACGACCCGCGCGACGGATCTTCGGCGCACGAGCACGGGCACGCGCTCCTCGCCGTCGGTGCGAGCACGGCGACGCTGGCACTGCCCGGCGGTGGGACGATGGTGGTCCCGCTCCACCAACTCGCTCAGGACGAGCGCGCCAAGGCAGCGGCGCTGCGCGCGCGCGCCGAGGCGCTGAACGCGGTCGCGCCCGCACAGAAGGCGGGCGTCCCGCAAGACGGCCCGTGGCAAGCCGAGCCGTTCCGAGCGTTCGCGCCGCAGGTCACGACGCGCTCCGACGCTCAGTGGCTGTATGTCGAGTCGGATGGACTCCCGCACGCGCCGCTGGAGTTCACGATGATGAAGGGCATCCGCACGTGGCAGCAGCAAGTGCCGCTGCCGCAGGCGTACCGCGGCTCCAACGCGTGGCAGATCCCACTGGTTCCCAAGCTCGCCGCGAAGCCCGTCGATGGTCGAGAGTACCTGCGGCGCGGCGCCATCGCGCTCGCGGTCAACGGACTGCCGATCTTCAATGCGCTCAACAACCGCGGTGAAGATGCCTTCGCGATCGGCGAGCTCGACGAGTTTGGCGGCCACTGTGGTCGTGCGGACGACTATCACTATCACGCGGCTCCGCTCGCGCTCGTCAAGGTCGTCGGCGACAAGGCGCCGATCGCCTTCGCGCTCGACGGTTTCCCGATCTACGGCCTCTACGACCCCAAGGCCAAGAAGGGTGCTCCGGGCGCGTGTCCGGACGGAGGCGTGGGCCCGCTGGACGAGTGGAACGGCCACGAGAGCGAGGTTCCCGCCCACCGCGGCCTCGGCGGGACGACGCGCTCGTACCACTACCACGCGACGACGACGTATCCGTACATCAACGGCGGAATGCGTGGCGAGGTGAAGGTCGAAGAGGACCAGATCGTCCCGCAGCCGCGCGCCGAGCCCCTGCGGCCTTCTCTTACCGCGCTGCGCGGCGCAGCGATCACGGCGTTCGAGCGCACGGGCGAGCGTGCGTGGAAGCTCACGTACGAGCTCGCAGGCAAGGCGCATCGCGTCGAATACAGCGTGGATGCCGCTGGAAAGGCGCACTTCGAGTTCTTCGCGCCGGATGGCAGCAAGCGCGTCGAGGATCATGCGGCGGGTGCGCGCGGCGAAGGTCGTCGCGGGGAGCCACGTGGCGAACCCAAGGGCGAACCCAAGGGCGAGCCGCGCGGCGAAGGTCGTCGCGGCGAACCGCGTGGCGAGCCGCGACGCGAGGGTGGCGGCGCTCCGCCTCCGCCGGCACCGAAGACTCCGCCCGCGGCTTCGAAGCTCGCGCTCACGAGCGCAGGGCTCAGCGCCGCAGGCCAGCTCGACGTGCGCTACACGTGCGACGGCGACGGAGTCGCTCCTCCGTTCGAGTGGACGGCGCCGCCCGAGGGCACGACGAGCGTCGCGCTCACGATCCACCACGTCCCGCCCGAGGGCGGCGAGCACGTCTACCTCGTGCTGTGGGGGCTCGCGCCGGACGTGCGCTCGCTCGCCGCGGCGCAGAAGTCGCTCGGCGTCTTCGGCATCAACACGGTGAACCGCCGACCCGAATACGCGCCGCCGTGCTCGCAGGGTCCGGGTGAGAAGCTCTACACCGCGACGCTCTTCGCGTTGCGCGAGGAGCCGAAGCTCTCGAAGTCGAGCGCAGTGACGCGCGCCGAGCTGCTCGCGGCGATCGCGGAGACGACGCTGGCGACGGCTTCGCTCGACCTGCGCTACTCCCGCCCAGGACCGTCGGAATCCGGCCGCGGACAAGGACGCGCGCAGGGGGGGCAGGGAGGACAGGGCGGACGCGGCGGAAACGCCGGCGGCAATGGTGGCAATGGTGGCAATGGTGGACGCGGTGGTGGTGGTGGAGGAGGAGGAGGTGGTGGTGGTGGTGGCCAGCGGGAAGCCGAGGCCTTCCGCACCGAGATCCCCGCGCACCTCTTCAACTCCTTGCTCACGCGGGTGACGTCGAACAGCGTCACGCTCTCGCTGCAAGCGAGCGAAGCCCTCGACGCCCACGTCACGTACACGCGTCTCGGCAAGAGCGACGAGCTCCGCACGAAGCCCGTGCGCTGTGAGAAGGGCCTCGTCGTGGCGATCGAACTCGACGGGCTCGATCCGAATACGGAGTACCGCTACACGCTGCACACGCAGCGCGCGACCGACGAGAAGCCGCAGGCCGCCGAGGAGCGTGGCTTCGTCACGCAGCGCAAGCCGGGGACGCCCTTCACCTTCGCGATCCAAGCCGACTCGCACCTCGACAGCAACGTCGACCCGCAGCACTACGTGCGCACGCTCGAGAACATCGTCGCCGACCGGCCCGACTTCCTCGTCGACCTCGGCGATACGTTCATGACCGACAAGTACCCGCGCTTCCGCGACGCGGCGGCGCAGTACGAAGCGCAGCGCTACTACTTCGGCCTCGCGTGCCAGTCCGCACCGCTCTTCATGGTGCTCGGAAACCACGACGGCGAGTACGGACATGGCGCGGGCAAGGGCGGAATCCTCGAGTGGTCCTATCAGATGCGCGTCGAGCGCTTCCCGCCGCCGCGGATCGCCGAGGGCGGGATCTTCAGCGGACGCACGAGCAACGAAGGCGGACAGAGCTCGAACTACTACGCGTTCGAGTGGGGCGACGCGCTGCTCGTCGTGCTCGATCCCTTCTCGTACACCACGGCGCGCCCGCGTGGAGAAAACAAGGTGCTCGGCGACGACGCATGGTCCCGCACGCTCGGCCGCGAGCAGTACGACTGGCTCGCGCGCACTCTGGCGAGCTCCAAGGCCACGCACCGCTTCGTATTCATCCACCACTTGGTCGGCGGCCTCGGCAAGGACGCGCGCGGCGGCGCGGAGAGCGCGCCCTTCTTCGAGTGGGGCGGCAAGAACGCCGATGGGAGTGACGGGTTCGAACAGCACCGTCCGGGCTGGGGCAAGCCGATCCACACGCTCCTGCGGGAACACAAGGTGCAGGCGGTCTTCCATGGCCACGACCACATCTTCGTGCACTCCGAGTTCGAGGGCGTGACCTACCAGTGCCTACCGCAGCCTGGCAACCCGCAGGGGGGAACGCGCAGCGCGGAAGACTATGGCTATCGATCGGGCACGATCCTCGGAAGCCCCGGCTACCTGCGCGTGCACGTGGCGCCGGAGTCCGCAAAGGTCGAGTTCGTTCGCTCGAATGCCCTCGCCGCCGACGGCGGACGGAACCGCGCACGACTCGAGCCGAACGGCACCGTGATGCACTCCTACACGCTCGCGCCTCGCGAGTGACGAGCGTCAGGCGAGCAGGGGCGCGATCACCCGACCGGCGACGTCGGTCAGGCGGAAATCGCGGCCCTCGCTGCGGAACGTCAGCCGCTCGTGGTCGAACCCGAGCAGGTGCAAGAGCGTCGCGTGGAGGTCGTGCACCTCGACGGGATTCTCCGTGATGAAGTAGCCGAGCTCGTCCGTCGTGCCATAGGTGACACCCGGTCGAATGCCACCGCCCGCGAGCCAGATCGTGAAGCAGTGCGGGTGGTGGTCGCGGCCCAAGAACTTCGAGCCGTCGCGTTCTTCGTTCATCGGCGTGCGACCGAACTCGCCGCCCCAGATCACGAGAGTGTCGTCGAGCAGCCCGCGCTCCGCGAGATCCTCGACGAGCGCCGTGCTCGGGCGGTCGGTCTCTTCACAGCGCCGCCGCAGCGAGTGCAGCAGATCGTCGCTCTCCCCCGTGCCATGGCTATCCCAACCCCAGTGGTAGAGCTGCACGAAGCGCACACCGCGCTCGAGCATGCGGCGCGCGAGCAGGCAGTGGTTCGCGAAGCTGCGCTCACCCGGCTTGGCGCCGTAGCGTTCGAGCACCTGAGCGGGCTCCTGCGAGAGCTCCAACAAGTCGGGAACGCTCGTCTGCATGCGATAGGCCAGCTCGTACTGCGCGATGCGCGCTTCGAGCTCGGGATCGCCGCACTCCCCCACCCGCGCGCGCTGCAGGTCACCTAGTGCGTCGAGCTCGCGCCGACGCTGCTCGCGGGCGACGCCCGCGGGGTTCGCTAGGAACGGCACGCCCTCATTTCCCGGGCGGAAGCGCACACCCTGATGTTCGCCCGGAAGGAACCCCGCGCTCCACAGCGCGGCACCGCCGTCCGGTTGGTACTGGCCCGACGTGAGCACGACGAAGGCAGGCAGATCCTCGTTGATACGGCCGAGCCCGTAGCTCACCCACGAGCCGAAGCTCGGACGTCCGATGCGCGCGTGCCCCGTGTGCGCGAACATCTGCGCCGGTGCATGGTTGAACTCCTTGGTGTGCATCGAGCGCACGATCGCGACCCTGTCGACGATGCGTGCGAAGTGCGGAAGCAGCTCGCTCACGACCGCGCCGCTCTGTCCACGCTGCGCGAAGGAGAACGGCGAGCCGAGGAGCTTGGGCGTGCCCTTGATGAAGGCGAAGCGCTCCCCCTTGGTGAAGCTCTCGGGAATCGGCTGCCCGTTCAGCTCGGCGAGCTTCGGCTTGGGATCGAACAGATCGAGACTCGACGGCGCCCCCGCCATGTGCAGGTAGACGACTCGCTTCGCCTTCGGCGCGAGATACGCTCGGACATCGGCCCGTGCGACGCGCGGAAGAAGCGACGACAGCGCGAGCGCTCCGAGCGAGAGCGAACTTCCGCTCAAGAAATGCCGACGTGTCAGCGCGAGTTGGTTCGAATCGAACGACATGCTCAGTTCCTCACCACCGCGTCGTCGAGGTTGAGCAGGACCGTCGCGACCGAGCTCCACGCTGCAAGCTCCGAGGCGTCCGCCGGATCACGCTCGAGCATCGCCACGCGCTCGCGCGCGCGCTCGGAGTTCGCATATTCCGCCCGCGACTGTGCAAGGAGCGCGAGCAAGCGTGCCGCTTCTCGTTCCGAAGGTGGTCGCGCCGTCGCGGCTCGGAAGGCCCATGCGAGGCGCTCGCGATCCTCTCCTTCGCGCTCGCGCACGATCCGCCGAGCGAAGGCCAGCGCACACTCGACAAATACCGGATCGTCGAGCAGCGCCAACGCTTGCAACGGAGTGTTCGTACGTTCTCGGCGCGTGCAGCTGACTTCGCGGCTCGGCGCATCGAAGAGCTGGAACGTGACGTACGGCGCGGTGCGTTTCGCGAAGGTGTAGAGGCCGCGACGATGCCCTTCGCGTCCCGCGCTCTCTCGCCAATCATCGCCGGAGTACGCGGAGTTCCACGTCCCCGCGGGCTGCGCAGGAAACACACTGCCGCCGCCCATCGATTCCGCCAAGATTCCCGAGATCGCGAGCGCGTTGTCGCGCAGCATCTCCGCTTCCATGCGGAAACGCGCACCGCGCGCGAGCTGCACGTTGTTGCGATCGCGCTCGTACTCCGCTCGCGGTACGTCCGCAGTGCGCCGGTAGGCGGCCGAGGACACAAGCGTCTCGACGAGCGCTTTTATGTCCCAGCCGCGCTCCATGAACTCGACGGCAAGCCAATCGAGCAGCTCGGGATGCGACGGTGCATCGCCGCGCAGACCGAAGTCCTGCACAGTGGCAACGAGCCCGCGGCCAAAGAGGAGCTCCCAAGTGCGGTTGACGTGCGCGCGCGCCGCCAGCGGATTCGCAGGGCTGACGAGCCAGCGTGCGAGCGCAAGACGCGCAGGCTCGTCCGAAGAAAGACCTCCGAGGAACGTCGGAAGCCCCGGCTCCACCCGTTCCCCTGGAGCGAGGAAGCTGCCGCGAACGAAGACACGGGTCTCGCGAGGTGATCGGAGCTCCTCCATCACCATCACCGTCGGTAGCGAAGCCTCCAGCTCGCCGCGACGCTTGCGCAGCTGCGTCAGCTCATCGGCCCAGCGTCCGGCGAGCGGCGAGGGGCCTCGGCGATACCAGTCGCGCAGCGCGCGCGCTTCGTCGATGCTGCGCTCCTCCGCCGACCGCGCGAGGATTCCCGCGATCTCAGGCGTGATGCGGTCTTCGGTGTTGTGTCCTACGTCGAAGGAAAACCCGCCGGGTCCAGCGCCGTTTGCGACCTTCGCGACGAGCTGGTGCGCGCCCTTCGACATTCGAACCTGAAGCCGCGCGGGCGTTCCGCTGAACGTGCTGTAGTTGTCGCCCACGTGGATGAGCACTCCGTCGAGCCACACCCGCACGTGGTCATCCGCGCCGACGAAGAACTCGAACAGTCCTTCTCGCTCACACTCGAACTCGCGCACGAAGTACCACGCGGCGCGCGTCTCGTGGAGCGTCCTGCGCGCGAACTCCTCGTCGGTCCACTCCGGCGACTCGGTGGAAACTCGCCATCCCGGTACCGCACCCAGTTCGCGCTCGGGCGCATGGACGGTGTCCCGCGCCGACTCGAAGCTGTCGGCCCGCAGCGGTCCGAGCACGCGCCACGCCGAGCGCTGCGGCGCGAGGAGGCGCGCCGCCGTGCTCGCATCCTCGGAAAGCGAGAGCCGTACCCGTCCGAGCGCGTGCCGTAGGAACCCCGACTCGAAGAAGAGCTTCACGCGCAGCTCCTGAGTGCCGTCGAAGCGAACGGGAGCCGCGAAAGCAAAGATCGCTTCCCTCGGATGCCCGACGCCTGCGCCGACGGCCCAGCCGGTCTCCGTGCGTCCATCGATCGAGTTCGCAGCACGGAACGGTCCGTTGTCCTGCTCGACGTCCCCAAGCGCAGCGGCGAGCGCGAGCGGCTCACCACGCCCGGTCGTGACATCGACGCGTTCGACCGAGAGCTCGCTCAGCACGAAATTGCCGTGCGAGGTGCGCCCAGGTCCCGTGGGCGGCTCACCGTCGAGCAACGCTTCGAGACGCAGCACGCGCGCTTCGCCCGCAGGGACGCGACAACGGACCTCGCAAACCGAGCGGTCGGGCACGGGACCGCGGAATGCCACGGATCGATCCGGGAGCAGCGCCGCGTCCACGCTGGACTGCGACGTCTCGACTCCGGAGAGGGGTTCGAGCGTGCTCCACTGCGGTTCGTGCGCCACCCCACTCGCGACGCTCATCTCCCAGGCGCGCTGCTCGGCATCGAGTTCGTGGCTGTCCGCCGCCAGAGCCGCCTCCAGCTCCGCGATGCGCGCCGAGATTCCCTCGAGCTCTCGTTCCTGCTCGGCGGTCGGCGCGCGCAGCACGGGCTCCAGAGTCTTGCCGCCATCCGCGGTCGAGTTGAAGGCCGCGAACATGCGGTAGTAGTCGAGCTGCGAGAACGGGTCGTACTTGTGGTCGTGGCACTGCGCGCAAGCGAGCGTCGAGCCGAGCCAGATCGTCGCCGTCGTATTGACGCGGTCGATCACCGCGGCGCTTCGAAACTCCTCGGCATCGGTGCCGCCTTCCTCGTTGAGCATCGTGTTGCGGTGAAAAGCCGTGGCGATGCGCTGCGCACGCGTCGCGTTCGGCAGCAGATCACCCGCGAGTTGCTCCACCGTGAACTCGTCGAAGGGTTTGTTCGCGTTGAACGCAGCGATCACCCAATCGCGATACGGGGCCATCGAGCGACGCGCATCTTTCTCGTAGCCCTGCGTGTCGGCGTAGCGCGCGAGGTCGAGCCACGGCCTCGCCATGCGCTCGCCGTAGCGCGGCGACATGAGCAAGCTGCGCACCAACTGCTCGTACGCATCCGGCCGCGTGTCCGCTTCGAACCGCGCCACCTCCTCGACCGTCGGCGGAATCCCCGTGAGGTCGAGATGGAGCCTCCGCACGAGAGTCGCGCGGCTCGCCTCAGGTGCCGGCGTCACGCCCTCGCGCTCGAAGCGCTGCTCTAAGAATGCGTCGATCGGATGGCGGACTCGCTCGGAGTGCTGCACCTCCGGAACCGCCGGACGCACGGGCCGCTGGTAGGCCCAATGTTGCTTGCGGGGATCGACGCCGGCGAGCTCTTCTGGCCACGGCGCACCACCCTCGATCCAGCGCCGAATCAGGTCGATCTCCGCTGCAGCGAGGGGCTCCGCCTTGTGCGGCATGCGCTCGTCCTCGTCGTCGACGAGGAGCCGCGTGTAGAGCGAGCTCTCCGCGGCCTTTCCGGGCACGATCACCTTCTCAGTGCCACCGTAGGAGCCCGCGAACGCCCGCTCGCGCAGATCGAGGCGCAGATCGGCCTTGCTCTTCGCCGCGCCGTGACACTCCACGCAATGGCGCTCGAACAGCGGCTTCACGTCGCGCGCGAAGTCGACCTCGCTCGCCGCGGCCACGCCAATCCACGCCAAGGCAGCCCACATGCCCCCATCCTATCGGGCCGCGGCCGACGACTCGGACGTGCGGCGCCAAAAGCAGCGCACCCGACAGTCAGAACCGCCGGGTGCGCCAAGCGAGACTCTCGGATTCCGCCTACGGGCAGGTCGTGAACTGCAGGCCGTTCGAGAGGTTCGTGGTGCCCGGAGCCGGCGGATCGCGGAACCACGCCTGCGCGTTGACGACCATTCCGGCTTGGAACGGCTGACCGAGCGCGTTCGGACGGTTCGTGAGGTACGCGAGGAAGTCGAGCGAGAGCGTGCCGTCGCAACCGTTCGCGGTGCCGCCCGTCGTGGCGCTCGGAGCGCGCTGGGTCGGCGACTTCACGCACAGGTAGCTCGTACTGCCGACGGCCCAGACCGAGCTCTTGGGGCCCGTGATGCTGTAGAAGAGCAGACCCTGCTTTTGGCCTTCAACGTTGCTCGCGGTGAGCACGAAGCCCGACGCGGCCGAGATGCTCGGGTTGCCCGCAGCGGACATCACGGCGGCGCATCCGTTGGTCGTGGTGCCGCTCGTGCAGTACGCGACGACAGCGCCGCACGGCTCGCACTGATCGGGCGTGCCGTTGCCGTTGCTGTCCCATTGCGTGCCCGCGACGAGCTCGCACGCGTTGCCGACGCCGTCGGAGTCGCAGTCCTGCTGGCCGGGGTTCGCGACGGCGAGGCAGTTGTCGCACTCGTCGCCGACTCCGTCCGCATCACCATCCGGCTGCTGCGAGTTGTAGGTCAGCGGGCAGTTGTCGCACGCATCGCCGAGCGAGTCGCCGTCCGTGTCGACTTGGCTCGTGTTGGCCGCCTGAGGGCAGTTGTCGCACACGTTGCCCACGCCATCCCCGTCGGCATCCGCCTGCACCGGGTTGTACGTGTTGGGGCAGTTGTCGACACAGTTGAGGTCGCCGTCGCCATCGGTGTCGAGCTCGGGCACACCACAGCCGCACACCCCGGGGGTGGTCTTGCTCGCATCCTGCGGGCAACCGTCGGTGCAGTCATCGACGCCGTCCCCATCGGAATCGGGGCACACGCTCGCGGGATCGATGCGCAGCGTGAGGCGGTAGAGCTGCGTCTGGCCCGGAGTATCCGTCTCGTACACCTTCACGTAGAACGTGCCCGAGCTGTTCAGGATGACGTCGACGAGCGACTCCGCGACGCCCGAAGCTCCCGCCGACGCCGTGGCGAGCACCGTCGTGCCGTTGGTCCCGATCACTTGCACGGCGAGGTTCGCCTGCGCGAGCGCGTTCGTCGTCGTACCCGAGGGGCAGGATCCGTTTCCCGCCTGCGCGTTGTCGTCGTAGCTCGTGCCGAGCGGGGTGAGCGTGACATCGAGCTTCGAACCCGAGTTCGCCGTCGTGAACTTGAAGAAGTCGGCCTCGCCGTTGGCGTCGATCGAGAGCGTGCTCGAGGCCGTGTCGTTGACGCCCGTCGGCGGGTTGGGCGGCGTTCCGAACGTCGCGCTCACGCCATTGGTGAGCGTGACAGCGACCGCGGTCGCGGCCGTGTTGTCGTTCTCGTTGTTGTCACCGTAGCAACGATGCACCGCGCGGATGTCGTCCTGACGCGGGCCGTCGAAGGCGCCCGAGTAGAAGGGCTCCATCAGCTGCGACGTGTTGTTGCTGCACACGTGATCGAAGCCGAGGCCGTGACCCATCTCGTGCATCACGACGTTGCGCAGGAAGATGTGCTGGCTTGCATTCGAGCCCCAGTTCTCCGAGCGGTCGATCACCATGTCGCCGCTCGCGGGGAAGAAGCAGTAGGCGAGAATGCCGTTGGATCCGTCGATGTTGCGCATCGACACGCGGATGTCCCCGCGAGTTGTGTCGTTGCCGCTCGTGCCCCATGAGGCGCCGTCATCCCAGTCGACGCCCGCGGCCGAGACACGCGTGAAGTCGATGCCCGAGAGGGCCTCCCAGCGATCGAAGCACGACTGGAGGCGCGCGATCCACGTCGCGCGGCCACCCTGCGTCGAGAACTGCGAGTCGAGGCGCGAGAAGAGCTCGCTCGCGGCCGTCGGGTCGCCGCTGAAGGCCGAGGGGATGTTCAAGCCATCCGGGACCATGCTCCAGCTCACCTGCGCCGGGGCGCCGACCGCACCGCTCCACGTCGTGCCGGTGAAGTACTCGGGCGTGAGCGGCTGCACTTCGAGCATGTCCGCGACGTAGGTGGGGTCGGTGCCTTCGTCGAAGCAGACAACGCGCGGCGCCGTGGCGGGGTCGATCCACGTGTCGGTGGTCTGGGCGAGCGCGGCCGGGGTCAGCAGGGCGGTCAGCGCGAGAAAGGACAGAGGTCGGCGGATCATGGAGTGGCGGTCGTGGCGGAGAGAGAAGGGGCTACGGCAGCTCTCGGAGCGCTGCAAGAGCACCCCTCAAGCCTACCGGTACTTCTTCAACCCGGCAGGAGAGCCGGAGTGATTTGGAAATTCGAACTCCCCAAGGGAAGTGCCCCCTTGGACGGGCCGCCGCCGGGCCCGGTTCCCACGGAAAGTCCTTCCGACGGCTCGCGGAAGCGTCACCTTCGGGGCGGGGCCGCCTATGCTCGGACGCACGATGTGGCTCTCGGCACTCCTCGCGCTGGCGACGTTGAGCAGCCCCGCAAGCTCCGGAGAGCAGGTGGCGATCCAGATCCGGGACGGCGCCCTGTGGGCCAGCTTCGAGGTCGGCGGCTGGCGGCACGACGCCGCTCTCGAGACGCGCCTGTCCGAGCAGTACGGCCGCGGCGCGCTGACGGCAGGGCGCTGGGGCAAGGCGAGCGCAACCCTGCGCGAGTTCCCCGATGCTCCACACCGCACGAGCGCGCAGTGGCGCTCGGAGCTCGGCAGCGGCGAGCCCTTCGAGGTCGACGGCATCGCGTGCGCGCAGAGCGAGCAGCGCCTGCCGAGCGACCAAGGCTCGATGGTGCGCTTCAGTGCATTCCCCGTCGCCGGCGGCCATGCGTTTCTACTCCACGTGAACGCGCCGAAGCAGGGAGAGAGCGAGTCCTGCTCGCGGGCGCAATTCGAAGCCCTCGTCCGCAGCTGGCGCGTGCAGTACGTGCGGCGCGGCACGCCTGCGGAGCTCACGTCCGAGCCATGCACGCTGCTGAGCGCAGCACTGCACGCATGGCCGGACTGGAGCGCACCCCTCGAGCGCGCGGCGACCACGGGCACCACCTCCGCGGGAGTTTTGGCATTCGTGCGCGCGGAAGTGATGGCGCTCGACCCGCGCACGACTCCGCGCGATGCGACAGCGGCGAGCGAGCGTGCGCTGGCGCTGCTCCGCGCGGTCGAGCAACCTTCCGCCGCCGAGCAAGTCGCGCTCGCGCTCTGCGAGGATGCCTTGGGAACTGCGCAGCTCGATGGTGGCTCCGCGTCGATCGCCGGAGCGCACCTCGCGCGAGCCAAGGCTCTCACGGAGAAGCTCGGACATTCCGGGCGCGCGGAGATCGGCTACGACCTCGCCCGAGCCCTCGCGCGGCAACTTCAGGACGACGCGGCGCTCGACGAGCTCGCACAGGCCATCGCGCTGCGGCCGCGGCTCATGCTGGGGGCGCGCGCCGAGCTCGACTTCGCACGCTTCACCCAAGACGAGCGCTTTCGCAAGCTGCTCGGCTTGGCCGACGAGCGCTGAGATCCGCTCACAAGCCCCAGCGGCGGCGCGAGTGGTTGACGCTCTCGGTGCGAACCCACTGCCAACCATCGAGCGGTCGCAACTCTCCCTCGATGCGCGCATCCCACGTCAGCAGGGGTGGCTGACTACCGCGGCGATGAAAGAGGACGTGCAAGCGCACGCGCGCGCTCTCGCCATCTGACGCCAGCTCGATCTCGAGCCCGTCCTCCTCCGCCAGCGTCCCCACGTGATCGAACTCGCCCGTCTTGGCATCCGTCGCTTCCCGTAGGAGCAGGAACAGCGCGCGCCGAACGTCGTCGCGCGTCGCTCCGCTGCTGCGGTCCACGAAGGAATCGGCCAGTCCGTCGAGGATCGGACGTGCCTGACCGCGGTGCAGGCCGTCGAGCTGGGCCTCGATGCAGCGCCGGATCTTCTCCTCGGGCGGCACGCGAGCTTCGCAGGCTCGCCAGAGCGCGAGAGCCACGGCGCCGACGGCGAGAAACGTGAGCAGCGTGCGGCGGAACATGCGCGGGCAGCGTAGCAGCCGCGTCACGCCATGCCCGCCATCGAGTACGATCCCGCGCGAACTCGCCATGGACAACTTCCTCGACGGTCGCAAGCCCGAGATCGCCTACCCCTGCACGTGGACCTACCGCATCATCGGCTGGGACGAGCCGCGCCTGCGCGCGGTGGTCGCCGAGGTGATCGGCACTCGCGAGCATCGCTTGCTGCTCGCACGCGAGAGCGCGGCGGGCAAGTACCGCACCCTGCAGCTCGAACTCGAGGTCCAAGACGAGGCCCAGCGCACCGAGATCTTCCTGCGGATTTCGCAGCACCCCGACGTGCGCTTCGTGCTCTAGCGTGTCTCTGCGCCGCGCAGGCGTGCCGCCTGCGCCAAGTGGGCCGCGCCCCACAGGTAGCTCACGCAGACGATCGCGAGGGACGAGCGAATCGCCGTGGCGCCCTGCGTTTGCGCGAAGAAGTCGCTGAGCGCCCCGACCACGTACGGTCCGAGTCCGAGTCCGATGAGGTTCACGAGGAAGAGCAACACCGCGGAAGCCAGCGCGCGATGGCCGGGCCGCGCACAGTCCTGTGCGAAGGCGAACGCGGGTCCGAGGTACATCGCGCCGAGGATCGACGCGGGCAGGTAGAGCCAGAACGCGGAGCTCGCGCTCTCCGCGAAGAGAAACGCGTAGAGAAACGGCGTGGCGGCGACCGTCGCCCACGCGGCCGACAGCAGGCGGCGGCGCGGATCACGCTGACCGAGAACGTCTGCGAGCCAGCCGCCACCGAACGTGCCGACGGCGCCGCCGAGGCCCACGATGGGCCCGAGCCACGCCCCCACTTCCTGCGAGTCCAGTCCGTGAACGCGCGTGAAGAACGTCGGAACCCACGTGAGCAGCGCGTAGCCCGCGATCGACTTGATTCCCGCGCCCAGTGCGAGATGACGGAACGAGCGCGAGCGCCAGAGTTCTGCCAGCTGTGCCTCGCTCGCACTCTCGGTCTGCACGATGCCCGTGCGCTGCGGTTCGCGCATCGCCAAGAAGGCGACGAGCGCGAGCGCGACTCCGGGCGCGCCGAACCACGCGAACGCGGTGGGCCAGCCGTGCTGCTTGCACAGCCAGCCGCCGACTTCATACGCGAGGAACGTGCCCGCGTAGATACCCGTGGAATACACCGCGATCGCCGTTGCGCGTCGCGCAGGGGAGTACAGGTCCGAGAGCAGCGAGTGTGCGCAGGGAGAACACGCCGACTCGCCGACGCCGACGCCGATGCGCGCGAGGGCGAGGTGCGTGAACGAGCGCGCGAACGCCGTGAGCGAAGTGAAGGCGCTCCACGCGAACAACGCGAAGGACAGAAGCCGCCAGCGCGCGCCACGGTCCGCGAGCCTCGCCAGCGGAATGCCCGCGAAGGTGTAGAAGAGCGCGAAGGTCGTGCCCGTGAGCAACCCCATCTGCAGGTCGCTCGCGCCGAGATCGCGCTTGACGTCTTCGAGCGCGATCGCGAGCAGCTGGCGATCCGCGAAGTTCAACGCATAGATCACCGTCAACAGCGCGAGCGCCCACGGCGCGCCCTTGCGTGCATCGCTCGCTTGCATCGGAGCCGGACGCGCGTGCTACTTCTTCAGACCTTCGAGATACGCGCGGATCGCAGCGTGAGTCTCGGGCGCCGCCCAAGCCATGCGGACCATGGTCTCGTGCGAGCGCTGCAGCGCCCACGCGTCGAGACTCGCTTGGCGCAGCTGTCGCTTGGCGAGCGCGAACGACGCAGGCTGCATCCGCGCGAGCTTCGTCGCGACTTCGAGCGCGCGCCGCGCGAGCGCATCCGGCTCGATCGCCTCGTCGACCAGACCGCGCGCGAGCGAGTCCTCGGCGTTGTAGGTCTCGCCCAAGTACAGGAGCTCCTGCAAGTGCTCCACGGGCGTCGAGAGCCGCACCGTCTCCAGCGCGATCCACGGGAACGGCACGCCGACGGCGAGCTCCGGCATCCCGACGCGGCCCTTGCCACGCGCCATGATGCGGATGTCCGCCGCGCACGCGAGCGCGTAGCCGCCCGCGATCGCGTGGCCGTTGAGCGCGGCGACCACCGGCTTGGGGCAGCGGAACAGCGCGCCGATCGCGCGGTCGAGCGCGGGCAGGAACTGCTCGGTGTAGCCTGCGCCGCCGTCGAGCACGCGCTTGAGGTCGACGCCGGCGGAGAAGCTCGCGCCGCTGCCCGTGAGCACCACCGCGCGCGTGTCCGCCCAGTCGTCGACCTGCTCAAAGACCTCGGCGAGCTCGCGACAGAGCTCGAGATCGAGAGCCTGAACCTTGCCGTGCTCGATGCGGAGGACTGCGACCGTGTCGTGTTGCTCGCGGTGAATCATGCGTGCATCCCACGGACCGCGGGCGCGCGATGCAAGTGGGCACCGACACGTTCCCGTGCTGTGCTATTCCGCCGAGCGGACCTCGACCTGCAAGGTCTCGATGCGCCGGAACGGCTCCAGCGTCATCTCCGACATCTCCGCGAGCAAGGTGGCCTCTCCGTCGTGGCGCGGCTCGCAGCGCGGGCGGCTCACCCCAGCGAGGGTCAGCGCCACGCCGAGCGACTCGACATCGCGCCACAGCCGCCCCGTCTCGCGGCGCGCCTCGCCCGCGATGTCCGCGAGCGAGAGCAGCCCGACGAGATGCCCGTCCGAGTCGACCACGGGCAAGCGCCGAACCCCGTACAGCCTCATCAGCTCCTCCGCGGACTCGATGCTGTCGGCCTGATGGCACGACACGACGCCCGAGCTCATCGCCTCCTTCACCGGGATCTCGTGCAAGGTGCAGCCCTTGGTCCACGCCGCCATGCAGACGTCACGGTCGGTGATCATCGCCACCACGCGGCCATCGTCCGCGACCACCGGCACGCTACCGCAGTCGTGCTCCCACATGATGCGCGCCGCATCCGACAGTCGATCCTCACTCCCACACGTCGCCACATCCCGGGTCATCAGCGCTTCGATCTTCATGGTCGTCCCTCCGTCTGGGACGATCATCGCCCGTGTCCGCGCCGCTCCTCGCCCGCCGCTCGCGGCACGTGCGCCCCACTCTTGTTCGTAGTGAGCCGTCGCCTTACTTCGCGCTGCCTCGGGCTGCGCCGGGGCCGACGAACGCAGCTCAGCGCGCCAGCGCCGCCTGCAGCTCGGCGGCGAACAGCTTGGGATCGAAGCGGGTCGCGAGCTCCTTGTGGTAGCCGCGCACCCACTGCTTGCCATCGATCCGCAGGAACGGCACGCCACGCTTGCCCGTCTCCCGCTCGAGCTCGTCCGCGGCGCCCTGCACCTTGTCGATGTCGACCTTCTCGTGCGCGATGCCGGCATCGGCGAGCACGCGGTCGAGTCGCTTGCAGTCGGGGCACCACGTCGTGGTGAAGACCTCGACCTTGTGTCCGGCGAGGAAGGCGTAGCTCGTGTTCATGGCGTGGCGACTTGCTCGAAGACGTGCGAGAGCCAGAAGGTGGCCGTGAGGAAGTAGATCAGAATCCCGGTGACGTCGCACAGCGTCGCGACGAGCGGGGCCGACGCGCTCGCAGGGTCGAGCCCGAGACGTCGCAGGAGCAGCGGCAGCATCGAGCCGATCAGCGTGCCCCACAGCACGACGCCGACGACGCTGAAGAGGATCGTGACCGCGAGCTGCCACGAGAACAGCGCGTACTCCGCCGGATCGCCCGGCCAGAGCCCGAGCACGCGCGCGAAGCCGATCAGGCCGAGCACGAGTCCGAGGCACAGGCCCGCCGCGAGCTCGTGGAAGAACACGCGCTTCCAGTCGGAGAGCTGCACTTCTCCGAGGCTCATCGCGCGGATGACCAGCGTCGAGGCCTGCGAGCCCGAGTTGCCGCCGCTCGAGATGATGAGCGGGATGAAGAGCGAGAGCAGTGACACCGTCTCGATGCGCACTTGGAAGTGCTTCATCACGACGACGGTCAGCATCTGGGCGAAGAACAGGATCGTCAGCCATCCCAGACGCTTCTTGACCATTCCGAGCAGGCCAACCTCGAGGTACGGCGCGTCGAGCGCAGCGGTACCACCGATCTTCTGGATGTCCTCCGTGGCCTCTTCCTGCACGACGTCGACGATGTCGTCGACGGTGACGATGCCCTTCATGCGCCCGTTCGAGTCGAGCACGGGGAGCGCGACGAGATCGTGCTCGGCGAACACACGACCGACGGTCTCTTGGTCCATCTCCTCCGGCACGGTGATGACGTCGGTCTTCATCACGTCGCGTACCGAGGCGCTGCCGCGCGCGCGGAACAGGTCGCGGAAGCTGACCACGCCGAGCAAGCGCTGCTCGCGGTCGAGCACGTAGCCGTAGTAGATGAGCTCCAAGCGGTCGAACGCTTGGCGCCGCAGGTACAAGATCGCCTCGTCGACCGTCTGGTCCGGCCGCACGCGCGCGAAGCGCGGGCTCATCAGACCACCGGCGTCGTCCTCGGCGTACGCGAGCAGCGCCGAGACCTCGCGTCGCACCGGCTCGTCGAACAGCGCGAGCAGCTCGGCGCGCTTGTGCTCGTCGACCTCCTGCAGCAGGTCGGCCGCGTCGTCGGGCGCGAGCATGCGCACCCAGTGGCGGCGCTCCGTCGCCGAGAACGTCTCGAGCAGCGCGCGCTGGTCGTTCGTCGCGAGCTGCGTGAAGAACTCCTCGGCGTCGAGCACGCCGAGCATGCGGAAGCCCTCGAGCCGCTCTTCGCCGTCGAGGATGCGCCACGCGTCGCGCAGGTCATCGATCGACAGTCGACCGAGCTCCATCGCCTGCGGATCGCTCACGCGACACCTCCGCCCGAGCGGGGGCTGCTGGATCCGACAGTCGACGAGATGCGAGCGCTCATGCGGCTAGCGCGCAGCCTAGTCCGCGACCGCGCAAGCGGCAACGAGCCGCGCGCAAGTGTGAGAGAACTCTCAGGCGCGCGGCGGGAGGTCCGAGAGACCGTGCTTGCGTAGGTAGTAGCCCAAGTTGCGCGGGTCGATGCCGAGCAGCGCCGCCGCGTCCTTCTTGCGCCCTTCACACTTGTCGAGCGCGCGCTGCACGAGCTGCTTCTCCAGCGCGTCGAGGTTGTGGCGCAGCTGGAGATCGCCGCCGCCCGGCGCCGCGACCACGACCTCCGAGGCTGCCAGCGCCGGCTCGAGCAACGCGCGCAAAAGCCCCGCTTCGAGCGGGCCGCTCCCGCCGACGATGGCCGCGCGCTCGAGCACGTTGCGCAGCTCGCGCACGTTGCCCGGCCACTCGTGGGAGTGGAGCACCTCCAGCGCACCCGCCCCGAGCGCCGGCGCTCGGCCGGGCCGCCGCGCCGGCAGCGCCGCAAGCAGCTCCGCCGCGATCTCCCCGATGTCCTCGCGGTGCGCGCGCAGCGGCGGCATGGCGATCGGGAAGACGTTGAGGCGGTAGTACAGATCCGAACGAAACTCGCCCTTTTGAACGCGCTCGGGCAGGGACTCGTTGGTGAGTGCGATCACGCGCGCGTCGGACACGCGGGTGCGCGACTCCCCCACCACCTGATACTCGCCGTTCTCGAGGACGCGCAGCAGCTTGGCCTGCATCTCGCCGGGCAGTGTTCCGATCTCATCGAGCACGATCGTGCCGCCCTCGGCCTCCGCGAAGCGCCCCGTGCGATCGGCGACCGCGCCGCTGAAGGCCCCGCGCCGATGTCCGAAAAACTCACTCTCGAAAAGCGTCGTGGGAATCGCGGCGCAGTTGACGCGCACGAGCGGCTTGCGCGACCGCGCGCTGCGTAGGTGCACCTGCTCCGCCGCGAGTTCCTTGCCGGTCCCGCTCTCGCCGGTGACGAGCACCGTCGCGTCCGTCTGCGCGACCTGTTCGATTGCTTGCCGCACGCGCGCCATCGCCGACGAGCTGCCGAGCAGCGCGCGTCCATGCGTCCCACTCGCTCGCGCGCGCAGGCTGTGCACCTCGCGGACGAGCTCCTGATGCTCCACGGCGCGCTTCAAGAGCAGTCGCAACTGCCCCTGATCGACCGGCTTCTGCAGAAAGTCGTACGCCCCGCCCTGAATCGCGGCCACCGCGTCGCGCACCGTGCCCACACCCGTCATCAGCACCACGGGCACCGTGCTGCCCGCGCGCCGAATGGCCGCGAGCAGCTCCAGCCCGTCGCCCGACGGCATGCTGAGGTCGGTGAGCACCACCGCGGGGTCGAACCCGCCGAGCTGCTCGAGCGCCTCCGGCATCGAGCCCGCTGCCGCACACGCATACCCTTCGAGGCCGAGCAGCTCGACGAGCGAGTCACGTACGTAGCGCTCGTCGTCGACCACCAGAATGCGCGTGCGGGGTGCCATGAGGTTTCACTCTACTTCTTCGCGGACCTCGCCGCAGGGAGCTCGATCGCGAAGCGCGCGCCGCCCTCGGAGCGATTGGCGGCCGTCAGGTTCCCGCCGTGTGCGCGCACGATGCCATACGAGATCGAGAGCCCCAGCCCGTTGCCCTGCGTCGTGGTGAAGAACGGATCGAAGATCGAAGAGAGGTGCTCCGGCGCGATGCCCGGCCCCTCGTCGTCGACGGTGATGCGTACGCTCGGCTCGCCCTCGAAGCCGCGCTCGAGCTTCTCCGCGCGTACGACGATACGTCCACGGCCCTTCATCGCCGTGGCCGCGTTCAGCATGAGGTTCAAGAGCACCTGTTCGAGTCGTCCGCGATCGCCGGGCACGATGAGCGGCCGCTCGAATCCGCGCACTTCGACCTGCACTTCGCCGAAGCTCGCAGTGTAGCTGCACAGCTTGCGCACGCGCTCGACCACCTCGCCGAGCTCCGCCTCGCCGTGCTCGACGCCGGGCCGCGCGAAGGCGAGCAGGTCGCGCACGATCGTGCGGATGCGCTCGAAGCCCTCGCGGACCTGCTCGACGTAGCGCGAGCGCCGCTCCGCCGTGACGTCCTCGCGCTGCAAGAGAGCGAGGTAGTTGCCGATTCCTTCGAGCGGATTGTTGATTTCGTGCGCCACGCCCGCCGTGAGCAGGCCGAGCGACGAGAGGCGCTCCGAGATCGCGAGCTGGCGCTCCATGCCGCGCTCGCGCGTGACGTCGCGCAACGAAAGCTCGATCACGCGCTCATGCCCGAGGTCGATTCCGGACAAGCGCACGTCGACGCGCAGTTCGCGCCCGTCGCGCGCGCGCACCCTGAGCTCGCGCAACGCGATCGGCTCGCCCGGCCGCATGCGCGCTGCCTCCAAGCCGCGCGCGAGCTCCTCGAAGTCGCCGCCCTCGACACACTCGCGCAGCTCCACCTGCCCAAGCGTCGCGACGGCCACATTGTTGCGCTCCTGCACGCTGCCATCGCGCGCATCGACGATCAGGATCATGTCGGCGGCGCTCTCGGTGAGCGCACGCCACTTGGCGCCCTCGCGCCGAATCGCGACAACGTACTGCGCCGTCTCTCGTGCGCGGAAGTCCCACAGCCTGCGACGCACGAACCACGCCATCGCGAGCGAGGTGACGAGCAGCGCGCCTCCCGCGCTCCACAGGAGCACGCTCAGCTCACGCCGCTCGGCCGCCAGTCGCTCGCTCAGCGCCGCTTCCGGCACGACCGCGACGAGAAATCCGCGCGGCGACGGTGCCGCGACCCACCACTCGCCCTCACGTTGCACGCGCCGCGCGCCGCCGACGAGCGCGGCCCAGCCATCGACGCTGCGCAGCGCGAAATCGCCGCCGTCTCTCCCGACGCGCACGATCTCCCCGGCGTCGCGCAGCGGCCGCACGCCCGCGAGTTCCGCCTCGCCGAGCGCGA
Organism: uncultured Planctomycetota bacterium; assembly: GCA_903928115.1. Lineage (GTDB taxonomy): Bacteria > Planctomycetota > UBA1135 > UBA1135 > F1-120-MAGs118. Next base: position 27,137 of record CAIYPP010000160.1, read on the forward strand.
GCGCGTCGAGCAGCCGCTCCACGCCTTCGAGCAGGTCTGCGCGCCGCCGATCGAGGAGCGCGTCGCGCCGCGCAAGCCCATAGAGGACGAGCGCGCCGATGAGCAGCGCGAGCCCCACGCCCGCGGAGATGCTGCGCCACGGGAGCTGCGGCGGATCCTTCGCGAGCGGCTTCAGCGGGGAGGGCATGCTGCGCAGAAGGTAACGCCCGAAGGTGGCGACACTCCCCGAACTTCTGCGAACGACGCGAGGGATGCCAACGGCCGCGCGAACCCGTATCCTCCCGCGAGCACCCCCGCCCTCTCACGCCCGAGCCGCACCTCGCCACTCGCCATGAAGATCGAAAACCTGATGACCTCGACCGTCCTCGCCTGCCGCACCACCGACCCGCTCTCGACCGTCGCGCAGACGATGTGGGACTGCGACGTCGGCTGCCTGCCGGTGCTCGACGGGGAGGAGCGCGTCGTCGGCATGATCACCGACCGCGACATGCTGATGGCGACGCACCTGCGCGGCGCCGCGCTCTGGTCCCTCACGGCTTCGGATGTGATGGCGAACCTCGTGCACGCCCTCGCCGCGACCGACTCCGCCCGCGACGCGCTCGACCTCATGGCGCGCCACCAGCTGCGCCGCCTGCCCGTGCTCGACGCCGAAGGCCGCCTTCTCGGCATCGTGAGCCTCGGCTCGCTCGCCTGTGCGGCCTCGAATGGCTCCTCGCCTCTCCAGCCCCGTGAGGTCGCCGCTACCCTCGCCGCGATTTGCTCGCCGCGCGGCACCTTCAACGGGTCGACGCCCGTCGCGGACGCCACCGTCGAGCCCGCCTCCGCGACCCTGCGTCCCGCCCCGCGCGGCAAGAAGCCGTCGAAGGCCTCGACCACCCCGAAGCCGGCTCCGAAGGCCGCCACTCCCAAGGCCAAGCGCCCGCGCGCCAAGGCCCGCGCCAAGTAGCCAAGCCACGGACGCCTCGCGCGCCCGCGGACTCCAGCTCGCGCCCCCGCCGCGGCCCCCCGCAGCTGGGGCGCGCTCGTTTCCGCTGCTCAGCGGTCGCGCTCGGGAACGTGAGGGTCGGAGACGGGGATCGGGCTCTTCCACTCGATGCCGCGGCGACGGGCCTCGCGGATGTGGTCGTCGTGCTCGCGCGGCTCGACCGAGTGCTGGGCGACGCCGTCGGTGAGCGCCTTGGCGAGGGCCTTCGCATCCGCATCGGGCTTCGCGTGCGCGAGCACCTTGCCGCCGAGCCCGTAGGGATCGGGCAGCACGACGCTGACGCCGAGCTCGGGCGCGAGCCCCTCGAAGGTCTCCGGTGCTTGGAGGACGACGTAGTGGCTCGTGCCAACGAGCTCCTTCGACCAAGCGAGCTTCGCGACCTTGCGCGCGAGCGCGGCCGCAGCGTCCTTGTCCTTGCCGCGCACGACGACGAGCGGCCGCATGTCCGCCGCGGCAACGTTGAGCGCCAGCCGCAAGTCGCGCAGCGTCGGCAGCGCATCGATCGACTTGGCATCGTCCGCGTACTTCGCCGCCGTCGACTTCAGCGCCTCGACGAAGCGCTCGACCGCGCCATAGGCCATCGTCGGCGAGCGCGATCCCGCCGTGAGCTTCTTGCCCTCGGGGTCGAGCAGCGCAAACGACGTGTTCTCCAAGCCGCTGCGCCCTTCGAAGACGTAGGCGAGCACCTTCGCCTCCTCGGCGTCCTCGTACGTCTGCGGCCGCACGCACACGAACGCGCGCGACGCCTCGACCACCTCGTTCACCGACAGGACACTCCTGTCGGTCTGCTGGTAGCCCGGTCACCAAACCCCGGGCACGCGCTGACACTGCGGCGCCGCCGACATGAAGAGGATCGGTCGCTGCGTGCGCTTCGCCTCCGCGAGCGCCGCATCCCACGTCCCAAACCACGCGATCCCCGGCCCCGCCGGCTCCGCGTGCACTTCCACGGGCCCGGGCGGCCGCCCGCCGCGCCCCTGCGGCCCCGGTGCCTGCGCCGAGGCCGGAGAAGCCAGCACCGCCGCGATCGCAACCACCGCCCAACCCGAGACGTTTTTCATCGCTCCTCCAGCCTAACACCGCGGCTCGCGCCCGGTCCGCAAAGCGAGCGCCCCCGCCGCGGGCGGGCCGCAGCGGGGGCGCGTGGAAGCGAGGGACGAAGGCCTAGAGCGCCTTGAGCTCGGTGATGGTGTCTTCGAGGGCCTTCTTCGCGTCGGCGAGGAACATCAGCGAGTTGTCCATCTGGAAGAGCTCGTTGCGGATGCCGGCGTAGCCGGACGCGAGCGAGCGCTTGACGACGACGACCGTGCGCGCGTCCCAGACCGTGAGCACGGGCATGCCCGCGATCGGCGACTTGGGATCGTTGGTCGCGGCGGGGTTGCAGACGTCGTTGGCACCGAGCACGACGACGACGTCGGTGTTCTTGAAGTCGTCGTTGATGCGGTCGAGTTCGTAGAGCTGCTCGTAGGGCACGTCGGCCTCGGCGAGCAGGATGTTCATGTGGCCGGGCATGCGTCCCGCGACCGGGTGGATCGCGTAGCGCACTTGGCAGCCCTTCTTCTCGAGCAGACCGGCGAGCTCGCGCACCTTGTGCTGGGCTTGAGCGACCGCGAGGCCGTAGCCGGGCACGAAGATCACGCTCGACGCCGCGTCGAGCACCGCCGCGAGCTCTTCGGCCGAGGTCGACTTCACCTTCGTGTAGCCCTCGTCCTTCGAGCCGCCGCCGCCCGCCGCCTCACCCATGCCGCCGACGAGCACGTTCGCGAGCGAACGGTTCATCGCCTTGCACATGATCTGCGTCAGAATGATGCCCGACGCGCCGACCAAGGAGCCGCTGACGATCAGCAGGTTGTTCTTGAGGATGAAGCCGGTGGTCATCCCCGCGATACCGGAGTAGCTGTTCAGGAGCGCGATCGCGACGGGCATGTCCGCGCCGCCGATCGGCAGCGTGAGACCGAGGCCGAGCAGGAGCGAGCCCAGGGTCAGGAGCCCGTTGGAGAGCCACAGCCCCATCGGATCGGCAGCGAAGAAGCCACCCCAAGCACCGGCGCCGATGCACACGAGCCCGAGCACGACGTTGAAGCCCTGCGAGCCGAGCGGTCCGATGCGGTTCTTGTTGAGCTTGCCCGCGAGCTTGGCGTAGGCAACGAGCGAGCCCGTCAGCGTGACTGCACCGATGAGCACCGCGAGGATCACGGCGACGGCGAAGTCCGCGCCCTCGCTCGACAGCGTCTGGCCGCGCTCGACCGCGCGCGGAACCTCCGCGAGGCCGACGAACATCGACGCTGAGCCGCCGAGGCCATTGAAGAAGGCGACGAACTCGGGCATCGAGGTCATCGGCACCTTGACGGCCATCCACCAGCCGATCACGGAGCCGAGCGCCATCGCACCGAGCGCCAGCGCGTGGGACTGGTACGTCCACTCGCCCTCGCGCGGGCTCCAGTCCCCGCGCGTGATGAGGAGCAGCATGGTCGCGCCGATGGCGAGCGCCATGCCGTAGGCTGCCCACAGGTTGCCCTGCTTGGCGGTCTTGACCTTGCCGAGCTTGAGGATGCCGAGGACGAAGAGCAGCGAGGACGCCATGTAGGCGAGCTCGACCACGTTCGTCATGGAGATCATGGCGAGCATCACTTCTTGCCGCCCTTCGCGTGGAACATGCCCAGCATGCGGTCGGTGACGACGAAGCCACCGACGACGTTGATCATCGCGCACAAGATCGCGATCACGCCGAAGATCCCCGCCGAGAGCGGGTAGTCATTTCCGACGCAGTACAGCGAGCCCACGATCGTGATGCCGCTGATCGCGTTCGAGCCGCTCATCAGCGGCGTGTGCAGGGTCGGCGGGACCTTTTGGATCACCTCGAACCCGACGAAGATCGAGAGCAGGAGCACCCACAGCCCGACGATCAGGAACGGAATGCTGCCGCTTTCTTGCGCGACGGGCGCGCTGGCAGCTTCGGCCGCTTGGGCGGCCAGGCCAAGGAACAGGCTCATGTCACTTCGCTCCCGCGACGAGCGCTTCCGCCGTCGCCTTGTGGGTCACTTCGCCCGCGTGCGTGAGCAGGCAGCCCGCGAGCACTTCGTCCTTGAAGTCCTTGTTCAACGACCCGTCCTTCTGCACGAACAGCTTGACGAGGTTGAGGATGTTCTTGGCGTACAGCTCCGAGGCGTGGAACGGCACGGTCGCGGGCAGGTTGGGGATGCCGACGATCTTCACGCCGTGGTGCTCGACCACTTGGCCGAGCACGGCGAGCTCGCAGTTGCCGCCGCTCTCCACCGCGAGATCGACGACCACCGCGCCGGGCTTCATCGACTCGACCATCGCACGGCTCACGAGCTTCGGCGCCGGACGGCCGGGGATCTGAGCGGTCGTGATCACGAGGTCCGCCTCGGCCACGCGCTTCGCCACTTCTTGGCGCTGCTTCTCGAGGAACTCCGGCGTCTGCTCCTTCGCGTAGCCGCCCTTCCCCTCCATGTCGCCCATGCCGGGGACATCGATGAACTTCGCGCCGAGGGACAGCACCTGCTCGCGCGCCGCCATGCGCACGTCGGTCGCCTCGACCGTGCAGCCCAGCCGCTTCGCCGTCGCAATCGCTTGCAGACCGGCGACGCCGGCGCCGAACACGACCGCCTTCGCAGGCGGGACCGTGCCGGCCGCGGTCATCAGGAGCGGGCACATCTTGGCGAGGTGCGACGCGCCGATCAGCACGGCCTTGTAGCCGGCGACCGTGGCCTGCGAGGACAGCGCGTCCATCGCCTGCGCGCGCGTGATGCGCGGCACGAGCTCCATCGCGAGCGTCGAAACGCTCTGCGCGCGCAGCTTCGCGACGAGGGGCAGGTTCGCCGACGGCGAGAGGAACGAGATCAGGATCGAGCCCTGAGCGAGGCGCCCCGCCTCGGCCTCCGTGGGCGGAGCGACCTTCGCGACGATGTCTGCGCTCCCCCACGCCTCGGGACCGACGAGCTTGGCGCCCGCGGCCTCGAACATGGCGTCGGTGAAGCTCGCGGACACGCCCGCGCCACGCTCTACCTGCACCGTGAGGCCCGCCTTGGCGAGCTGCTTCACCGTCTCGGGCGTCGCGGCCACGCGCGTCTCGCCGCTCTTGGATTCCTTGGGAACGAACAACGTGGGCATGTTGGGGGACCCCTCCGGCCGGGTTTGAGGCCAAAGATGCTAGCAACGCCCCGCCCCCGCCGTCGCGGGTCCACCCGCAACCCGCCCTCAGGGATAGACCGAGAACTCGAGCGCGTCGCTCAGCCCCAGCGAATAGCTCGCCGCCGGGTCCCGATACCACCACTGTCCTTGAACGGTGTCGCCGAACGTGAGACCCGAACCGTGCTGTCCCCGAAGGTAGGGCTGAAAGTCGAGCGCGAGCACGCCCGAGCAATCGACGGGGCCGAGTGTCCCGCCGCTCGTCCCCACGGGAGAGCGCTGCACGGGCGCACGCACGCACAGGGTCCCGCCCATGAAAGGCTGCGCGATGCGGCCCTGAACGCCGAAGAAGAAGAGGCCCGACTTCTGACTCGGCACATCCGCGACCGAGACGACGAACGGGGTGCTCGCGGAGGCGCTCGGGAATCCCGTGGAGCCCACCCGCGGCGTGCAGCCGAGGCTGTTCACCTTGGCCGTGCAGTACGTGCGAACCTGCGCGCAGGGACTCCAATAGCGCGCGAATCCGACGGCGGGCGTGCCGCCGAGCGCTTCGAATCCGCCGGTGAAAAACAGACCCTGCGAGAGGCCGTGCTCATCGACCCAGTGACGAGCCTCGTAGGGATACGGCGCGAGCACCGTCGCCGCCCCAAAGGACTCCTGCACGCCGTTGCGCAGCCGCATGCGATCCGAGAGGTACAGCGCAGGGCCGGAGCCATCGTCGTAGGGCTCGAGGATCGATCCGTTGGCGCCGAGTGCGGTCCAGCCGGTGCCGTCGAAGCGCCGCAGCCCCGCATCGGTGACTGCATAGAGCGCTTCGCCGAAACCGTCGTCCCAAACGCGCAGGCGGTAGACCTGCGAGAAACCGCCTGCCGGTACGACATGCCACGTCGCACCGTCCCAGAGCGCGAGCCCCGGCACGAAGTTGCCCTGCACCGTGATGAAGCGGCCGCCGACGTAGATGCCTGGGGGAAGCGACCCGGGCGCATCCCACACCACGGCCGCAGCGACGGGTGCGTCCACGCCGCCGACGAGCGGCTGCCAGCTCTGGCCGTCGAACTGCAGATGGAACAGACCTCCGGGTATGTTTCCGTTGAGCGCGTTTCCGAACGCATAGAGCCGCGGGGCGGGCGCACCCGGCGGTGTGAACTCGACGAGCGCACTCGCCGACCAAACGCTGGGAGTTCCAAGCTGCGTCCACGCCGTGCCGTCGTAGGAGCGAGTCCCAAAGGAGTCGCTGGCGACGAGCAGCGGCGACGCTCCGGCCTGGGGACGCCACTCCCCCAGCGCGCTCACCACACTCGCCAGCGGAGTCGAGACATCGTGAAAGCGCGCACCGTCCCAGCGCGCAAGGTTGCGCAGCGCGGGAGCGTCGCTCGACCCATCGAACTGACCGCCGATGTAGAGATCGCGCTCTCCTGTCGTCGGGTGCGTCCAAGCCTGAAGCGCCCACCCGCCGCTGCTCGGGTACGCGTTGTCGCGCTGCAGCGTGTGACCCGCGGGCTCGAGCGGGAGCCAGCCCAAGTTTTCGAGCCGAGCCACGCGGTGCAGCTCCGGCGTCGGCGCGCTGGGAACGCGGGTGAAGAACCCGCCTGCGTGGAGCGACTCGCCCGAGCCCGCGTCGAAAAACGCGAGCGCCTGAACTCGCTCTCGCAACGCGGGAAGTGGGGTGATTCCCGTCGGACTCCAGCGCGCGATCAAGGTCGACTGCGACGACGCCCCCGCCGCGGGCGTGAATGAACCAGCGAGATACGCCACGCGCCCCGTGCCCTCGGCGCGCACTAGGATGCGCTCGATACCGCCGGTGTAGTGATCGAGCCCCGCCTCGCTCCAGCTCGCGCCATTCCAGCTCTTCAGGACGCTGGTCGGTCCTGTGCCGAAGTTCCCGCCGACAAGCAACGAGCGCTGTCCCGCGCCGGCGTCGTAGGAGGCGAGCGCGAGCGGCGTTCCGACGAGCCCAGCGCCGACAACCGTCCATTGACTGCCATTCCATCGAGCGACTCCGCCGGGGAACGTGCCCGCCGCATAGAGCGCCGGGCCACTGCCGTCGTCGTGTACGGCGAGCGCGCTCACGCGAGCCGAGGAATTCGCCGCGCCAAGCCCCGCGCCGAGCGGCGACCAGCTCACGCCATCCCACATCGCGACGCGCAGCGCGGGTTGCGCGCCGACCATCGTGAACTCACCGCCGACGACGAGCCGATTGCCTTGGGGCGTCGGCAGCTCGCACAGCGCCCAGCCGACGTTGTTGAGTCCCGGCCCGAGCGGGGTCCAGCTCGCGCCGTTCCAGCGCGCGATGCGCAGACACGGCGAACCGCCCGTCGCCTGGAAGCGCCCCGTCGCATAGAGCTGCCCCCCCGCACCGAGATCGATCACCTCCACGTCATTGGCTGCGCCGCTGAAGCCGGCGCCCACGGCCGACCATGCCGAGCCGTCCCAGCGCGCCACGCGCAGCGCGCGCACGGACCCAGCCACCGTGAACTCACCCGCCGCAATGAGCCGCGCGCCCGAGCCCTCGTCAAAGCGCTCGAAGTCGACCACCGCCGCGTCGAAGCCGCCGCCGGCAAACTGAGCGTCGAAAGCACCGCACGACGGCGCGCTCTGAGCCGCATGGACAAGGCCCGGCAAGAGCAAAAGCCCTGCCGGAAGCGTGTCAAAGAAGCTCATGCGCGAGGGTCCATGGCAAGGAGTCGACCGATCGGAAGCGGAGCGCGAAGGTACTCCGCCGCGGAAACTCGGCCCCCCCCGGCTAGAGGGTAACGAGTTGTGAGACTTCGCGGGCGCAGCCCCATGAGAGTGTCACGCCCGCGCCGCCGTGGCCGTAGTTGTGGACAAGGGTCGAGCCGGGGCGTGGGGTCTCGCGTTCGAGGCGCACGGCCGAGCGCGCGGGGCGCAGGCCGACGGAGACGGAGAGCACGCGCGCGCCCGCGAGGCGCGGCTCGAGGTCCGTGCAGCGCTGCAGGATCGCCGTGGTCGTCGCCTCGCTCGGGACCAGCTCTTCGAGGCCGTCGTCCGCACTGCCGCCGAGGATGCAGTCCTTCGAGCGCGGGATGACGTAGGTCACGCCGCGCGGGTCGTAGTCATCGAGCGTGAAGCGCTCGACGGCACCGCGCTCGACCCGCACGAGCTGACCACGGATCGCGCGCATCTCGCCGTCGCCCACGAGCTCGCGAGCGCCGAGCCCCGCGCAGTGCACGACGATCGGCGCTGCGTCGAGCG